>DATKST010000025.1:0-71721 GCA_035531475.1 Terriglobia bacterium
CGGAAGCTGCCGCAAGCTCGCCGGCGGGGCCAGCCTCGCAACAGGCAAGCTCCGGCGCGCCAGGCCACTCCCCGGCGAGCATCGCCAATGAATACTCGCTTTTTCTTCCGGGTGAGCGCCAAGACTTGGCAACGCCGCCGCGCGCAACCTCCATCACCGGCGGAAGCGCGCGGGCCAGCCTGGACGGACATGAACAACTCCTCAAAGTGGGCGAGGAAATCAACGGTTGGCAGCTCGTGGCCATTTTACCGTGGCTCAATGGGACAGCGACGGCGGTGTTTGAGAAGCACGTCACTCATCAAGGCGCCATCGTATACGTCACCGAGATGGGTGAAATCGCCCGCATCCCGAAACGCATCGGAGACATTTCCCGGATTCGGCCGCGTCCCATCACCGCCCCACCCGAAGCGCGCCTCACGCGGCCCCGACAATACATTCCAGGCCCTGACAAGTGTGGCGAGTACATCCTGAACTCAAATGAGGATCCTTGCTTTGAAAACATGGCGGCGCTGGGAGCGGAATTGATCGGCTGGACGCTGGTGGCAAACGAAGAAGCCGGGCCGAAGGGTTCCTTATGGTTGGAAGCGGACGGAACCTCTCGGCAATTTGGCTCGGACCCGCAATCGCTGTGGGCTCCCGACATGACCGGGCGCCTCTTTGACCCGCACCGCTTTCTTCCTTCCGAATACCTTTACCAATACGTTCATGGCTACAGCAAGCGCACGCTTCTGGGTGGCTATCTTCCCGCCGCGGACATCGGCGTGTGGAATCCCAAATTTCAGGTGGGCTATGAGGTGATGGTACTGTTGCCTCCAGGCGCGGATGCGAAACCACTCGCCCGTATTCGGGCCATGATGCCAACCACAAGCGGAACTCTGATTCCGGCAGGAGATTCCGGCGCTAACCCATCCGCGACATCCGCTAAATTCACGGAGCATTATTGGAATGGCACACGGGAAGAATTCCTCACGAACCTTGCCGGACTTTGGAACCAGTGGCATCACTTTTTCGAAGACCGGATGAAAGTGGAAATCCCGGATGAATGGTTGCTGGATGCGGCGCGTGCCGGCATTGTGCTCTCGCGATGCAGTTATCGCGGCCTGAATCCCACCTATCAAATCGGCGAGGGCGCTTACACCAAGATTCCCGAGCGCAGCCACGCCCTTTTCCCCGTTGCTCACTATGAGTTTGTTTGGGCGCAGCAAGTCTGGAATCTGACGAACGAAGTGGAGCCTTACTTCCAGCATTATCTGGAAAATTACATTCTTCCCGACGGCAACTTCCTTTACAACACGCAGGATCAGGTGGAAGCGCCGCTCAACGCCGGAGTGTTCCTGGAAAATTCGGCGCGCGCTTATGACACCACGCACGATCTTGCTGCCCTCCAGCGCCGCCTGCCTGTGTTGCGCCGCATGATTGATTTCATCCTCCAACGTTATGAGTACAGTAAAACCACTTTTCCGCCCGGCGATCCTCGCCACGGCTTGATCTGGGGCTCACCCGAAGCCGACAACGGCGATCCGCGCGATGACTTTCCTGAATCGCATCCGTATTACTATCAGAACGCTACATGGACGTGGCGCGGCCTGCACGAGCACGCACGCTGCCTGAAACGCGCCGCCGCCGAGCACCGGGATGACACGCTGCGGCAGGAAGCAGAGCAAATCACCAGAACTGCGGATGAAATGCGAACGAATATCGAGCGATCACTCGAAACGACGATGAACGACCGCAACGCAGAAATGAAACGCGCCGGCATCACGCCCTTCACCGCTTTCGATACCCAGCGCAAACCCACCGAGCTATCAAGCTATGAAAACCATCGCTACATGATGGATTGGTGGACCAGCGATTGGGGTGATGCCACCCTCGACGAAGGCCACTTCATCCATCGCCGTATCGCCGGGCAGCAAATTCTGGGCATGAACACCGACGGCGATTACCCGCGCACCTCGAACTTTATGGAGCACGGGACGCTCGCTGGCCGCATTCGCCAGGAGGACTACCGGCCTTTTCTTCTGGCCCTCTACGCGAACCTTTGCTATGCCATGGATTCCGGCAGCCGCTATTCTCCGGAGGACGCGCTTCTACCCGGTAACTATCCCGGCGAAGGCAGCCCTTACGGCTGGTCGGCGGTGGTGAACAGCGAACTGCAACCGACGCTCGCGTTGCGCTGGCTGCTTTGTTGCGAAGAGCACGACCGCGATGTGATTCACTTGCAAAAGGCCGCACCCAAGCACTGGTTTGCCGCAGGCGAAAAGATTAACGTGGAAAATTGTCCCACGCGCTTTGGCCTGGTCAGTTGGGACACGGAATCCGTGAGCAGCAAGGGCACACGGCCGCATTGGCACGTGAATCTGCGGCTCACGCCCGGCTTCAATGCAGATGTGATTGTTCACATTCACCCGCCGGACGGCCAACCGCTGCGTCAAGCTTCCATGGGTGAACTGCAGAAAGATCGCGTGACCCTGCCCGCCTCTTTGCTGGCCGGGAAAAATGAGATTGTGCTGGATATTGCGTGATCCCCTTTCGCCGGTCATTTTTTCACGGTACCATCGGCGCAGGATCAAATTGGTATGGCGCTCGTAGGTACAAACCCTATGGTCGCCCGAATTGCAAACCGGAGAGCAATCCAATCATGAATGCATTCGACGCAAAGCTGACTGAGGCCGGGCTATCCCCGTTGCGCGCCGCGGCCATTGACACACTGCAAGTGAACGTGGGCAAGCTTTGCAACCAGACTTGCCGCCACTGCCATGTGGACGCCGGGCCAACCCGCAAGGAGATCATGACGCGCGAGACGGCGGAGCTGGTGGCCGGCATCCTCAAGCGGCACGATATTCTGAATGTCGATATCACCGGTGGCGCGCCGGAGCTGAATCCCAACTTTGAATTTCTGGTGACGGAAGCCAGAGCCCTCGGACGCCATGTGATTGACCGCTGCAACCTGACCGTCTTCTCCGTCGAGGGCAAGGATTATTTACCGGAATTTCTGAGGGCCCATCAAGTAGAGATCACCGCTTCCCTGCCCTGCTATCTGGAATCTAATGTGGAAGCCCAGCGAGGCAAGGGCGTCTATGCGAAGAGCGTTGCGGCGTTGCAGTGGTTGAATCGCCTGGGCTACGGCCTCCCGGAAACTGGCTTGGCGCTGAACCTGGTTTACAATCCCGTGGGTCCGGCGCTGCCGCCCGATCAGGTGAAGCTCGAAGCCGACTACAAGCGTGAATTAGGGAGCCGCTTTGGCATTGTCTTCAACCGCCTTTACACCATCACCAACATGCCCATCAGCCGATTCCTCACAGACCTTGTTCGGCACGGAAATTACGACGGCTACATGGAGCTGCTCGCCCAAGAATTCAATCCTCACACCGTTGAGAGCCTGATGTGCCGCAACCTGGTGAGCGTGGGGTGGGATGGCACGCTTTATGATTGCGATTTCAACCAGATGCTCAACATGCCCGTCAATCACGGGACGCCGGCGCATTTGAAGGATTTTGACGCTTTTCTTCTTGCCCGCCGCGAAATCCGTACCGGGTTGCATTGCTTCGGTTGCACGGCAGGCAGCGGCTCAAGCTGCGGCGGGACGATTGCGTAGTAAATGCAAACCCACGCAACCGATGAGCTATCCCAGGGGCTTCGTTCTTGGTATCCCGTCGTAGCGCCGGCATCTTGCCGGCTGTCTCGTGGGCCTCTTGCCCACGGCGGGAGCGGGGCGCCGCCCCCTCAGCCGCCGGGACGGCAGCGATACGACGGCCATTTTCGAAACATCGCCCAAAATCAATTCAGATAGTACGTGCGGTACAGCGTATCGCGCTTAATGGGGCGGAAACCGGCGTCGGAAATAAGTCTTCGCAGGTCTTCTTCGGTAGACGTGTTGCGGCATCCGGCGGCGCTCACCACATTCTCCTCAATCAGAATGCTGCCCACGTCATTGCCGCCAAATCTCAATGCAATCTGGCAGATTTTGTGGCCGGGCGTGAGCCAGGAGGCTTGCACGTTCAGGATATTGTCGAGGTAAACGCGCGAGACGGCGAGCATCTTCAGGTAATCGATCGCCGTGGCTTCTTCTTTTACGAAGTGGCCGAGTGCAGTATTCTCGCGCTGGAAAAACCAGGGGATAAAGGAGGTGAATCCACCGGTCTCTTCCTGCAAGCGCCGGACGTGCTCCAGATGATTGATGCGATGCTCCAGCGTTTCACCCACGCCGAACATCATGGTGGCGGTGGTGCGCATGCCAAGTTGGTGTGCGGTGCGGTGAACGTCCAGCCATTCCTGAGTGCTGCACTTGAGGCGCGCAATGCGGTGGCGGACTTCGTCATCCAGGATTTCGGCTCCGGCGCCGGGAATGGAATCAAGGCCTGCATCCATCAGCCCGGCGATCACATCACGCACGGTCATGCCGCAAATCTCCGCGATGTTCAACACCTCCGGCGCGGAGAGGCAGTGCAGGTGGAGCTTGGGATAACGCTGCTTGATGGCCGAGATCAAGTTGACGTAGTAATCCATCTTCAAGTCGGGATGAAGGCCGCCCTGCATCAGGATGCCGCTTCCGCCCAGCGCAATCGTCTCATCAATTTTCTGGAAGATCGATTCAAGCGGCTGCACGTAGCCCTCGGCCGAGCCCGTCGGCCGGTAAAACGCGCAGAAGGAGCAATACTCCGTGCAAAAATTGGTGTAGTTGATATTGCGGTCAATCTGATAGGTGATGACGTTTCCGGGGTGCAGGCGCTGGCGCACGGCATCCGCTTCCAGCCCCAACCCGATCAGATCATCCGAGCGCAACATTTCGAGCGCTTGAGCTTTGGTGATGGGCATCGCCGTTCCTTTTGGCATGGCGCTCCGGCCGCTGCGGCCGGGAGCCAGCCGGAGAGGCAAAACGCACCTCCCGGGCTTCGGGGATCAATTCCAAATCGCAAGCCAAGCGGAAAAACAACCGCAGGCCCTCGACGTTTTCCTTATCTAAAGTATAGTTGATGTTTTCAGTCAGGTAAGACTTAACTTCCCCTGGGGTCATGCCGTGGCGCGGGGCGTATTCCCGGGCAATGTCATCGAGATGCGCCAAACCATAGCGCAGCGAGGCTTGGAAGTCCCTCGCCCAGCGGCCCAGTCTTGCCTCCGCCTTTCCCGCCCACACGGCAAATACAAATGGCCAACCCGTGAATTTGCGCCATTCGGCGGCGAGGTCGTAAACCCGCACGGCAGAATCGCGAAAAGCCAAAGCTGGATCTCCAATGATCAGCGCTCCATCGGCCCGCGCCAACATAGCCTCGGCATCAGCCTGAGCAGGAATGCTAGTGATAGAAAGCCCGTAGAACTTGTTCAAGATGATGGTCAGCAAAGCCACCGACGTGCGGGAGGATTCGTCCATCGCCACCGTGCGAATCTTTTGAATCGGCTTCCGCGTGAGCAACAGAACGCTCCGCACCTCGGCTTTGGAGCTGATGGAAAGGCTGTCGATGATCTCAAGGCCGGCGATTCTTTGGTACTCGATCGCCGGGATGATGCCCACATCGGCCCGGCCCGAGGCCACCGCATCCGCGCACTTTGCTGGAACAGTAAATTCCAGGTCAAACAGTCCCTGTTGCTGGCCGCGTATCATCCCCCACACCAGCGGCACAGTATTCAAGTATTGCACGACGGAAATTCGAGGTTTCATAGCTGGGTTGGACATTCGCTCGACCTTTCAATTTAACACAGATCGCCGGTTCCCGGCGGCCCAGAGCGGCTTGTGGTAGTGGTAAAGTTTCGCCGTTGTAGCGGCGGTCGGAGCCTGTCCTGACAAGGACCGCCGGTCTTTATTTCTTAGCAGTTTTCGGCGCTCCCCGACTGCTGTAATTGCCAGCGATAAGTGTGCCGGTCTTGTTATACGAAAGGTTCACTTGCCAGCTACCGTTTTGCAGGTGCTGGACCGTTGCGACATCCGTATTGAAGCCGTGGTTGATCGCGGCTGCAATCTTTCCCGCCTTCACTTCGGCACTGTCGCCCTTCTTTATATTGGTAACTTTCACGAGAAGATTCCCATTGGAGTCAGATCCGTACGGGAACACCCCAGGAAAGTGGACATAAACTTCAACCGTTTCGCCGGGGCCGTGGGGCGTGCCTACGTTGAGATGGCCTTGCGCGGCGTTTGCCCACGACGAAAGCAGGAACATCAGAAGCGACGTTAGAAGAATCATCGTCGAGTAGTTTCGGGTGCAGTTGTCGATTTGGGTTCTCATTTTGACCTCCTTTTGGTCATGTCTTGGGGCGGCGGTCGAAGCCGACCCGCCGCCAATTGCACCACTGCAGTAAATTACGCTCGCCGCTCGGTGGCAGGAACGGCTGCCCCCTCCTTTGCTTCCTGCCGAGAAAGGTGTTACAAACATCGAAGTCCCCTCCGCTTTCTGACTGAAGCCGCGTAAAGCATGGACGGGCGAGCCCGTTTTGCCGAATGGGGGTTTGGAGGCGGGAGGCCGTGCCGGGTGTAACCGGAATGGACCCTAAGATTTTAGTGAGGAACCAGAAATGCCAACGGGGGGGGTGGGATCAGGGTCCCCCTCTCCTCAGAAAGAACCCTGATCCCTAGTGTAGCGTGACGCCTTGTTTAAGGTTTTCAGGAGGACCAAACTGCCCGGCAGTCTGTCTCTTCCCTAGTCACGCTCACCTCCTTTCGCCTTTAGGATTCCGCTGGTTATAGCCCGGAATCACTGGCTCAATAGGCCATCGGCGAGTCTTCCAGCCGTTTCTACGGCTTTTAACTTTCCCCCCTGCCCCTTCCCCCTCCCAACCTTCAATCGATTTGCCCTTACCTACTGCATATGCCATGCCAATGTTCGAACGGCCACCCGAAGAAAAATGCCAGTCCGGGCTAAGCTCTTGACCAGACAAGCCAAATAACTCCGTCCACAAGGTCAAGAATGGCCGCCTCCGCCAATAACCAATGGCCCACTGCGGCCCGGGAAATGTCCATTCGGATACAAGCAAAGTATCCGTTTGTACACATGAAGAGCCCGGCGGGATGCTGTATAATTCCATCGAAAGTGATGCAATGAGGATTTCGTGAGTACCTATGGAAACCCTTCCCAAACTCGTGAGCATTGCCGGGCCATTGCGGCGGTCGGCCTATCCGCTAACCGGAAAAACCTTCACCATTGGCCGTGAGCCTTCCAGCAGTTTGTCGATTGATGACCAGTACGTCTCCCGCCGGCACTGTATCATTCAGGTAGAGGATGGGACGCTTCGGATCACCGACCTCAACAGCCACAACGGAACCTTTGTCAACTCCATCCCCATTAAGAAACGCGACCTGAACCATGGCGACCAGATTATGATTGGGGGATCCACCTTCGTCGTGGTGCTCAAGGGCGAGGAGCCGTCGGCCGCGGCGACCTGGGTGGCCATTGACGACCGGCGATCCTCACCGTCCGCCACTTTGGAGATGCCCGCCGGCCTTCCGGTTGGATTAGACCGCCTGGAGACCGGGGCGCCCGCCTTGGCCGGGCAACGCGCCTTGCGCGATCTGGAGACTTTGCTCAGAATCAGCTCGGAGGTCAGCTCACTTCAGGGTCTTGGAGACATCCAGTGCCGACTTCTTCAGTCGATTTTTGAGGTGGTACCCGCTGACCGCGGCGCCATCATCCTCGCTGAAAACAACCTGGATGAGATAACCAGCATTTTCGGGTGGGACCGTGCCAAGGGCATGGACCGGGAGGTTCATGTGAACCGGGCCGCACTGCGGGATGCTTACGAGCGCAAGGTGGCGCTCCTCAGCGAGCTCCCCGCCCAAAATGAAACTGCCATTCCCTCTTCGAGCTTAGCTCCCTTCAAGTCATTGCTGGCAGTCCCGCTGGTAACGGCCTCCTGCACCCTGGGGGTGATCTATCTCGAAACCGTCAAGCCCAGCGTCCGGTTTGACCAGCGGCACCTGGAGATGGTGAGCGCCATTGCCGGCATGGGGGCGATTGCCCTTCAAAAGGCACAAAGGCTGGCATGGCTGGAGGAAGAGACGCGCCGACTGCAGGAGGAAATCAGCCGGGGGCACGACATGGTGGGCGAGAGCCCGCGCATGCAGGAAGTCTACCGCTTCATTGCCCGTGCGGCGCCGTCATCGTCCACCGTCCTGATCAGCGGGGAGAGCGGAACCGGAAAAGAATTGGTGGCCAGGGCCCTCCACCAACACAGTCTTCGCAAGGGAAAACCTTTTGTGGCCATCAACTGCGCCGCGCTCACGGAATCCCTGCTTGAGAGCGAGCTCTTCGGCCATGAGAAGGGAGCTTTCACCGGCGCTCTGGCGCTGAAAAAAGGGAAGCTGGAATTGGCGGATACCGGGACGATGTTTCTGGACGAGATTGGCGAGCTCGCTCCCCTGCTGCAAGCCAAGCTGCTGCGCGTGCTTCAGGAGCGCGAACTGGACCGCCTGGGCGGCGCTCGTCCCATCAAGGTGGATATCCGGTTGATTGCTGCCACCAACCGCAACCTGGCGGATGAGGTAACCCAGGGCCGGTTCCGGCAAGACCTCTATTACCGGCTCAATGTGGTTTCCATCACCATGCCGCCGCTGCGCGAGCGGCGCGAAGACATTCCTCTGCTTGCCAGCTATTTTGCCGTAAAGCACGGACAGAAATCCAATCGCCTGGTCAAAGTGATTTCCCCCGAGGCTCGCGCTTGCCTGATGAATTACGATTGGCCCGGGAATATCCGCGAGCTGGAGAACGCCATCGAGCGCGCCGTGGTCTTGGGATCTTCGGAGATGATCCTGCCGGAGGATTTGCCGGAAGCCTTGCTCGAATCGCAGCCGCCCTCAAACGAAACTAACGCCCAATACCAGAAAGGCGTGCGGGATGCCAAGAAACAAATCATCTTGAACGCCCTCGAACAATCCGGTGGCAACTATACCGAGGCTGCAAAACTGCTGGGCGTCCGCGCCACCTACTTGCACCGCCTGGCCCGCAATCTGAATCTTAAGAGCAAAGTGAAATAAGCGATCAGCTTTCACCAATCAGCGGGCAGCCGGAAATATTAGACGCCTTTGCTGAGGGCTGACAGCGGCTTTCACTTCACCGCCAAAATCGCGTCCAGCGGTGCCCCAATCTTCTGTCCACGGATTTCGCGAAAACCCGCCTGGCGCAAAAGCTCTTCGTATTCGGCCAGCGTCCGCTCTTTGCCTTCCGTGCAAACCAACATGTTCAAGGATTGGAGCAGAGCCGGGAGCGGGCCAGTCTTGTCCTCATTCAGGAGGCGCTCGGCGATCAACAATCCCCCACCCGGCGGGAGCCGTCCGTGAATTTTCTTGAGCAAGCCATCGATTTTTTCCTGCGGCCAATCGTGCAGGATACGGCCAAGGGCATAGAGGTCGGCTTCAGGAAGCGGATCGGCGAAGAAGTCACCCGCGATCAGCTCGACGCGGCCTTCGCCAGGTGTTCCTGCCAGCGTGGCTCGCGCCGTCTCAATGGCCCCGGGCAGGTCAAACACCCCCGCGCGCATTTGGGGATAGAGTTCGAGCACAGCCAGCGCCAGGTGGCCGGTCGCGCCTCCAAGGTCCACCAAGCGATTGTAGGCCGAAAGGTCAAAGGCCGCCGCAATCCGGGGTGAGCTAAGCATTCCGAAGCCGTTCATGCCCATCAGAAAGTCGCGCCGCGCCTCATCACTTCTGAAAAAATGCTCGAAAATGGATCCCTCATGCCCAAAGGTCTGGCGCCACCGGTGCGTGCCTTCGCGCACCGCATCTTCCAGGTGCTCCCACATCGGGAGCAGAGCGCGGTTCGAATAAAGAATGTAGCCCGCCAGGGTCGCAGGGCTGTTGCGGCACAAATAAACCTGCGCCACAGGTAGGTTCGAATATTGGCTTCCTTGCTTGCCGAGCAGTCCAAGCCCGGCGCACCCATCCAGAAGCCGCTCCAGGGCGTCCGGATTCGAGCGCGTTTCACGGGCAAGCGTCATCGCGTCTTTCGCACCTTCTTCAAGAATGTCAAAAATGCCCAGCTCCACCGCCGCGAACATCGCCTTTGAGCTGCGGAAAGCTTCGATCAGTTGAATCACTACCGCGGGATCAGGATTCTCCATTCCGGCTTCCACCTCATCCGCGATGATAACATCTCGTGGCGCCAGGGGCAGCTTTGCATAGCCTGGATTCTTCATGCAGTTCTATGCGAGGACTGAAGGGTCAAGGATTTAGCCTCGCCGTTACCCCGGATTATTCGCGGACTTCCCTTGGTGACCGTCCAGGCACGGTTTCAACCGTGCCGAATAACAGCTTTCGAATACTCATTTGTCTTGCGGTCCGGCGGGCAAACTCCCACCCCGAGACCGCGGACCTCGTGGCAACCGTGCAAGGCATTTTTCCCTCTTTCCGCCAAAATCGCAGATAATAGGAGGCTCGGGTAACCACCGGCGCGGACCTTCAGGGTTGGGCTTTCGGCCATTGGGAAGTCAAACGATGATGAGAATACATGGAAAATCAATCTTCGCCTGGTCGTGGCGTTTCACTTTTGCCGGCTGGCTTTGGGTTGCCGTGCCTGCCGCAGCGAAGGCAACAGTGCGGTTAGCCGCTTTTTCAGCGCCCCAGGCCAGCCCGGCGCCTACCATCTCCAACGTTGATCCAGAGGATGCCCACCCGGGGCAGAAAGTCAGGATCACAATCCAGGGACGGAACTTTGTCCCTGGAAGCTACGTCACTTTCTCCAACCCCGCATTGCACGCGATTTCAACTCACCAGAATGGAAACGCTAGGATCACGGTCGAGGTGCAGGTCGCTCCCGGGGCCGCTCCGGGTCAGGTGACCCTTTATGTGACGAACCCTTCGGGCGCTTCGGCCACATTCCCTTTTGCCGTCCGGGAATCCGCCGAAGCGAGCCCGGGCCCACTTTCAACGTCTCCCGCCAACATCCCGGAGCCTGCCTCCCCAGCGGGGACGCCGTTTGTTTCAAGCGTGGCCCCACCCAGTGCCGGGCCCGGTAGCAATTTCACGCTCACCATCAAAGGCCGAAATTTCGTCCAGGGCGTAAGAGTGGCGTTCTCAAACCCCAAGATTACTGTCGCCTCAACCCGGGTGAAGAAAAACTCTGAATTAATCGCCCACGTCCAGATTGCTTCGGATGCTGCCCCGGGATCCACCGGTCTATTTGTGGTCAATCCAGACCAAAGTGAAGTGGAAAGCAATTTCCAAGTTGGCGGCGCCGCAATTAATAACGCACCCGCCGCGACCGTTGCCCCCAGTCCCACCACCGCCACTTCGAAAAGCGCCACCACGGCGGCGAAAAGCAGCGGCAAGGCAGTTTCATTCAATGTCTTCAATCTGGGTGACGTCGTCGAGGTGCTCAAGACCAAGTCAAGAGTGCAGGGCACACTCAGCGTTGACAAGGGAACGCTGACTTATACTGAAAAGGGCGTCATGATCTTTTCGGTTCCGGTTACCGATGTTCAGGAAATCAACCCCAATGTGTTCTTTGGATTAAGCACGGGGACGTTCCACATCTTCCTAAGTTCCGGCAAGCGCTACAATTTCGCGGCGGCTTCGCTGGCGACTGCGGACACTCAGAAGATTGAGAGCCAGTTGAAGCAGGCGCTCAAGTAACAGGACGAAGCAAGTACAGTGGCAAGTAACAAGTGATGAGTGGCGAGTGGCATGATTGGCCATCAGCCCCAATACTGTTCAGTTAGGATGAACCTCATGATTTTGATGGCATGGACGTTGCGTTCCCCCTCACCCCGCCCCTCTCCCCGCTTGCGGGGAGAGGGTGCCGCGAAGCGGTGGGTGAGGGGCCAGGACCCAACGAGGTGCAGTTATTCTCGAACGGACCTTAAGTGAACAGCATTGGGGTTAGCAGAGCGCTGCCAGTCTTCGTTGCGCCGAACCGATGCACCGCCTAGAGTTCTATTCCTGCCGCCGAGACCGTCATGGAAAATAGGAAGCAAGAGGCATTGGAGGTCCTGCAACGGCTGCGGGATGCAGGCTTCGAGGCCTATTTCGTTGGAGGTTGCGTTCGCGACCAGCTCATGGAGCGGCCGCCCACGGATTATGATATTGCGACCAATGCAACTCCCGATCAGGTCCTCCAACTATTCCCAAGCGCCTTGCCGGTGGGCGCGAAATTTGGCGTTGTCCTTGTCCCTGGTAAATCGGTCAACGTGGAAGTGGCCACCTACCGCAGCGATGGCCGTTATGAAGATGGCCGCCATCCGCAGGAAGTGCGTTTTGCGCCAACCGCCGCAGAGGATGTCCGCCGCCGGGATTTCACCATTAATGGATTGCTCTTCGATCCCATCGAAAACCGGGTACTGGACTATGTCGGAGGGCAAGCCGACTTACGGGCGCGCCGCATCCGCAGCATCGGCGATCCCGGACAGCGATTCAGCGAGGACTATCTCAGGATGCTTCGCGCCGTGCGCTTCGCCGCCCGGTTCAATTTCACGATTCACGCGCCAGACCTCGCCGCCATTCGCGAACTCGCGCCCCGCATTCGTGGAGTCAGCGCCGAACGCACGCGCGATGAAATCTTGAAAATCCTGACGGAGGGTTCACCACGCCGGGGCTTTGAGCTGCTGGACGAGTCGGGGCTGCTTGCGGAGGTTCTGCTGGAAATTAAGGCGCTGCAGGGCGTGGAACAGCCTCCGCAGTTCCATCCGGAAGGCGACGTTTGGGTGCATACCCTGATGATGCTCGATGGTCTGAACGAGCCCAGTGAAACACTGGCATTGGGAGTTCTTCTCCACGACGTCGGCAAGCCGCCTACGTTTAGTGTCCGCGATCGCATCCGGTTCGATGGGCACCCCGAGGTAGGCGCGAAAATGACGGAGGCAATTTGTGGGCGCTTGCGGCTTTCGTCCAGGCAGACCGAACGCGTTGTGGAACTGGTCCGCCATCACCTGCGCTTCAAAGATTTTCCCAAAATGCGACGGTCCACGCAGTTACGCTTCCTGCGCATGGATGGCTTTGATGAGCACTTGGAGCTACACCGGCTGGATTGCCTTTCCAGCCATCGCGACCTCACTCATTACGAGATGGCCCGGCGCATGATCGAAGAGATTCCAGCGGAGGAGATTCGCCCTGCGGTTCTGATGAATGGAGATGACCTGATCGCAGCAGGCTATCAGCCCGGACCGCGATTCAAGGAGATTCTGCGTGCTGTCGAGGACGCACAACTCGACGGAAGCATCAGCAGCCGCGAGGACGCTCTGCGGCTGGTGGCGGATCGGTTCCCGGTCTGAGGTTCAATCGTTCTCATCCACCCAGATAATGGGAGGTAACCAAAAAATAAGTGATAATTCCCAGGGCGCCAATAGCCGCAACGAAAGCACCGACTTTGTAGAGCAGCATGCGGCGGCTATCCGCCGTGGGCTTTTCTTCATCAATCATTTGAAACATGGGGCCCTCCTGTTTCAGCACATGACCGAGCCGCTGTGGAGGGAAAACAGCACGCGAGTGAGAGATTCATGAGCGAACTCGAACAGCGGCCACAACCATTTCCCGGTGGAGTCCCTTGGCGCCGCTCGAATAGGATATGACGATTACACGAGCATACGGGCACTTCGAGGGGCCCACCCGCTCACTGGCTTCAATTTACTCTCTTCTACCTGAAAGTCAAGTCAAGTGCGGAAATGGTAGTGGCGAGGCTTGACGGTGGACGTTGCGCCATCGCGGAGGCGCTGGAAATTCAACTCGAAAGGACGCTGTGAAATCACATGACGGAAACCAGGAAAGTGGGTTATGCGGTGATAGGCCTGGGAAGAATTGCAGAGGGCGCGGTGTTGCCGGCATTCCGGCTCGGCAAAAAGTCCACGTTGATTGGCGTCGTCAGCCGTGACGGCCTGAAGGCCAAGAGGCTTGCCCGGCGTTTTGGAGCGGCGCGTTACTGGCGTTACCAGGAGTACGATGCCTGTCTGCGCGATCCGCAAGTGGAAGCGGTCTACCTGGCCACCCCGAATGGCGCCCATGTGAGTGAGGCGATCCAGGCGGCCCAAGCCGGTAAGCACGTCTTGTGCGAGAAACCGTTGGCCAACACGTCTGCGGATTGCCGGCGGATCATTGCGGCTTGCGAAGCGGCGGGGGTGCGCTTGATGGTGGCCTATCGCAAGTATGTAGAGCCTGCTGGACTCGCCTTAAAGAAGCTGGTGGAAAGCGGGCGGCTTGGCAAGCTGCGATTGATTCACTCGGCCTTCACCATCCTGCTGCCCAAGGGCCCCAATGTCCCCACATGGCACTTTGACCGCCGGCTTTCCGGCGGTGGCTCCCTTATGGATCTTGGTGTCTATTGTGTGAATACGGCGTTGTGGCTGGCAGCCCAGGAACCCATAACCGCAGACGCTTATAGTTGGACGGATGACTCCGGACGCTTCAAAGAGGTTGAAGAGAGCATTGCCTTCCGCCTGGTTTTTCCTGGAGGTTTGGTCATGCAGGCTACCTCCAGCTTTGGCGCTGCCAAAGCCTCATTCATTCAAGTACATGGCGAAAAAGGCTGGGCGGCGCTCAATCCTGCTTTTGCTTACAACGAAGAACGGCGCTTGTTTGGCGAGATTGGCGGCCGTTGGTTTGAAAAAGCCTTCCCCCCAATCGATGAGTTTGTTCTGGAACTCGACTACTTTGCCGGTTGCATCCGCCGTCAGCGGAACCCTGAACCGGACGGACAAAGCGGGCTCCGTGATGTGAAAGTGATGGAGGCGATTTATCAAGCCTCCCGAAGCCATAAAACTGTCAACATTGCACCTGCTTAACGTGGTCGATGAGCCCGGATCATTCACTCACGGGCACCTTTCATCGGACCATCAGGGAAATCAGGCTCTACCTGCCCTGCTTCCCGTATACAGCGTATCGATTCGATACAATATTCTGCTTTCCCTGCTGCATTCGGCCCTTAGCTACGATGGCATAATCCCCAACTGTGCAATGACCAGTAGATCACTTCCGGCCGGCCATTGGGAGCTTAAACCACTTAAATTTGAAGGAATGAAGCCTCAATGTCTATGAAAAGCAAGGGGCTGGCTTTTGGGGACTTCACATGGGGCACCGTGATTTCCCTGGGATAACTGTCATTGCGGCGCGCACCGTCATTCCCTCGAAGCCTGTCCCCGCCATGGGGAGAGCGGGAGTCACCGGTACCTGGAACCCTGCACCCAGGTACTCTGGAGCGTCGGGTTCATAATTCAAGGTCGCGCCAGAATGACCGGATCCAATCGTTTCAGGAGTGGTTACCAGTTGTGGTTTCGGCAGTCCTTGATAAGTAGGATTTACGCAAAAACCAAAGATGTTACGGAACAAACCCAAACTCCATTGAAAACAAAGGACGGCTTGTGGAGCAAACCCATTCAAAGCCACTCACAAAGCCATTGAAAATCGACTAACACATTTATTATGATTAGGTTACTTTATTTTTAGGAGTAAGTCCAAATAATTGATGTAGAATCAATGAGTTAAAAGGCACCGAGGACGCCGATCATTCGAAAACAAGGACAAAAGAAATGAAAACCATCCGGGGTTTATTGGCTATTACCGCTTTTGTCACTTTTGGAGCACAGTTTTCAAGCGCCCAAAGTCGTGCCTGGGCAGTTGTGGCGAAGCACGGGATGGACCCGCGAATTTCGGCACAGATTGCGAGAATCGCAAAGGATCACGGCGTCAGTTTTTCAATCGCCTCGAATCCCCGAGCTATTAAGGCAAGCGGCGCGGGCGTGGTGATTCAGATTAACCCGCTCAAACGTGATGCGCAGCTTCTCAAGATGCTCCACCACGAGGACACCGGCGGAAGCACATTGACAAAGGGAACCGCACATGAAGGGTACGTGATCGACGTGCTATACGGCAAGCAAAGTAACCCCATCCGGATGCGAATCACTGCGAGCTCACAGACGGGATTGCACAACGCGCTGCTCCGCATCCCTCAGATTCTCCAAGCTTCCCGCTTAAACTTGGCGGATGGCTTATATCCCACGGTGAAGCGCGTGGCCAGCCAGAAAGGTGGCCGGATGGCGCGCGTCGTGGATTTTCCTTCTTTCGCCCAGAGAGGCATTATTGAAGGATTTTACGGTCCGCCCTGGAGCCTGCAGGACCGCCTGGATATTTTCAGCTTCGAAGGCGATCACGGCATGAACATTTATTTTTACGCCCCCAAGGATGACCCCTACCATCGCGACCAATGGCGGGAGCCTTATCCCGCCGGTCTTGCGGCCGATCTTCAAAGGGAGATTCAGGCGGCGCACGACAATTTTGTCGATTTTTGCTTTGCCATCAGTCCCGGCCTTTCGATGACCTATTCGAGCGCCACCGACTTCGCCAGCTTGACCGCCAAGCTCGATAGCGTAGCGAAGATGGGGGTCTCTTGCTTTGCGTTATTTCTGGATGATATTCCGCAAAAGCTGCAAAATCCTGCGGACCAGGCTCGCTTCAAAGACCTCGGCACCGCCCACGCCTTCTTGATCAATAAGTTGAATCGCTATCTTAAGAGCGCGTCGCCCCAAAACCACCTGGTCGTAACCCCCACCACTTATACGAACGCCTGGGGAAGTCGCACCTATGTCAAAGAACTTGGAAAACACGTGGACCGTGACGTGCCCATCGCCTGGACCGGAACCCACGTGGTTTCGCCCACCATCACCCTGGCGCAAGCGCAAGAGTGGAGCAAGCTGCTGAGGAGGAAGCTGGTGATCTGGGATAATTTTCCGGTGAATGATGGAATCCCCTGGCGCTTGATTCTGGCTCCCGTCGTAGGCCGTGATCCGCACCTTCCCGAAGTGGTCCAGGGCCTTTTCTCCAATCCCATGATCGAAGCCCACGCTTCGATGATCGCGCTCCAAACCGTGGCGGATTACTTGTGGAACCCGATGGCTTATGATCCGCATCGGGCGTTCGCGAATGCCGTGCAGAGCCAATATGGACCCGATGGCATCAATCTTTTAGGACCGTTTCTGAAGACTTACGGTGATTACTGGTGGGACGAAAACGATCTCAAGCCGCTCTATTCGGAGCAGCGTCAACCCATCGCCGCCCCTTTACTGCAGTCACGAATTGATGAATTGAATCAATCCTTGGCGGCGCTGGGCCAGCAAAAGCAATTTGCAAAACTGCTGCCTGAAATCTCCCCATTCCCCGCTCAGGCGGAGGCCCGCTTGCAGGCGTTGAAGTCTGGTCCGGAGTTCAAGACCTTGCCCGATGGCAAAATTGAATGGAATGCTGACGGTGATGTTCTCCGCGCTTTTCACGTCGCCCAACCCCCCAAGTTGGACGGCGATTTTTCAAAATGGGAGGCGGGCCCTGTTTACGCCTTCGAAAGCCGGAGTCAGATCTCATCAGGCTCGGAGCTGTGGAGCGGACCGGATCAATTCTCGGCGCAGGTCGCTTTGGGCTGGGATGAGCAATTCTTTTATATCGGCGTCCGCGTGAGAGATCCACATTTCTATTATCCGTCCGCCGCCGCTGGGAGTGAGGCTCGTAACGGACTTCGGGTTTTTCTGGATACGGCCTTCCGCAAGGACTTTTTTAACACCCAGACCAGCCTCGATGATCACCAATTGACCTTCACGCCGGGCGACTTTGCCTCGGTCCCGGCAACGGCAATCGTCGAACCCAAGCTGGTTGCAGCCGAGCCGCCTGACGCAAACCTTTCAAATCAGATTAAGGCCTTTTGGAAAAAGACTTCCGGAGGCTATTCCGCGGATTTTGCGATTCCGGCAGCCTTTTTCTCGGGGGGTGCTCTGAAGGCGAACGATGAGATGGGAATGTCCTTTCTGTTGGGTAAATCAGTCCAGCCCGTTGCCTCCGCCATTGGACAACCCGGCGAGGGCGGCGAAATCGTCTTCACTTCGAAAGCGGACAGTCTGTTTCCGGCCCTCTTCAGGAATCCGGCAACTTATCAGCAGTTGATCCTGACGGAGCCATGAAAGGCTGGGCGCGAGCCGGTTTGAGCCACGCCAGGAAACCGGCTCCTTTTTGACTTTTTGCCCCAGTGCCAGACTCACATACGGCCCTATCGCGGTGATCGATTTGGAGAGAGGGATTTCTCAAGACGGACGCGCGAATCGCAGGACAAGGCTTGCGAACAAGACTGCCGTGGATGCCACTGAATCCACTTCAACACGGCCGGGCTATTGCTTCTTTTCGACGGCAGGAAGAATGTACGTCGTCACAAGCATATCGTACTCCTGCCGGACATGATCCATAATGGGCGCGCTTTGCAACGGTCCGTTTCCGGTGGCTCGAAGATAGAGATCTCCGTTCCCGCCAAAAGGACCGGGATTGATTTTTTCAAATTTTTCGGAGTCGGTCTCGCCAAAGTCATAAATCTGCTGAGGAGTGTAGGACTGGAGCTGCGTCGGGGTGAGCTTGCCAACGCTGCGGACGATAATCTTAAATCTTCCGAAAAAGCGGCTCTTGTCATAATCAACCAGGAGAACGCGCTGAAATTGCTTTCCAGGACTCGCAGGGTCTGAATAAACGTCCGCCAGCAAATAGAGATTGGTCAGCTTGCCTCCGTAGGAATCGTCAAGGGTATGGAACAGGCGGGAGGTGGGATCGTTCGGATTGCTGCTGGACCGGTGCTTGCTCTTGGCTTGCCCCTGGCTTGCCATTTGGAGGAATAAGACTGCGGCGCAAAATGCGGCCGCAACAACCATCTGCGCTGGGTTCTTGCCAAAAAGTTTCCGCATTGGCGCTTCCATTCTCCGGTTGGTGGCCGGGAAAAGTTCTAACCTGGATGATTCGCGAAGTCTTGCCTACGAGATCCGTGAAACATCCGGCCTCACGGAATCATCAAAACGTTACGCCGACCGTGCGTGGAATACTAGCGCGAAGGAGGCGCGAACACAAGGTGTTCTTGTTCTTCGGTAGTGGTACAGTTTGGCGTAGGGGCGCGATTCGGGGTGATTTCTCCGTTGGCAGCACGCCGGATTGATCAGAGGTTTGAGCCGCGGCTGGCATGGCTTTCATGCCCAAATCAGCGACCTGGAGAGCGCCTGCAGCCAGGTAGAATCCGTGATGAAATGTTTCCTTTCTAGAATGCCGCAAGCCCAGGTAGGAATTATCCTGGTTCTGTTCTTGACGGGCGCGCGAATGCCGACGGCGGTTGGCGCCCTACAAATCGCGGAGGGGCCGGACGGCCTCACCGGCAAGCTGGCCCCGTATGTGCCGACCCCGCTCGATGTTTGCCGCCGCATGTTGGCCCTTGCCAAAGTCAACCACACCGACCGCGTTTACGACCTCGGATCGGGAGACGGACGAATCGTCATCATGGCCGCGGAAATGTTCGACGCCGACGCGGTAGGGGTTGAGCTGGACGATCAGCTTTACGAGCAATCGTCCCAGAAGATTCTCCAGCTTGGATTGCAAGATCACGTGACGATCCTCCACGCCAATTTTTTCAAGGTGAATCTGCGGCCGGCAACCGTAGTGACTCTCTATTTGCTGGGTGTGGTCAATGGGGAGTTGCGTCCGGTGCTGGAACGGCAACTGCGCCCGGGAGCGCGAATCGTCTCGCACGATTTTCCCGTGCCGGGGTGGACACCTGTCCGAGTCGAGACCGTCAAGGAAGATTATGGCGCTGCCCATAAGCTCTACCTGTATGTTCACCCGCCAGCAGCGAAGTCCACAATTTTTCTACAAAGACGCAATTAATCGCCACCTTTGGGTGGGAAGTGGAAAATCCCGCCCGCAATCTGCATCGCAGGGCCCGTGAGAAAGACCTGACCGCCTTTGGGAAAGCTCACTTCAAGCGGGCCTGCCAGGGTTCGAACGCGGACTTTGCGTTGAGTGAGATCATTGAGAACCGACGCCACCACGGCTCCGCAGGATCCGGTTCCCGAGGACGCCGTTTGCCCCACACCGCGCTCCCAAAATCGGACTTCGATTTCGCTCCGCGAATGGACCTGCACAAACTCAACATTGGTGCGGTTCGGAAACAATGGGTGAGTTTCAATCTCCCGCCCGATCGCTTGCCAGGGGATCCGGTCAAACCTTTTGACGAACAGCGTGCAATGCGGATTACCCATCGAAGTCACGGTTACCCGGAAATTCCCCTTCGATGTTTTCAGCCGGTAATCCACCACGGGCTCTTGTGCGCCCGTTCCTAGAAATGGAATCTGATTGGGCTGCAGAACAGGTTTTCCCATCTCCACTTTGAAGACCCAATGGCCCGGAAATGCCCGGACGACGTCAATCCTGCGAAGACCTGCCGGCGTCTCAACCCGGAGGAATCGCAATCCCTTCCTGGTTTGCAGCCAGTATGCAGCGATGCAGCGAATACCATTGCCGGACATCTCCGCCTCGCTTCCGTCGGCATTGAAGAATCGTGCGGATGCGTCAATTCCCTGCTTCGAAGATGGCGACACCACCAGGAATCCGTCCGCGCCCACACCCCGATGCCGGTCGCAAATCGCTTTCGCCAGAGCACTCAGTCCCGGCGCATGACGGAAACCCGCAAGGGCAGGACCGGAATTCAAACCACGAAGGGCCGGCGCGACGCTCTTCGCAGCGGCCACGATAAAGTCATTGCCCACTCCGTGATATTTGAAGAATCGAATTTTGTGCAATTGAAATAACCTTTCCAGCTTTCGATCTGTTTTCCATGCCGATTCGAGTGGCCTCGCCTAATGCCTTTTATCCCGAGTTTGGCCCGGATATTCGCCGGTACACTGCTGCAGGCTCTTCGCCGGGAAATGAAAATCGAACAACCTGCCGGAAGTTCGTGAAGGCCCCGGGATACGCCCGCATGAGATCGTCAACCGCGTCGCCCCGTTTCACGACGACCCATTCAGCTTGCTTCGATGCCCCTTGCGGCAGCCTTTTCCAATATCGGCGATTGGCTTGGGTGATCGTATTCCGGTAGGGAATCCTGACCTCTGGATTTACACAAGGCCACTTCCCCAACGCCATGAGGATGGTGTGGCCATCATAGTTCGAGCGGAGAAAACGGATCACCGCCTGTTCTGTTTTGCTGGCGCAAGGCGTGTTGAGAATACTCTCGCGGACGATTGGAATGTTCCTGGCGCCTGGGGCAGCCATTGCCACGTCCTGGGCGAGGACGACGGCGAGCAACAGCGCGGCCACAATGACGTTACCCCGGAACTTTCGTTTCCCACCAGCAGATCCGGCGATAAAGGCTGGGAAAATCGCCGCTGCCGGAAGCATCTCCAGCCCATATCGCAAATTGTAATAGGTATGCGGGAAGAGCGAGGGAACATAGATTGGAATCGCTGCAAAAGCCATCGACTGAACATAGAAGATCATCGGGACAAGCAAAAGGAACGCCGCCGCGCATCGTCTTCGCCGGCTGCCGTCGATCAAGCACAGGATCAGCCCAAACATCATCAGCACCAATAGCCACGGCCCAATCACCAGCTTCAAATCCTCCAGATAGGTGCGCGCCGAAAGCAGGACGTGGCCGTCGGTGGGGTAGCGGAAGGCCGTGGTTGCAAGTTGGTGGGCATAGATGGCCTTGGCAGAGTAAGGGCCATTGTAAAACTCCAGAACGTTGCCATAGCGGTGAGCGTTATGGGCAAACCACAGCAAGGGGCCCAATCCCGCGATCAAGCAAAAGATGGAGGCATTGATGAGCCGCTGGCGAAATGCAACTTTGGGCACAAGCAGAATGAACAACGCCACAAAAGGTAGAAAATACCAGCCATCATAGCGGGTCAGCGAGCCAGCCAATGCGGCGACGGATACCGCGGCCAGGGTTTTGCGGCTGCCATTTTGCTGGAATCGAAAAACCAGAAACGTGACCAGAATGGTCCAGAGAATCATCAAGGGTTCTGTAAGAGGAGTGGAAGCGGCATAGAGCATACCCGGAGAGAGCAGGAAAATGGCGAGAGAAACGGCGGCCGCCCCAAGCGACCGGTTCATCTGAAAAGACAACCGGAAGATCAGCCAGGCCGAAAGGACAAAAGCCGCCGTGGAAATCAAGCTCCCCGCCAGGCCGCTGCGCCACAGGAAATCATTGATGGCCAGCGGAGCCGCAAGAAGGTGAAAGAGCGGAAGCCAGACGCTGCCAATTTCGGGCAAGCCCGGCGTCCGCGAGTCAAAGATGCGGCGCGCCCCTTCGACGTGCGCAAGGCCGTCGCCATAAAGGTTGCTCAGACCCCGCGAATAGAAAAAGCCAAGATTGGCCGCCGCAACACTGATGACGAGCAGCCAGACGCCGGTCCGGAGGGCGAGGGGGACGGCCATCGCACCTCTGGACGAGCCGGTACCGCTGGGTTGAGGATCAGACATCAAAATGGGTCATACTCTTGAATTCCTGAAAACGGTTCTGGATTTCCCGGGACGTGACCCGGAGCAACCGGCGCAGGCCGAATTCCTCCACCGCGAAGCTGGCCATCACCGAACCGTAAATCAGGCCACGGCGAAGGTTGGCTTCGTTGATCTCCTTGCAGCTCGCGAGATAACCCATGAAGCCGCCCGCAAACGTATCGCCCGCTCCGGTGGGGTCGAACACCTGTTCCAGGGGATATCCCGGCGCAAAAAAGATGCTGCCGTTTTGGAATAGGCAGGCGCCGTATTCGCCGCGTTTCACCACCAGCATTTTTGGACCGAGCTTCAGCACCTCCGCGGCGGCGCGGCGCAGGTTGTCAATTCCCGAAATCATTCGCGCTTCGCCTTCGTTGATGATCAGCATATCCACCACTTGCAGGGTCTTGCCCAGGGCCTCCGGAGCGCCTTGAATCCAGTAGTTCATGGTGTCGCAGGCCACCAGGCGGGCATGGGGCAATTGCTGCCGCACGTGCAGTTGCAACGTGGGATCAATGTTCCCCAAAAAGATAAACTCACTTTCAAGAAAAGAAGCCGGAATCTTGGGCGAAAAATGTTGGAACACGTTGAGCTGCGTTTCAAGAGTCTTGGCCTGGTTCATGTCGCCACTGTATTCACCCCGCCAGCGGAATGTTTTCCCCGCGGCGCGTTCCAGACCTGCGATATCGATGGGCCGGCCTTGAAACGCCGCAGTCTCCTCCGCCCCGAAGTCCTCACCCACCACAGCGACAATGCGGACCGGAACAAAGTTGCTGGCCGTAATCGAAAAGTAAGTCGCCGAGCCGCCCAGGATATTTTCGGCTCTGCCGTGAGGCGTGGAAATGTCATCAAACGCAACCGAACCAACTACTAGCAGAGACATGTCAGTGATCTACTCCATGAGAGCTTTGAATTTGAGATGGGTCCAACAAACTCGATCTGCCGGTCTTCTCCGGCGATCTTTGCAATGCATGTGGACGCTGGCGATAATCCTTCCGCGTGGGATCCGGGCCCCTCACCCACCGCTGCCCGGTTCCCCCTCTCCCCGCTTGCGGGGCGAGGGCTGAATAGCCAATCAGTGAATCGGGTGGCACCTCTCTTTCTCCCGCTGGCGGGGCGAGGGCTGGGGTGAGGGGTCACTTGACGACCTTGCGATAAACATCAGGTGGTACACCCTAACCGAACAGCATTGGGCTTAGAAATCTGCCCCTCTTCGCGGTCTTGCAAGCTGGGCCGCGGTGCCCTATTTCAGGTACTTTCCGGCAATCAAGTCCAGCTTTCTTCTGGTCCTGGGAGGAATTCTGCGGCGGTCCGTCATCATGGCATGAGCCAGCGCCGTGCCACATTTGCAGGTACGCTCCCGGGGCATCCCCTGCAAGGCATAACCAATGATCCGCTGCGCATTCTCGGCATTTCGCATCAAGTTGTCGTAGACTTGCGAGACCGTCACCGCGTCGTGTTCCTCATGCCAGCAATCGTAATCGGTCACCATGGCCAGCGTGACGTAACAAATCTCCGCTTCGCGCGCCAGCTTCGCTTCCTGCAGGTTGGTCATGCCGATCACGTCCATGCCCCAGGCGCGGTAAGTGTGTGACTCCGCCCGCATGGAAAACGCCGGACCTTCTATGCAAAGGTACGTTCCACCACGATGGAAATTCACTTTGGCGCAAGCGCAGGATTCGGCCAGCACCTCCTGCAACACCGGACAGAACGGGTCTGCAAAGCTGATGTGGGCCACCAATCCGTTTCCGAAAAACGTGGAAGCGCGGCCTTGGGTCCGGTCAAAAAACTGCGCTGGGATTGCCATATCCATCGGCTTGAAATCTTCGCGCAGGGAGCCCACGGCGCTCAGGGAAATAATCCGTTCCACCCCGAGCTTCTTGAACCCGTAAATATTGGCGCGGAAGTTCAATTCCGAAGGGAGTAGCACGTGGCCGCGCCCGTGGCGCGCCAGAAACGCGACCTTGCGTCCTTCCAGCTCGCCCAGGATATAGGCATCCGAAGGCTTGCCGAAGGGTGTGGCAATGCGAGCCTCCCGCACCTTTGAGATTCCCGGCATCTTGTAAATGCCGCTCCCGCCGATAATGCCGATTTCCGCTGAGTTCATCCGTTGTGTCTGTTGCTTTTTCATCGTGTCTGTTTGGATTTTGTGGCCTGGGCTTCTTGATCAGGCGGTGACAACCTGGTCCAGCATGGCCACAGTAATTTTACCTTCGGCTTCCACCAATCGCGCCCAGGGGATTCGCGCGTCATGGGGAAAGGTCACGACCGTTCCCTGCTCCAGCAGCTTGGGAAGAAGCCGCCGGCGCGTGGCGAGAGTTTCCAGGGGATAAAGATCAAAGCTCATGATCCACGGATAGGGCAAGTGGGCGGCGGTGGGAACCAGGTCGGAAATGAAAAGCATACTCTGGCCGCCGGATTCCAGCCACACCCCCTGCAAATTCCACGTGTGGCCGCGCAGAATCTCCACCCGCACTCCGGGAAGAATTTCCTGATCGCCTTCCAGAAATTCCGTCTGTTTTTCGGCGGGCAGAAAATATTCCTCGATATAGCTGGCCCGGTCGCGGTCCGTCGGATTCAAGGCATGTTCCCACTCGCCTCGCTGCACAAAATACCGGGCGCGAGGGAAAGTGGGAAGGGTGCGCGACCCCTCCCGGCGCGTGTTCCATCCGCAATGATCGAAATGAAGGTGCGAGTTAATGACGATGTCAACGTCCTCGGGCCGCAGCCCATGCCTCGCAAGATCATCCAGCAGAATCGTCGAAGGGTTGGCTCCATAAATCCTTGCGAACTTGGCATCAAACTTGTCGCCAATTCCCGTCTCAATCAGGATGTGATAATGGCCCGCTTTGACCAGCAAGCAAGTGAGTCCCAGCGTCACGCGATTGAGCTCATCTGCGGGCAGCTTCTTTTCCCAAAGGATCTTCGGCACCACGCCGAACATTTGGCCGCCGTCCAGCCGGAACGTGCCGTCAGAAAGGGCAACAATTTCGAGAGATCCCAACTTCATGGATTCTTCTCTTCCAGCAACTCGATCAGAATGCCTGCCGTGCTCGAAGGGTGCAGGAAGGCGATCTTTTCCTGTGCCGCTCCCGTGCGCGGCGCCTGATCCACCAGCTTAAAACCCGACGCTTTGAGATCTGCTAATGCCTGCTCCAAGTTTGGCACCGTCAACGTCAAGTGGTGGATGCCCGGGCCACGCCGGCTCAGAAACTTGGCGACCGGAGAATCTGAAGTGGTCGATTCCAGTAATTCAATCCGGCTTTCACCGGCGCTGAAGACGGCGATGCGGACTTTTTGATCCGCCACTTCCTCCTGCGAGGAGGGCTTTTGGCCCAGCAGTTTTTCGAAAACCGGAACGGCTTCCGCCAGCGACTCCACCGCAATACCGAGATGGTGAATCTTTGGGGGCATTGTTCTCCGGCTCTCCTGCAGAATTGCTATGAGTACGCCGCGAAATCTGCGATCAGTTCTTCGACGATCGAATGCGGGTCACGGCGGCGCAGAATGATCTCCTCCACCTTGGCGTCCAATATTCCATCATCGAGGTTGCGGCTGACGATCGTGGAGAACAGTTCCTGCCGCAAAAGCTCCAGCACGCGCCCACGCCACTTTTGGCGGGCGCGCAGCGCTGTGAGATTTTTCTCCCTTCCGAAGGCGCAATAGCAGCCCAGAGCCTGAACGACTTCGGCTACACCCTTACCCTCCGTGGCCACCGTTCTCAGGACGGGCGGATGCCACTGGCCAGTTCTCGGGGTGATGGAGAGCATTGCCGTCACCTCCTGCTCCACTCGATCCGCGCCGGCGCGGTCCGCCTTGTTGATAACGAAAAGATCGGCAATTTCCATGACTCCCGCTTTGAAGGTTTGGACGTCATCGCCCATGCCCGGAACCAGCAGTAACATCGTTGCATCCGCCAGGCGCGCCACCTCCACCTCATCCTGTCCCACGCCCACCGTTTCAATCAGGATTACCTGGCAACCCGCCGCTTCCAGGACAATCACCACATCATGGGCGGCGGGGGCCAGTCCGCCCAACTGTCCGCGCGTTGCCATGCTACGGATAAAAACGCCCCGGTCATTGGACAGGCTCTGCATGCGGATGCGGTCGCCAAGAATGGCGCCGCCGCTGAAAGGACTGGTGGGATCAACAGCCAGGATGCCGACGCGCTTTTCGAGCCGCCGGTATTCGACAGCCAGTTTTTCCACGAGTGTGCTTTTCCCCGCGCC
Source organism: Terriglobia bacterium (assembly GCA_035531475.1). Taxonomy (GTDB): domain Bacteria; phylum Acidobacteriota; class Terriglobia; order UBA7540; family UBA7540; genus CALCEB01. Next base: position 26,416 of record DATKST010000025.1, read on the forward strand.
CGGCGCTCCCGTAACGCCCACCAACAAAGCGCCGGAAGTCCGCACAAACAGCCGCTTCAGCAGGCTGATCCCATCTTTTTGCTGGTTCTCAACGGCCGTGATGGCTGTCGATATGGCGCGGCGGTCACCGGCGAGAATCTTTTCCGTCCATTCTTCTAGTTTATCTGGCATCAATGCATTGAAAACTGCGAGACTGCCATCCGTTCAAAGTCCGGAATGCCCCGGCTTTCTAGCGGGCTTTTCCCGGCCCGTGAGAGCCTGCGATTCCGGTCGAGAATGGATTCCCGCTCCCCGCCTACGCGGCAAAACGGACCAGAAATAGGAAGTTCAATCTTTCAGCACTTCACGGGCAATTACCATCCGCTGGATTTCGCTGGTTCCTTCGCCGATCGTACAGAGTTTCACGTCGCGGTAGAATTTTTCCACCGGATAATCCTTGATGAAGCCATAACCACCGTGAATCTGCACGGCTTCGTTGGCCACGCGCACGGCCACCTCGCCCGAATAGAGCTTTGCCATGGCGCCTTCGCGCGTCACTTTTTCTCCTTGGTCTGCAAGGCGCGCCGCGCGCAGCATCAGAAGCCGGGCAGCGTCAATTTCCGTCGCCATGTCCGCCAGCTTCCATTGGATGGCCTGAAACTCCGCGATCGCCTTGCCGAATTGCTGGCGTTGTTTGGCGTAGCTGACGCTCGCTTCAAATGCGCCCTGAGCCATGCCGATGGCGAGAGCGGCAATCGAGATCCGGCCCTTGTCCAGCACTTTGAGGCTATCCACAAAGCCGTGACCCGGTTCCCCCAGGCAATTCTCCTTCGGCACCCGGCAATCTTCAAATATTACTTCCGCTGTGTCGCTGGCGCGCAGACCCATTTTGTTTTCCTTTTTTCCAGGGCGGAATCCAGGTGTGCCACGCTCAACAATAAACGCGGAAATTCCGTGCTTGCCGGCGGATTTATCGGTCACTGCCATAGCCACGCAAAGATCAGCGTAGGTTCCGTTCGATGTGAAGGTTTTGGATCCGTTCAGCACCCAGCACTCACCGTCCCGCCGCGCCGTGGTGCGCGTGCCACCGGCGTCGCTTCCGGCTTGTGGCTCAGTTAAGCTCCAGCAGCCCAGCCATTCACCCTTGCAGAGCGGAATGAGATACCTGCGCTTTTGTGCTTCGGTTCCGGCGATGAAGATGTGCCCGGAGCAGAGCGAAGTATGGGCCGCAACAATAATACCCACGGAGCCGTCCACCCGCGCCAACTCCTCAATCACCGAGGCGTAATCCACAGTGCCGAGGCCGGCGCCGCCATATTCCACCGGATAAGGGACACCCATCAGACCCAGCCGGCCCAGGTCATTCAGAATCTCGTGGGGAAAGTGTTGGGCTTCGTCCCATTCCATCACGTGCGGGCGAATCTCCCGCTCCGCATAATCGCGGACTGTTTTCTTGATTTCAAGCTGCTCTTCAGTCAATTCCATCTGCAAGACTCACCCCTAACCCCGACGCTCCCATCAAAACTATAGCACACGCAACCACGCGGCAGGCCATCCCGCCATCGCCGCAGCGCTTGCGGGCAAGATGCCGGCGCTAGGGCACGCGTACCGGTGGCATCCCCTGCCACGCGCCGCCTACCAGTGCTAAGATGATTTTCGAGATGGTGAAGCAAATGGTTTGCGGATTCTTGGGCGCGGCGGAATTGCTCGCTACGGGCTATCTCTACGGCCTTCCCGGGCGGCGGCCGAAGCCGCAGACGGCCACAGCCGCTGTTGTGGTGGAAGCGGGCAAAGCCAATTGCGCGGTGGACGTGGATTCTGTTCCAAGCGGCACGACGGGTTCCACCGGCAGCTTGACGGTGAAAGGGATCGATGCGGGCGGCCATTACGTCCACGTCCGCTGTCCCGGCGAAGCGCAAACCACCAACTTCGTTTCTCCTACACCTGGCGAGAAAGCTGTGGTTCAGCCCAAAGCTCCTGGCGCCGAGGAGACCGATGGAGATTCCTCTCCATTGCAGAGGGCAGAAAGCAAGATGGAGCTGCGCACTATTGTCCGGAAAGCTGCAGACGAGCGCGCCGAAGGAAGGTTTGACGAAGCAGTGAAGGATTTGCGGTATGCCTCAACCCTGGACCCCGAAAATCCGGACCTGCACCGCGAGCTGGGAATTACATTCCTTCTTGAAAAGGACTGGCAACCGGCCCGGGTGGAAATGCTTGAGGCGCTGCGGCACGATCCGGACGATGCGGACGCCCACAGCAACCTCGCCTTTGCTCTGGAAAGGCTTGGCGATTACAAGGATTCCCTCGATCAATACCGCATTGCCACGCACCTTGACCCGGAGGATGATTCCTATCGCCAGCACTATCTGGAGGTGCTCGGCAAATTCGCAGTGCAGCAGGACGCATTGAAGCACAAAAAAAAGTGATATCGACCGAGAAGGCTGGGCAACAAATCTGGCAAGGGCGACTGCTATGGCCGCCTGCGGGCGGGTTCTATCCAGGGCTGAGTAGCTCCAATCTAAAACTCTCTTTGACCAATCTCTCAGGCGGAGATTGCCTTTTTCGGGACGCCCACGACACCACGAAGCACTTCGATGGCGCGCGCGCAGCCGGCGCGATCCACATCGCAGTGTGTCACCATGCGCACGGATTGCGGGGTCACGCCATTGGCCAAAACATTCCTGGCTTTGAGGAGCTTGGAAAGCTCGGCAGAGGTTAGACCTGTTCCGGTAATATCAAAAATCAAGATGTTGCTCTGGACTTTGCCAGGATCGATCCTAATCCCCGGAATCTCCGCAAGACCGTTGGCCAGATAGCGCGCATTTTTATGGTCAAGATGGAGGCGCGCGGGCGATTCCTCCAGTGCGATCAGAGCGGCAGCCGCCAATACTCCTGCTTGCCTCATTCCGCCGCCCAGCATCTTCCGCACGCGCCGCGCCTCTTCAATGAAACTCTTGCTTCCCACCAGCATCGACCCCACCGGCGCTCCCAACCCTTTTGAAAAGCAAAACATGACAGAATCAAAATTACCAGCCAACTCGCGGGCCGGACGGTTCAGCGCCACGGCAGCGTTGAAGATGCGCGCCCCATCCAGATGAACTGGAACGCCCTCCGCGTGGCTGCGTTCGCAAATTTCACGGCTCACTTCCAACGGGTATACATACCCGCCCGCTAAGTTTGAAGTGTTCTCAAGCGAGACCAACCCGGTGCGGGCCCGCTGCTCGGCCTTGGTTCGGATCTGCGGAGCGATCATCTCCCAAGTCAAGATCCCGTCGGGCGCGTGGATGGTGCGCGCCAGGCATCCGGAAAAGGCAGCCATCATTCCCATTTCAACGCTGAAGATGTGAGCGCGCTCTTCGCAAATCACTTCCTGGCCGTGATGAGTGTGGACCTTAATGGCGATTTGATTTCCCATCGATCCGGAGGGCACGAAAAGTCCCGCCTCCCGGCCGAAGATTTCTGCGGCGCGGTCTTGCAACCGGTTGACGGTGGGGTCTTCACGATAGACATCATCCCCCATTTCAGCCTCAGCCATCGCCCGGCGCATCGCGGGCGTGGGTTGGGTGACGGTATCACTTCTCAGATCAACAATGGGATCCATGGATCAGTAATTCCTTTCCGGCTTATTCAACAGGAAGTCAGAGGCGTCGCCTAGCCCCTCACCCCGGCCCTCTCCCCGCAAGCGGGGAGAGGGTGCCGCGAAACGGCGGGCGAGCGGCAGAGGATCAAGTAAGTGCATTTGTCTCCGAATGAACCTCAAAAGAACAGCGTCCGGTTCAGGCTTTATCGTCCGTCTTAAATTCCGTCCACGGGCCGGCAATCATGTCATGCAACAACGGCGACTGCCATGCGTACTCCGGATGGGCCTTCAAAAAGGGGGCCGCATAGAAATCGCCTCCGCAGGGGTGGCCACGCCGCGCCACAAAGCGCATGGCTTCGGTCATGCGGCTGTCCGTGACTTTGCCCTGGACGGCTCCGAGCGGATCAAACGGTCCGGTCTCAAAATCGGTCTCACGGTAGGGGACAAGATCACCGTGCCCACACAAAGTGCGGAAACCCGGCTGGTGCTTCTTATCAAAAGTGTCGTAGTGGTCGGAGAGAAACTGCTGAGCGCGGTTGGAATCGATCTTACCTTTATACTGCTTCATGAGCTGCTCCCACCGCACCCGGCGCGCGTTCGGGGAAAGTGAAAGATCATGGGGGTTGAAAGTGGTGTCTTCCGCCAGCACTTTGGGATCACTCACAAAGTTTGAACCCACGAAATATCCATCTTTGGAACGCCACACGCGCCAGGCTTTCAGGCCCAGCTCAAATTGGGCGATCTCACCCGTTTTCCGGTCTCCCAGCAGCCAGTCATTCGCGTAGCCGCCGTTGTTTTCCTTCACCATGATTTGAACGTACTCGTCAATGGAGGAGGCGTACTGCATGGCCTTTCTGGCGCGCACAAACTCAGGGTTCCCTTCCGGGTTCCAGCCGTGAAATTGGGTGATGGTGGTTTCGGTGATCATCAACCCGTCGGAGTTGATGCCGAAATCGTCATCGCTGGCAATCACGCCCGGGTATCCGTCCATCAGCATGCGGTAGCCACGCTGGGGGACAATGTCAAAAATAATATTCCATCGCTCGCCGTGAAGGTAACTGGTCCAGGCATTATGCGCCATGACAATCTGATGGTCCGTGGTGTAGCTTCCTGTTGCTACGAAGGCGCTACAATTGCCCGGGCTGGTGATGGGACGGGCTTCCGCCACCTTGTGTTGCTTGTCATACCAGGGCACGTAATAGTCGGCCAGCTCTTCCATGGCGTTGAGCCAGATCACATCGTCCAGTTCCATCGGAATGCCACGCGCCAGGAGTCCCAGGTGAATTCCCTCGATTTCCTCCTGATACTCGCGATCCACTCTTGGCCAAATCATTTCCCGGGCAGTCCGGCGGAAGAAGTCCTGGTCTTTTCCGGTACCGTGCAGATTGGTGAGGGAGACGGCCTTGAATCCGTCGGCAATTTCGGGGGCCAGAAGGTATCCATGCTGAAAACCGATCTCGGAGGGCGACCCCTGAAGATGGACGTACACCCACAGGCCGCGGGAAAACCGGTAAGCGCCCTTGAGCCGTGGATCCGGTGAAGCGGGAACCGGCACGGGCGCAGAACCTCGGCCCGCAAGCGCCGCCAGAGCCGGCGCCGCATTCCATCCTTCTCCGGTCAAGCCTAAGAGTCCACCGGCGCCCCCTATGCGCAGAAGATTTCGATTGAAATCCCGACGTTTCATTTAAGGTGACCTCCTTCAGATAAACTTCCGAAAGAAATGATCCTGCACCCGACGAAGCCCATGCAGGATGCTGAAAACTTCTCTCTGGGCATTTGTAGCGGCGGCCTTCAGGCGGGCATATCATTGAAACCGCGATGCCGGCCTAAAGGCCGCCGCTACCCGCTACCGAAAGATTGGAGTTTTCCAGCATCCTGCAAGCCCCACGGAGTCTTCTGTTCTCATGAACTAACAAGGTCCGCAGGGCTTCACGCCAAAAACTCCTGGAACACTTCGTTCGAAATCAAGTAAGCGTGACTTTCGAGACGGATCGATTCACCTTGCTTCTCGAGCAAGCCTTCGGCCAGCAGCCTCTCAATTTTCAACCGCCAATCGCCACCTTGCAACTCAAGCCGCCGGTCAAAAGGCGGTGGAAGGGTGACTCCTTCGCATTGCCGGAGTCCCAAAAAAAAGTATTCTTCGAGTTGTTCTTCACGGGTCAAAGCGTGTGATTCGGCAACGGGTGATTGAAGGTGATTTATCTTTTGGATGTAGGCTTCCGCCCGCAATTCGTTCGACCAGCGGTGCGCGCCGTCGAACGAATGGGCTCCCGCGCCGAGTCCCAGGTAGGGCTGAAGCTGCCAGTATTTGCGATTATGAATCGATTCGCGCCCCGGCAGCGCGAAGTTCGATATCTCATATTGGCGGTAGCCTTGCGCGATCAGAAATTCCCGCGCCCTTTCATAAGCCTCAGCCATAAAATCGTCGCTCGGAACCTGGGCAGCGTGGTAGCGATCTCCGTGTTGCAAGACTTCACCGCCCAGCCGGCTCTTCTCGTCAATTTCAAACAAATAGACGGAGATATGTTCAGGCCGCAGCTTCACAGCCTGCTGCAAACTCTCCTCCCAGGATTCTTGAGTCTGGTGTGGCAGCCCACCGATCAAATCCAGGCCGATGTTTTCAAAACCAGCTTGGCGGGCGATGGCCACCTGCAGTCGAGTTTGCCCGGCATTGTGCAACCGCCCCACCACCCGCAATTCTTTATCGATGAAGGATTGTGCGCCAATACTCAGGCGGGTTACTCCCGCATCGTGAATCCTCAACAGAAAATCCAAGTCCGCTGAGCCGGGCGTCGCTTCGATTGTGAATTCTTTCAGATGGGCCAGCTTGAATCTCCCGCGCAGCCGCTCGATCAGATGAACCAGCGTTGCTGCGCCCAACAAAGGCGGCGTTCCGCCCCCCAGATAGATTGTGTCAACCGGCAATTCCAAAACATTCGATGGGATTCCCTGCTGGCTCAAGAAATCCGGGAGACCATCAATCTCCTTGCGGAGGGCTTGCCAATAATCGTCAATCAGGCGCGCGGGCGCGACGCGAGAGCTGAAGTTGCAGAAGCTGCACTTCGAAGGACAAAAAGGAACCTGGATGTAAACGCCTAAATTTTCCATTCGCAGGAAGCCTTTGCCGGACGTCTCTTGCCGCCAATTTCACCCGGGTTGCTGGCATTGACAATTTGATTCGATTCAGTCCGCCACAATTTTCAAGCGAACCTCACGGCGGCGGGGACCGTCAAATTCGCAATAGTAGACGCCTTGCCACCGCCCCAACACCAGTTTTCCCTTCTCAACCATCAACGTCTTCGAACAACCGATGGTAGCGGCCTTCAGGTGGGCATCGCAATTTCCGTCATTGTGGTGGTACTCGCCGTCACGAGGCGCCAGCCGCCGCAAAAATTCGTCAAAATCCTTTTGTAGGGACCGGTCATCGTTTTCATTGATTAAGATGGCCGCCGTTGTGTGAGGCGTGAACACGTGGCACAACCCATCTTCAATACCCGAATCACGGACGGCGCCTTCAAGGGCAGACGTCATATCCTTAAATTCCACTCGCGCATGAGTCTCAATTTGGAATGACACGTTTAAGACAATTCGTCCTGACGCTGCTGCTCTCATCGCCCCCTCCGCCGCCATCTTGTTCTCCTTGCTCCAGCCCACAACCGGACTTTCACTGACCTAAGTATTCCCCTTGCCTGCAAAACGGCACATCTCGCAAGATCCCGCCGGCCCGCTTGCAACCGATTATAGCAGTTACACACAGCAGCAAACTATAGAAGATGGCAGGCACCGGGTGTTTCGGAACTTTGGCCGCCAGCGCTTCCTGCACCGCATCCTGAAACTCGCGCCCCGCCTCCACCCGATGCTTTACATCCTTCATCCCGTCCTTGGGAATATGCTGCACTTGCTTCTTCCCCTTCACCATGAAGGTGAGAAACCAGACCGGGTGGCCCTCACCCTCAGCGCAGTGACACGTGGCCTTGCCGTTATGCAGATGGCTGAGGGACAGGGAGCCTGGAAGTAGATCGTCGGGGATATGGAAGCGGCGCAGCAGTTCAAACACGCGTTGGCGGAGGCGCAAGGCTTGAGGTCCGCGCGGTTCGGTGTTCATCTAACTGTAATAAGACCATCAGATAAACCATCACCCCAAACTTTCCCTTAAGTGCGAAAATAGAGGGCTGCCTCTAAACCGGGCCGCCGGGAAGCGCAAAGGCCATCTTACAGGGCAGGATTCATTGGCAAGCGCCTAAGTTCCGAAATCGCTGTGCCCGAGACCGCAATCCTCTTGGTGAGTCGCCCGGTATCGGCGCCGGATTATCAATGTTCATCACTCCTTTCTCCCCGCCTTCATGGACGCGCGGCCTTATCATGCCGCCTTCGAACGGGGGTAAAGCTTGTTGGCGCTACCAGCCACTACGTGGCCGATAAGCTTGACGAAGGGTCGATTATTGAGCAGGATATTACCCGCGTCTCACACCGCGACCAGTTTCACGACCTTGTACAGAAAGGCCGTGACCTCGAGCGCATCTTTCTTTCCCGCGCGGTTCGGTGGCATTGAGAGTATCGCATCCTGTTCGATGCGAATAAAACGGCGATCTTTGACTAAGATGCGAATCGGAACGAAGAACCGGACCCGGGCCGAAAAGCTAGGCGAAGTGGAGCGCGTGTATCGTATTCTGCGCGAATGGCTGATCACCGCGAAGCTCCCACCGGGTGAATTCCTTTCGGAAGTTGATCTTGCGGCCCGGTGCAAGACCAGCCGTACCCCCGTGCGCGAAGCCTGCACCCGTCTGATGCAGGACAAGTGGTTGTCACGAATCCCGCGAAAAGGGTTTGTCGTCACGCCCATTTCGGTTCGCGACATCGTCGAGATGTACGAGTACAGAAAGGTCTTGGAGTGCTTTGCCGCAGAAAAGGTGGCCCAGGCAGCCAGCCGGTCAGAGATCGAAGAACTCAAGCGCATCGCAGCTCCGGAAGACGATCCGGGCGCTGACCTTGCCTCCATCTTACAGGCCAATGAACTATTCCATCTTCGTTTGGCAGAATTGTCAGGCAATCATCGGATTGTCAGCCAACTCGGATTGATTCTGGCCTACGTCAGCCGGCTAGATACCCTCTGCACGCAAACGGTCCCCGGCTGGATTGGCCACCGCGACATCCTGCGCGCTCTGGACGCACGCCAACCCGATGAGGCACGGCATTCCATGGAAGTCCACATCGACCTCTCGCGCGACAAAATGGTGAAGCTCTTCAGTTCCTAACCCGGCGTAGCCGGAACCAAACAGGTTTGGGACGCCAAGTGTTATGATCCATAAGTCGCGGATGGGCTTACAAATGTTGACCGAACGTTACAGCGAGCAGATTGCCGGGGCGACTTCCTGATACGACCGTATGTTGCTTCAAGGCACCTTGCCGGGGTTGTGTTATGCCGAGGGGATGACGGGCTATCTTTACGCCCATCACATCCGCATCTTCGACTACGCTCTGTGGGCACAGCCGCGGCGCGAAACCCTGCGCCAGAACGCCGAGCGCCTGGGCGGCGGAGAACGGGCTGGAGATCGAATTCATCCGCCGCCCCAAGAGCTTCCGCAAGGCGACCGCCAACCGACGCTACCTGGAATTTCTCTCCACCCTGGACGATCCGACAGCCGGGATCGACCGCCTGCAGAAGGTCAGCGAACCGGCCCTGGCGACCGAGCCATTCAGGGGCAAAGTCCCAAATCTTCAGGTCACCTTCAACAGCATAGCGGAAGCCATGCTCCGACGTCGCCATCGCAGCGATTGACCTCAATGCACGGCCAGGGGTCCCCTGCTCGACCCGGGCCTCTTCATCAGAAATACGAACGGGACCATCACCAGAATTACCACCGCCAACAAACGGAAGTCGTCCAGATAAGCCAGCATGTTGGCTTGCCGGGCGACCACACCATAGAGCAAGCCATAGGCCTTGCGCGCTGCATCCGCCGTGCTGGCGTCCTTCAGGAACAATTGGCTGCTGGCGCCCCGAAGAGCACCGAACAGGGTGGGGTTGTAGTTGTTGACGTGGCTCACCAAATTCAATTGATGGATTTGGGCGCGGCGGCTCAGCATGGTGGTCACCACGGAAATTCCAAAGCTTCCCCCAATATTGCGAGAGAGGTTGATGAAACCGGAAGCGGCGTTGTTCTTTTCACGCGGCAGGAAAGAATAGGCCACCGTATTGATGGGCACAAAAAGGAAGGCCAGTCCGCAGGCTTGTAGCACACGCGTCCACATCAGCGTGCCGAAATCGACCCCCAGATCGAACCGGGCCATGCGGAAGAGCGACACGGAAACCACCAGCAGACCCAAGGCGATCAGCAGGCGGGCGTCATAATGCGTGGTCAGGTAACCCACCAGGGGCAACAACAGGATGATGGCAATACCGCCGGGTGAGATCATCATGCCGGCGAGCTCCGCCGTGTAACCCATCATCGTCTGAGCAAAAAGCGGCAAGAGCAGAGTGCTGGCGAGCAGGGCAAATCCCACCATGAACATCAGCACGTTGGCCATCAGAAACGTCCGGTCTCGAAGCAGATGGATGTCCACCACGGGATCCTTGTGCAACCATTCCCACACGATGGCCCCGGCCAGCGCCAGAACGGAAACCGTCGTAAAGACTACGATGGTGTGGCTTTCAAACCAGTCGTCGCGCTGGCCTTTGTCAAGCACCACCTGGAGAAAGCCCAGCCCAATCGCGATCAACGCAAATCCGATGTAATCAATCTTCAATCCTGCCTTCTTGCTCTGGCGCATGTAGGGCGGGTCGGTCACCATGCGCGACGTCAACAATAGTGAAGCGACCCCCACCGGCACATTGATAAAGAAGATCCAGCGCCACGTGAAATTGTCCGTGATCCAGCCGCCGAGCGTCGGACCGAGTGCGGGCGCTGCCACCACCGCCATTCCATATACGGCGAACGCCATTCCTCGCTTGGAGGCCGGGAAAGTATCCGCCAGGATGGCCTGCTCGCTGGGCTGCAGGCCGCCGCCGCCCACGCCCTGCAGCACGCGAAAGAGGATTAACGCTTCGAGGCTGGGCGCAATTCCACAAAGGAAAGAACTGGTCGCAAAGATGGTTACACAAGTCATGTAGAAGTGCTTCCGTCCGAAACGGTTGGAAAGCCATCCACTCAGGGGCAGGACCACGGCGTTGGAAACAAGGTAGGAGGTGAGCACCCAGGTGCTCTCATCTATCCCCGCTGAAAGCCCGCCGGCAATATGGGGCAAGGCCACGTTGGCGATGCTCGTATCGAGCACTTCCATGAACGTTGCCAAGGTCACGGTGAGGGCTATGAGCCACGGATTGTGCCCGGGGTGCCAGCTCCACTCCGGCCCTCGCGGGGAATGGGGTTCCTGGCTCATTTCACCCTCACCCGGGGTTCAACCGAAAGTCCTGGACGAAGCAGATGGCCAGAATCCTGGCCTGAGTCAATGGCAATTCTCACCGGCACCCGTTGCACCACTTTCACATAGTTGCCCGTGGCATTTTCGGGCGGCAGGAGGCTGAATAGCGATCCGGTGGCCCCGGCGATGTTCAGCACATGACCGTTGTAATCATGGTCAAAGGCGTCCACATGGATGATGGCTTTTTGGCCGGGACGCATATTGAGAAGCTGTGTTTCCTTGAAATTGGCGGTCACCCAGATATCGTTGAGGGGAACAATCGCCATCAGCGCCTGCCCAGGCTGAACATAGGCCCCAATTTGTGCGGAACGCTGCCCCACGATCCCATCCACCGGAGCCACAATGGTGGCGTAGGTCAGGTTTAACTGCGCTTGATCGAGCTGGGCTTTGCCCTTGTCAGCAACGGCCTGCGCGGCCAAGGCGCGGTCGCGGGTGATGGACACTTGGCGGGGCCCGGTGCGCGCATATCTCAATTGGGCGTTGGCCTGTGCCACCCGCTGCCGGGCTTGAGCCACTTGCTTCTCCGCCACGGCCGCTGAGGCGCGGGCAGCCGCCACCGCCGCTGCCGTTCCGTTCGCCGTTTCCACCGCCTGCACATACTGTTGCTCGGAGATTTCCTGCTTGCTCACCAACTGCTTGTAACGGTTCACATCATCCTCAGCTTTGGCGTTGTTGGCCTCAGACTGGCGGAGGCCGGCCTGGGAGGCGTCGAACTGCTGCTCGGCGGCGGAAAGGCCGGCCTCCGCGTCACTCACCCCGGCGCTGGCGCTACTAAGCTGTGTACTGGTATTCACCTGGCTCACCGGAACGTTCGCCATCATGGACCGCGCCATCGCCAGGTCGTTTTCATAGGCCGCCCGGGCGCTTTCTACCGCCACTTGATAATCCGTGGGATCGATTTGCACCAGCACCTGGCCGGCCTTCACGCTGTCGTTGTTATTCACTGTGACTTTGGTGATGGTGCCGGCCACGCGCGAGCTGATGGGGTTGATATAACCGTCAATTTCCGCATCATCCGTCGATTCCCAACCGGCATAGTGGCGGTATAGAAAGACCGAAGCCACTGCCAAGGCAACGACGCCCCCAACGATGAGCCACTTGCCGCGGGCGCTGCTCCCACGCTTCGCGGCATCATCGAGTTCAAGGCCGTTACCGGTTCCGGCCGTCTGGCCCTTTTGCGGGATGCTCGGCGCCGGCGCAGTGTGAGCTTCAGGCTGGGATTTCTGGGTCTCGGTCTGAACTCTTTCGTCCGTCATTTGTTTCCCTCCAGATATTGCATCGCCGCGCGTTCCGCGATGCCCATGGATTGCGCCAGCGAAACCTTGGCGAGGTTGTGGGAATAAAGGCTTGAAATATAGGCTTGGTCGGCGTTGGCGACGGATTCCTGGGCTTCAACCACTTCAATGTTGTCCGCTACCCCAGCCTTGAAGCGGTCACGCGCCTGCTCGAGGGTTTGATGCGCCAAGTCTTCGCTACTCTTTGCCACTTGAACCTGGTCCTCCGCTGTTTTCAAATTCATCAATGCGGTGCGGACTTGATAATCGATCTGGGCTTTTAAGTCGGCGAGCTGATCCTTCTTCTGGCGGAGCGCGGCATCCGCCTGCAACAATTCGCCGCGGACTTTGCCGCCTTGGAACACCGGGATGTTCAGCGTTCCTTGAATGGCAAACGTCTCATGGGAGTTGGGAAGCGAAAGACCGATGTCTCCAAAATTGGCGCCGAAACCCACTGACGGATACCGCTCCGCCACGATCGCCCGCCGGGATTGCTCCGCCGCCCGCACGCTGGCCTCTGCGCTCTTGAAGTCCGGGCGGTTGGCGTAAGCCCGCGCCAAAGCCTCATCCACGTTGATGCCTTCCAGCGGAGAATAGGGGGTCTTATCCGTCACCGCGAACCCTTGTCCGTTGGGAAGGCCAATGACGCGAGCCAGCCTCAGCTTGCCAGTTTCGAACAGGTTCTTGGCCGACAAAAGCTGCTGCTGGCGTGACTTCAATTCCACTTGAGCGCGCAAGACGTCGATTCGCGGACTCACTCCGGCGTGCAACTGGTCCGCAGCCTGCTGGTAAAGCGCCTTCGCCGTGTTCACCTGGGCCTCGGTGGCAGAGACCTGAGCCGCATCAGCATTCACCTGCAAGTAAGCGTTCCCCACGGCCAGGACCACCAAATCCCGGGCTTCAAGATAGTTGTATTCCGCCGCTCGCACCTTCCACGATGAAGCCCTGATATTCCGCAACGCGTGAAGGTCAAGAACTGGGGCATTCAAATAAGCGCGGGCATCAAAAAGGCTGAATGGCCCTACGATCGTCGGAACTCCCGGAATTCCGGGAAAGCCAAACGCCGCGAGGTTGATCTGCTGCCTTTCCATGTAAGAGGACGTCGTTAGATGTGGCAACAGATCGCTCAAGGACTGCCAGCGCTGGCCGCGCGCCGCGCGCGTGTCTTCGCTATCCAGCAGAGCGCCCAGATTGTTTTTCAAGCCACGTTCAATTGCGTCCTTCAAAGAGAGGCTGAGAACTGCAGCCGTTGCCTTCCCTTCCGGCACACTTCCCAAGAACTGATTCTGCGCTGAACCCTGGAGGTTCATCACGGCCGAGGCGGGAAGCTGAGCGCCGCCGGAGACTTGCCCTCCGCCCGCCGGCGCATATTGGGCGCTGGCGCAACCCAGGACCAGGGTAAATGCGGCGAAAGTCATCGCGCTCGTCTGAAGGAAATTGAAAATGCTTGCTCTCCTGATCATCTTAAATAGATCCTCTCTTGTTTCTTGCGCCTTGCGCTGACGCGGCGAGGATAACTCCACCGCGTAATGGTGCGCGTGACTGCTGGCCATGCCGCATGATCCCAGAATCACCTCCCCGCTCATCGGCCGGCACCACAGTCTCCACGCTCAGCGGGTGCCTGCGGAGCAAAGGGGCCCGGCCTCGTGAATTCCGGGCGGGCCCATGATCGTCTGTGTGCTTGCTCTGCTCAGAACCGGATCAATGCGCCGCCATTCTTTCTCCACTGCCGCTGGGCCTCTTCATCAGCAAAATGAAGGGCAACATGCAGAAGAACATGATGGCCAGCAACCGGAAGGCATCGTTGTAGGACATCATCCTGGCCTGCTGCTCCACCATGGCCCACACCGCCGCGTAAGCCCGGTGCGTGGCCGTGGAGATGTCCGCGCCGCTGGACATGAACAGGTCCCGCAATCCGCTCAACAGGGTCTGGGACTGATGGTTGTAAGCATTCACGTGCGATCCCAGCGTATTGAGGTGTACCTGTTCCCGCCGTACTTGCATCGTATCCACGGCGGCGATGCCAATGCTGCCACCCAGATTCCGCACCAGGTTGAAAAGGCTGGTGGCGTTGCCCATGGTCTCTTTGGGAATGGGGTCCATGGTGATGGTGGTCAAAGGAACGAAGAGCAGTCCCAGGGACAATCCCATCACCAACTGCGGCCAGAAGAAATCCCAATAACCGGCATGAAGGTTCAACCAGGAAAATTGCAACAGGGTGAATGCCGCAGCGCTCAGCCCCAACGCCAGCAACTTGCGGGAATCAAACCGCACCATGATGATGCCCACCACTGGCATGGCGAGGAATGACCCCATGCCGCGCGGTACCATGGCGATGCCAGCCTGAAGCGCGGGGTATCCCAAAAGCGTCTGGAGAACGAGCGGGATGAGAACCGTGCTGCCATAGAGTCCGACGCCCAGCAATGCCATCATGAAGACACCGGTGGCGTAGGTGCGGATTTTGAAGATCCGCAGGTTCACCACCGGGTCGCGAGTGCGAAGCTCATAAATCACAAAAGCTGCCAGCGAACCGATCGCCAGCGCCATCAAAACCGTAATCCAATGGGTCGAGAACCAGTCCTTCTCCTGGCCCTTGTCCAACACCACCTGCAGAGCGCCGATGCCCACCGCCAACATACCGATGCCCCAATAGTCTACGCGCTCCGAAGTTCGGCGAATGTAAGGCGGATCAAACACAAAAAGCTGGGTCATGATGAGGGAAGCGATGCCCACCGGAATGTTGATGTAGAAGACCCAACGCCAACTGTAGCTATCCGTCAGCCAGCCGCCCAGCACCGGCCCCAGCATGGGCGCCACGACAATTCCCAGTCCCCAGAAGCCCATCGCCTTGCCGCGATCTTTGGGAGCAAAGGACTCCAGCAAGACCGCCTGCGAAATGGGTTGCAGTCCTCCTCCGCACGCCCCCTGAATGACCCTGAAAACGATCAAGGCCGAAAGGTTCGGCGCCAAGCCACAGAGGAACGATGCGGCGGTGAATCCCGTCACCGACATCATCAGCAGTCGCTTCCGTCCGAAGAAGTTTCCCAACCAGCCGGTGAGCGGCAGGATGATGGCATTCGACACCAGGTAAGAGGTCAAGGTCCAAGTGGACTCGTCCACGGTGGCGGAAAGGTTACCGGCAATGTGAGGCAAGGACACGTTCACCACGGTGGTGTCCAACACCTCCATGAAGGTGCTCAACATCACCGCAATGGCAATGATCCAGGGGTTCACGTGCGGAATGGCTGGAGCTTTGTCCTGCTGGTCCATAGAGATTCACTGATTGTACTAGAGACGCTCACCCAAGAGACGCCGCATTTTCAAGCAAACGTCAAGAAATAGGATTTGCCCCGGCGATTTTCGCTGATTATGAGCTTGCAGAAAGATCGGGATAGGGGGAACGGTGCCCTATCCCGATCCTGTCCTGAGAGGAGCAAAATGGATCAATCTTCGAAGCTACCGCTGGTTCCCTGGAAGCCGCGCGCCGCCTGCCGCAGTACCCACTTGATCGCTCTTGCATCATCGTAGGCATAACCCAGGTTATGATTCAGGGTGGAAAAGCAGTGCGTCTGGCAGGTCTTCTTCATTTCATGGAGCTGAGACTTCTCGAAGTTATGTTTCTCTATCACGCCCCAGTCATAATTCGCCGAGTACATGGGGAAGCAGGGCGCCAGCGTCCCGTCCACGCGGATAATCATGGAATTTTGACCGGCCCGGCAGTTCCAGGATTCCACTTTGCCACGCAGGAATTGCTTCATGTCATTCAGGCGCTTGACGGAATTCACCATCTTGTAGCCCGCCTTGTTTTTCTCAATCAGCCAGTCGATCAGGGCGTCCGCCTGGGGCCAGTCTTCCCGGGTGAGGAAGGTGCTGTTCTGGTCCGCATGCTTGAAGTGTTCCTGTTCGATCATGGGTGATTCGTTGATGTGATAATCGGTGGCGATGCCGTTGTCATAGGCGATCTCCGTCAGTTGCTTCACGTCGCCCATGTTGGTGCGGCAGATGTTGATGTTGAAGAACACCGAATATCCGTAGCGGTACTGCTTCTTCACCAGGTAATCGAAGTTCTTCCGGACCGGATTCAGCGCTTTGGGCAGCCCAGGTTTTTCATCCACCGCATCGACCGCGAAATTGATGGTGGCGACGCCGGCATCCGCTAGCTTGTCGATCACGTCGGGCCGCAGCAGACGGGCATTGGTTGGGACGTAGATCCAGAATCCCTTCTTGGCCGCATAATAAACCACCTTGTGCGTAAAGCCGGGGCGCAGCAGCGGCTCGCCGCCCATCAGCGCCAGCACCCGACAAGTGGTCGAGTGCAGCCAATCGATGGATCGCTTGGCCACGTCTTCCGTCATACCCTTCACCCGGTTGTCAAACGCCCAGCAATAGTGGCATTCCAGGTTGCATTTCCACTCCGTAAACAGAAAAGCGATGATCGGGTGGAAGTCGCCGGGAAGCAGCCGCGATTTAATGTAAGGGAACATCCAGCCCTTCATTGTTTTGTAGACAGTGGGCGCCGGCCACTTCCGTTTATAGGGATCAGTGGGCGATCCGTGGTCATCGCTGGGCAGGTGTTCGCTGGTCAGGAGTGCGGGATGTTGCGGGAAAACTGGTTCGGGCAGCTCCTGGGGAACATTCGCGGGTGGCGGCAGGAGCCGGTTGGAAGTTGGCTTCTTCAAGAGATCGTGGAGTTGTACGTCTAAGCGGAATGGCTGCTTTCTTTCTCCCTGCAGTTGAGGTGGTTGTATTCCTGCACTCATTGCAATTTCTCCCTCTCTGTAAGTTGCTGATTCTGCGTGCGGCGAAATCTATCTCCGACAGACTCCCAGCGAGGCTCCGCCTCAGACCGTCTAGGCGTGCCCCCCTCACCCGTCCCGCTACGCGGTCCACCTTCTCCCCATTTTTGGGGAGAGGGGTTGGGGGTGAGGAGGCGATGTAAAACTTGACTCAATCCCATCAAGTTTGCCGCATCAAGAAGTCTAGAATTGCACCCACGTGCTCAACCGACGGTTCGAATGGAGCAACGGGCTTGGAAGTTCCTGTCATTTCAGGCCATTCTTAATCAAATCCACAATCGACCGTGTCAGGAAGCCGCCTCCACACAAATCTGCGCCCTTGCGGAACATCGAGGAGAGCAGACACTTGCCTTCGTTATCGATGAAAGTAACTTCGCCGAGATCCACCATCACGGGTTTGCCGGGGTGCTCGCGGATGAATTGGGCCCAACTCCTTTTCAACTCACTCACCCACGGCTTCACCAGCCGCCCCTCCACCTTGAACGTTGCGTGGTCGTCTTGCTCAATGACAGTGACCTTGAACAATGGTTCTTTTCACCTCAGACCCGTTCAGTAATCGCACGCCAATTGCCACAGGTCACACAGAAGCCACTGGACCCGCTAAATGCAGGCCATATGGCGAATTTTGGAGGGCCAGAAATAAGGAAAATGAGATACTGGGGGTCTCCCCGGCGTCACGATTTCGGCATATGCCGAAATACCGGCACTAGACGGGCCGGGAGATGCCGAGTTTTTGCATCCTGGATTGGAGTGTGGTCCGTTTCATGCCCAGGCGCAAGGCGGCGCCGCGCGGCCCGCCCAGCACCCATTGGGTGTCCCGCAGGACGCGCACGATGTGTTCGCGCTCAGCGGCTTCCAAGGTCAAGCCGGAAGCCGTGCCGTTGCCGAAGCCGGGCTTCAGTTCGCCCAAGGGCAAATGGAGCACGGAACCTGAAGTCAAGATTACGGCACGTTCAATAAAATTTTCGAGTTCCCGGATGTTACCCGGCCAGGCATATCTCAGCAGGGACTCCATGGCCTCGGACGGAATGGAATCGATCTGTTTATTCATCCGCCGGGAATAACGTTGAGCAAAATACCGGACCAGCGTGGGAATGTCCTCGCGCCTTTCCCGCAGCGGCGGTAGAACGATCGGAAACACATTCAGCCGGTAATAGAGGTCTTCCCGGAATTCGCGGGCCGCGATCATGGCCGCCAGGTCGCGGTTGGTAGCGGCCACCACGCGGACGCTCACCCGAACGGTTCGGGTCGATCCCAACCGCTCGAACTCCCGCTCCTGTAGAACCCGAAGCAGCTTGGGCTGCAACTCCAAAGGAATGTCGCCGATTTCGTCCAGGAAAAGCGTCCCTTGATCGGCCAGCTCGACGCGGCCGATTTTTTGCGCCACCGCTCCGGTAAAGGCTCCGCGCTCGTGCCCGAAGAGTTCGCTTTCCAGCAATCCCGTGGGAATGGTCGCGCAATTCACCTTCACGAAGGTCTGTTCTTGTCTCGCGCTCAGATTGTGGATGGCCCGGGCGATCATCTCTTTTCCGGTTCCGGTCTCGCCCAGGATCAGAACATTCGATTCAGCGGGTGCAACGGTTTCCACCTGTTTCAAAACCCGTCTCAGCGGCCGGCTTTCGCCAATGATGTCCTCAAAGTTGTGTTCCGTGCGGATTTCATCCTGCAAGTAGATCTTCTCCTTGGCGAGCTTTTCCTTCAGTTCCGCGATCTGCTTAAAGGCAATCGCATTCTCCACGGCAATCGCCACTTGCTTCGCCGACTCATTGAGGATTTCAACTTGGTCCTGGCTGAAAGCATTGGCCCGGCGGCTCCCCACGTTCAAGGTGCCCAGGACGCGATCGCGATGGATGAGCGGGATAATACAACCGCTCTGGATTCCCTCCCGGACCATCCTTTGAGCGATGGGAGATTCTCCCGCTCCACGAATGTCCTTGTGTCTAATAATGATCGTCTGACGGGAGAGAATCGCCCGCCCCGGCAGCGAGCCTTCAACGGGTGAACATTGACCGCGCAGGATCGGCTCACTGGCAGTTGGGAAATCCAGAACGCAGAGGGTAATCTCCCGTTTCTCCGCATTGTAAAATGTCAGGCTGGCGGAATCATGATCGACGACGCGTCGCAGGCATTCCGAAATGGCGTGCAATAGCCCGTCCAGGTCCAGATTGGAGACCAGGGCGCTGGTAACCCCCAGCAGCACTTCCAGGCGGTCGTTCTTGTGCGCCAATTCGTCTTGATAGGCCTTGACTGCTTCGGCGTTCAAAGCGTTGTCCACGGCCACAGCCACCTGGCGGGCCACCTGCCTGAGGAATTCGACCTCCTGAGCTTCATATTCGTGTTCTTGCGATGTGCCAATTCCCATCACACCCAGACGCCGCTGCGCCGTCGTTAGAGGAAGCATGCAAAGCGAGCGGACTTTATGCTGGCGAAGCACTGACTTTTCCATTTGAGGAAACCGCTTGAAAAACTGATCCGCCGTTCCAGTCAAGGGCTGTTGCGTCTTCAAAACAATACCCGCCGGGCCTGACTCGGCCGGAATCTCCGCTTCCGGCACTTCATAACTTTTATAAACGCCTTCCAGCACGTTGATCTTGAACATATCCGTCCGTGGGTTGTGGAGGAGAAGGCTGAGATATTCGAAATTGGCGACGCGATGCAGGCGGCGGGCAAGATCCCGGGAGAGATTCCGAATATCCTGATGCGAGGCGATCGACTCAATAACCTCTAACAGGGCGTCTTGGGGGGACTCGGTGGGCCACGGACTCTTCTGTTTTGCTTCTTGGTAAACCATTCCTTGCAGATTATCACTAAAGCTTTCCGCCGCTCAACCCAGCGGCCGGCGGGTCGCACGGCGCGGCCCGCCAAGTCCAACACTAAGTGGCGCCGCGGCCGCTCTTAAGGCCATGCTCGCCAAAGGCTGGGTGGTGCCTCAGTTTGTTCGCTACAGCAGACTGCGACACTACCAAAGGTTGAGGGAAGTGGTGGAAAAAGGGTCTTGTATAGGATCATTGAGGAAGGCTTATCCACGAATCATCCGGGGTGTAGGATTCGGCTTGGCGGTTGAAATTACCTTGGACTATTCATGAACTTTCCAGGGGGGACTGTCAGCCACGGCTTCAATCGTGGCCTGATGGTCCTCGAGTGATACTCCAGGAATCATCCAGGTGAGGAAACGAAAATTCTTCATACAAAAGGCTGGATTGCCTCCCCGCCGCTTTGTGCTACACTGTTGCGTTTGTTGGCCAACATCCAAACCATTCAGGAAGAAGGCTCATGGCACAAATCCAACGCAGTCCGAAGGTATATGACGCGGTGATCGTAGGTTCAGGCGCGGGAGGCGGCATGGCCGCCTATGTCCTCACTCACGCGGGCGCCAAGTGTTTAATGCTGGAAGCGGGCAGTTGGTATGACACCGCCAAACAGTCGAAAATGATGGAGTGGAATTACGATGCACCGCTGCGCGGCGCTTCCACTCCGGCCCATCCCTTCGGCTATTTCGACGCCACCACGGTGGGTGGTTGGGAGGTCCCGGGCGAGCCTTACGTCAACGCTCCGGGCAGCGAATGGCGATGGTGGCGGGCCAGAATGCTGGGTGGCCGCACCAACCATTGGGGCCGCATCTCCCTGCGCATGGGTCCTTACGACTTCAAGCCCTACACGCGGGACGGTCACGGCATCGACTGGCCCATCAGCTACGACGATCTGGCGCCTTACTACGACAAAACCGAGGAGTTGATCGGCGTCTTCGGCTCCATTGAGAACGTTGAGAACACCCCGGACGGAAAATTCCTTCCGCCGCCTCTGCCGCGATGCTACGAGCTGATGATGCAGAGGGCTTGCCGCAAACTCAACATTCCCTGCATCCACTCGCGTCTTTCGATCCTCACCCGCCCGCTGAATGGCCGCCCCGCCTGCCACTATTGCTCGCAGTGCGGACGAAGCTGTGCAACCTCATCTAACTTTTCTTCTCCAACGGTTTTGATTCCACCTGCGCAGGCCACCGGAAACCTGGAAATCCGTTGTGACGCCATGGCCCGGGAAATCCTGATGGGCAAGGATGGACGGGCGCGAGGCGTTTCCTACGTTGATAAGAAGACCCGCAAGGAAGTACAGGTGATGGGCAAGATCGTGGTGGTGGCGGGCGGAGCTTGCGAAACCTCCCGGCTCTTGATGAATTCGCGCAGCCCTTCGTTTCCTGAAGGGATTGGCAATTCCAGCGGGATGCTGGGCCGTTACCTGATGGACACGGTCGGAACGGAAGGCGGCGGCATTGTCCCGGCGCTCATGAACCTTCCGCCCCACAATGATGACGGTGTGGGCGGGATGCAGGTTTATATGCCGTGGTGGAATTACCAGAGGCAATTGCGCAATGAGCTTCCCTTCCCGCGTGGCTATCACATTGAGGTGGGTGGCGGCCGCGGCATGCCCGGCGCGGGCCACTTCAACGGCGCCGCCAATTATCTGGGTGGCGGATACGGCGTGAGCCTGAAGCAGGGCGTCCGCAAGTTGTATGGTTCCTACGTGGGCATGGCCTGCCGGGGTGAAATGATCCCCAACGACGAGTGCTACTGCGAGATTGACAAGAGCGTCGTGGACCAGTGGGGCATTCCGGTGCTCAAATTCCACTTCAAGTGGAGCGAAAATGAAATTCTAATGGCCAAACATGCGCAGGAAACCTTCCGCGAAATCATCGTGACCATGGGCGGCGAAGTGCTCTCTTCCTCGGGCTCCGAGAACAATTGGGGACTGGAGCGGGGCGGCGAAATCATTCACGAAGTGGGAACCGCCATCACCGGAAATGACCGCCGCAAATCCGTGGTAAATCCCCATTGCCAGGTGTGGGACGCAAAGAACGTTTTCCTGTGTGACGGCGCGCCCTTCGTCAGCAATGCCGACAAGAACCCCACACTCAGCATCATGGCGCTTTCCTGGCGCACCGCCGAACACGCTGCCGAACTGGCGCGGAGGCATGAAGTCTGAACGAAACAAGATCACACGGAGGGACAACCATGAGCGAAAAAACTGAGAAAACTGCGCTGGCATTTCCCCTGAAGCGGCGCGACATGCTGAAGGTGATGACCGGCGTCCCCGCCGCCTTCGTCCCGCTGGCATCCTTGGGCGCGGTTGCCGCCTACGCGCATCCGGCAACCCCGGCGGAGCCTTCGCCTGCCGCCTTCCAGCCCAAGACGCTCGATCCGCACGAATGGCAGACGGTGCGTATTCTAAGCGATTGGATCATTCCGGCTGATGACCGCTCCGGCAGCGCGACCCAGGCCGGCGTGCCAGAATTTATTGACGAGTGGTTGACCTTCAAGGGCGGCAACCTGCTCGCCGAAGTCCGCGGCGGACTGACGTGGATCGATATGGAGTGCAATCGCCTCTTTCAACACGACTTCACCGCCTGCTCCGCCGCCCAACAGAAACAAATCCTGGACCGCATCGCCTATCCGGGCAAGGCCGCACCCGGCGACGTCAACGCCGCAGCCGCTTTCAGCCATTTGCGGGACCTTGTGGTCTCCGGCTTTTTCTCCAGCAAGATGGGCGTTGGGGATTTGCCTTATCTTGGAAACAAAATGCTCGCCGAATGGGACGGATGCCCGGAAAATGTGCTGGAGCGTCTGGGCGTAAGCTACGATGCCCACGGCAACGTGAAGGGCTAGGATTTCGCCCTAGCGAGGAGCTTTGGCCTATCATTCACCGAAGCCAACGACGATGGACCTGAAAATCGTTAAGATCGAAAACCCGAAAGGTCTCAACTTCATCCTGGGCCACTCCCACTTCATCAAGACCGTCGAGGACCTCTACGAAGCGATTGTGCAGACGGCGCCCGCCATGAAATTCGGCCTCGCTTTCTGCGAAGCCTCCGGCCCGGCTTTGGTGCGTTATGCCGGCAATGATCTGGACCTGATCGCCGACGCCCAGACCAATGCTCTGGCCCTTTCTGCAGGACATTGTTTCATCATCTTCATGGACGGTGGATTTCCCATCAACATTCTGAACACCCTCAAGACCGTTCCGGAAGTCTGCCGCATTTTTTGCGCCACGGCCAATCCCGTGGAGGTGATCCTGGCGGAAACGGAGCAGGGGCGCGGTATCCTGGGTATTATCGACGGCGAGAAGCCCAAGGGCGTTGAGACGGATGCGGACATCAAGACGCGAATGGAATTCCTGCGGAAGATCGGATACAAACTGGGCTAAGGGTAGTATCTCGGAAATAGCAGGACGATGCGAAGCGTTGGTAGCCACGACGAATTTGTCCTTCAATTCGTCGTGGGCTCTGAGGTTCCCAGGGAAAATCTCGCGGCGAGAAAGACTCCCGCCGTGGATACCACTATCGAAACGCTTGCCTCCTTGACAGGGCGGGCTGACCTGCTACACTGAAACTCTGGAATGTCGAACAGTTCAACTGTATAACCATATGGCGCTCGTTTCTGTAAAAAATAAGTATCAAGTCGTTATCCCCCAGAACATCCGCAAGAGGATTGGAATCAATGTGGGCGACCTGCTCGAAGCCAGCATAGAGCGAGGGAAGATCACGTTCACGCCGAAGTCTGTGGTGGACCGCGGAATTGGGGAGAGTTTGGCAGACTTTAGGGAGGGCCGTGCCTACGGGCCCTTCGGCACCCACGCGGAACTCGTGGCCTCGCTTCACGTGGAAACGGCGAATCTGCGTTCAAAGAAGAAATCCCGCAAGTCCCCGCGATCATGACCATCCGGTATTCGCAGCGGTTTTTGCGCGCGTAGACTGCCGCGCCTGCGGAGGTGCGGAAAGCTTTCGACAAGCAAATCCGGCTTCTTCTCGAAAACCTCAATCATCCGTCGTTGCGGGCCAAAAAGTATGACGAGACGCTGGATCTCTGGCAGGCCCGTGTGAACCGTAGTTGGCGCTTCTACTTCACCATAGAAGGCGGAGAGTACCGTCTTCACGACATAAAACCGCACCCCAAATGAGGCAGGTTTCACGGGTGTCCCAATGTCCTTCTGGTGGCCCGGCGGAAGATCGGATACAAACTGGGCACATTGTGAGCGGAGTATCGGGGCAGCCCGCTTGCCATATCGCCAGAGTTCACGTCACCACTTACGTGTGTCGCCTTATTGGATGGGCCTCGCAGCGCAGCGTAAAGGCAATATGCACCCCGACGTGTACTTGGCGCGGGGCTGCGACTGACTCTAAGGTCAACTTTAGGGACCTATGTAAGCAACGTCCAACAATCGGAACACTTGTCCGCCCGGAGCGCTAAAGTACACGTGGCTGCTCCCGGGATGGCGGAACTCTCGAATCCCCGAGTCGCGCAATTTTTGCTGATACCGAAGAACGTCGGCGGTACGAAATTCAATCCAGGCGCCGCGAAGAGCATGTTCGTCATCGATCGTGTCTCCGGGATGCTCTTCGGGAGCGCGCTCGGTGAATTCAACGCTAAACCCGCTGCCGTCGGCAAAGGGGACAAAAAGTATCGGGTATGGCAACCCGAAGTCTCGCTCGATAACGTTGCATCCAAGCGCGTCCTTAAAAAGCCAGGTGAATCTTTCGCGAGCGGCCGGCTGCACGAATATGTGAACCCGTGCGCCAAGAGCCGTAATCCCATCGTGTTGGTCCGTCATCGCTACACGCTCCACTCAATGCCTTCGCCTCACAGTGTAATCCTGCGGAGGTTGCGTTTAGTTCCGGCAGCGGCGGAAGAGCTGGTCGAGCAACTCGATCGCCAGGTTCATCTCCTCGCGGGTAATCGTAAATGCCGGGGCCAGTGTAAATACGTTTTTGTAATAACCGCCCACGTCCAGGACCAGTCCGTATTGGCACCCGCCCGCCATCAGATCGCCCTTCAGTCCCGCCGCAAAGATGCGATCCGTCAGTTCGCGGTCCGGAGTCAATCCATCTTCTTTGCACACCTCGATGCGCAAGGCCAGTCCCAATCCATCCACTTGGCCGATAATCCCGGGATGGCGGCTTTGAAGTTCGCGCAGCCTGGCCAGAAGATAGGCTCCCTTCTCGTTCACCTGAGTTCCATAATCCTCATCTTCCATCAGCTTCAGCGTCTCCAGCGCCACGGCGGTGCCGAGCGAATTCGACGAAAACGTGGAATGGGTCGATCCCGGCGGGAAAAGCTCGGGTGTAATCAAATCCTCCCGCGCCCAGATTCCGGCCAGCGGATTGAGGCCGTTGGTGAGCGCCTTGCCAAAAACGATGATGTCCGGCGTGATGCCCAGGTTTTCGATGGCCCAGAACTTTCCGGTGCGGTAAAAGCCCATCTGGATTTCATCATCGACAATCAGGATTTTATGCTTGTCGCAAGTCTCCTTGAGCCGCTCGAAATATTCCTTGGGCGGGATCACGTAGCCTCCGGTTCCTTGGATGGCCTCGATGTAGAACGCCCCGTATTCGCATGACTGCGCCTTCGGATCCCACACGCCGTAATATTCCGTTTCAAAGAGCTTGGCAAATTGATCCTGGCAGTAGATGCCGCAGGTTTCGCGCTTCATTCCATAAATGCAGCGGAAGCAGTAAGGATAAAACACGAATTGGCCGCGGTCACTGAAATGGCCGTAACGCCGGCGGTAGCGGTAGCTGGAAGTGATGGCGGAAGCGCCCAGGGTGCGGCCGTGGTAGCCGCCCATGAAAGCAAACATCAGGTTCTTGCCCGTGTAATTGCGAACCAGCTTGAGCGAATCTTCAATGGCCTGCGCCCCGCCGACGTTGAAATGGACCCGGCCCTTGACGCCGAAACGCTTTTCGCAGTATTGGGCGATGCGCGCCGCCACTTCCACTTTCTCAGCGTGCAGATATTGGCAGGCAAGTTGCGGGAGTTGATCGAGCTGCCGCTTCAAGGCATCATTCAGGCGCCGGTTTTTGTAGCCGAAGCTCGCCGCCGAATACCACATCTGTAGGTCGAGATAAGGCGTGCCCATCTCGTCAAAAAGGTAGCACCCTTCGCAATTCGTGAAGATTTTGGGAGGCTCAAGGTAATGGACCGTATCGCCGAATGAGCAATACTTTTTCTCCAATTCCAGAAGCTCTGCAGTGCGTAGACTGACATCAGAAACGCCCAAGTTGATTTCCTCCCTAGGTTAATCGCCAATCTTGATGGTTTGAGAGAGCGCTAACTGCGAACTCCCACCGGCCTTTTTGAATGGCCCGGTTTCACCGGCGCAGGCTCCTCGAACGATTCAATCAGTTCGGGAAACACTGCGAGGATGTCGCCGAAAGTGTCAAACGCATGGACATTCAAGCCCCGATTCCGGCAATGCGCCAGCAACTGCCGTTTCGCAAAAATGAGGCTGGCGCGCTCCACGGCATAACGGTCCGAAAGCCCGTCACCCACGTAGACGACCGGATTGTGGCCGCGCACCAGGCGCTCAATCAGGGCTGGTTTGCAGGTCGCGCATCCGTGCGGGCAATCGGGCGATGCGTGGGGAAATGAAATGCGCAACCGGCCACCTTCAAGGCGCAGCGCGCTCGAATAGAAGTTGGCGCCGTTGCGCAGAGCGCGGCGCAAGCCCGCCCGGCGCAGCGCGCGGCGAATCACGGTGTCCAGCCCGTCACTGACGATGACAAGAGGAATGCCGGCCGCGTGGGCCAGCCGGTCAAATTCGGCAAAATCAGGATCCACGGGAAGCGCGTCGATCAGCGCGTTCAGCTCGGCGGGGGTGGTTTCCACCAATGCCATCTGGCGCTCCAGGCACTCCCGCGAACCGATCAGACCGCGCGTCCACTCCTGTTCCACTTCTCTCCAGCTTGGATGAGCAAGCTGGGTCAGGATTTGGTCGGTGGCGTCAACTTCGGTGATGGTGCCGTCAAAATCGCAAAAGATGACGGGACGAATCTGCAATCTTGATCCTTTCATTCTTGCTAAGCCGTTTCTCATCAGAAAACCTGTCTACGGGGTCTAACCCCAAGGCTGTTCACTTAAGGCTCGTTGGAGAATAACTGCACGCGGTTGAACCAGAGCCCCTCACCCCAGCCCTCTCCCCGCAAGCGGGGAGAGGGCTGGGGTGAGGGGTCACGCAACGCCTCTGCCATCAAAGTTTGGTGAATCCAACGCCGATCCCGCATCACGGCGTGCGTTCGTCCACCAATCGCTTCGGTTTTCTACCCTGCTCCAAGCTTCCTCGCGGCAAAAAGCGGAAGGCCAATTGATACATGCCGCAATTGTAATTCGACCAGAGATCCGGGTAGCGTTCCGCCAGCCTTTCGCGGACGCTTGCCTCAACGCGCGCGGCCGGAATGCCGTTGGCAAGCTCCAGGCGGAATTCGAGAATGTCATGGACACCCTCCTGCCGAACCGCTACCTGCCAGCCGCTTGATAAGCCAGGGACGTCATGAAGCACCTTCTCAAAAATTTCGGGATGCATATTGCCCGCGCCCATCACCACCATTTCATCCCGCCGTCCCTTGATCCTTGAAATTCGTGCCAGCGGAGCGCCGCACGGGCAGGGATCCGTAACGATGCGAGCGATATCGTTGGCTCGATAGCGAATAAGGGGTTGAGTGCGCCGCGAAAGCGTGGTGATGACCAGCTCTCCATAATCCTCGGGATCGGGGTCCAGAACCTCGACCAGAAAATTAAATTCGTCGAAGTGATAGCCCTGGCGCTGCTTGCACTCCATGCCCAGTCCGCCGCCGGCTTCAGTGGAGCCGTAACCCAAAATCACCGGGGCTTTCCAGACCTGCTGGACGTAGTTGCGATAAACCTCCGTCATGCGGTCACCGGCGGCGAAGATTACCTTGAGCGGGAAAGTTCCTTCCTTTTCCGCAATCTCGCTGAGACTCACCAGCCAGGTTGGGTCTGCGATCAGAACGTTGTAGCCGTAAATTCCCAGGCGGGAGTAGAGATCCCTCGGCGCTGGCTTGCCGGTGGCCGAGCAAAAAACTTCCAGTTGTTTGCAGGCCGTGTAAGTGACCCAGCTACTGATCCAATAACCGGCGTCGAAAGTGCAAACGGCGCGATCACCCGGCCGCACACCGTTTTCGTAAAGCGCCGCAGCTTCGTAGCGCGCTGCGAAGTCCAATTCGTCATAAGAAAAATAGACACGTTTTGGAGACCCGGAAGTTCCGGTGGTTTCAAAGACCAGTTGCGGCTCGCGGCAAAGAAATTCGGATGGGGGAAGCGATAGGAGGTCGTCCGCCGTCGTGTAAATGTCGCGAAGATCATGGGGGTTGCGAACTGCGGCGGGATCGATGCCCCTTTCGCGCAGCTTCTTATTAAAAAACTTCTGGCGCGTGGCGGCGTATTGAACAACTTCGCGGAATCCCTCGCTTTGAATGCTTTGAATCAGTGATGGCGAACAGCGCTTGCCCCAGCGGACGAGGGCAGCCGCCGAATCGCCGATCAGAAACCGCTCTGTCAATCGCCGGGCTTGGCTAAACATAGAACATCATCTTCGGGTCTGGAATGGCGCCCCCTGTTATTTTCCCTTTCCTCCAGTTGCTGTCGCCCCCGCGCAGGCGGGGGCCCATGCTCTTCCGGACCGGCAAGATATGGATTCCCGTCCCTGCTTCCGCTGGGACAAGCCTTCGCGGGAATGACGGTGACGTAGGGGCGACCCTTGTGGTCGCCCGCAGACGGCGGGTACCATGCCCGCCCCTGCTTGTGGAAAACTGTCGGGACGAACCCATTGCTTGGGTTCGTCCCTGAAATCAACCTATCTTCCGCATAATACAATAGTTAAGCCATTCTTGAATGGCTTCGTTAATGGCTTCGATTGTGTTCTTTCCAAAACTTGCCCATTGTTTTCAATGGAGTTTGGGTTCGTTTCGATAATAATTCTTGATGATTATCAAGTTAGCTCACGCAAACCCTAACCACCTCTGTTCTTTGAGGGAAACGGGCAGCTTTGCGCAGTTTAGTCGTGTTAGAGAGGGCTTTCATGCACCTTTTCGTGGCGAACTCTCCCAGCCCAAGCAACTTTAGGGTCCGAAGCAGACTGCTCAGACGACGTACCACAAGGCCAGTGCGGGAGCTAACTTGATAATCATCTATTTTTTTCTTGTTTGCCCATTCACATCCCAGATGCTCGCCCCGCTCATAACTTGTTTATTTATAAACAAGTTGACTGGAATTGCTCCGATAAATCGACGCAACTTATTCATAATTTTATGGTTATAAAAGTTTTCGAGTCCTGGCGCTTCGCCGCTACGGGTCGCAGCCTCACAAGTCACATTAAGTAGGCTGACTCACCGGAACGTAATGGAGGGCTGGCCAGCAGCTCAATGTAGCTCGACTTCTCCATCAGTGCCCGAGCCACCTGAGCCACGGCATGGGCCGCGTCCGGCCTGGACAGGTCTCTGGCCCGGCGGGCGATATCCTGAAGTCGAAGCGGTTGCGCGATCAAGGAGGAAACGACACCGGGAATGTCCTGGTTCTGCTCCACCTGGACAGCCACTCCGTTCCGGACCAAATACTCCATATTTCTCTCTTCCGGTCCCGGAATAGGATGGGTGAGGACCATCGGCAACCCCGCAGCCAGGGCCTCCGAAGCCGTCAGACCGCCCGGTTTGGTAATCAGCAGGTCGGCAGCCGCCATCAGTTCCGGTATGCGGTCGGTCCATCCAAATGGAAAAAGGTCGAGGGCCAGTTTCCCTCGTAAGGAATCCAAGCGACTTCGCATCCGGCGGTCACGACCGGCAATCGCCACAACCTGCAAGGGCTGATTACAGTTCTCAAGGTGTTCGACAATCGAATCGATGGGCCAGGGCCCCATGCCACCGCCCATCACCAGAACAACCGGGCGCCGGGGACTTAGGCCCAGCGATTGGAGGATTTCCTGCCGGTCGAAGGGCAACGCAAATACCGGGTCTACAGGAACCCCACAATTCAGAATGCGATTCGGCGAAACGCCCCACCCAATCAGTTGCTGCTTGGCGCTATCGCTCGCCACACAATAAAAGTCGATTTCCGGCTGTACCCAAGGTGGCTCGGAGTTGAAATCCGTGGTGACGGCCAGCACCGGTCCCGAATACCACCCTTCGCGTTTGCCCAGGGATGCAATTTCGGCAGCGCCGATTTCGGTCACAATCAGCAAATTCGGACTGAAGGCGGCAAGGTCCCGCAGAACCCTTGAACACCCCCGGCGAAAGACCCAATGGGGCGCAGTTGAACGGTGCCGGCGTTTTTCACGGCGCTCATAGAGCCGTCGCCAAAGGCCCCGGCGGTAGCGCAGCATCAACCAGTAAGGATGCACGTAGAGCCAGTGAAACCACGGTTTGGCGCCCTCGAGCGCATCCACCAGGCGCACATCCAACTCTTCCCGGCCATCCTCCAGCGCGCTTCGAACCACCGCGGAAGCGCGGACATGACCCGCACCGACGCTTAATGTCAAAATCTGAACCCTTTTGGGTAGCATGGAACTCGTTCCCGACCTGGCGGCTTAGCCCCAATTATTCCGGAATCTCCCACGGGAGACCGAAGCGTTGGGACTCCGGCCGGTCAGCTCATTTCCTTCACCAGCAAAACTGCGTTCAAACCCCCGAACGCGAAAGAGTTGGAAAGCGCCGCCCGGATGTGGCGTTGGCGGGCCGTATTGGGCGTGTAGTCCAAATCGCATTCCGGGTCCGGCTCCGTGTAATTCGCGGTGGGCGGGATGACCTCCTTGTGGAGCGCCATCAGCGTGGCCACCAACTCCACCGCTCCTGTCGCTCCCATGATATGCCCGTGCATGGACTTGCTTGAACTGATGGAGACCTTTCGAGCGTGTTCGCCGAAAGCCTGCTTGACGATCTGCGTCTCTGTGGAGTCATTCAAACGGGTGCCAGTACCGTGGGCATTGATATAATCGATATCTTCCGGATTGAGCCCGGCCTCGTCCAAAGCCATGCGGATGGCGCGAACCGGACCATCGACCGAGGGTTGAGTGATGTGCCCGGCGTCAGAACTCATCCCGAAACCCGCCAGTTCGCCGTAGATTCTTGCTCCGCGCTTTTGCGCGTGCTCCAGCTCTTCCAGTAACACGGCCGCAGCGCCCTCACCAATGACCATGCCTTCCCGGTCCCGCGAGAACGGGCGGCAGGCATGGCTTGGGTCGCCATTGCCGGGTGCCAGCACCCGCACCGATTCCCAGGAACGCATCATGCCGTAGGTGATGGGCGCATCCGATCCGCCCGCCAGCATCATGTCCGCAAGACCAAAGCGGATCAGGTGGAACGCCTCACCAATCGCGTGACCGGCGGAGGAGCAGGCGGTGGCGGTGGCAAACGATGGGCCTTGCGCGCCATATTCCATGCAGATCTGCGAAACGGGCGCATTGTGCATGATGCGAGGGATGGTGAAGGGATGGAGGCGGGTGGCGTGCTTGCCGTAGAGGTTTAAGTAGCCTTCATCGAGCCCTTGGGCCCCGCCCATCCCGGAGCCGATCACGACGCCGAACCGCGGCCGTTCCTCTTCCCGAACCGCGAGACCGCTCGATTGCATGGCCTGGCCCGCGGCAATCAGGCCAAATTGCGCAAACCGGTCAAGCAGATCCAACCGCTTGGACGGAAAGTAATCCGTCGGCACGTAGTCCGGTACTTCAGCGGCAATCTGCACGCTGAGCGAGGAAGAATCAAACTGCTCAATCCTGCGGACAGCAGACTTTCCCTGAAGCAAGTTTCCAAAAAACGATTCCACGTCCTTCCCGGAGGACGCAAAAACACCCAACCCGGTAATCACCACTCTTCGCAAGGTCTCACCCTTCGGCTGCGCGAGCCTAGTTCTCGGTTGCCGGAGATCCGCTCTTCGCCATGGCGACCAAGTCGGAGATATCCTTACCTTCGATGACCCGGGTGAGGCTGTCCACCACTTGCCGGACGGATTTCATGTTCTGCGCCACATTGTCTGGAATGTCGATTTTGAACTCTTCTTCCAGCGCAAATAAGATGTTAACCCCATCCAATGAATCGATACCAAGCTCCTCAAATGTTGAGTCCGCTCTGACCACCCCCGGCTGTAAATGCTGCTCGCGGCCAATGATCTCTATTACCTTCTCCTCGATATTCATCGTTTCTCCTTGTGCCCTCCCTGCCTGGTATTTATACACACGGTCATATAGCCGGCGACGCTCCGTCCTGTAGCGCCGGTCTGTGACCGGCGGATTTCGCCGCTCATAGAGCGGCGCTACAGCAAAAGCCCTTCGCCGACTTATGTCCTCACGTATAGTTTTCGTGTCCCTCTTCAGGATGAGATGCCGATTGATCTCTTACTGGCTAGCTCCGCCACAGCCTGCAGAAGCTCCGAGAGCCGGAAAGGCTTCTCCAGCAAGGCTCCCACTCCCAGATCCAAAGCCCTTTTCCGTTCCACTCCCGAAATGAATGAAGACATTAAGATCAATTCGTGCTTGGTGTTCTGTTTCCGCAGATGCTGCAGGAGTTCAAGCCCATTGCGGTCGGGCATTTGCAAGTCGGCGATGACGATCTGGTATTCGCTGCCGGCAGCCAGGGCCTCTTGCGCTGACGCAGCGTCCTTTACTACGCCCACCTCGTAGCCATTTGTTACCAAAACCTCCGAGAGAAGCTCCCGGCTCTCTTGATCGTCGTCAACCACCAAAACTTTAACCATCGTGACACAACCTTCCTGATTCGGCTAGTCTTGAGTGCAAGGGTAATTCCAAACTCGACTTATAATTTGTAATATATTGATTGTAAAATAGTTATAATTAATTTAAGAGGCAAGAACGTAAGCGAGGGCTACCGGATCACAAGAATGTGTGTCATAATGAAACACTTTGTCTCGAAGTTTTCGGTTTGGAGTTTTATGGACAGACTTGAAGATTCGCACCCAACCGAAAATGGTAGGTAACTATATTAGTTCCACTAATTAAGATAGACTCGGCTGCGCTCCGGGATGTTTTTAAGTGTCCCAAAAAGAAACACACTGCTGCCGAATCAATTCTGGAAGATAGGATTTTTCCTGACAGATTAGGACTAATTGGCGAGAGACTGGCACGGATGGCGGCTAGCCGGCCATCCCTAAGCCTTCAAAAAAACGTGCCGTCGGACTCCGGAAACGGGAGGTGGGAGTTTGAGAGCCCGACGGCACTCCAGCCAGGGAAACGAGCAAATACGGGCGAAACTTCTTGCTCGGTTATTGACAACATATTAACTCTATTATCTAGCTTGTCAAGTGTTTTTTTATAAAATAACAAAAATATTTTTGCAGCGCACTCCGCCCCCAAAGAGCGAAGGGCGGCAGGGGGTGGGACAGAGTCTGGGAATGATGGGTGAGATCCGGCTTGACAGGACCGCCACCAGGCATTAGATTTTAACTATCTGGTTAGTTAAAGATGGAAAGCCTCCTATTAAACCGCATCCCCGTCAAGGTCCGGCGTCCGTCTGATGCTTACTCGGCCATCTTAAAAGCTGCGGAACGAATTTTTGCCGAGTCGGGGCTGGCGGGAGCCCGCACCGATGAAATCGCCAAAGCGGCCGGTGTGAACAAGGCGCTGCTCTACTACTATTTCAAGAGCAAGGACGGCCTCTACCAAGCCGTTCTTGAAAGATATTTAGGAGAATTTCGCTCCCGTGCCTTTGAGGTTTTTTCAAGCCACCAGGCGGTGTCCGCAAGAATCCTGCAATATGTCGACCTCCACTTTGAGTTCATCGTTGCACGGCCCTACTACCCCAGCCTCATTCAGCGGCTGATGACGGCCAGGTCTGATCCGTGCCGGAAGCTCATGGACGAAAATCGTTCCCTGCTTTACCACAAGCTTACGGCATTGATTCAGGAGGGCGTAGAAAACGGAGAGCTGCGGCCCGTGGACCCCCATCACGCGTTCTTTTCCCTGGTATTCCTGATTGTTTCGTACTTTGCGGCGGCGCCGATTGTCAAATCGGTCAGCCACATCGATCCGTTTGACCCCGCCAACATCAAAAAGAGAAAGGAGGAGGTCCTGTCTTTGATCCGTGGTTGGCTCATCAAAGACGGGGAGAGCAGCCTGCATGACGCGCAAAATCCTGATATCGATATTAATCCTGGTGGCGGCAGGAAGCGG
The DNA here is from genome assembly GCA_035531475.1 of Terriglobia bacterium. Taxonomy (GTDB): domain Bacteria; phylum Acidobacteriota; class Terriglobia; order UBA7540; family UBA7540; genus CALCEB01. Next base: position 60,423 of record DATKST010000025.1, read on the forward strand.
CGCCGCCTACTGGCTGACCACGAACCACAGCGGGGGCCTGGTGCTGACCGGAATCGTGAACACGGACGAGGTCATCGTTAGTTCGCAGATCGCGGGCCGCCTGCAACAACTCCGGGTCAAGGAGGGCGACAGCGTGAAACAGGGCCAATTGCTGGCGTTGCTCGATGCGCGCGAGATGCAGGCAGACCAAGCCTACTACGCGCACTCCGCGCAAAACTATCGCGACCAGGTTCACGCTGCGGAAGCCGCCCTGCGTTATCAGGAGCTTCAAACCCGCGATGCCGCGCGCCAAGCTCAGGCGGCGCTCGCTTCAGCCGAAGCTCAGGGGAAGCAGGCGAAGGCGAATTACGATCAGGCGCACCGGGATTACCACCGGATCGACGCCCTTTTTGAGAGTGGGATCGATTCCGAACAGACGGCAGACCAGGCCCGGACCACCGACCACACCACCCAGATGCAGTGGATCGCCGCCCAGAAACAGACCGAGGCGCAACAAGCGGCACTGGCGCTGGCCGAATCGAACGCCGAGCAGGTGAAGGTGCGGGAAAGCGATCTGGCCTCCCAGGAACGGCAGTGGGCCGCCGCCACTGCCCAAAAGGTCAAGTCCCAGGTCCAGCTTGGTTATACGCGCATTGTGGCGCCCATTGAGGGTGTGGTGGACGTGCGGGCGGCGCTTCAGGGTGAAGTGGTCAACCCCGGACAGCCGATTGTGACGCTCATCAACCCCGACGACTTGTGGGTGAGCGCCAACGTCGAGGAAACCTATATCGATCGCATCCGCTCCGGCGACCAATTCACGGTGAAATTTCCGGGCGGAATGGAAAGAACTGGAACCGTTTACTTCCGCGGAGTCGATGCGGATTACGCCACGCAGCGCGACGTGAGCCGTACCAAACGCGACATCAAAACTTTTGAGATTCGCTTGCGCGTGGACAATAAGGACCGGCGCTTGCGGCCCGGCCTGACGGCTTACGTCCTGATTCCAACCCGGGTCTTGCAGTGAAGCCAGTTGGTGCTAAGTGCTGCATTTTGAAAGTTCGCTCACGTATTCTCGCAATCCCTCACCCGGCGCTCCGCGCCACCGTCTCCCCGCTTACGGGGAGAGGGGCTGGGGGTGAGGGGTTGCTAAAGAACTTTGCGAGAACACCATACCGTAATTGCGAATGGTGGTGCTAAGCCGACGGAGCCCTTTAATGTGCTTCGCCCATACCGATGAGGCGGGTGCTTAATCTGTCCGCCGGACGCCCGAACTTTACCTCAGCGATTGAGAATTAGCCATGAACGATATTGAGGTCAACCAGATCAGGAAGCAGTTTGGCGCTTTCACGGCCGTCGATGGAATCAGCTTCCAAGTGGAGCACGGGGAAATCTTTGGACTGCTCGGGCCAAACGGCGCGGGCAAATCCACCTTAATCCGCATGCTCACCACGCTTATTCCGCCGACCTCCGGGATGGCCTGGGTCAATGGCTTCGATGTGGCTCAATCCCCCAACGAAGTGCGCAAGTCGATCGGCGTTATTCCTCAAGCGATGACTTCGGACCTCGATTTGAGCGCCGAAGAGAACATCATGATCTTCGCCAAACTCTATGGCGTGCCCCGCGCCAAGCGCAAGAGCACGATTCGCGAGCTGCTGGAGGCGGTCGAACTCAGCGCCTGGGCGGACAAGCCGGTGCGGATGCTCTCCGGCGGTATGAGGCGCCGGCTGGAGATCGCGCGCGGCCTGGTCCATCAGCCCAAAATATTCTTTCTGGATGAACCCACCACGGGCCTTGATCCCGTTTCCCGGCAGGCGGTGTGGGAAATGCTGTCGCGATTGAAGAAGGACCGCGACCTGACGATCCTCATCACCACCCATTACATGGATGAAGCCGACAAACTGTGCAACCGCATCGCCATTATTGACCATGGGAAATTGGTGGCGCTCGATTCTCCGATGAAGCTGAAAGCGTCGGTGCCGGGAACCAACACGCTGGAAGTCAGTTTCGCCAACATCCCGGACGGCTGGGAGGAAACGCTCAAGCATCTTGAGGATGTGGAAAGCATTACGGGACAGGATCACGTGTTCCGCATCGCCTCCAACAACGGGCCGCGCACGGTGGTGAGCCTGGTGGAAGCGGCGCGCGCCGCCCAGGTTACGGTAGCTTCACTCGCGGTTCAAAGCACCACCCTGGACGATGTGTTCATGTATTACACAGGCCGGCAGCTTCGCGATGCTTTGCAGGAAGGCGCCATTCACGATTTTAGCTATGCCTACGAGAAGCGATGAATTGTGTTCTTTTGCACCCAGAGGTAGGGCAACCCTCATGGCCGCCCGTGGGCGGATGTAGGGGCGACCCCCGTGGTCGCCCGTGGGCGGGCACAAGGCCCGCCCCTACGGGGTTGCAGGGCTTCTACGGTAACACAAGGCCAAAACTATGCACAGAATTCTAGCCATCGTGGAGCGTGACCTGCGCAAATTTCAGCGAAGCCCATTCCTGATCTTTGCCTCCCTGATTCTTCCCATCACCCAATTGGTGGTTCTGGGTTACGCCTTCGGTGGAAACATCAAGAATCTGAAGCTGGGAATTGTGGACGAAGATCACGGCATCTCCGCTCTTAAGATCCGGGAGATGTGCCAGGCCATTGGCGCCAACGCCCGGACCTTCAATCTGATCCATTACCAGGACAGCCAGACGGCTCTCATCGATTTGCGGAACGGAAAGATCAACGGCATTTTGAATATTCCACCCAATTTTTCAAGGAAGGACCTGGCTCGAGATTCGCCGCAAATTGCATTGATCGAGGACAACACTGACAATTTTGTGGCGTCAGCCCTGGAAGGGAGTTTAACGGGTCTCGTCAACTCCTATAACAACAAGCAAGTCGATCCGCGCGTTTCCACTCAGGTCACGCTGCAAGCCGTTGAAATCTACCCGTACATTCCCTACATCCAATACCTGCTTCCCGGCTCCATTGCCCTGGCCGTCTTCATCTCCGCCATGATCGGCGGCGGCATCATTTACATCGACGACAAGGCCCGGGGATTGCACGAAGGCTATCTCGTAACCCCCATCACCAAAGCCGAGCTGGTGATGGGCTTCAACCTGGCTGGAGCCTTCAAGGGCTTCATTGCCGGCTTGATCCTTACCGTCTTCGGCTCCCTGATCGCGGGAATCCAAAGTCCGCTCGATCCCATCCGGTTGCTGAAGATGACCTTGCTGCTTGCCGTGACCGCGGCCGCCTTCATCAGCATGATGTTTTTGATGATGGTCCGCATCACCGATCCCCTGGTTCCACGCGCCATCTTCGGCGTATTGAATACCCTGCTTTTCTTCCCCAGCGGCGCCATCTATCCCATCAATGCCTTCCCAAAATGGATGCAGGCGCTTTCCCGTGTTGACCCGTTCACCTACGCCGTCCACGGCTTCAAGACGGTACTGCTCAAGCAAGCGGGGCTCATCGCAGTTTCCGGCGACATCCTCTACCTAACCGTTTTCTCGCTGATCATGATGGTGTCGGCGGCGGCGCTTTTTCGGCGCACGCTTTGAAACCGCTGCGCCCGTTCCATGATAATCTGTATTGGGGAGGACTGGGTTGCATTGGGCGGCCTCGCTAAGGCCGCTTGTTTCTCTGGCACGGTAGCTACTGCGGCGTATTATCAATCAATTCCATGAGCCTTCTGGACGCAAAACCCCCAAAGCCGGTGACCGGTTTCCGCAAGCACGTTCCGTTGCCTTTGCTGGTCATTTTTGCGATCATCATCAGTTTTTTGGCCACCTATGCACTGTGGGACTATCCGGAGGAGCGCGCCATCACCACTTTTCTGAACACGCTTGAAGCGGGGAATTATCAGCAGGCTTATAAGCTCTGGCAGCCCAGCCCCTCTTACTCGTATAACGACTTCGTTCACGACTGGGGTCTGCAGGGAGACTACGGCAAGATTCGAACTTTTGATATCTTGGATTCCGATTCCAAGGGTTCGGAGACGGTATTGGTGACGGTGAGGATCAATCACGTAAACCCACCCCTCGGCCTTCTGGTAGATCGCAAGACCAAAGGCCTGGCCTATTCTTTTTATTAGGTGGTTTTTACGTCTCCGCCGCGCTGCTTACCCGGACGGCCGTCTTGGGCTCCGGGCTAGGAGTTTTTAGTAGCGTTCCGCCAAAATCTGATTCTTCAGCCAGTCTCCGAACATCCAATCGAAGAATGCGCCGGCTTAGGACATACAGCTTCATTGTGGCTTTGTGCCTCTTGGGGACACCCTCCATCCACCGCGTCCTCATGATGGGGGCAGGCATTCCGGAGACCCTGTACCTTAACGGCGAAGTCATAAACAATCAAAACCAGCCGATTCCGGGCGCGGTGTGTACGCTCACGGGAGAGATGCTTCCTTCCGCCGGACTGACGGCAACCTCCGGCGCCAATGGAGAATTTCAATTCGCGTTCCAGAGTCCCGGCACTTACCAGCTAACCTGCGCCGCCGTGGGATTCAAGCCGGTTTCCAAGAGTGACCTTCGAGTTCAATCCGGATCGCCCGTCTCGATTCAAGTCGTGTTGCCACCTGATCAGGTTTTGCATCAAACCGTCGAGGTGAAAGCCAAACCGCCGGCCGTGACCCAGCAAAGCGCAGCGCCACCCGCCAAATTGACTTCGCGCCAACTGGAAGCTCTGCCGCTGGCAGAACAAAAGTTCAAGGCAGCATTGCCCCTGATCCCCGGCGTCATCCGCACGCCCGATGGAAAAATCAACATCAAGGGCACCGGAGAAGGCCAAGGATTGCTTCTGGTGGACGGCGCGGAGACGGTGGACCCGGTTACCGGATCCTTTTCCATCGAAATTCCCATCGACGCGGTTCAATCCCTGGAGGTTTATAAATCGGCCGACCTCGCCCAATACGGGCGCTTTTCAGGCGGATTGACCACGGTTGAAACCAAGCCGCCTGCCGATCAATTCCACTTTGAGCTCAATGATTTTGTTCCCACTCCCCGCGTCGAATCCGGCCAGCTCGTCGGCATTCAAGACGATGAACCGCGCCTCTATCTGACGGGTCCCATTATCCCCGGCAAACTTGACTTCACTGAATCGGCAGAATACGACTTGATCAAGCAACCCGTGCGCGGTCTCACCTTCCCCGAGAACCAGACCTATACTTACGGCTTCAATTCCTTCACCAGCTTTCAATACTATTTTTCCGCCAATCATTTCCTCACCGTGAATACCGACGTTTTCCCCAAGCGGCAGGAATTCGCCAACATCAATTCGTTGGTGCCGCAATCCGCTTCGTCGAATTACGGACAGAAGGGGTTTTCCACGGAATTCATTGATACCTACATGACATCGTCGGGAGGAATCCTTACCAGCCTCTTCCAATTCACCAAATTTGACAGCAATGCCTACGGGCAAGGCGCGCTGGACATGTTGGACACCCCCAATGGTTGGGGGGGCAATTTCTTCAATTCGTTCACCCGGTCCACGGATCAAGAAGAAATCAACGAGCAATACCGGTTCCCCAATAGGTCGCGGCTGGGAACCCAACAGTTCATCGCCGGTGCGGATTACGTGCGCCGCGCCTATAGCGGAACCAGCACTTCACGGCCGGTCACGTTGACCTACCCAGGTGGATCGACGGCCGAAACCATCAACTTCATGGGGCCGGGACAACTGGCCGCCAACGATATTGAAGCCGCAGCCTTCGCTCAGGATCACTGGATTTTCAACGACCACGTGGCGATGGACGCAGGCCTGCGCTTTTCCACGCAATCTCTGGGCGAACCGGCGGCCTTCGCCCCGCGTTTTGGCGTGGTTTATACGCCGGGTAGCAATGGGAAAACCGTCTTCCGGGGCGGAGTCGGCATTTTTTACGACCGGTTGCCATTGCTCGCCGGTGACTTTACGGAGAATCCCACCCGTTTGGTCACGCTCTTCAACCCCAACGGAACCATGATCGGCACGCCCACGCTCTATCAGAATGCCTACCTCCTGCGCGAAGGAAATGGCCCACTGGAAGTGCCATCCAAGAACCGCTTGGATAGCACTCCCTACAACCTGACCTGGAATGGAGAAGCCGACCGGGAGTTGAAGCCCAATCTTTTGCTTCGCCTCAGCTATTTGAACAGTCAAACCGTGGATGAGTTTATCGTGAATCCCGTCATTCTGGGGGGGGCCAAGCCCACGTTGCTGCTCAGCAACACGGGAACCTCTCGATATCGCGAATTTGAAACCGAACTTCACTATCAGCCCTCGTCTAAGTTGGAAGTGAATTTCGCATACGTGAATAGCTTGGCCCGGGGCGACCTTAACACCTTAGGGGCAATCTATGTTCCTTTCGAGCAGCCCGTCATTCGTCCCGACGCTTATGGAATCCTCCCGTCGGACGTCCCAAACCGCTTCCTGACCTGGGGGATTTTCCGCTTCCCGCTGGGATTCGGCGCCGGTCCCACGCTGGATGTTCACTCCGGGTTTCCCTGGTCCGCCACTAACGTCTTTGAGAATTACGTTGGCGTCCCCAACAGCCTGCGCTTCCCCGCCTTCGCGTCACTGGATCTGCAACTGACCAAAGACTTTCGCGTCCCTTTCATCAAGGCGTTCGGCTTCAACAAACACAAATACCGGGCCGCTTTCCTGATTTATAACTTGACGAACCACTTGAATCCGCGCGACGTGTTCTACAACACCGCCTCACCCTATTTCAACCACTTCGTCGGCTTTCAACATATTTTCTTCGACGCCTATATTGATATTCTTGACTGACCTCGACAGCGAACCGCCAGCCATGCTTGTCGTTCCCGGCGATCCCACGAATCATCCTCGTCATTCCCACATGCACCCTCGTCTTTTCCGCCTTCTCGTGAATGACAGCATCACGATCCGGCATCGACACGTTGGATCCCCGCGGGTGAAGGCACATAAACAAAAGGCCAAACCGCCTCTGTCCGGTTTTCTGTTACAATCAGGGCGTCGACGCAAAAAGCCCTCATCCCCATGCCCACGGCAAGCCCTTCAAAATTCGCCAGGATTCGCGGCGTTCTAACTCCCGAAAGGAAACTGAAGCTGGTGATTTTCTTCGTCACCTCCGTCTGCAACGCCAAGTGCCGGACTTGCTTCTATTGGGAGGAATTAAACCAGCGCGGCGACCTTTCCTGGGATGAAATTCAGAAGCTCTCCGCCACCATGCCGGCGTTCACCGATCTCTGGCTCTCGGGCGGCGAGCCGATGTTGCGCCGTGAGCTGCCACAGATTCTCCACCTCTTTTACCAGCAGAATGGTGTGCGCTGGGTGAACTTGCCCACCAACGGCTTGCTGCCGGAGCGGACCTCGGAATGGGTGGCACAAATCATGGTGGAGAATCCCGATCTCCGCCTGGACCTGAACATGGCCATGGACGGTCTCGACGAAATGCAGGACTCCATCCGGGCTGTTCCTGGAAACTTCCAGAAGACGCTCCGCACCCTGGAAGCGATCCAGCCGGCGCGGCGGCGGTTTTCAAACCTTCGCGTCAACATCAACACCGTGATTTGCGCCGAGAATTTTGATCACATTATCGAGATCGCCGATTATGTGAAGCAGAACTGCGCGGTGGACGGCCACTACTTCAACATCATCCGGGGCAACGCTAAAGAACCGGGACTCAAGAATATCCCCGCCGCGAAACTGACGGCGCTTTACAGAGAACTCCAGCAGGTTTATCTGTATTACGCGCCCTCGATTTTGAAGAGACTGCACGGCGTGGAACGCGCCTTTGGCGAGGCTTACTACGCCGGGACGCTCGCTCTCCACAACAAGATTCAGCTTGAGAACCTCGAATCGAGCCACGCCTGGCCGATGGCGTGCACCGCCGCAGAAACTTCCGTGGTCATCGATTACAACGGTGACGTTCGCGCCTGCGAGCTTCGCCACAAGCTGGCAAGCCTCCGCGATTTCGATTGTGATTTTTGGAAATTCTGGCAGACCTTATCCCGGCAGGGCGAAGTGGCGGCCATTGCGCACGATCAATGCTGGTGTACGCACGTCTGCTTTATCCATGACAGCCTGCGCCACTCGCCCAAAGCGCAACTTTATGACGTTCCTCTTGCTTATCTTCAATCCCGGCTCGCCGCCCGCTCATCCCATCAGGCCAAGGGATAGTGTTGCCACTTTTGAATACCTGTTCCATCCCTCAATCGGGGCTCCACTCCCGCTGCCTCCGACTTACGGGAAGCCGGAAGGGACGAGGTCAACGATCCACCAAGATGCGGCTGAAGCCATGCCCTGACCGCGTCCGGGGGCGAGTCTTTGCCGTGGACGCTGGCCTGCTGATGGTCAGCGCGGCCGCGGCCAACTACCTGATCGGAATTGGATTTGACAATTGGCACATGACGCCGCGCGCCCTCGCCTGGATGCTGGGAGGCTTGCTGATCGTGCCCGGCTTGCTCTGGCTGCCCGTGCAAGCTGCGTGGGGGGGGAAATCTAGACCTTGACGTCAGAACCCCGCTTTGCACCAGTATGGTTCTGCCCCAGTTGCTTCGCGCTGTGGCGGCAGGACGTAGGGCTTTAGCCAATCAACATTTACGAAATCCGCGCGATGCCTCATAATTTAGCCTTCCGTGCCTGACCCAATGACGAAACCCATTTCGGTAACCAAGCGATTGACTCCCGCAGCGGTCGGCTACCGCATGCCCGCCGAATGGGAACCTCATGCCGCCACTTGGATCGCCTGGCCGCACAACCGCAGGGACTGGCCGGGAAAGTTCCTGCCCATCCCTTGGGTATTTGGCGAAATCGTCAGGAAGTTGGCACTATCGGAGACGGTCAACATCTTGGTGGCCTCGAAAACAGCGGAGCCTGGGGCGATTCGCCTCCTGAAAGCGGTGGGGGCGGACTTGGCTGCCATCAAGTTTTACCGCATCCCGACCGACCGGGTTTGGACTCGTGACTACGGCCCGGTTTTTTTGAAGCGAAGACCCGGCGCGAATTTGAAGCAGCCCGAACTGGCCATCGTCCGGTTCCGGTTCAATGGCTGGGCCAAGTACCCGGACTGCAAGCGCGACGATCATGTGTCGGAAGCTGTGGCAAAGGCTTTGAATTGCGTGCTGGTTAAGGCCCGCGCGGGGGATCGTGACTTTGTCCTGGAAGGCGGAAGCATTGATGTGAACGGTGAAGGGGCGGTGATGACCACCGAAGAATGTCTCCTCGATTCAAAAGTTCAGACTCGAAATCCCGGGCTCTCCCGTCCGGAGATCGAAGCTGCGCTGGGTACGAACCTCGGTGTTGACCAGGTTATCTGGCTCGGGCGCGGCATCGCCGGAGACGACACACACGGGCACGTTGACGATTTCTGCCGTTTTGTGAGCCCGCGAACCGTGGTCCTGTGCCAGGAGGCCGTTCCGCATGATTCCAACTACCGCCCCCTTCAGGAAAACCGTGAGCGGTTGATGCAAGTGCGCTTGAAGGGTGGCTCCCAACTTGAAATTGTGGCGCTCCCCATGCCCCGCCCCTTGTATTTTAAGGGCCAGCGGCTACCCGCCAGCTACGCCAACTTCTATATCGCCAACAACGTGATCCTGGTCCCAACGTTCAATGATCCCAAGGACCGGGCCGCGTTGGGGATTCTGGCGGATCTTTTTCCGGGCCGATCCGTCATCGGGATTCACGCTGTTGACCTGGTCTGGGGACTTGGCACACTCCATTGCCTCACGCAGCAGCAACCGGCGGGCGCATTGGCCCGGCCGGACGCTTTCGGGTGACTCGCGAGAAGGCGCTAACCCCAATACTGTTCAGTTAAGGTGAGTCTCATGATCTTGATGTCAGAGGCGTCGCCTCACCCCGACCCTCTCCCCGCCTGCGGGGAGAGGGAGAACCGCACAGCGGTGGGTGAGGGGCTCTGGTTCAACCGTGTGCATTATTCTCGAACGGACCTTAAGTGAACAGTATTGGCGCTAATCCAGATGATCCACGAGTGAAACTTCGAGAAAAAGCGGGTCGCATCGATACTTACACACTCTGAAGAGGCCGAATTCCATGGGCATCGAACCTTCTGCAAACCTCTGGTCAACCCGGGAGCATGCGTTGGACTATTTGCGCCGCGCCGATTCCATCCCACATCGCACTGAGGGCGAAGCCGTGCTTCTCGATACCGTGCCCATCGAAGTGGAGAGCATTCTTGACCTGGGCAGCGGCGACGGCAGGCTGCTCCGGCTTTTGAAAGTGGACCGGCCCACGGCGCGTTATACGGCAGTCGATTTTTCTGCCGCCATGCTTGAAAAGTTGCGGAACAACTTCGGGCGCGATCCCTCCGTGGAGATTATCGAGCACGACCTTGAACATCCATTGCCCGTGAAGGGTCCTTTTGGCGCGGTGGTTTCCAGTTTCGCCATTCACCATCTTCCGGACGCAAGGAAGCGGTCCCTTTACTCCGAGATTTTTCAAATCCTTGTGCCGGGTGGCGTGTTCTGCAATCTGGAACACGTCTCTTCGCCCACGCCCACGCTCCACGAGAGGTTCATGAGCAGGCTGCAGCAACTCGCGCAACACGAAGATGCCTCCAACCAGCTCCTGGATGTGGAGACCCAATTGCGATGGCTCAATGAAATTGGTTTTGTAGACGTCGATTGCTATTGGAAGTGGCTGGAGTTGGCGCTGCTGGTTGGAAGGAAGCCGCAAAGCTAATGGAAGGATTCCTGACCAGTTCTATACGGCGATACTACGAGTTTGAAGTTCCTCCGCCGCGTCGCGATGGCGCCCGCTGGCCATTATTGATTGCGCTGCACGGCTACGAGGGCAACAAGGACTCAATGATGGCAGTGGCCCGCAGAGTGGCGGGCGCGGATATGGCCGTCATCTCGTTTCAGGCGCCCAACCAGTTCTTCATCCCGCAAGCGGCAGATGGCCGCGTCCAACCCGGGAACCGGCGCGTGGGATTTGGCTGGGGAACCACCTTCCGGATGGAGGAATCCATCGCGCTTCACCACCAAAACATCCGGGCATTGATCAGCCTTGCATCGAAGCGGTTCCACGCGGACCGCAAGAAAGTTTTTCTGATGGCTTTTTCGCAGGCATGCTCTTACAACTACCGCTTCGTCTTCACTTATCCAAAGGCGGTGCTGGGAGCCATCAGCGTGTGCGGAGGATTGCCCTCCGATTGGGACTCGAACCCCCGCTTCCACGCGGCGCGGACCCACGTGCTGCACATTGCAGCGACCCAGGACGAATGGTATTCAACCGAGAAGAATCTGGAGATCCGGCGCATGCTTGCGGGCCGCGCCGCTTCGCTCGATTTTCGCTTTTACCGCACCAGCCACAAGTTCCCGCGTCCCGCGATTCATCACATCCGGAATTGGATTG
>DATKST010000026.1:0-25328 GCA_035531475.1 Terriglobia bacterium
GTGACAGTGGGGGTTATCGCAATAATAATTGATCAAAATCCATGCCGAGCCGGAAGGATGGAGAACGCGGAAAATCTCCTTCAAGCCGGATGCGGGATCGGGCCAGTAATAGGCGGATTCGACGGAAAGGACTTTGGTGAACTCTTCGTCCTGTCGAGGAATTTGGCTCACACTGCCCGTCACGAATTCGGCATTCGCAAGCCCCGCGCAAGACTGCGCGGCGCGCCGCACCATTTCTGTGGCAACATCCATGCCCACGATGCGGCCTTGCGGAACCGAAGGCGAAATGAGGCGCGCCAGCCAGCCCGTCCCGCAGCCCACGTCCAGAACGGAATCGTCCGGCTTCAACCCGGCCAACTTCAGCGCCGGCAGCACGATGGGAAGATGCTCTTGCTCCATATGCTCGCCGCGGCCGGCTTCCGCCCAGCGGTTGAATTCCTCCCGCACATGGTTCTCAGACACGCTGGGTTCCATCAATATCCTTTCTCCGCTTTCTGCGCGGCGTGGGCGCCAGCTTCAGGCACGACGGGTCCAGGCCACACGCACTTTCCTCTTGCAAAGCGTTAACAACCCGGCCGCCTCATTAGCTTAAGTGGATGAGAGGACGGCCTTCGCATTCTGGATCGTTATCTTCGGTTCTGGCGTTGGGGGTGGGATGGGCAAGCCTTCTTCTTGAAGCAAAGCCACGTGCTCTTCGATCCCCCAGCGAGCCTTGTACAAGCAATCCTCAATCGAGTTTCCGGTGCCGGTGAAACCCTCCAAATCCGTCGAGTAGAAGCCGAAGAAGTTTGGATCATCAGTGGCTTCGATCACCAGTGAGTAATTAAGGCCGATCACTTGACTTCTTTCAAACCGGATATTTTTCGGATGGCCGTAGAGAATCGCGCCGCTTTGAGAATCTTCGTATCGAGTTTCTATCCCCCCACCTTGGCCAGCAACTCCACAAACTTCTCTTCCCGCTCTTTCTGATCCAGCCCCAGGTGTTTCTCCATCACTTGCGTGGTGTTCATGGAGCAGAACTTCGGTCCGCACATGGAGCAGAAAGCCGCGTCCTTGTAGTAATCGTCGGGCAGCGTCTCATCGTGCATGGCGCGCGCCGTTTCCGGATCGAGCGAGAGATCAAACTGCTTGTCCCAGTCGAAAAGAAACCGCGCATAGGAAAGCGCGTCATCGCGATCTCGCGCGCCGGGTCGATGCCGGGCCACGTCCGCAGCGTGCGCGGCAATTTTGTAAGCGATGATCCCCTGATGCACGTCTTCCTTGTTGGGAAGTCCCAAGTGTTCCTTGGGCGTGACGTAACAAAGCATGGAAGCGCCGTGCCAACCGATCATCGCCGCGCCAATCGCGGAGGTAATGTGATCGTAGCCGGGAGCAATATCCGTGACCAGCGGTCCCAAGGTGTAAAACGGAGCTTCATAACAAAGCTCCATTTCTTTTTCCACCTGCAGCTTGATTTGATCCATGGGAATGTGTCCAGGTCCCTCAATCATCACTTGCACGTCGTATTCCCACGCTTTCTTGGTCAGTTCGCCCAGGGTCTTGAGCTCGGCAAACTGCGCCGCATCGCTGGCGTCGGCCAGGCTGCCCGGCCTCAAGCCATCACCCAAAGAAAACGAAACGTCGTATTTCTGAAAGATCTTGCAGATGTCGGCAAAGCGTTCGTAGAGGAAATTCTCCTGGTTGTTCTCCACGGTCCATTGGGCCATGATGGCGCCGCCGCGGCTCACGATTCCCGTGATTCGCTTGCGGGTGAGGGGAATGTGCTCTCGCAGGACGCCGGCATGAATGGTCATGTAATCCACGCCCTGCGCAGCCTGCTCCTCGATCACCTCCAGCATGATTTCCGGCGTCAAGTCGCGCACTCGCGCGACCCGGGACAGAGCCTCGTAGATGGGTACGGTGCCGATGGGGACGGTGCTGGCGCGCAGGATGGCCTCGCGGATGGCATGAATGTCTCCGCCCGTGGAAAGGTCCATCACCGTGTCGGCGCCGTACTTCACAGAGGCGTGGAGTTTTTCGATTTCACCCGCAATGTCCGAGGTGACCGCGGAATTGCCGATATTGCTGTTAATCTTGCAACGGGAGGCGACGCCGATGGCCATGGGCTCCAGCTCCACGTGCCGGATATTCGCCGGGATAATCATGCGTCCCCGTGCCACTTCGCTACGGATCGTTTCGGGCGGAAGCTTCTCCCGACGCGCCACGTATTCCATCTCTTCGGTGGTCACGCCGCCGCGCGCATAGTGCAATTGTGTCACCACCGGGCCCGCGCGCCGCGCGGTCCATGCTTTGCGAATTGGGTCAGGCATCGTGCTCCTCCCGTTCACTGCTTGATTTTGCATGCCAGCCACCTCCCCGGATTCAGTGTAGCCCTCCGCAGAGGCCCCCGCAATATTGCAGAGTGGCCGCTACAGCAAACAAACTGAGTCACTACCGAGTGGCCGGGACCTGGACATTTTTCCACTGCGAGTCAGCGGCCGGACTTTTTCAGGCGCCGCCGCTCCGCCCAGCGCTTCGTCATCAGATCGGAGAGCTTCTTTCTTCCTTCCGGCGTGAGGCGGTTTGTTGTCTTCTTCACCACCGCAACACTGCCTGCCGCGCTCTTCCGGGATGTCCTTCCTGGAGACTGCGTCCCTCCTAGAAGAGCAATCACGTGATTGATTCTATCCCGCTCGGTCTTCAGCTCGTTGATAATTTTTTCGATATCCAAAGATTTATCCTCCCGTTGAAAATGGTTTTGATCCTTTTGCCGTACCGCTAGCCCCAATGCTGTTCACTTAGCCCACTATCCCATGGGAGCCTGATTCCCATGCGCTGTAGGGGCGGGCCTTGTGCCCGCCCGTGGGCGACCACAAGGCCCGCCCCTACGAGATATCCCCTTATCCGAACAGTATTGGGGCTAAAATCCATTTCCGTCCTCATTGAGAGAACGTTTTTGCGGCCGCCGTTTTGCCCTTTATCCACGCGGCCTCGCGCGCCATTTCCCAATGCCCCCGGCTGAGGTGGAACGAGCAAGACCGGCTCCGTGGTCACGATGACGTGCCGTTGCGGCGTGATAGGAGAAACGCCTTGATGAAGGGCTCAATGTCTCCGTCGAGCACCCGCGAAGCGTCGCCCACTTCCACCTTGGTGCGATGATCCTTCACCAGGCGGTAGGGATGCAGAACGTAGGATCGCACCTGGCTGCCGAAAGCGATTTCTCCCTTCGAGTCCTCCAGCTTCTTCGATTCCTCCCGGCGCTTTTCCAGTTCCAGTTCATAGAGCTTCGACCGGAGGACCTTCATGGCCGTTTCCCGGTTGCGATGTTGCGACCTCTCGTTTTGGCATTGGGCCACCGTATTGGTGGGCAAGTGAGTGATCCGCACCGCGGAATCCGTGGTGTTCACGTGCTGGCCGCCAGCGCCGGTCGAACGGTAGGTTTCCACCTTGAGGTCATCGGGTTTGATCTCCACCTCAATGCTGTCGTCGATTTCCGGGCTGACGAAAACCGAGGCGAAGGAAGTGTGCCGCCGCTTGGCCGAATCGAATGGAGAAATTCGCACCAGTCGATGGACTCCAATTTCCGAAGTGAGCAGGCCGTAGGCGTAATGCCCGGTCACGGTGAACGTGGCGGACTTCAAGCCGGCTTCCTCGCCGGATTGATAGTCGGCCAGCGCAAACTTGAAGCCCCTCCGCTCCGTCCAGCTCTTATACATGCGGAGCAGCATCTCCGCCCAGTCCTGCGATTCCACGCCCCCGGCGCCGGGATGAAGTGTGACGATGGCATTCAGCCGGTCGTTCTCGCCGGAAAGCAGCGAGGCCGTTTCCAATTGGTCGAGGTTCGAGCGGAAAACTTCCAACTCGCGCTGCAGATCGGCCGTGACGTCCTCGCCCTCGCGGGCCAGCTCAAAATAGGCGTCAAAGTCCGCAAGCCTGCCGGAGAGTTGATGGTCCGTCTCAATGGATTCTTCCAAACGCTTGCGGCTGGAGAGGATCTTCTGCGAGGCTTCGGGGTTGTCCCAGAATTTGGGCTCGCCGATCTGTTTCTCCAGTTTCTCGATCTCGCGGCGATGGGTGGGGGCGTCAAAGATAACTCCGCAAGTCAGATGCGCGCTGCTTGAGCGCGGTATACTCTCGTTCCAGTTCTTCAATCATATTGGCTCCCCGATCATCCCGTCAGGGATAATCACCGCCATCCTGCCTGTGGTTGACCGCCGACCCTTTCCCCTCGTAACGGGCCCCGGCCAGAAAACACTAACCGTTGCTACGATCACATACCGCTCATGCCTTTAAGAAATCCTCCACGTTGATACAGGCCTCGCGGAGGATGGCGCGCAGTGTACCCTCTGCCATTTCGCGAGCATGGTGAGGAAGTGTCACCCTATGGCCCGTGGCAGTGTTCCGCCAAACCTCGTGGTTGCCTGGACCCGGGCGGTCAAACGAATAACCCAATACCCTTAAGTGCAGCATTTCGTAAGTTCGCTCACGTATTCTCGCACCCCCTCACCCGGCGCGACGGGAAGCACTGCTTCCCCGCGCCACCCTCTCCCCGCTTGCGGGGAGAGGGGCTGGGGGTGGGGGGTTATTGAAGAACGTTGCAAGAATACGTTACCGTAATTGCGAATGGTGGTACTTAGCCGGCGTGCCACTTCACGATACCTGAATCCCGCGAGGCGGCCCATTCGAACCTTTCAGCGGATTCCTACAGGCACCAGAAGATCAAAATCTTTCTGCACCGCTTTGTTAAGGGCCGGCGGCAGGGCGTCGCCGTGTTCAAGGCAGGATTCCACAATCCTTCGAGTAAGTCCTTGAGCGATTTCGACAGTCTCCACCACGCTACGGCCCTCCGCTACCAAGCCCGGGACGTCCGGGCTGGTTGCAACGTAGCCACCTTCCTTCAATGCCTCAATGTGCAAGTGGATGGCGGCCTCATCCACTTCTGCTATTCTGTGCTGGTGTCGCGGGGATCGAATACGCTTTGCCTCCATCGGACAGCACTCCTTTTTCACTGCGCCGATTCTATCACGAGCAGCCAGGTCACAGAGGTAAGAACATTCTGATAGGACTGCCCTGTCCGTAGCTATCCCCTTTGAATCTTGAAAAGACTCGCCGCCACCATCAGGCCGGTGGCCGCCACGCACAACCACGCGAGCACGTCGCCGTGAACGTTGTAAAAGGTGCGGCCGGAAATGTAACTGAACCGGCCGGTGAGCGCAACTCGCTGATGCTGCGGGAGGCGCTGGGTGATGCGCCCGTAAGGGTCAATCACCACGGTGATGCCGTCATTGGTGGCGCGCAAAATGTAGCGGTGATTTTCGATCGCCCGCATCTCGACCATCTCCAGGTGTTGAAAGCGGGCTGAGGAATCACCGTACCAGGCGTCGTCGGAGATATTCACCAAGACGCTCGTCCCGGGCGGCGTCAGGCGCCGCACGAGCTGAGGAAAAATCGACTCATAACATATAAATACGCCTATTTCATCATGATTAAATCGCAAAACACCATAATTACGGCCCGGCACAAAATCCCCTACTTGGCTGGTGATCTTGCCGGCGATGCCCTTCAACCACGAGGGCGTGTATTCGCCAAAAGGCACCAAATGTATTTTATCATACCGGAAAATTTGGCTTCCGGCGGAGTCCACTACGTCGGCGCTCTCCAGGGGGACGCTTTCGCCCGGACCGTCAAAGTTGACCGCGCCCACAATGGCAACGCCGTGAGCCTGCCGGGCCATGCCCTGAATCGCCGAGCGGAAGACCGGATCGCGGTTGTAGAAAAACGGAGCGGAGTTCTCCGGCCAGATGATGAGCGGAGGTCCGGCCTTGACGGGTGGCAAAGCCGGGAGCGCTGCCAGGCTCAGCCGGACGAGATTCTCAAGGTTTGCCGGATCGCGCCAAGGCGCCCAGGCGGCGAGCGCCGCGTCATCGAGAGGGACGTTCGGCTCGAGGAGCACGGCAACTTGCTGTGCCGGTGGCATGCGGGGCGGAACGAGCAGGCGGTTCGCCGCAAACAGCAGTACCAACCAAAGGGCCAGGGCGTAGCGATGGCTGCGGGCGCGCGAGTCGAGGATGAACCAGACCAAAAGCGCGCTGGTGGCGACGGCGAGAAAAGAAAGCCCGTAAACCGCTGTGACCGAGGCGATCTGCCGGAGACCTTCGGGCTTGATGGCGTAACCCAGAAGGTTCCACGGAAACCCATTAACAAAGTAATAGGTACGAGCCAACTCCAGAGCGGTCCAAAGGAACGGGGCGAGTGCCAAGCCATGCCCCAAAGATCGGCGTGAGACCCAGGCCACAAGCAGGGCGAAGACGCCATAAAAACTGGAGAATACCAGTAGAAATGCGGCCATGGCCAAAACCGCCAGGCTGAATGTCATGTTCCCGTAGCCCACCATGACGTTGACGAACCAATAGAGGCTTAGCGCCAGGAAAATCAGCCCTGCCAATGCGCCGTGAAAGTAAGCCCGGAGCAGCCTGGTTTCACCCAGGACGGAGAATAATAGTGGCACTACGGCCACCCAGACCAGAAAGTGCAAATTGAAGCGCGGAAAGCAAAGGGTCAGCAAGACACCGCTGAGGACGCTCGCCCCGGCACGGACCACCGGAAGTTTGAAGGTGGGCGCGAATGAGGTAGGTTGCACAGTTAAGTCCAATTGTTATATAAGCGGCTCTTCCGGCCTCTTGCCGGGAGACCTCCGCCTCTCATTTCGGCGGTACGAGGCCGAAAACTGGGACTCCACTTGCCTTGACATTTTTTGTCATCCCAACTTTTCCGCTTCGTTCCCGGTTCCAGTCGCGAATCCAACGACCTTGGTACGAAATAGGTTCTTAGGGTTCGTTCCAAACCTCGATCCTTTGTTTTCATACACTCTTAGGGTTCGTTCCGAAAATTTTAGTCGCGCTTGCCACTCCGGCCACCTACGGGAAGCCTTCTCCCGGTTCCAAACCGTTATGGAGTCCATACCATTTTAGCCACGGGCAGGGTGCATGGATGGAAAAAGTGCTTTGTATCCAAGTGATACATTGTATACAGGGGACAGGTGGGCCATGCCCTGGCATGGTAAGGCTTGCGCCCAAGTTTTTCTCAACAAATTGCTTATGCCGGAGAATACAGCCTTTTTCAATTTGTTAGTGAGTCGTTCACGTCGCTTAGCGACACCTGCAAAGCATGAAAATATGAGCGCGAGGCGGCGTGTTGAACTCAAAGGACTTAGTGCCTATTTTCGGGGCAGAAATACGAGCTAAATCCAATGCTGTTCACTTAAGGTCCGTTCGGGGATCGATCTGCGTACTTGAACCTGAGCCCCCTCACCCGCCACTTCGTGGGGCCCTCTCCCCGCTTGCGGGGAGAGGGCCGGAGTGGGGTGGGTCAGGCGACGCCTCTGAAATCAAAATCGTGAGACGTGCCTTAACTAAACTACCTTGGGGCTAAGCTACTTAATGAACGGATTGAATCCTTCTCTCAGCAGTTTTTCCTTCACCTTTTCGGCGGCAGGGCGGGCGGAATAAGGACCTACCTGGACGCGGTAGACGCCGTCATAAGTACGAGCCTGCCCCGGTGTCACCATAAAGGCAGGATAGCCCTGCGACCGGAGGGTGGCAACCATCGACTCGGCATCCTTCACCGAGTGAAGCGCGGCAATCTGGACAATTACGCCTGAACCCAGCTTGCTGGGCGTCGGCAGGGTTGACGATTTCGCAGCGGGCGGCTTCTTCAGAGGCGCCTTAGTGGTCCGTGACGAAGGAGTTGAGGCTTGAGGCGGCCGGGCATCCGGAGAGGCCGTTGCTGGGATCGTCTGTTCCTGGACTTGACCGCTGGAATCGGCGGTGTTGGGGGTGGCCGAGTTTGCACCGGGAGACTGCGTGGTGTCCGGTGGGGGGTTCACCGGCGGCGGAATATCTCCGGGTGGCGAGACGCGTTCCTCCGTGAGATTATTGGCGGTGACGTTCCTTTCGTTCGATCCCACCAGGAAGCCGAGGGTAAAAAAGATGGCGCAAACTCCGACCCCGGCAATAAAGATGAAAGTGAGTTGCTTAACGGTCAGGCCGCGCGCCGCGGAGCGCGAATCGGTCCTCTGTTCCATAATTCACCTGCCAACGTGATTTCCCCACCGCAATGTGATCCGGCAGGGGCGAGCCTCGTGGTGGCGCGAAGGCGACGTGCTTAAAAAGAGCCCCCCGGGCGGGCCTACGGCCCGGCACAACATTATGGCGCCGGAGGAACCGCTGGCTTGGCTGTGGCGGGCGAAAGCGCCTCAGTCACCTTTCCTCTGAGGCCCGCGAGCAGATCGAGGGGCAGCGGGAAGACGATGGTCGTATTCTTTTCCGTGCCAATTTCCGTGAGCGTTTGCAAATAGCGAAGGGTGATGGAGACCGGCTCCTTTTCCATCATCGCGGCGGCTTCGGCAAGCTTGGCGGCGGCCTGGAATTCTCCGTCCGCGTTGATGATCTTGGCGCGACGCTCGCGTTCCGCTTCGGCTTGGCGGGCGATGGCGCGCTGCATCTCCTGGGGCAGGTCCACCTGCTTCACCTCGACCTTGGTGATTTTGATGCCCCACGGCTCGGTGTGTTCATCAAGAATGGTTTGCAAGCGGAGGTTCAACTTTTCGCGCTGGGAAAGCAGGTCATCCAGCTCCACCTCGCCCAACACCGAACGCAGCGTCGTCTGCGCCAACTGTTCGATGGCATAACGGTAATTTTCCAGCTCCACCACCGCCCGCTGGGCGCTGATCACCCGGAAGTAGACAACGGCATTCACCTTCAGCGAGACGTTATCCCGCGTGATGACATCCTGGGGCGGGACATCCCAGGCGACGACGCGCAATGAAATCTTGACGAGCTTATCGATGGGCCAAAGAATGAAAATCAGGCCCGGGCCCTTATCCGGGGTCTGAACGCGGCCCAAGCGGAAGATCACGGCGCGCTCGTACTCCCGCAGGACGTTAAGGCACCCAAAAACCCAGAGTACAAAGATCACAACCAGCACGATCAGTCCGCTTGGCATGTTAAGCTCCTTTTTGGTATGAGCAATCAGCTTTCAGCAAGCAAAATAAACCGCGCCGGCTGAAGGCTGGGGTGAGGGGCTGGCCAATCAGACGCCCCGCCCACTTCCCAGGGCCGCGCCATGGGTCACCCCTACCTCTCCGTATCCAAGTCTACGACCAGTGTCAATCCGTCAATTTGGCGGACGCGAATCGGGTCCCCGGCCCGGAGGTTGGCCGCGGCCCGTGCATCCCAGATTTCCCCGTGCACCAGAACCTTGCCTAGGGGGACAAGGTCGGTGCGGGCAACGCCGGTTGAATTGATAAGACCTTCGGCTCCCGTGATCGCCTTCTGCCGGGACGCCGTGACTGCGGCTCGAAGCAAGAGAACGCAGATCACGGCCACGGGAAGCGCCACGCTCAGCGACGTCGAGAGGTGAATCTGGGCGCCTGGCCAGGGTGAATCGACCAGAATCAAAGAACCCACCACCATCGCCACTACGCCTCCCGCTGCCAGAACGCCGTGCGAAGTGATCTTGACCTCCAGGACAAAGAGGATGAACGCCAGGAAGATCAGGACCGCGCCCAGATAATTGATGGGGAGCATATGGAATCCGTACAGAGCAAGGACCATGGCGATGGCGCCTCCCACGCCGGGAAGGACCATGCCAGGGTGGGTGAACTCAACATAGAGTCCCAGCGCGCCGAGGGCCCCAAGGATAAAAGCAATATTGGGGTCGGCCAGGTGGGCCAGCAGGCGTTCGCGCGAAGACATGTTGTAAGCCACGATGCGGGCGCCTTTGAGGTGAAGGACAGTCGTTGAGCCGTCAAACCGGTGAACGGTCTGGCCGTCGAACTGATTGAAAATGTCCTGGGGTTGGTTGGCAATGGCGTCAATCAGGTGGCTATCCAGCGCTTCTTTGTCCGAGTAGGACTTGCTCTGGCGGACGCCCGCCTCCGCCAGTTGGACGTTGCGACCACGCTTTTGAGCGATGCTGCGAATGAAGGCCGCCGCGTCATTTTCGACTTTGGTTTCCATGGTCTTGCCGATGTCGGCGCCGTTCAACATGACGGGATGGGCGGCCCCGGTGTTGGTGCCAGGAGCCATGACGGCCAGGTCGCCCGAGAGCAGAACAAAAAATCCGGCAGAGGCGGCGCGGCTACCGCTCGGCGCAACGTATGTAATGACGGGAACATGAGAATGGATAATCGCCTGCACCATCTCCCGCATCGAGGTTTCCAGGCCGCCGGGTGTGCTCAGTTCCAGCAGCACCGCCTGCGCGCCCAGGTGATTGGCGTCATCAATGCCGCGCTTCACGTACTCGGCAGTGACCGGCTCGACGATGTCATCCATGTTGACTTCGATCACGAGGGGACGGCTTTCTTCGGGGTTTGAGCCGGAAGCCAGAACAAAGGTCACGGAAAGGATTCCACTGACCAGCACCAGCGCGGGCAAAATTAGAAGGGTCCGCCGGATCGGCTTCATTTTAAGGTGTCTTCTTGGCGGTACTCGACTGCTGTTGAATTGATTCGATCATTTTCCGGGCGTTCTTATCGCCCGGATTCATACTGAGAGCAGTTTCGGCCTCTCCCAGCGCTTCGGCCGGTTGCTTCATTGACTGATAAGTGTGGGCCAGCCACAGATGCGTGGCGGCGTTGTTATCAAGCTGCAGAGAGGTCTGAAATTCCCGCAAAGCCTCCTGGTGCTTACCGGAAAGCTCGTAAGCCTGGCCCAGCAGCAGATAGCACTCACTGCTTTCCGGTATCAGGGCGACAGCTTCCTGAAGCTCCCGGATGGCCTCGGGATAACGTCCCTCGGAAACCAGTTGCCGTCCCTGAGCCAGATGGAAACTGCCGTGCGCTTCGGGCGGCAGCGTCGAAAGCTTTTGTTCCAAAGTATTATGCACGGTGACGGAGAGCAGGCGAAAAGCTTTGCCATTATAAGACTTGGTGATGCGAGGCTGAGGCAGGATATCCTCGGCCAGGTCGGCCATGGAGCTTCCGTCATGGTCGGCGACCCAAGTGAGCTGTTTCTGTTCACCTCCTGAGTTGCCCATTTTGCCGAGCGCTGAAGCGAGAAGGGTCCGGGCGCGAAGATCATTGGCATCGAGTTCCACGGCCTGATCGAGGTACTTTGCCGATTGCTGATAATTTTTCAGATAGTAGTAGCTGGCCCCCAGATTGAAGCAAAAAGTGGGATCCCGGTTATCCCCGTCGTGGGCGCGCCGGAAGCTCTTCAAGGCTTCCCGGTCGTTTCCGGCGCGAGCCTGCAGGACGCCCAGGTTGTTCCAGACTTCGTTGAGGGGCATGGCAAGAGAAAGCGTTTGGAAGGCGGCTTGCGATTCCTTGTTGCGCCCCAGGAAAAAGTCGTCCACGCCCAGCAGGAAAAGCGATTGGTCGTAATGCTGATCCACCGGCACGAGCTTCCCAAGCCACCGAGCGGAATTTGAGTAATCCTTCTGATCGAAGTAGTAACGGCCCAACTGAAAGGCGGCGTGATGGTCGCTGGGATTCAGGCGATCGGCCTCGCGGAGGAAATGGATGCGGGTCCCGTCATCGGCCGCCAGGACGCCGCGAATGTAATTTTCAAAAGCATCCAAGCGCACGGGTGGAAACTGGCGGGCAAAATCCTCCTCAGTGCCGGCGGTGAAGGACGCATCGTAAGTGGCCAGAATCCGCCAAGCCAGGTTCGCCTGGATGCTGATCAGGTCCGCCAGCGCCCCCGAAGCTTCGAGCCGGGGATGGAGCCTCAGCTTGTGGACGTTCAGAAGCTGAGCGGTGGCAGAAAGTTGCTGCCCTGTTACCTTGAAGTGGCCCACGATGGCCCAATCCACTCCCAAAGTCTGCGCCACCTTGTACTCGCTGGCGAGGGTCAAGACCGTAGCGGGAGGAACACCCAGTTGGGAATAAGCGGCGGTACGCTCATCGTGGCCCAGGATGTAGCGGCCCGGCCCTGCCAGACGCTCCGAAAGAATTTCCGCAAAGGCTTCGGAAATCCAGCCCAGATCGGATTGCGAGCTGCGATTCTCAAAAGGGAAAACCACGATGGTGCGCGTGGCGGGAGTGGCGCGAAGGTTGCAGGCTAGAGCCAATAAACAACAAACAATGAATGTTCTTTTCATGGAAGCAGATGTCTTGGCAATTATAGCATCCAGCGAAAAGTGTGTGAGTGAAGATTGAAGCGGCAAAGGGTCGCGAGACAAATCATGAATACTTGCCGGCGCTGTAACGGCATGGTTAAAACCCTGCCCTGACAGACCTCGAGTGAAACTTCGTGAATGATCCAGCTAATCCTTGATTGCCATGGGCGGGTTCTTAAGAAGCGACACATAGGCCGGGTCGCTCTTGAGTTTCATGAAATCAGGATCGCTAACCAACCGCCGGTAATTGTGGAATCCATCTTCCAGCGCGTGGCGCAGGTAGCGGATGGCTTCCTTGTTGCGGCCCAGGGAGGCGAAGACTTTGGCCATATAAAAGTAATACTCCACGGACGATCCTCGTGCTTGAACGATGGTTCCGGTTTTCGAATTTTGGATCAGGATGTCTGGGTCCAGGGTCAGAGCCTGGCGGTATTGCTCTACGGTTTCCTTGTATTTACGCCGGCGGTAGAAGGCGGTTCCCAGATTTAAGTGAAAAGACGGATTGCTGGGCTCAAGCGTGATGGCGTGCCGGTAAAACTTGATGGACTTCTTATCCTTGTGGGCAAGGTAGAAAGTGGTTCCCACATTGTTCCAGGCGGCGGCAAAATTACGTTGATAGTGGATGGCGCGCTGGTAAGCCTTCCGCGCCAAACGCAGATTGGCTTCCTGCTGGAAAGCGATGCCCATCTTGTTCCAGATTGCGGCATTGGAAAAGCCCGTCTGGCGCAAAGCTCGGGAGTAGTAATCCACCGCGTCCTCGTAGGACTTGCGCGCCATGTAAATGTCACCCCTCATCTCCAGGGAGACCGGGGCGAACGAGGGAGCGGGCGCAACGCTGGCCTGGGAAGAGTTAATGGGCATCGGCTGCGCCTGGGGCAGATCGACAGCATTGAGGCAAGGCATGAACAGAGCGCACCCAGCAAGGACGATGAAGGGTCCATGCCACCGGGGAAGAAACTGCCGGATCCGAAAATTTGTTTTCACGGTTCACCTCCGTTCAAGAGGCCACGCGTGCGCCGGGCATGATGGTCGCCCGCCGTTTTCAAGGGTTGGGATCGTTGGCGGGAGGCGGATTCTGCTGCTTCGCCTTCTTGCGCTTAAAAATTGAAAAAAACTTCTTGAGGACCCCACCCTGTGATTTGTTCGCCGGCCCCTTGGCCGCCTGGGGAGTAGTTTGCGCCATCCCGGTTGAAGAGTCAACGGATCCAGAGGAATCCCGGCCATCCGCGGCCGGAGCAGCGCCGGTGGCCGACCGCGCGGCGGCGGGGCTCGCGGTCTGATTCTTGGCAGCAGGTCCCTTGATGGGAAATACCTTGCGGAAGATTCCCGCCAGCTTTGCGCCGAAGCTTCCCGATTCCGGCTGGGTCCCATCAATATAAACTTCATCCGGGCTGGCGAAGGGATTTCCGGTGACCTGAGCCAGGGCCTGCGGATCGACGGGCGCCGTGATCACACCTAGGGGCGGGGCGAAGGGCTGGACATCGTGATATTCGGGCAATTGGATGGCCTGCTTCATGAAAGCTGTCCAGACGGGAAGAGCCGAGCGGGCTCCGGAGAGAGTCAATTGACGGTTATCGTCGTAGCCGACCCACGTTACGCAGACCAGGTTGGAAGTGAAACCAGCGAACCACCCGTCATGGGAAGTGCCCGTCTTGCCGGCGGCGGGAGCGATAAAGCCCCGGGCGCGTGCGCCTTCGCCCGTACCGTGGTCGATGACGGTCTCAAGCAGACTGTCCAACAGATAAGCCACCCGCGTGTCGATAACTTGGCGGGTCACTCGTTGGCCCTGGTAAAGCACTCTGCCGCTTGAATCCTTCACTGCCAGAATGAGTTGGGGCGCCACGTAGTCGCCGTTGTTATCAAAGATGGTGTAAGAACCCGCAAGATCGAGCGGCGAAGTTTCATAGGCGCCCAGAGCGATCGCCGGGGTAGCCTCGACTTGCGGGCTGAATCCGGCGCGAATGGCGAGATTGCGAATCTTGTCATAGCCCGTCAATTGCGCGAGGTTCACGGTGGCCACGTTCAATGAAAGCGCCAGGGCCTCACGCACGGTCACCAGGCCGTAGTATTCATCCTTGTAATCCTTGGGCTCATAAGTCTGGTTGCCGAATTGGAATGTCGTGGGGACATCCTGCAGGACGGTGGCGGGCGTGATCACCGGCTGCGATCCGTCCACGCCGGAACTGAGCGCCGTGGCGTAGACAAAGGGCTTGAACGTTGAGCCGGGCTGCCGCCGGGCCATGGCATGGTCAAGCTGGCTGACGGCATAGTTCCGTCCGCCTACCAAGGCCCGGACTTGGCCGGTGTGAGGGTCAAGAGCCACCAGCGCTACCTGTGGCTCATCGGGTCCGGGTGGAGGCAAGCCTTTTGCCGGACGCCTTCCCTTAAGCTCTTTGTCCACTTCCCCGATCCCTTCCAAGACTCCGGCCGAAGCGGCCCGCTGCAGGGCCGGGTCGAGCGTCGTATAAATGCGATAACTTTGGGAAAGGAGGTCCTGGCTGGAGAACTGTGTGGAGAGTTGATCCTTCACCAAATCCACAAAATAGGGGGCTTGGCTGCCTCCCACGTTCCGCGCCGTCACGCCGAGGGGCGCAGCCTCAGCCTCAGCGGCCTGGGCGGGAGTGATGTATTTGTCCTCTACCATCAGACGCAAGACGGTGTTGCGGCGGTCCGTCGCGCGGCGCGGATACTTGTAAGGCGAATAAAGGTTCGGGCCGCGAATGATGCCGGCAAGTAACGCCGCTTCGGGCAGGGTCAGATCCTTGACGTCCTTATTGAAATAGGCATCCGCGGCTTCCCCAAAACCATAGACGGAAAAGCTGCCACGCTGGCCGAGATACACTTGGTTCGCATAAAGCTCGAAGATTTGTTTCTTGCTCAGGCGCTGCTCCATCATCAGAGCCAGCATGACCTCTTCGGTCTTGCGCTTGAAGGTGCGGCGGGGCGAGAGAAAAAAGTTGCGCGCCAATTGCATGGTGAGGGTGCTGGCGCCCTGTACGCGCGAATCGGCTCGAATATCCGCGACTGCCGCGGCAAAAACGCGGTAGATGTTCACGCCGAAGTGGGAGAAGAAGCGGCGGTCCTCTGCCGCCAGGATGGAATCTCTCAGGTCTTCCGGCAACTCGTCATAACCCACCACGCGGCGTTTGGCGCGGTTCTGGCCGAACAGCGTGGTGATCAATTCGGGTTCCAGCAGATAGTGGGTGAGGGGCTGGCCATTGGCGAGGTCAGTGATGGAAGCCAGCCGGCCGGAACCAAAGTCCAGCGCCACGGAGTCCTGGCGGTCCGGACCATCGTGGAGGAAGGAGGCCGTTCCTGGCTCAACCTCCAGCCGCGATCCGGTCATCTGAAATGCCCCGATCGCCGGATTGCGCAACTTACCTTCGGCATAGAGCGCCCGGCGCAAGCGGACCACCACCTGATCGGGGGTGAGGGCGTCGCCCGGGCTGATCTCGATGGGGGCAGAAAATACCAGGGATGGATTGTCAAAGACGCTGCCGCTGAGCCGGGCGTCAATCATCTGTGAGAATCGCACGTAATAGTGCAGAAAGATGCCCGCGAGGATGAAGAAAACCACCAGAACGAACGCACCGATCTGCTTCTTCCAGTTGATCAGGACTTCCAAAACGGCCAAACCGAGCCCGTGGACGTGAGAGGCTGAAGGCTTGTGGCGGACAGACTTCTTGGGGGGCGGTTTTTTGGCGGGCGCTGACATCTACAATGCCCGGTTTTCTGCCGAGGGTTTGAAGTGCAAGGATAGCGTGTAGACTTTCAAATCGATGGGGACCGTGTAATCCAGCGCGATCTTCACGCCATCCGTGTTGGACGACACCCGCACGTTGTCGAAGTTAACGGGCAAATGCAAACGATGAGCTTTATCCACGATGGTTCTCTGCATATCCTCTGCGGCAGTACGAGAGACCGTGGCCTGAACTGCGAGGTTCTGGATGTAATCCGCGAGCTCGTAATTTTGAACGTAAACCGGAATCGTCTTAACAGCAAAGTACGCACTCGCCACTAGAATGACGAGTGTAACGATGCCTTTCAGACCGCTCCGGCCGGAATCGAGGGTTGACATTTTACAATCCGGTCTTGGCTTAGTGCAGCGTTTCGTAAGTTCGCTCACGTATTCTCGCACCCCCTCACCCGACGCTACGCGCCACCCTCTCCCCGCTTACGGGGAGAGGGGCTGGGGGTGAGGGGTTATTGAAGAACGTTGCAAGAATACGTTACCGTAATTGCGAATGGCGGTACTTAGCAAGTCCCAAAAGGTTAGGAGGGAGAACAGTGACCCGCCTTCCCGTCCCTTCTTGCCTGCTTCGTCCGCGCTTGCCGCAAAACTCGGACAACCCCCTCCAGCAGCTCCGAAGTCAGTATCCCAGCTTTCCCTGCAATGCCGGGATAACATCCGACAGCTTAACATCCGTGACCTGCTTTGTCGAGCGTTCCACGATCTCAACAGATCCCTGGTCCAATTTCCGCTTGCCCACGGTAATCCGGTAGGGAACGCCGATCAGGTCCGCGTCCTTGAATTTGACGCCGGGCCGTTCATCACGGTCGTCGAAGAGGGCATCCACGGGACGCTTGAGCAGTTCCTCATAAAGCGATTCGGCAGCGGCGCGCACCGCGGCGTCATCCATATTGGCGGCGGTGAGGATGACATCGAACGGGGCAATGGCACGGGGCAGGAACAGGCCGTCCTTATCGTGATTCTGCTCCGCCGCGGCGCTCAAGATGCGTTCCACCCCAATGCCGTAGGAACCCATCACCAAAACCACTTCCTTGCCCTGTTCATTGAGGACCGTGGCGTGCATCGCCTCCGAATAGCGGCGGCCTAGTTTGAAGACGTGGCCCAGTTCAATAGCTTGGGTCACGCGCAAGGGCTTGCCACAATGGATGCAAGGGTCGCCTTCATCGACCTGGCGGACATCGGCGAACTCGGCTTGAAAATCCCGGCCGGGAGTGACATTGTGAAGGTGCTCGCCGTCGCGGTTTGCTCCCGCCAGCAGATTTTTTCTGCCCTCCAAGGCGGTGTCCGCAATGATTCGCACGCCCTTCAGTCCGACCGGTCCCAGCGATCCGAGGTGCGCTCCATGCAGGGCGAATGCCTCCTCCGGGGTTGCCGGACGGAAGACGTCTGTGCCCAAGGTCATTGCCAGCTTCGTCTCGCTCATGGTGTGGTCACCACGCAAAAGGATCACCACCGGTTGGCTTTTCACAAAAAAATCGAGCGTCTTGATCATCCGCGCCGGACTTTCCCCGGTGAATTTCACAAGATCATCGATCGTCTTCTGCCCTGGCGTGGCAAACGGCTCCGGAGCCGAATCGCCGGGAAGGTCATCGACCGGCGTGGGGCGGGATTGCGCCTTCTCAAAGTTTGCGGCATATCCGCAATCACACACGGCGATGGAATCCTCGCCCACTTCGGCAGGCGCGGTGAATTCACTCGACACCTTCCCCCCCATCATCCCGGAAAACGCCTCGACGTGCAGGAATCGCAGGCCGCAGCGCTCGAAAATGCGGTGATAAGCGTCCACGTGTTTCTGGTAGCTCACGTCCAGGCCCGCTTCATCCAGGTCGAAGGAATACGAATCCTTCATCATGAACTGGCGCAGGCGGAGCAGCCCGGATTTGGGCCGTGGCTCATCGCGAAACTTCTCCTGAATCTGATACCAGATTTGGGGAAGCTGGCGATAAGATCGCAGCTCCCCGCGCGCGATGTTGGTCATCTCCTCTTCGTGGGTGATGCCCAGGCAAAGATCGTGCTGATTGCGGTCCTTGAACTTGAAGATGACATCCACCTGATCCCAGCGGCCCGATTCCTGCCACAGTTCCGCCGGGTTCAGCGCCGGCAGATAGAATTCTTGCCCGCCGATGCGGTTCATCTCCTCGCGGATAATCTGGTTGATCTTCAGGAAAGAACGGTGCGCCAGGAACAGATGTGCGTAAATGCCGGCCGCCACTTGCCGGATGTATCCGGCCCGCAACAGAAACCGGTGGCTGGGAGCTTCGGCGTCGGCGGGCGCTTCACGCAAGGTAGGAATAAAGACTTTGCTCCATCGCATAAGAAGAAATTGTCCTTCCTGATCAGGCCTCCGGGGCCATTTGACATCCTATCCGGCAGGAAAACGCCAGGATGTTCTGGCGCTCCCTTCAGGGCAATGAGCCATTGTTGGGGACGAGCAAGGTTTGTGTCAAGGAACTGACGGATGGGCGCCACTACAACTCGAGTATCTGCCGGAGTCCGCTTTCAACGGCCTCCATGTCTTGAAGAGACGCCGCTCCCATCCGTTCCACAAATCGTTCTTTTGCCACTGCTCGCACCTGGTCCATGACCGCTACGGCTGCTTTTCCCGCGCAGGTGATGGGCACCAGCAACGGCGGGCTTGCTGATGGCGAGCTTGAAAGCGGGATCACCACGGCGGTCCGCCGGTGCTGGTTC
Organism: Terriglobia bacterium; assembly: GCA_035531475.1. GTDB lineage: Bacteria > Acidobacteriota > Terriglobia > UBA7540 > UBA7540 > CALCEB01. The sequence continues at coordinate 18,542 of DATKST010000026.1, forward strand.
ACCAGGTTAGCGGTGATGATCAGGCAAGGGCGCGTCTTTCTGATTTCGGACCCGGCGGTGGGATCGAGGCGAACCCACCACACGTCGCCCCGGCGAAGGTCCGGACCAGGGTTCGGCAATTTCGCTGGCGATTCTGTCAAACTCTCTTTCAATGGCGCGGACCTCGGGATCGCGGTTTGCCGCCTCGCAGGAAATAATCAGTTCGCGGTCGCGTTCTGATAGCTTTTGAGCCAGCGCCTCCGCCAAATATCTTGATCGTTCCCGGGAAGGAACTCTCCGCACAAATCGGCTGACAAGATCTTCCGGCAGTGTAAAGGTCATCTTGCGGGTTGCCATGCTCCCATGCTACCATATCACCTTACAGGGTAGCTCCCTGAACAGACTTTCCGCCCGGCCTTTTCCGCGGGCTCTCTCAAGAGATTTACATCTGATGTACGAGGGCCTGAAAAAACTGGTTGACCACCTGCCGCGCCGTGGCCTGCACCAGACGCTGGCCAACGCTGGCAATCAGGCCTCCCACCTGCGCTTCACCTGAATATTGGATCGTGGTTCCACCCTGGCCATTCTCAGAGAGATTCAGTGTGCCTTCACCCTTCACAAAGCCGCCCGCGCCCTTGCCCTCAACCTTCATGCGATAGCTTTCCGGTGGGATCACATCGGCAAGTTCAATACGGCCATGGTAAGTTCCCTTGACCGCCCCAATGCCAATCTTGAGCACCGCCTGGAAGCTGCCATCAGGCGCCGGCTCCAGCCTTTCGCAGCCCGGCAAAGCGCGGGCTAATGATTCCGGGCTCATCAGATGTTGCCACACAGTCTCTTGTGGCGCGGCGATGTTGTAGGTGCCTTCGATGGTCATGGGTAATAGTCAGCGCGCCTGGATGGAATGTAGGGGCTGGCCTTGTGCCGGCCCACGAGCGGCCACGCGGGCCGCCCCTACGCCGTGCCCCGCGCACGTTCCAGGGCTTTGGCCAGTGCCCGCCGCGTATACACCCGCGCCAAATGTCCGCGGTATTCAGCAGAGGCGTAAAGGTCGCCGTTCAGTTCCATGCCTTGCGTGGCCACGGCGGCAGCTTCATTCAATCTGCTGTCCTTGGGCGTTTTGCCACTCAAGACTTCCTCAACGGCCACGGCACGAACCGCCTTTGCCCCCGCTCCGGTCAACCCAACTGCTAATTTTGCCACAACTCCGGACTCTGCCAGAGTCAAGCACACGGCCACGCCCACCATGGCATAGCCTGACGCTGGATGGTGAAGCTTCAAGTAAGCTTGGCCGGTATGGGCGTGAACTGCGGGAACGCGGATTCGGGTCAAGATTTCATCCGGCTCAAGGGCAGTGGTCATCAAATCCACAAAATAATCCGCCGCCTTGATCCACCGTGCGCCGTGTGCGCTGCGTGCTTCAATTTCCGCCTCCAGCGCCAGAATCGCGGCGGGCCAATCCGCCGCCGGATCGGCATGGGCCAGGCTGCCGCCGATCGTCCCCATGTTCCGGACTTGCACGTCTCCAATTTCCGACGCGGTTTCCGGCAAAAGAGGGCAAAGGAGCTTCAGCAAATCGGAGGCTTCGATCTGGTGATGCGTCGCCAACGCGCCAATCTCAATCCCGCCATCTTCCTCACGGATATTCCGCAGTTCTTCGATTCTGCCAATGTCGATCAGATATTTTGGACTTGCCAGCCGCAGCTTCATCATCGGGATCAGGCTGTGTCCACCGGCCACAATCTTCCCGTCCTCGCCGGTTTCGGCCATCGCCTGCCACGCTTCTTCCAGCGTGGTTGGACAGTGGTATTCAAACGCTTCAGGAATCATCGCAGTCTCCTTTGTCTGTAGCGGCGGTCTCTGACCGCCGATTTTATTTATCAATACCTTCCGGCGGTCGGAGACCGCCGCTACAGCAAACTGGCTTACTACCCGGCGCGGCCCTGCCCCTACGCGCTTATCGGATGATTCAAAATTCTCCAGATTTTTTCCGGCTTCAACGGCATATCCACGTGCCGCACCCCATGCTGGCTCAACGCATCGACCACGGCGTTGACCACCGCCGGAGTCGATCCGATGGTCCCGGCCTCGCCCACGCCTTTCACCCCCAATGGATTCACCGGAGTTCTGGTTTCCATGCCCGATGTCTCGAACCACGGGAACTGGTGGGCCTTGGGGATGGCGTAATCCATCAGCGTGCCGGTCAGCAACTGCCCATTCTCATCGTAGACGTGGTCTTCCCACAGCGCCTGGCCAATGCCCTGCGCCAGGCCGCCGTGAATCTGCCCATCCACCAGCATCGGATTCAGCACCCGGCCGCAATCGTCTACCGCGAAATAATTGCGCAGTTTCACCTCACCCGTATCTGCGTCAATCTCCACCACGGCCAGGTGTGCCCCAAAGGGAAATGTGTAATTCGATGGCTCAAAGACGGCCTGCTCGCTGAGTCCCGGCTCGATGCCGGGCGGAAGCTGCTTGGCAAAGATGGCCTCCGTCACGATGTCGCCAAAAGCAACGGACTTGGTCCCGTCCTTGGTCTGAATCTTGCCACTTTCGAAGATCAGTTCGCTGGGCTTCACCTCCAACTTGTGCGCGGCGATGCGAGCCATCTTCTTCTTCAGTTTTTCGACGGCGTTGTGGATCGCCGCTCCGCCCACCGCCGTGGTGCGGCTGCCGAACGTTCCAATGCCCATGGGGACCATGCCCGTATCGCCGTGGTAGACCGTGACGTCATCGTAGGAAATGCCAAAACCTGACGCTACGATCTGTGCGAAGGTTGTCTCCTCGCCCTGGCCATGCGGAGAAGTCCCGCTCAGCACCGTGACCTTGCCAGTGGGATCAATGCGAACGGAACCGAACTCCCACCCGCCGGCCGGCATACGGCTGGAGGGCCCCATGGCGCAAATCTCCACGTAAGTCGAAAGCCCCAAGCCCAGATACTTGCCCTTTTTCCTCAATGTTTCCTGCTCGCGCCGCAGCTTCGCATAGCCGGAAAGCTTCAACAGTTTCTTCAAAGCCTTTTGGTAATTCGCCGTGTCGTAGGTGACGCCGGTGGGCAGCGCCAGGGGAAATTCCTTGGGTTGCGGGAAATTCTTCATGCGGAACTCGGCCGGGTCCATGTTCATTTCGCACGCTGCAATATCCATGATGCGTTCGATAATATAAGTGGCTTCGGGCCGGCCCGCGCCGCGATAGGCGTCTGTCGCCATCTTGTTGGTGAACACCCCCGTGGTTTCCACGAACACGTTGGGAATGTTGTAGCAGCCCAGAATCATCAAAGCCGTCAGCGTGGGGATGGCGGGCGTCAAGAGCTGGAGATACGCGCCCAGGTCAGCAATGATCCAGCATTTCAGGCCCACCACTTTGCCGTCCGGCTGCACGTAGATCTCAACGTTGTCGATCTGGTCGCGCCCGTGGGTGGTGGCCAGCATATTTTCCCGGCGGCTCTCAATCCATTTCACCGGCTTCCCCAACAGGCGCGACGCATAGCACGCCACGCCCTCCTCGCCGTAAACGTTCAACTTGGAGCCGAAGGCCCCGCCCACTTCGGGGGCAATCACGCGGCACCGGGCCTCATCCAGGCCGGTCATGATGGCAAGTTGAGTCTTCAGGATGTGGGGAACCTGTGTTGACGACCAAACCGTCAACATGTCCTCGCCCGGCGAGTAACTGGCAATCACGCCTCGCGTCTCCATCGCGGCAGGCGCCAGGCGTTGGTTCACCAGGCGCTGCTTCACCACTTTCAAACTCGTATCGGCCTCCATCGCCTTCCAGTCCCCGCTTTCGAGCTTTGCCACAAAGGCGAGATTGTCCCCCAGTTTTTCATGGACCAGCGCAGAACCCGGTTCGAGCGCCTTTTCCGGATTCACCACCACTGGCAAAGGTTCATAATCAATTTCAATTTTCTCAGCCGCATCGCGCGCCCCATACCGGCCCGTGGCAATCACCGCCGCCACCGGCTCACCCGCATAGCGAACTTCATCAATGGCCAGGCAGGGGTGATCGGGGATCTTGAGTCCTTCCAGACCCGCCGCGCACGGCACCAGGCCCAGCTTGCCTTTCAGGTCGGCGCCCGTGAGCACGGCCATCACGCCGGGCATCTTTTCGGCGGCCGTCACGTCCACGGACTTGATGCGCGCGTGGGCGTAAATGCTGCGGGCAAAGGCCATGTGCAACATGCCATCCAGCTTGAAGTCATCCACGTAGTGGCTCCGGCCTTGAATCAGCCGGGGGTCTTCCTTGCGCTTGATCCGTTCACCAAGTATTGCGGTGGCCATGCTGTTCTCCTTCGAATCGTCTTAACGCGGATTATTCGCGAACTTCCCTTCGGGGACCGTCAGGGCACGGTTTTAACCGCCTGATCCCTTCGCCCGTCATTCTGAGCCCATCGCTTGTCATTCTGATCCCTTCGCTTGTCATCCTGAGCGCAGCGAAGGATCCCGGCATTTCGCTCAGGATAAACTCCGCGAAGAATCCCTGTATTTCTCCCGTTCAGGGTAAACTCCGCGAAGCATCTCCAGTCCGTTCGCTGCCGGGGAAGAAGTCAAATACGGTGATTCTTCGCTCCGCTCAGAATGACAGCACTGGAGGTTTGGCTGAAACTCCCGGACTCCAGAAAAGTAGAAACTCCAACGGCACGATTAAAGCCGTGCTATCGGTCAGACTAACAAGGGAATACTAGCCTGACGAACTGCTTTCCGCTTACTGCCTTCTGGCCGCTGCCTTCTGTTTACTGCCTACTGGCCCCTGCCTACTGCTTGCCGTTCTCCACGGCCCACTCCACCGCTTTCACAATATGCTGATAGCCCGTGCAGCGGCAGAGATTGCCTTCCAGACCTTTGCGAATTTCTTCCCGCGTGGGGTGAGGATTGCGTTTCAACAGTTGGTGAGCGGCCACAATCATGCCGGGCGTGCAAAATCCGCACTGCAAGCCGTGTTCTTCCCAAAATCCCTGTTGCAGCGGATGCAGCTTGCCGTTGGTTGCCAGCCCTTCAATGGTGGTGATCTCTGCGCCGTTCGCCTGCACGGCAAATATCGTGCAAGCCTTCACCGCATCGCCGTTCACCAGCACCGTACACGCGCCGCAGATGGAGCTTTCGCAACCAATGTGCGTGCCGGTCAGCCCCGCCACGTCGCGCAGGTAATGCACCAGCAGCAACCGCGCTTCCACATCGTCTTCCCGCCAATGGCCGTTCAGATTTATTCGGATTTTCAAGGCTGGATTCTCCCTTCGCTCCACCGTTTCCGTAAGCACCCGCTTGCCATCTGGGTCTCACGCCCGATTCACACAAGCAACGCCCTTAGGTATACGACTCTGAGGACTCAATGTCAACTATGGCGGATTGATGGTAGTGGTACGTTTTCCCGGCTGTAGCGGAGTCAAGGGCTCCCCGCGAAGCGGGGCGTTCATCGCAGACCCTGGACGCCGCGACCGGCTCGCACCGGATACGTGTCCCTTGACAGAGCCGACGCCGTTATAGACGCCGCGACAGCTAACTGACCCACCACCTTCCGGGATATCGCCTTGACACTACGCCCAAGGGCGACTATAACATTTTATCTAATTTCAGACGACGGCCATGATCCCTGCGGCTGGTGAGTGCGTCTGGAAGCAAGGCTCCCCCGGCGCGGATGCTTGGGATGAGCCCCTCATTTCCGGTCCTACCCTGGCCGAAAGTGAATAGTAGAGGGCAATCTGGTTTTGGAGGTTTGCCCTGCGCCGTCATCCACTTCTCAGTGGCGAATGAACGCAAGGAACAAATCCGCGCCAGTCCAGCAGCTTTTTGCTCGGGGTATCGAGACGGGAGGAATTATGGAGCTTCGCAAAGACCCGATCACCATGAGTTGGGTGATCGTTGAAGATTCGGAGGTCCCCGAGCATGACGGCGAGCTTTGTCCCTTGTGTCCGGGACAGGAGGCTCGCACTCCCCAGACCATCTACCGTTATCCCTACGAAAATCCCAACTGGCAGGTCCGCGTGGTCCCGCATATTCGCCCTATTTACCAGATCGAGGGAGATGGCATGCGGCGCGCCGAAGGGCTTTACGACAAGATGAAAAACCTGGGAGCGCATGAGATCGTTGTCGAGGGGCGGGACCACAACGTCCCGCTTTCCAAGCTCAGCGATGAGCAGGTTGGCCACGTTCTGGAAGCCTACGTCACCCGGCTTCTGGACTTGAAAAAGGACCGCCGATTCCGCTATGTTACGGTGTTCCGCAACCAGGGCGCCGGCGCCGGGCAGGAACTCGAACACCCTCACTCGGAGATCACCGCCACATCCTTTATTCCCAGGCGCGTGGGTTATGAGCTACGGTCCTCCCAGCGGTACTACAAAGTCAAAGAACGGTGCCTGATCTGTGACATCCTGCAGCAGGAACTGACTCAGCAAATCCGCACGGTGGAATATGATAGCCAGTTTGCCGCCTTCTGCCCGTTCGCCGCGCGCGTCCCGTATGAGACGTGGGTGCTCCCCATCAATCACCATTGCGCCTTTGAAGAGGACCTGAGCGCGTGGGAAAACCAGCTCCAATTTGCGCGTTTCATTAAATCCGTCCTGCAACGCATTGAGAGCGTTACCGGCACCTATCACCTGGTGCTCCACACCTCACCCAATATCAATGCCAAGTTTGACAGAACTGGCAACTGGCTGACTTTGGTGGAGGATTACCACTGGCACTTTGAAATCCTGCCGGTCCTTGCTTCCAAATCGAAGTCGTACAGCTTGAAAGAAGTCTATTACAATTCAATGCCGCCGGAAACTGCGGCGCGGGAGTTGCGGGAGGCGGGTGTTCCTTCGCTGGTGTTCCAA
>DATKST010000027.1:0-15231 GCA_035531475.1 Terriglobia bacterium
GCCCTAGTAAGAGTGCAGCAGAAGTGCCTGGCCAGTCTGAAGCGTCCGGAAGATCTGGGCCATCAGCTTCGCCAACCCGAAGCGGACAATCTTCGCGTTGGGATCTACAAATTAAGGGCCAGCTATCAGCGGAGTCCCTATCGGATGCTCCACTTTATTTCATGGCCGTACTGCAGTTGTCATATCTAACGGCATTGTGAAAGAACGGGAAGTCCCTTCGAGTGAAGTCGACCGCGCACTCCGCTCGAAGAAGGTTTTTGAGACAAACCCCAGCGCTCACACTTTCAGTGCATGGAGTTAAGAATGGCAAAAAAGCAAACGGTTCCAATCACCGGCTCTCCGATACGCATACAACCGGTATATTGGCAGCGACACAACGAAAGCCGCTTCTTTCGAAGAAGAACTGACGAAAACGGAGATTGCGAGCAGGATTTATCGACTACGGACAGAGGCCAGGACCAGACAGAGGCAGCTTGCAGAAAGAGTTGTAAGCACAGCGTCTGTCATCTGCTGACTTGAAGATGCTGATTGCATTGGCAACTCCCTTTCGATGCTCAGGAGAATCGGGACGGCCATGAATGAACAAGTTGGGATTCGATTTGTCGAGGCCAAAAAAAGGCATACTGCATGAACCTGACGGATACAAATCTGTGTAATGGTCGCAAGATTTCCATGAGAGTCCCTTCGATCAGAAAGGGAGTTTTGTAACCCTGCGCTGATTAAAAGCAAGGCTTCTCACTAGAAATCATTGAATGGTATACTAAACCGCAGGTCGGGGGTTCGATTCCCATTCCCGGCTCAAGACGTTGAAATCAGGGCACTTATCAATTATCCTCCGGCAAAGCCGGAGGCTTTAGTTTGTGAGCCGCTCAAAGCGGCTATTCGGCGTCGCTAACGCGGCACCGTCTTTTGGGGCCACCTTCCGGTGGCCTGTTGCCAAAAGCCTAACTGCTCCAAGCGCTTGTCTTCCTGTTCCTTATGGCGAATGTATTCACGAACCGTCTCTTCATCTTGGCCCACCGTGGACACGAAGGACCGTCGTGCCCAAAAGTGCTGCCCCACAAAATTCTGCTTCCGCTCCCCGTACACCCTCGCCAGGTGGATCGCGCTCTTGCCCTTGATGTACCCAATCACTTGCGACACTGCATACTTGGGCGGGATCGCGATCGCCATGTGCACATGGTCGGGTAGCAGATGCCCTGCTTCGATCCGGCTCTCCTTCTGCTCAGCCAGTCGACGGAAGATTTCCCCCAAATATCGCCGCAATTCCACGTATAGCGCCTTCCGGCGGCACTTGGGGATGAAAACAACATGGTATTTGCAGTCCCACTTCGTATGGTTTAAGCTTTCGTACTCGTCCATCGTGGATCTCCTTTTCATGTGATTCAGCGGCTCACGTTTAGGAGTTTCCGCGATGGACTCCCGGATCTGTCAAACTTCCACTGCCACCCCGGCAGAGCCGGGGGGTCTCCCAACGGACTAGGGTGCAACCGAGCAACTGGGTACGCCAAAGTCTTGTGATGGCATTAGTCACGGCAGCAATTCCTCTTGGGGGATGCACAGCCAATAAGAAGCCTTCAACAGTGGAAACCACTTTGGCCAACATGGCGAAAGATGTTGTGATTCCGATTGAGGCAGAGAAAAAGAAGAATCCATTGCCCGCAAATGAAGACACTCTGCGTGCAGGGGAAAGACTTTATCTTCAATCTTGCGCGTTATGTCACGGAACAGATGGGCACGGCCGCACCGAGCTTGGGCGTAGCATGTACCCACCCGCCATGGACCTTACGTCCCCGCATGTTCAGCACTGGAATGATGCGGAGCTTTTCTGGATCATCCAGAACGGGGTACGGCTGACGGGGATGCCGTCCTGGAAATCGACCTTCAACGAGCAAGACATGTGGACGCTTGTAAACTTCATACACAATTTGCTGCGGGTGGAAACTGAGCTTGCCGCTATAGCCGACTCGCCCGCAAAGTCTGACCTCGAGAGACCACGGGGAAAATTGATTGAGTAGGGCAGAACACTTTACCGGCAGGAAGGTTGCTTCATGTGCCACCGTCTGAACGGCGAAGGGGGAAAGGTGGGGCCAGACCTAACAGTGGAAGGAACTCGCGGGAGGACCGACGAATGGCTGATCGGCCACTTCAAAGACCCTCCAGCTTACACTCCCGGCTCCATCATGCCGGCCTTTAAGAACCTGACGGGCGAGCAGTTGAAGGCGCTCACTGCCTTTCTGCAAAGTCAAAAGGGGAACCATTAGTCGGCCCGGATTAGTGCCCGGTTTCCGAGGTCGGTTCAAATCAGCACAATTCAGGCCCTCCAGTCGTGGGATAAAGCTTCAGATTAGAAATTCAGTCTGCTGCCGTCTGTGGCAGGAAGAGTCCTTGAGCCAGCGCCACCAGCTTCCGCGGCCATCAGGGCTGAGAGTAAATCGGGCTTGAAAACACCTGTGGATCGTACTTTCTACCATACTTATTGGGATGGACCATGACTAATTCCTTGGACCGTTCCAACCGGATTGTTTCGAGCGAGGAAGCATCCGTTCCAACGGTAACTTCGCGAGAAGCTTCTTTCAGATTCTCTGGTGAGCAATGCTCTTCCCACAGGTTCAGTTTGTACCGGCCGGCCGGTACATCAGGAATCACGACGTCGCCCTGCCTGTTTGAAACTGCAAAATACGGTGTGTCAACGACGACCACAATCGCACTCATTTGAGGATGGATGTTGCAGAAGATGTAGCAGATCCCCGCGCGGTCAAAGTGCACGCTGCGAGTCGATCCCGCTTCGTAGAGCCCCAGGTCAAACCGCTTGCCATCGAACAGGGAAAAGACATTGTGAAAAAACGGGTCATGATTCGGGAAATCCACGACAGAGCCGACTTCCACCGCGATCACGTGGGGAACGAATTGCTTGTTCTTCTGAACAAGCTGTGGCGGGGCCCCTGAATCTTGCGCGCGGAGCGGTGAACCCGCCCAGCCTTTCGCCGGCGTAAGCCATAAGACGGCGTTCAAATCTTGCGGAGAACCATGCGAGCCCTGCTTCGAGCTCTCAATGATGACATGCGCTTTGAAAGCAGCACCTTGTGCAAACGGTCCTCCAAATCCACACAACACGGCTGCTGCCAATACAAGACAACTTTTCTTAATTACTGACATAATGCTGCTCCCGACGGCTCTAAAACAGGACTCCTACTCCCAGGTTCAAGTGTCCCGCAGTGTATCTGTCGCCGTTGGTCTCCGACGTATTAATGTGGCGATATTCCAGCGAGAAAATCAAGTCCGTGCGAGGCCGGTAAATTACATTGAACATCTCACTCTGGTTTCTCGAAATCCGCGAATAAGCATAGCCGTATGACCTGTAAAAGCGTCGCAGATCGCTGCTGAAAGGATTATCTTCTCCGTAAGCTGCATTGAACTCCACCGTCTCTGTGGCTTTAAACTTTAACTGTGTCCACCCGCCAATGGTATTTAGGCCCGCCAGTGAAGAAGTGGGATCCGTAACGGGCCCGCTGAACATAACGCTCCGTCCTGTTCCTCCGCCCAACCCGCCGAGCGCTCTTCCCCGGTAGAACTCTCCAGTAAGACCCAACCGATTGCCCATCGGAACACTCCAGTCCGCTGTACCCGCCCAGGCATCCATGCTCCGTCCAAGCCCGTAATTCTGCCGGCTGTAGTAGCCTCCCATTCCCAGTGACAGCGCGCGATCGTCAGGACCGTGACTCCACGCGATGCGCGATGCATAGGCTGGCTGACGTGATCTTTCACCTGCCTGTGGGGTCAGATAGATTTCCGATGCCGGAGGCTCGCCCGAGAGCGGGTCAAGAAATCCTCCCTGGAGTGTGATGCGACTCGAGTTCGAAAGACCAAACCGATGCTCCAGCCGGGCTTGAGGAGTCCATGTCCAGAGGTTTCCCGCGTAAGAAAAGGCCGGGTAGCCGAGAGAAGCTATTGAAGTTGGGGACAGAGGAGAAAAAAAGGGAGTATCCTGGCCCACCACAATAGATGTCTGGTCCCAATCCATGCGCACATTAGCAGTTCGCAGGCGCATCAGCCCTTCTGTCACTCCGTTTGAGGTGTTCGGGAATCCCCCGAAGAGGTCCATGTGCAGGTCAGCACTGGTCCTGGCGCCGGCAAATGTGGGGCCATACACTTCAAAACCCAGTTGCGATTGTCGAGCCGTGGCGCCAAAGCTGCCCGCTGTGTCAAACGTCCCGCGGCCGAGAGCGAGGTTGGGAACGTCCTGATTGTCGACACGTCCACTGTTTTCAAAAGCGTTCAACAGGGCGATGCCGGAAAGCCTCAAGCGATACTTGGACGCGCTCTCCACTTTTGTTTGATACTGGTCATCGACCTTTGCTCTGAGGAGTTCCTGCCCCTCTTCCAACTTCGATACGCGCTCATTCAATGCCGGCGGCTCAGCCGACTGACTTCCCACGGACTGCGCTGAGGGTCCCTGCGCTTGTGGCTTCACAATGGCGATGGTCTCCTTTCGCGGGGCAGCGCTTTCGGCCATGGCCTGTCTATCGAGGGCGCCCTCAAGCTCATGACGCAGTTCACGCGTTTCCTGGCGGGAACGGGAAACCTCGGTCCGCAACTCCGAAACTGTGGCATTGAGCTGCTGGACCTGCTGGGCCAGCATTCTTACAGATTGTTCAAGGGATTGGGCGGACCCCTCGTTTCCGCTGCCAGCCGCAGCCTCTGCGGAAGCGGGAATGCATGCCAAGAATAACGCTAGGATTGCGCCTCCAGCAATCCCGCAAGGCCGTCCTTTACGCGATACCATAAAATCCCCCTCCGTACACTTTTTCCTGCCGCCCTCTCCAGAGCGCGGCGGGGTCTTGATTGAGAGGATCCAAGATGCACCCGTTTTTCCCCTTTCCGTAGATTCTATCTTCAATTTTCCGGGGGAATCGGATAATTCGTCAGGATTGAGTTTCCTCTCTTGTCAGGTAAAGTGAACAGACACATTTTTGACACACGGGGTTTCGGGCCACGTCGAGTTCCCGGCGAAACTTCAGGGCCAGCTCGCCGTTCAAGACATCACCGAGACTCGCCTCGCGGATGTTCCCGATCGGACGATGAAAAAAGCATGGGCGGACCGTGCCATCCGCTTCGACAACAGCTGAAACCCAGGGTGCGTTGCAGTGAGGGGCTATGGGCTGCGTATGCCCGACGGTTGCCCGATAATGCTGGACTACCCGGTGAAGTTTTTCGGGAGTTTCAGCAATATATCTCGATTCGATCTCCCGTTGGCAATCACGTATCAGAGCCTTGATCTCAAGGTCGAGTCCCTCAACTTCCGAGTTGTCCAGTGCGATGCTGTCCTGGTGCTCCAGCGGCCAGCCGAGCGGGCGGTTGAAAGCTTCAGAAGTGATATCCGCAGCCAGAAACGAAATCGAGTTCAGTCCCAGCGTGTGGGCTGCACGCACAGTGTCTCGAAGGTACGGGAAATTACTTTTTTGAACCGTGCACCGGCCATGGACCGGCATTTGGGGACACAATCGGCGGACTTCGCGGACTCCCGCCGAGAGACGGGCGAACGCTCCGGGGACACACCGGATAGCATCATGCACCCCCGGCGGGCCGTCGATTGAAACGATCACGTCATCCATCCACCGAGTCACGCATTCCGCGTGTCTTTCCAGCAGCAAACCGGCCGTAAGAAGCGTCAGGCGGATTCCTTCTTCCCGGCACAGCCTGGCGAGTGAGGCCAGGTTCGAATGCATCAAAGGCTCCCCGCCGGAAAAAACGATCCAGCGCACCTTCAGTGCTCGGAGGCTGTCCAGGTGCGGCTCGAGATCTTCAGCGGTGATTTCTCGCACCTGCCGGATCTTCCAGATGTCGCACATGAGGCACCGGCAGTTGCAGCGGTTGTGAGGGAGTAGAATCAGAATGGGCAGGCCGTGGATGAGATGGTCGCAGACCTTTTCTTCAAACGCGCCATCGGGAGCCACGGCCTCGACATGTTTGCTCATGCGCTCACCCGCTTTCCAGCCAGGCACACATCCGGGCCCAGACGCAATCGAGTTTCCTGGAGCAGCCGCCTGACCGGAGCGCGGACAAAACAGGAGGTTCCCTCGACTTCAATATCTTCAAACCCGTCAAGCAGTCCGGGAGGACAACCGAGGGCTATTTTGGCGGAGACGAGGTGAGGTTTGCCGGAAACCATGACCATTTCGATTGCGTTGAGGCGTGTTCCGATCAACACTTCCGCCGGGCTTACATCCCTCCGTTTCACAACGAGCAAGTCGGCATTCGAGCCCGGCTGCAACTTCCCTTCGCCGTTTCGGAGGCGCAGGACATCGGCTGCGAACCCGGTGACCATGGAATAAATCTGCCTGGGGTCCACGCCTTCCCGATGCGCAGCTCTGATTTCGTCGAGCAGATCTCCTTCGGCGGTGAGCGCTGAGTCGCTTCCTAACGAAATGCGGTCCCGCCTGCCCATGGCGGCCACATCAAGGGTGGTCGCAAGAGTGAAACGATTGGATGTTGGACACCATACTAGCGCGGCGCCGTGCCGGCGTCGAAGTTCGTGCCCGCGCTCCGTCAATCCGACTCCGTGGACGATGACGGTCCGCGAGTTGAGCGCTCCAATGCGGTCGAGGTCAAAGATTTCATCTCCACTTTTCTTGTCTGACCCTTCAGCGAGATGGATGATGAACGGCGCACCACGGGGCGTTGCCAGGAAAGCTTCTCTGATGTCGTTTCCAAACCGCAACGAGTGGGCCCAGCCGTACCGCTTGACGACACGGACCGGAAAGTCAGCATCGAAAACGCTCTTTTTATACGCATTGTGGTGGCATACGCTAGTAACGCCGGAAAGCAGATTCTTAATTCCGCCCCACCACAGCCTCACCCGTTTGGGAATTGATAGATGTTCGCGGATGGGAGAACTCTCCGGGTAAAAGATGTCGTCGGCCCATTTTTCAAAATTAGGATAAGGGCCATGGCCGAGTCTCGGAAACAGATTGAATTCAAGATGGTCGTGTGAATTGATCAGTCCGGGAAGAATCAGGCAGCCTTCCAGGGAAATCTCAGTCCGCCCGCTTCTTGAACCTGCGTTTTCCACACTGGCGCTCTTCCGGCCTCGATCGATCAGCCTCAGGATGCGTCCGTTCGCAATTTCCAAATCTGCTCGAACGGTTGATGTAGCATCCAACGCCACCCACCCTCCCGAAAGCACCAGAAAAGGAGAATCTTGCGGGTTCAGCGGCCGGTGAGAACGAACTGAACTTTTGGCAGTGCACGTCATTCGTCAGCCGAGGTGCAAGAGCCGCTCAGGCTGAAAGAACAGATAAAGATTGCAGGTCCCGCCTGTGACAGCTCAAAGAGATGTTCTTTTCCGCATGTTCTGAAAATCGGTCTTTCTGCTTCGCCGAACCATGGGGTGATCGTTCTGTCCAGTTTGAGCCCGCGTTCTTGGAACGTCAGGCAGAGGTGGTCGATCGACAACTGAAAATTCGCGATTTCAACCACCTCTCCGTCCTGCCGGAAGGTGCGGCGCCAGCCTCTTTCCAAGCCTGACGGATGAATGTCCGTAACGATCAGGTGCCCGCCATCCCTTAAGACACGCGAGAGTTCAGACGCAACAACTCCGAGATCCGCGACGTAACCCACGGCGAAGGAACAAATGGCCATGTCAACTGTACCTGAGGAGACTGGAATGGCCGTGCAGTCAGCACGCACAACACTTTCCCGGATCGCGTGTTTTTGTTGTGCCTGCGTGAGCATCTCGTGGGACAAGTCGAACCCGACTCCATGCCCCGCTCCCCGGGCAAGCAACAGATTGAGCCACCGGCCCGTTCCGCATGCTACGTCCAGTACAAACTTTCCTTCGAGACGGGGTAGCAGGGGGAGCAAATTCCTTTCCTCCAGAACAAGGAGCGGGTTGGGATGGCTATCGTAAGTTCGTGCCCAAAGCGCATAGGCGTCGGCCGGCAATAGGTAGCGATCCGGATGACTAACTCTCACGTCGCCCTGTATCGTCTCCTTCCCTTCCCACGACACATTTCTCAAAGGCTTTCCGCCTCCGGTTTTCGAAGATGGATCAAACGCTGCGTCAGGCGCAATTCATAAGGGAAGGCATAGATGTTCAGCCGGTACCGCCAGGCACTTAGAAACTGCAACAAACGGCTTCCCCAGATCGGAAGCCGAATATCCTGAACCGTGGGCCAGCGGGAGCTTACAACCAATCGGAAGTTATCAATCCTGCGTTTTGTGGTGGCCTTCATCCAGGGCGTGGCAGGATCCTTCCGGATGGTAAAGTTATACCAGCGCTCCGTGGCCCATTCGTCTGGCGTGGTTGGGAACGCAATCTGGCCCTCGACGTCACCGTACATTCTTTCGCGCTGCGGAACGGGCGTGTAGTGATAAATGATAATTTCTGAGGCGGGATTCAACCGCTTAACCCTGCGGATGAAGTGAAGGCACTCGCGGGTGTCACGTTCAGGCTCTTTGGGATTGCCGATGACAAACGAGAATTCCGGAATAATGCCGAATTGGCGGATGCGCCGCGCGAGTTCGAGTGTCTGTTCGGCCTTCAGCTTCTTGTTCATTTCTTTGAGTACCCAGTCGGACCCTGACTCAGCTCCAAAGAAAATCATGCGGCAGCCTGATTTGCGAATGGCTTGAAACGTTGCGTCCGAGTATCGAAGCATGATGTCGATTCGCGCTTCGCACCACCAGCCGAGATTGAGCGGAGCTATGCGGTCCGCAAGCTCCCGGGCATGGTCCTCCCGCAAGAAGAAATTCATGTCATAGAACTGCACCGAATCAACCCCGTACGTGTTTGCAAGATGACGAAGGATGGCTTCCGTCCGCGCAGGCGATTCCATCTTCTCGATGTTTCCGTACGCGGGAACAACGCCACAAAAGCTGCAGTTAAACGGGCATCCGATACTGGCATGGTGCGCTGCTGTCCTGCGGCCGAAAAAGGATGGCCGAACGTATTCCCTGACGGGAAGACGGTGATAGGGATACCAGGGAAAAGCATCTGGACCTTTCATTCGCCGCTCGGGGTTGTGGCGATGTTTGCCGGTGGGGTCTTTGTAGGAAAGGCCTCGAATGCTTTCCAGTGACCGTTGTCCTCGCAACGCTTCCAACAACTCAAGGAGGGTTTCCTCGCCCTGTCCCCGCGCCGCGAAATCAACGTAGTCCGCATTCAATACTGCATCGGCGTAAATGGAAGGGAAATAGCCACCCCACACGATCGGAACACGGGGAAAGGTGCGGCGAGCCTCGCGGCACGCCTCAATGGCCGGAGCCAGCTGCGGGCCCGGCATCACCGTGACCGCCAGTAGATCAACATGGTCCCGCCCCAGGAGATCCATCAACGTTTGGAGAGGGTAAGGGTCGATGTTGCCGTCCACAATGGCATACTCTTCCTGACCTTCAAGGACAGCCGCCAGAGCCAGAATCGAGAGCGGAAATCGCCGGTTCTTCGGTTTGGTCGCACGAGGATTGTAGAAGACAATCATGAGTCACCTAACCTCGCCCACAGAACGTAAAACTTTGCAGGTTCGCGCCGCCGCAACAAGCGAGCTTTTAACGGGCGCAGGGCCCATCCCGCGCCGTACCACGGTTCAAACTGCTTCCATTCGATACCGTGCTCACGGGCGAGTTCGTCAAGCGTGTCTGGTGTCAAATATTCCTGGCTTTGCACGCTATCCGACGGAAAGCCATACTCGCTTTGAAATTTCAGGTGTTTTTCTTCGAGCATCTTTTGTCCGCTCTCCTTGTCCCGGTAGAAAGGAGAATCGATAATCAGCACATGGCCAGGCCGGCGCAGGCATCGCAAAGCTTCCTTCAGGGTCCGGGCATAGTCTTCCGAATAATGGAAGGAGGCATTGAAGACCGCTACGTCAAACTGCGCAGCATCAAAAGGCAACCGATCCATCTCGGCCTGGAACAAGTTGAAGGGGCGGGCCAGGAAATCGAAGTAGTGGTGAGCCGCGCCCAAGCCATCCAGAGTGTTTGTGAGCAAATCCACCGCGGTGGGGCTGTGTCCTCGAAGGGCGAGTCGATAGCTCAACCAGCAGTTTCCGGCGCCGATATCCAATACGTCCAGGCCGGCCGTGTATCGGTACTCAAGCCACGGAAGGATTCGCTGATAGAAGAAGCGAAAACTTCGGGAGCGAATCTTCCATTGCCAGGCGCTCCGACCGGTAACATCCTTGTAGGGAAGTTCCAGGTAGAAGTGCGCGCCTGCCGAACCCCGGCCTTCACGCAGCCTGACCGTCTCGTACTCGATCATGAACTGCTGAAAAAGTTCTTCACGTGCCGGTGTAAGCGCCTTCCATATCCTGCCTTCCTGGACGAACGTAAATCCGCAGTAAGAACACGACGGTTCCCGCAAAACCCCCTGGGTGAGCACCATCGAAGGGTCTGAATGCCCGCAGACAGGGCATCGAAGGCGGATACTGTGCGCAACATCAGTCTCGACCTTCACGGATTCTTCCAGTGTTTCCTTTTGATGCACGGACTTGCCGTTCATGTTGAGGTCCTCTCGAACGTTAGAAGCATATGGTCAGCCATTGCACGAAATCCGGGGCAGTCCCCAAGCCAGGGGTCGATTTCGGAGGCAAGGCGAAACAGGTGCGGGTAACTCGCCGCAAGAAAATCGAGATACGAGGGTGGGACCGTCACTCCCACACCCCTCCACCCCAGCAGTCGGAAGTGTGAGGCAAATGTCTTTTTCAACTTTCGTACCGAGTGGTACCAGAGGGGGGTTTCGGCGGCGGCGGACAGCGCGGCGGATCGCCCTCCTGGCATGAACCGCCGCACAGCCTTGCGGATGTTCCCTCGCGAGAGATACCAGAAAACTTCCCAGACGCAGAGACGCCCGAACAGGCACAGGACCATCCTGCCCCGTTCGTTTAACAGTTGGGCCAAGTCGTCACCCAGGAGAGAAAGATCGGGAACGCAATTAAGCCCCGAGAAATTTGAGAATACTCCCTCAAAAGGCCCTTCGCACTGCAGTGTTCCGATCCGCTCATTTGCCAGCACTCTGAAATTAACTGTGGCTGAAGTTGCGGCGCGGTCCGCCCGTTGCCGCGCAACGGCAATCATCCGTGGAGCCGAATCGCACGCGGTCACGTGGACCCCTCGCGCTGCCAGGTGCAATGCGTCCACCCCCGTCCCACAGTTGATTTCAAGCACCCGCTGCCCGGCTGTGAAAGTCCGGTCGATTTCCTTCCAAACCGCCTTGCGCTGCGCCGATCCGGTGGCTGAGTTTGTGAAACTGGCATCATAGATCTCAGCGATTTCGTCGAAAGCTTTTGACGCCGTCATTGTGGTTCCGGAAGACAAAGTCATGGTTCTTTACGCCTCGACTTCAGCGAATGAAATCTTCATTTCCTCGCGCGCCCTATTGATTTGTTGCCGAAGAGCAACCAGCTCAGAAGGCGCTCTGAATGCATCGGTGACGGACATCCTCTGGACCTCAACCTCAGCGCGCAAAAGCTGATTCACACTTTGATAGAATCGATGGGAATGCCGGCCCCGGATTCTGAAGTCACGGTCGGACCCTTCGGTCCAGACCTTCAGCGCAGTCACGCGGTCGGCCACCTTTTCAAAATAAGGGGTCCCGCGAATCGGGTAGGCGACGGTAGTGAGAAAAACATCCGGGTCGCTTCGTTTGACATGATCGATGGTGGCTTCAATGTCGGTCAGTTCCTCGCCTTCATAACCCCACATCAGGAACATGCCCGTCTGGATGCCATTCGCTTTGCAAAGCTGCACAGCGGACTGTACCTGTTCCACGGAAACACCACGGTGCATCTCGTCCAAAATGCGTTGCGATCCGCTTTCCGACCCGATCCAGATGCGGAAACAACCCAGATTTGCCAGAAGCTCTACCACCCGGGGATTCAACCGGTCGGCGCGTGAGATGCATTCGAAGGGTATCTTGAGACCGCGGCGCTTCATTTCCGCCGCGTATTGAAACAGCCACCCGTGATGGATGGTGAAAACGTCATCGGCCATCCAGATCATGTCCGGGCTGTAGCGGTTGAGAATCCATTCAACTTCATTGGCGACGGAAAGGGGTTTTCGCCGGCGGTGCGTGCGGCCGTACACGGCGTGGCTGCACCACTGGCAATCGTAGGGGCACCCTCGCGCGGTGATCAGGGATACCGAGCCTGCGCCATGATGTTCACGCCAGGTCTTGAGGTATCGCTCGATCGGAACTGACTCCCGGCTGGGCCAGGGTTGAATGTCGATGTTCGGAATCTGCGCCCGGGGCGGTGTGCGGTGGACACTGCCGTCATCCGCTCGATAAGCGATGCCGCTCACGCGGCTTAGAATATCAAGTGAACCGTTCCGCAGAATCGGCACCAGCTCCTCAAGAGTGATCTCACCTTCTCCGATGACAACCACGTCGGCACCGGCCGCGAGGTACTCATCAATGTAGGAAGCAGGTTCAGGCCCTCCGACAATGGTTTTCCAGCCGGCTTCTCTTGCCGCCTGGAGAATTCGGACCACGCTTGGTCGCGTCATAAGATTTGCGTACACACCCAGGATGGACGGCTCGCCACTCCGTAGAACCTTCAACAAGTCCTCCCGGGAGGCGAACGTCGTGTCGAAGACTTCCACGTCGAAGTTCCTTGAGCGCAGGTGCGAAGCAAGGTAAAGAATCCCCAGCGGAACGTAGGGCTTCATGATCGCCTGCTCTTTGGCGTCCTCATCCAAGAAGTAGCCGTGGGTTAAAAGCAAATCCATAACATCCATCCGTCAAACAGGCTGAGAAACGTTGTTCAAGTGGCCAGCAATACCCGGTTCGCAAACATGGCCCGTGCGGTCCTTTAATCGCATGCCATGGCGGAGCAGGCCAGGACGGGCAGTTGGGTCGCGTCGGAATTTCTGCAGGTCAGTTCCAATTGTTCAACTCGGCTCCAGAGTTCCGCAACCTGAACAGGATCCAGACAATTCGTGGCGACAGATCGATCCCGAAGGCTGAATTGCCATTCGCCGGCGGAGCTCCAGAACTCCACCTCTGCATGAATCGCATCTCGGACCGCACGGTAGAAATCACTGGTATAAGCGCCCTTGAACATCATGGCCAGGTCGTCGCTATCCACCCAATTGCTCTTGGCGCCCAACTCCTCACGCACGCGTTGGTAAAATCTGGTTCCGGGCAAAGGGTAGGAGACTGAAACACCGATGTCATCCGGGCGGGTCTCACGCACCATTTGGATGGTTTTCTGAATATCGATCCAGGTCTCGCCGGGATATCCCAGCTGCAGGAAGAAGCAGGCTCGAATTCCGTGACGTTTCAAATTGTCACGAGCACGCAGGACCTGCTCGATGCGAATCCCCTTATCCATGGCGTCCAGAACCTTCTGCGATCCGGATTCCACTCCCATCCAAACCTCCGCGCAGCCAGATCTTGCAAGAGCCGCAACAGCTTCTTCATTGCGCATGAGGTCCGCCCTTGACTGCACCTTGAATGGGATGACGGCATCCCGCCTCCCGACCTGGTCGGCAAAACTCTGGATCCAACGGTTGTTGATCCCGAAAAGGTCATCTGCAAACCAGAGATGATCGGCTCCGAATTTCTCGCGGAGCTGCCACATTTCTTCCGCCACGGACTCCGGAGTTCGGGCATGGAAGGACTCGCCGTAGATCGGCTTTGCGCACCAGTTGCATCGGTAGGGGCAACCACGGCTCGCCACCAGGTTAAGAGAGAAAAAGCCATGCGCATCTCGCCAAGCCCGCCGGTAGAGGTCCATGTCGATCAGATCTCGCACGGGAAACGGAAGCTGATCCAGGTCTCGCACCAGCGGCCTATGCGAAGTTCGAATCACCCGCCCGCCGCGATTCGGTGAGTACGCAACGCCAGGAATACTCATGGGGCCACGCTTCGAGTCTTTGATGAGGGAGTCGACGACTTCGAGCAATGTCCACTCGGCTTCGCCCACGAGGACGTAATCCGCGCCTCTCTCCAGGTACTCAGCACAGTGGTCTGAGGAATCCGATCCATGTACGACGACCGTTGCGTCGGCCAATGTGGCAGCATCGATCATCTCGAAGGCTACTTCGCGCATGCGGCTCAGGCACATTTTGGAAAGGAAATTGAAATTGTCCTCATAGATCGCAACGACCTTCGGATGATGCTTCCGGAGTGCCTCTGGAAAGCCTCCCGCAGGATCGTTGAGCATGCTGTCAAACAATGCGACAGAGAATCCCTTTTTCCTGAGCAAAGCAGCCGCGTAGAGTGTGCCCAGGGGAGGATACGGCTGCATCTTGCGCGCCTGCTTGCGGTCGTAATAAATGTGATAAGAGTGGGCCAGCAGAACGTCAACCACGGTATTCTCCTTCCTCCAAGCATGGCGATTTGCTGTCATCTCGTGGTACTCGCATTCAGCAAACCTCCTGCATTCCGTGCCCGAGCGATTGCCCCGTTAATAGCGACCGACGAGTAACAATCCGTTCGGTAGTCCGGGCAACCCAGAGTTCCCAGGGAAAGCCATAGTGATTCTTCTGCAACCGCCATCGCAGAGGGGCGCCGAGCGCCCTGCGAATACCCCCTCGCACCCACGGAACCTTCGCCGCCGTCCGGCGAATCTGGTTGTTGAGAAGAAAGTACTCAAGCATCCGTTTCAGGCGGCGAAGTTCCTCCCCCCGTAGCCACGGCAAGTGATTGCTTCCGAGGTCCACATTGGCCCATTCTTCGAGAGATTGGGGCTCGTGCACTCCTTTGAGCCTGAGCTCAGGCCAGATTGGAATCCCGGGGTAGGGCGTGAAGATGTTGGGTGAAAAGCTGACGTTCGCATGTTTCCGGGCAATATCGTTCATAATGCGGAAGGTTTCCAGACGGTCGGCCTCCGTTTCTCCCGGATACCCCATGATCAGATTAAAAGTAACCCGAATGCCGGCCAGTTCTGACTTGCGGGCAGTCTCGTACATCTCGTCGATCCGCTGGTGCTTTTTGTTCATTAGTGCGAGTACTGCTTGTGAGGCCGATTCCGTTCCGAAGCCCATATGCGTTACACCTGACTCACCCAATAACTGAACTTCATCGTCACTCATTCGACACAACAGATCTGTCGAAGCCTGGAACGTCCAGCGAAACCTGAGATCCGATTCGAGAAAGCCTCGTGCGATTTCGACCGCTCGCTTAACATTGACCGGGAAATTGGAATCGAGAAATGCGACTTCGCTTATGCGGTAGCGGCCGGCCAGTTCAGTCACTTCTGTAACTACTCGGTCCGCGGTGTAAGCGTTGAAGCG
>DATKST010000028.1:0-27744 GCA_035531475.1 Terriglobia bacterium
TTCACCAAAGTCCTTTCCGTCGAATCCGCCTATTACTGGCCCGATCCCGCATCCGGCTTGAAGGAGATTTTCCGCGTTCTCCATCCTTCCGGCTCGGCATGGATTTTGATCAATTATTATTGCGATAACCCCCACTGTCACCAATGGGGAGCGATCTTGGACATTCCCACTCACTTGCTCTGGGCGGAAGAATGGACCAACCTCTTTCGGAATGCGGGGTTCACCGGGGTGGCTCACCGGCGGATTCCAGACGACTCCCCTACTCCAGAAACTTACACCGGCCGCTGGTTTCGTGACGCCGAACAACTCCGTGCTTTCAAGCGCGAGGGTGCGCTTTTGGTCCATGGGACAAAGCCGGCTTCCGTTTGTTGATCGCGGGGCGGCCTTTGGCCCGGCGGAAAGTCACAAAAAAGCCTCACTTATGGAAAAACCCGTCCCCCAATACTCCGTTGGCATCTCTATTTTGCCGATATAACTCTTGAAGGGCCGTTCGCTGGCCCTACAAGCATCCGGCAGGCCCCGGTTCACCCATGCGCTCCGCTGAAGTAACAATGCAACAATCCACCTCCAGCCGCCGCTTTTTCCCCGGTGTAAGTCTTACTGCCATCACCCAAGCGAGGTGGCTTGCGCCCGCCCTTCTCGCCCTCGCCGCTTTCAGCTTGTATGGACGCGCTTTGGGATTTGACTTCGTCTCCGACGACGGAGAGCAGGTGATCGAAAATCCTTACGTCCGCAACCCCCACCTGTGGACGCAAATTTTCACCACTTCCGTATGGTCGTTCAAAGGCAAAGCCGTCCAGACCAATTTTTACAGACCGCTTCAAATCTTCTGCTACTGGTTGCTGGACCGCGTGGCCGGCCCGCAACCTGTGGCATTCCATCTATTCAATCTGGTTCTGTATGTCGCGGGCTCCGTTCTGGTTTTTTACATCGGCATCAGGCTCTTCGGCAGCCGGTTGCCGGCCTTTCTCGCCGCTCTTCTCTGGATCGCCCATCCACTCCACGTGGAGGTTGCTGTCTGGATCTCGGCGTTGCCCGACCTGGGCTTTGGATTTTTTTACCTGCTGGCCTTTCTGATTTTTCTAAGGACCGAAGAAAGATCGCACCATTTGGCCCGCGGATATGGATTGACGGCCTTAGCCTTCGCCCCCGCCCTGTTCTTCAAAGAATCTGCCGTCAGCTTCCCGTTGGTTCTTGTGGCCTTCTGGTTCTTCAAGCCGGTGGCGATGACCACCCGAAGCTGGAAGCATCGAGCCCTGGCGCTGGGTTTTTGCGGGCTGTCGATTGGAGCCGCCGCAGCGATCCGCATCGCCGCGCTCGGACACTTGTTGGGAGGGCACGGTGCCGGCGGAATCGACCTTGGTGTTCTCACGTCCGCGCTGGGACTACTCGGCGAGAACGCCAAAATCTTTTTCTTTCCTGTTCGTCTGAGTATGTTCCGGACTTTCACACCAACGGGCAGCCTGCTCGCTCCGTGGACCTTGATAGCCGTCATCATGGTCGGCGGCGCAATGCTAATCAGACACCGTTTTCCGCTCATCTCATTCTTGGTGGGTTGGTGGCTCATTGCCTTGATCCCGTGCCTCGACATTCGCCAATTGAGCATTCCCTATGTCGCCGACCGGTTTTCCTATGTTCCTTCAGTGGGACTTTGCCTGGCAATCAGTGGCCTCGCCATCGGAACCGGTGGCCTTCACCTTTTCAAATCCCGCCGCGTGCCGTGGGGGATGGTGTTACTCTCACTCGTGGCGGGCGCCTGGGCAGTCGAAACCCGCCGTGTGTTACCGGCATGGCAAAGCAACCAGACCTTAACGAAATATTCCATGAAGCTGTACCCGGATAACGCGGCGCTCCACTTGGTCGAAGGGTGGAAGCTGGCTTACCGCTCGGGAGACTTGGCCGCTGCGGATCGCGAATATCGTGAAGCCATAAAGCTAAACCGCGCCAGCACCCACCCGGTCAAACCCACCACCTACGAGGCCCTGATCGGTCTCGGACAGGATAGCGAGCGAAGCGGGGATAATGAGCAGGCCAGCCGCTTTTTCCAGCAGGCGATTCAACTGATCCCCAATTTCAGCGAGGCCTATCAAGCTCTGGGATCGTTCTACTTCCCGCGGAGGGATTATTCCCGCGCCGCATCCTACTTCGAGAAAGCGGTGAAAATGAATCCCATGGATCCTTCAACCCGTTTCTACCTCGGAACCTGCTGGCTGAAGATGGGACTCTATCAGCAGGCTGCCGAACAGCTTCGCGCCGCGAGAATCATCGATCCCACCCTGCGCGCGGCCTATCTGGAGGAAGCCGAAGCTCTGGAAGACGCAGGCGATGCCAAGTCCGCAGAACAAGCCCGCAAGCTCTTATCCAGGCAATAGAAATTCCTGAGATCTTCCGGCTCTGGTTCATCCCGGAGCCGCCGGACCCTGAAGCATCCTTGATTCCCAGAGGCTTTTTCAGAGAAGATAGGAACGGAAGTCCATGAGCTTCAAAGAGACCGATGCCGGCCAAGGCAAAGACGCGCTGCGGCAGATTCCACCCGTGGAATCGCTGCTCAATCGCAGAGCGATCCGGGCGCTGGAATCTCGCTTTGGCCATGGCTTGGTAGTTCGCGCCATCCGGCAAGTCCTGGAAAGGCAGCGGGAGGAAATCCGCCGGGACCCCTCTGCAAATTTGAAATCAGAGAAGTTAGAAATGGAGATTATCCAAACCGTTGAGTCATCTTCCCGTCCGTCTCTCCGCAAGGTGATCAACGCCACCGGCGTCGTCCTCCATACCAATTTGGGACGCGCACCCCTGCCCAGGGAAGCTCTCGAACAAGTCATGGAAATCGCCTCCGGATATTCCAACCTGGAATTCGACCTCGAAGAAGGGGTGAGAGGGAAGCGCGATTCACACACCGATCGCCTTTTCCGCGAACTCTTGGGCGCGGAGAGCACGTTGGTGGTGAATAACAATGCAGCGGCTCTCTTCCTGACCCTGAACACCTTGGCGGAAGGATTTGAGGTGGTGGTTTCGCGCGGTGAACTGGTGGAGATCGGCGGCTCCTTTCGAGTCCCTGAAATATGCGCCAAGAGTGGTTGCATCCTGCGCGAAATCGGGACGACGAACCGGACCAGAGTTTCCGATTATGCTCGGGCCATTAACGAAAAAACTCGTGTCATCCTGCGGGTTCATCCCAGCAACTTCCGGATGGTTGGATTCACGGAGCGCCCAGAGATAGAAGACCTCGCGGCTCTCGCCTCCAGGCACGGCATAGCATTGGTTGAGGACCTGGGAAGTGGCTGCCTGACGGATCTGACAATGATGGGCTACAGTGACGAGCCGACGGTGGGAAAGAGTTTGAGTGCCGGCGTGGATGTCACCACCTTCAGCGGGGATAAGCTGCTGGGTGGGCCGCAGTCCGGCATCCTGTTGGGCAAAAGCGAGCTACTGGCAAGAATCCGGTCCAACCCGCTATTCCGTGTCCTGCGGGTCGATAAGCTGACGATCGCCGCACTCGAAGCCACCATCGCCCTCTACCTTCGGGAGGACTTCCAGAGCATCCCGGCGCAACGCATGATCCGGACTACCAAGCAGGAAATTACCACCCGCGCCGAACCTCTGGCGCAGCGGGTTGCCGCGCTGGAGGGCTTCTCAGTCAATCTGTGTGACGGAGAATCAGTTGCGGGTGGCGGCTCAACTCCTGGACAATCCATCCCCACCACGTTGATCGTTATCAGCCATGCCGCCCTAAGTTCACAGGACTTGGCCCAGAGGCTGCGCCGAAACGACCCACCCATCATTCCCCGCGTCGAACGGAATCTTCTTCTTCTTGACTTGCGTACGGTGCAGGATAGCGAGGAAGAGGAAATTCTCTGCGCCTTTCAGTCCATGAATAACTGAGGCAGGAGGCTTACCAGCCTTACCTCCAAATTTCTGCGGCCCATTTTCCGCAGAAAAAAGATATGGGCAAACCTCAAGGGCACGGAATGGATTCAGACAGGAGAGATGTTAGAAATTACAATTCTGGGATAGGATGCAACTGCGGTGCAGAGTGCAACCTCGCAAGGCCCCCCAAGGATTGCTGAGGAATAGCCTCTGGAAGCCACCCGGATTAAAGACTAAGCAGGTATTCCGAAGCGGTGATATCTCCGAAACGAACTTTGCTGACCCTCTCACCCAAGACATTGCCGAAGTACTGAAGAATGGAAATCAGCCTCAGGAAAAAGGATTTCTCCCCAACGCCAAACCAGTGGAAGATCGACAGGAAAAACGAGAGGAACTGAAAGTAGACCGTCAACATCCTCTCATCCCGGGAAAGGCGCTGCTTCTCATTGGCAGCGTTTTTGAGCAGATAGGTAAGCGCCAGGAAGTCGCATTTCAACTGCATCCTAAACTGTTCGTAGTCCAACGGAGCGTTGAATTCTTCGATGGCCTGCCGCACGAACGGAAATTCCAGGCGGTTGGCGTTCACAATCGCATGGAAAAACTCATGGGCAAATTCCCTCTGTAGTATCCTCTCGCAAGCGCTCTGCAGGTAATAGAACAGGAGCGCCGTGGACGTAATCAAAACCATCGTGGCCATATCCATTTTTGTACCCTCACTCAAGACAGTAAACACTGTAAATAATCACTCAGCAAGAACCGGAACTTGTTGACGCCTTCGGGGAGCTCTAGCCGGGATCGATTGCGGCTCCCGGGTAACGGCGTACAGCCAGGACAATAACATTCCGAGTGTACACATAGGGCCTACGTAATAGGCCAAGGTAACAAAGGAGTGGTCGCCCGGAGTCAGGTGGATTAGAGCAAAGCTGGCTGCTGGCCCGGCAAATTGTATCCCCAGACCACACACCAGAAGACCAAGGTAGTCGTCTGAGCAGGCGATCTGCTGCATCATGACATAAAGAAGGGTATTCAGGACCAGGCAAACAAAATAGAGGTTCTGCTGGAAATTAAGAATGAAACTGGCAAATGCCTTGGAGTGATCCCCCGAAAATGAGTAGAAGGAAATTACCAGGACGATGACAAAGACGGCAGAAAGACCAAGGCGCAAGCTGGCCCACAATTCGTCCTTGTCCTCACAGGCGCGCTTGAATAAGCAGGATATTAGGAGAAACGCCCCCAGTGTTAGCAAGACGTCGGTGGACCAGTAAACGTAGCGGTACTGGGAAGAACTCCAGCCAAAGCGGTAGAGTACTACTGGACGGAGGACGGCGTCAGAACACAAGAGACCGAAGACATAAATAGAAAAGCCCTTTATCGTTCGCCAGCGACGCTTCAGGATAAGGGCCGCGCCCAACGCAAGCTCGATACCATAAACGGCGTATTGCAATGCATGCATCAAAAGGCCGCTCATCTCGGGCCACCCCACGAAAAGGCATCGAAGGCAGGGACCGGCCCTGTCGCCCCTAGGGGTAGACGGGCGGCTAATTTACAACTTACTCCTACCCAAACATTGGGGGCATGGGGCTGCCGCCAATTGCCAGCGCAGATTTCATTGGGGGCATGGGGCTGCCGCCAATCGCCAATGCAGACTTCATCGGGGGCATAGGGCTGCCGCCAATCGCCAGTGCAGACATCATCGGAGGCATGGGGCTGCCGCCAATCGCCAATGCAGACATCATCGGGGGCATGGGGCTGCCGCCAATTGCCAGCGCAGATTTCATTGGAGGCATGGGGCTGCCGCCGATTGCCAACGCAGACATCATCGGGGGCATAGGGCTGCCGCCGATTGCCAGCGCAGACTTCATCGGGGGCATGGGGCTGCCGCCAATCGCCAGCGCAGACTTCATCGGGGGCATGGGGCTGCCGCCAATCGCCACTTTCACAGGAGGAACCGGCGAGATTCCGATGGTAGAGATTGCCCATAAGGGATTATTATTTCCGCTCGTTGCAAAGGTCTTACGTAACGTCGTGCCAGCCAGAACCACCAGCATGGCCAAGAGAACCGCTAAAGTATTTTTATTCATTAGACTCCCCTCCAGAAAAATTAAGATTGGGCCCCGAAGGGTCCCACTGGAGGTAGAGCCTAGGCTATGTTAGTTCGGAAGTCAAGTTACTTTCTATATAACACCTGGGCTTCCGTAATCAATTTACCAGAAGGTACGAAATTGTCAAGTTAATTTTGATATACTGGGCGAACCCTAAAGAGTCGCTCCGATTTGCGATCCAAGCCCTGCTCCACAGTCTGGCTGATAGAGTCAAAGTCTGTTTGGCATAGGCCGCAGACGCTATCGTCGTTTCCTTGGAATCCGAACTAACTTTTCAATCCTCCTAGTTGGGGGTGTTCTGACCGCCTTCCGGGCGGCATTCCTGCCGGCCCCCAGGCCCCACCCTCCACTCACTGCTTTCTATCGGCAAGAGACCAGTGCAACTTTAAATATTTTTGCCTTAGGTTGACCGCCCTTACCCCAAATGGCATCATTAGTGATTAGGGAGCTTGGAGGGTCCCTGACCATGAGGCCACGGTTTCACCAAATCACTATTTGCCTGCTGATGCTGGCTTTCGGATTTCCCAGCACTCCCTGGAGCGGGCACTTGGCTTTTTCCCAATCTCAGAACGATCAGCAGTCGTCCCAGGCCCAGGGTCCAGCCGCGCAACCCGGTGAAACGGTGATCGTCCCGAAAAAGACAAAGCCCTCAACAACCGCTCCAACCCCGGCGCCCCAGACGCAAAGACCGGAGAAGATCAATCCCAGTCAAGTCTACCACCTTGCGACGGCGACGAATCTGGTAAATGTTGACGTCCAGGTGCTGGACAAGGACGGTGACCCTATTAACAATCTCGGCAAAAAGAACTTTCGAGTTTATGCCGACGGAGTCGAGCAATCCGTCAGTAACTTCGGCATTGGCGACACGCCCATGACCATCTGCCTGCTCATAGAATTTAGCAATGAATATTGGCCCCTGCTTTACCAATCGATCCGCGAATCTTATGACTTTCTGAACGCGATGAAGCCCAATGACTGGGTTGCGGTCGTAACATTTGATTTGAAGCCCACGATTCTCACCGACTTCACCCATGATCGCAACCAGGTAATGGGCGCCATCAACCAACTTCAATTCCCCGGATTTTCGGAAATCTGCATTTATGACGCGCTCGCCTTCACCATCAACCGCATGCAGGACATCAAAGGACGCAAGGCGATCATTGCTATTGTCAGCGGCTATGATACTTTCAGCAAGCTCACCTATGACAAGATGCTGAAGATTGCTAAGACTTCCAGCACTCCTATTTACGCGGTCAGCACGCTGGAATGGATTGCCGTGCGCATGCCCGGTGGCTACAACATTGATTATTGGCAGGCGCGCAATGGCCTCAATTACATCGCCAAGTATTCGGGCGGCCAGGCTTATTTCCCGCGGTTCGAAGGTGAAGTCCCTAGCATTTATCAACAGATCGCCGGACAACTCCGTCAACAATACAGCATCGGATTTACCCCGACCGATCCAGACCGCAACGGCAAGTTTCACAAGTTAAGAGTGGATCTGGTGGATAATCAGGGCAATCCCCTGCGGATCGTCAATCAAAAGGGGAAGCCCGTCAAGTATCACCTGGAATACCGGCCCGGTTATTACTCACCCAAATCCTAGCGGCGGCACGGTCTTGTCTCGAACCCAGCGGGGCGCCAAACATGGAAGTGTCACTCGCCGCGCGAATTTCGAAGCGGCCCGGTGCGGCCGGCGAGTTCTCCCGGCAAGCGGTGTGGCAATCCACTCGCGGCCGGCCACTTCATGACCTTCCCTGACGCCATCCTGCTTTTTCTTGCTGCGGTCGTAGCCGGAGCCTTGAACTCCGTCGCGGGCGGAGGCAGCTTCTTTTCTTTCCCGGCGCTCCTATTCACCGGCGTTCCCGCCATCCCTGCCAACGCCACTTCCACCGTGGCCGTTTGGCCGGGAAGTGTGGCCAGCGCCTTTGCTTACCGCCGCCGCGTGCCGCACAGCGCGCGCGTCATGGCGCCCCTGACGGTGGCCAGTTTTGCAGGCGGACTGCTGGGCGCAGGACTGCTCCTACACACCCGGCAATCCACCTTCATGCGTCTGATCCCGTTTCTCTTTTTCGCCGCCACCTTGCTCTTTGCTCTTGGCAAACGGATTTCCCGGGCGATCGGCTCGCACGGACGGCAGCAGCTACGCCCCTCTTGGCTTGCCATTGGCGGTGTCTCCCTCATCCAATTCGCCATCGCGACCTACGGAGGCTATTTCGGTGGCGGAATGGGAATCCTGATGCTCGCTTTCCTCACCCTGCTTCCGCTGGGTGATGTTCACGCCACCAATGGTGTGAAAGCTCTACTCGCCGCCGCCACCAACGGGGTCGCCATTGTTGCCTTCGTGGTGGCTCGCATGGTGCTTTGGCCGCAGGCTGTTTTGATGCTAACGGGGTCGATTCTTGGCGGGTATGGGGGCGCGCATTATGCGCAAAAGGTCAATCCCGCCCGGGTGCGGGGTTTCGTGGTGGTGACCGGCCTGGCCATGTCGGCCTATTTTTTGTGGAAGTATCATTAGCTAACAGTTGCGGCCTTGCAATCCCGTAAGGGCCAGTGAAGCCGGCATCGTGCTGGAAATTTTACGAGGGGAAGGTCAATGGCGAAAGTGCCGCATGCCGGTGAACAGCATCACCATGCCCCGCCGGTTCGCCGCGTCAATCACTTCCTGATCGCGCATCGAACCTCCCGGCTCAACCACCGCGGTGGCGCCGGCCTGGGCCGCTTCTTCCAGGCCATCCGCGAATGGAAAGAAAGCGTCGGACGCCACCGCTGTGCCTTCCAAATTGTGGCCCAGTTCCCGCGCCTTCGCCGCCGCCAGCCGCACTGCATCGACGCGGCTCATCTGGCCAGCGCCCACCCCCACCACCCGGTTCTGCTCCGCGAAAACGATGGCATTGGACTTCACGTGTTTCACCACGCGCCAGGCGAACGCCAGGGCACCCATCTCTGCTTCCGATGGCTGGCGGGAAGTGACGCACTTCCATTCCGCCGGTTGCGAACTCGCAGTATCGGCCGTCTGAACCAGTAACCCGCCCGTGATGCTTTTCAGTTGAAGCAATCCGGTGGCGGCGCCTGAGCTTGCCGCCACTTTCATCACCCGCAGATTCTTCCTGGTGGCCAGGATCTCCAGCGCCTCTTCTTCATAGCCCGGCGCGGCGACGGCTTCCACAAACAGCTTCCCGACTTCTTCTGCGGTCTCCCGGTCCACGTTGCGGTTGAAGGCGATCACCGATCCAAAAGCCGAAACCGGATCGACGGCCAAAGCCTGACGGTAACTTTGGGCCAGTGACGCCGCCGTGGCGATGCCGCAAGGGTTGGTGTGCTTGATGATCGCCGTCACCGGCTCTGGAAATTCTCCGGCCAGTTGCCAAGCCGCATCCAGGTCCACCAGATTATTAAAGGAAAGCTCCTTGCCCTGAAGCTGGCGCGCGCCGGCAATCCCCCAGGGGTTTCCGGAGTTCTGATAAAGCGCGGCCTTTTGGTGCGGGTTTTCGCCATACCGCAAGTCCAGGGTCTTGCGATAACTCAATTGCAGGGCCTGCGGGAATCCCGCTGCGGAGCGTTGTTCAAGTGTACCGGCGATGGCCGCGTCGTAAGCGGCGGTGATGGCGAAGGCCTTGCGGGCCAGCCTCGCCCGCGTCTCTCTCGAGATGCGCCCGTCATTCTTGCGCAGCTCATCGAGCACCGCGGGATAGTCACTGGCGTCCGCCACCACCGTCACATCTTCGTGGTTCTTCGCCGCCGAGCGGATCATCGACGGTCCGCCAATATCAATATTCTCGATCAAATCGGCGAGTGTCGCATCCCGCCGCGCTGCGGTTTTCTCAAACGGATACAGGTTCACCGCAACCAGATCAATGAACTCGATTCCGTGGCCGCCCGCTTGCCGCACATGATCGGGATTGCTGCGCACCGCAAGAATGCCTCCGTGAATCTTGGGGTGAAGCGTCTTCACCCGGCCATCCAGCATTTCAGGAAATCCGGTTACTTCAGAAACGTCTTTCACCTTCAGGCCCTGTTCGCGCAAGAGTTTCGCCGTGCCCCCGGTGGAAATGATCTCAACGCCAAGCGTAGCGAGTCCTGCTGCGAAGCCGGCAATCCCGTTTTTGTCGCTCACGCTGATCAGCGCGCGCGTGATCTTCTTCATGGAAACTCCCAGCATTGTGATTTGGAATCTGACTTCGCGGACCACTGAGGAACGCGCTCAGAGGGATGGCGGTGCGCCCGTCTAGCCTGCCTTGCCGGCGCGAAACCGCACCCGGCCGTCCTCCACCGTCACCGAGAATCGAATCTCTTCGCAGTCCAGTTCCTGCTTGATCTCCCGCGTCTTTTCGCGCAGGAAGCTGGCGAAGGTTTCCGGATCCACGCTCCACTCCGTGTCGCCCACGCTGCGGCGCGCCTCCACCATGGCGTTCAGCAATTGGTCCACCTTTTCCTGCTCGCGGTCCGGGTCAGACCAGGAAGTGCCGAATCGCTCTGCCGCCGGTTTCTCTCCCGCCAGGAGACGGCTGACGCCCACGACCAGCCCCTCTTCGCGAACCCGCATTTTCTTCCGCCACAAGTCATTGTAAACGGCAAAACGCTGGGCAAGCTGGTTAAAGCGGAAGCGTTGGGCAAAATTCATGTCGCCGCCGCCGCTAAATTTCTTGATCGTCGACTCCACACGGAACAACAAGTCGTGCGGTGGTCGCGGCGACCTGCCGTTGAAAAAGACGTCGTATTCGATCTTCAGCCGTCGCAGATTGTCCTCGAGCTTCGCCAGCTCTTCGTCAACCGTCACGGAGTCCCTCGCGGCAAGTCACAACCAATTATAAGGTTCGGCACGGAAGGCAAGTCAACTTGAAGTTCGGTAGTGGTACATTTTCGCTGCTGTAGCGGCGGTCTCTGACCGCCGAATTTTATTTATCAACACCTTCCGGCGGTCAGAGACCGCCGCCACAGCAAACTGACCCCCTACTTGAAGTTCTTTGAGCCACGGGCACCCTTGGTTTGTGGTCAAAAGCTTCATGCGCGCCGGTGGGCGGCAACCCGGGCAATCAAACTGATCAAGGCCACAGCGAACAAAACGATTCCAAGGACCAAACCGGATGTCCCCGCCACGGCCCAGCCTCCGGCCGCCTTCCCGCAAAACCGGAATGAGCTGCCAGCCAGAGGTAAGGCGAGGGAAATGCCGGCCGTCCCCTGCCACCCCGCGGCAAGAGCACCCAAGCCCAACAGGATCGAAACAGCAGAAGAGATAATGAGGAGTTTGAATTTCATGGAAATTCAGATTACCGCAAAATCCGGATTGGGCAAAAGGAAGTTTGGGCAACCGGCTCCAGCACGGGTAAATCAAGACGCCGCGGGGTGGCGCATACATTGGTTTTTATGTATGCGCCCCGGCGCCATCCCGGCTAAACTGCCGCCATGCCGCGCCAGCAGCATTATTATGGCGAGAATCATCTGCACTACCTCACCGCGAACATCTATCGTCGCGCCCGCATTTTCGATTCCGGCCGGTTCAGGTTTAAGTTCACCCGAACGCTCAATAATCTCCGAGCGGAGTTGGGCTTCAGGATCATCGGCTATGTTCTGATACATGCATAATAATCCAGTGAAGCGAGGCCTGGTTGCCCAGCCGGGTGACTGGCCTTGGTCAAGTTGGAGGTTTTATTATCTGGAGGATAGGTCCATTCTGGCGATGGACAGGATGCCGTGAGCGCCTGCGCTTCGCTTCGCGGGTCATCCTAAGCCCTTCAAATGTCATCCTGTGCGAAGCGAAAGATCCCGCGGGTGGTGCCTACGTCGAGCGCTCTTCGCGATGTAGGCAGCCCTGGGATGGGAAATAGCACAACCATACCAAACAACGGCACGCATGCGCCACCTGTGAACATTTTGTTTGACAAAACCTTCCGACCGGTCGGACAATATGCTGGACGGGGAGGCCCCTGGGTGGCGTTTGATCCTGTAGGGCCGGCCGGAGCTTTTCCTGACAGGGACCGGCGTATTTCGCCACTCTATCCAGTGCGTAATAAGTCGGCGGCGCTGCTGAAAGAGTCCGCCAAGGACGGCTGGCAGCTAACCTGCGACTGGCTCCTTGGCGCTCGCTGCCGGGCGCTTGTCACTCATCACTTGTCACTTTTCACTGTTCACTGTTCCTCAGGGAGGTAACTCCGTGGCGGAAAAACTATATATATTCGATACCACCCTGCGCGACGGAGAGCAGTCGCCCGGATGCAGCATGAATCTGGACGAAAAACTGCAAATGGCCCGCCAGCTTGACCGCCTGGGTGTTGACATTCTGGAAGCAGGATTCCCCATTGCCTCGCACGGCGACTTCGAAGCCGTAAAGGCCGTTTCCGCCGAAATTCGCCGTCCGATTGTTGCCGCGCTGGCTCGCGCCAATAAACTGGACATTGACCGCGCCTGGGAAGCCTTGAAGGGAGCGGCCCGCCCGCGCATTCACACCTTCCTGGCCACTTCCGACATACACCTGAAGTTCAAGTTGCGAAAGAGCCGCGACGAAGTGCTGAAGATGATCTCTGAAGCCGTGGGCTATGCCAAATCCTTCTGCCAGGACGTGGAATTCTCCCCCGAAGACGCCGGCCGCACCGAGCGCGATTACCTGGTGGAGTGCTGCCATGCCGCGGTGGAAGCGGGCGCGACCGTGCTGAATATGCCGGATACCGTGGGTTACTGCCTGGAGCCGGAATACGAAAAGATGTTTGCCGACGTAAGGGCTCGCGTGCCGGGCATGGACGGCGTCATCCTGAGCACCCATACTCATAACGACCTGGGGATGGCCGTGGCCAACACCCTGGCGGGCATTCGCGGCGGCGCACGGCAGGTGGAATGTACCATCAACGGCATCGGCGAGCGTGCCGGCAACGCTGCCCTGGAGGAAGTCGTGATGGCGGTATACATCCGCCGGGATGTGGTGCCGGTTTACACGGACGTCCGCACTGAGGAGCTTTACCCATCCAGCCAGCTCCTGACCCGCTTGACCGGCGTCTTTGTGCAACGCAATAAGGCCATTGTCGGCAAGAACGCATTTGCGCATGAGGCCGGAATCCATCAGGACGGCGTGCTGAAGAACGCCATCACCTATGAGATTATCTCTCCGCAAACCGTGGGCATGGCCTCAAACTCCATTGTGCTGGGCAAGCATTCCGGCCGCCACGCCTTGGCCAAACGCTATCAGGAACTGGGTCATGAGCTTTCCAAAGGCGAGCTGGATCGCGCTTACCAGGCCTTCTGCGAACTGGCCGACCGCAAGAAGGCGGTTTATGACGAGGACCTGATTGCCATTGTCAACGAACACTTGGCCCACGCCCCAGAAGCCTTTAGTTTGAAGCTGTTCCAGATCGTTTCCTCCAGTGAAGGGCGGTCCACGGCCACCGTCGAATTGGAAAAGGACGGTGAGACGCTCCACGATTCCGCCACCGCCAGCGGCCCCTGTGACGCTGCCTTCCGCGCCATTGACCGGCTGACGGGCATTCCGGGTACGATTGCGGATTTCTCCGTTCACACGGTGGGTCAGGGATCGGACGGCGTGGCCGAGGTCAGCATTCGCGCCCGCTTCGAAGGCGTTGAATTCACGGGACGATCCACCCATAACAATCTGGTGGAAGCGGCGGCGCGGGCGTATCTCCAGGCCGCCAATCGTGCTTCGAGCGAGTTGAAGCGAATGGCCGCTTCCGCTTCAGCGCAAAGAACTTCCATCCATAAAAATGAAGCGGTTGACCGTCTGATGCCGGCGGGTTACTGATGCTTGGCTCCGGGCTTCACGTTGGCGATGGAAATCGGCGCAGTTGCGGGCCGATTATCTTAATAAGTTATTGAAAATAAGTAACTTGTATATGTAAAGCTGGGGCCAGCCACCGGGCAGCACCAAGGGTCGCCATAAGGGGTATCCGAATCGAAAATACAGTTTAGTCAGCTTCATCTCCTTCGTTCTGCCCGCCTTCTCTCCTAACTTAAAGGTCGTGTCTCAGTTTGTTTGCTATAGCGGCGCTCTCTGAGCGCCGAACTTGGATCCTCAACAGTTTCCGGCGCTCATAGAGCGCCGCACCAGCAAATTGACCCACTACCAACTTAAAGAAAGACTTGCATATTGCCAACTTATTCTGGTATCCTTTCGGTAATACTGATATGCAGGAGCCCATTCGAGTAGCTCTCTTGCCTGGCGACGGGATTGGACCAGAAGTGGTCCAGGAAGCCGTTAAGGTATTGAAGGTCGTTGCAGAGTCTCAAGAAATCACTATTCGCTACCAGACCGGCCTGATCGGCGGGGCGGCGCTGGATGCCACGGCCGTGCCCTTACCTTCCGAAACCATTGCTATCTGTAACAATGCACAGGCGATATTGTTGGGCGCGGTGGGCGGTCCTCAGTGGGATTCCAAGCG
Organism: Terriglobia bacterium; assembly: GCA_035531475.1. Classification (GTDB taxonomy): domain Bacteria; phylum Acidobacteriota; class Terriglobia; order UBA7540; family UBA7540; genus CALCEB01. The sequence goes on from DATKST010000028.1 coordinate 14,348, forward strand.
CCCGGAATTGCGTCCGGAGCAAGGCCTGCTCCAGATTCGCCAACGGCTTGGCCTTTATGTGAACCTCCGTCCCGCCAAAGTGCTCGATTCCCTCCTTGGCATTTCCGCCATCAAGCCGGATCGCGTGCGCGGCACCGATCTGATTATCGTTCGAGAGCTTCTGGGTGGTATCTATTTTGGCAATCCGCGCGGCATCTTCTCCAAGAACGGCGAGCGCGTGGGTGTGAATACCGAGGTCTACCGCGAGCATGAAGTGGAGCGTGTAGCCCACCGCGCTTTTCAGCTTGCCTCGACCCGGCGTAAAAAAGTCACCTCAGTGGATAAGGCCAACGTGCTGGAAAGCTCCCGCCTCTGGCGCGACGTGGTCACGCGCATTGCCCGCAGCTATCCGGAGGTCGAACTGAACCACATTTACGTGGACAATTGCGCCATGCAATTGATCGAAAAACCCACTAGCTTTGATGTGATCCTGACCAACAATCTTTTTGGCGACATCTTGAGCGATGAAGCCGCCATGCTGACGGGTTCCATTGGTTTGCTGCCTTCCGCCAGCTTGGGCGAGCACTCCTCGCTCTATGAACCTGTTCATGGATCGGCCCCCAACATTGCCGGCCGCAATCGCGCCAATCCCGTCGCCGCCATCGCCTCCGTCGCCCTCATGCTGCGCTATTCCTTCCGTTTGGAGGCTGCGGCGCAAGCCGTCGAGGCCGCCATTGAGAAGGTCCTAAAGCGCGGCGCCCGCACCGCAGAACTGCCCGGGCGTGGCAGACCGGTCACAACCTCCCACATGGGGGATTTGATTGCTGTGGAAACGAAGAAGCAGCTTGCCGCTGCGGCCCGCAACTCGCACCAGCCAGCCAAAGCTAAGCGCAAGCGTCGCTAACCAGCCGGACGTAGGGGTGATTCTTGTAGTCGCCGGGCCGTTCCGTAGAGGCCGGCTTCAGCCGGGCAGTTCCGTAGGGCACGAGGTTTTGCTTTTTAATTGCCGGGCTAAAGCCCGCCGCTACGACACCCATTGCCGGGCCGTTCTGGCTGAATCTTCAGTCCATCTATGAGTTGAAGGTGACGGAGCACGAAAGAGGCGGCTTTATCAAACGCCAAATCAAGTCCCGTCAGGCCGCGTAGGGGCGTGTAGTCAAGTCGCGGCTTTTGTGCCGTGCGGCCCGGCGCTGACTGTTGCGTCTACGATCCAAAATTCGTTGGGAGGTGGGGCGCGCAGACCTGCGAAGGTCTGCGCCAACCCGCTAGCCATTTTCCCGGTCCTTTGCTGACCGCAGCGGTGCCCTGTCGAGCGCATTAAAAAGCAAGCTCACCAAAACCAATAGCTGTACTGCTTCTTTTGGCTCGACTTTCGTGTGACTGTGTGCCAGGGGATTGCGAATGCCGGTCATCACACCAGAGAATATTTGCTGGTAGCCGATCTGGGTATTGCGGCCGCTCTCGGTGTTCACGTCATCGAGTTGGATTATCGGCTTGCCTGCGGAGAATGCGTGTTGCATCAGCTTGGCTCCGTCCAATTCTTTGCCGGTCCTCTCCTTTACTATGCCCTTCACCCTCTCATTGAGCTCCTTGAGCGCCGCCTCGACCGCATCCGAATAATGCCCGCTTTGGAGTCTGGACATCACCACGTCCGCCACTACCGGGTGGAGCAGATTGCAGTCCAAGAGAGCCTGATTTGAATGCTCGGAAAGCCGAACGTTGAGACGCGCAGATTCCCGACCAGGGGACGCCACAATCAAGGGAGCGACAAGTCCGGTTTCCGGCGGTTCAGGGTTACCTTCAAGCCCCCTCTTACGCTCTCTGCGCGATTCGATCTCTCTGGCCCAAGCGGCTTCAATTGAGTCAAAATCGAGAATCCCCTCCTTGACCTTCACGGACAATATGGTAGCTTCGGAATCGAGCGCCGGGCTAGCGATGTAGCTCGGGAATTCGATAGCAAAAAACATGCCGAGGCGAACTTGTTCAACCTCTACAGCGGTGTCGATCATGCGCTTAATGACGTTGAAAACCTCCTCTGCGCCGAAATCTCGTTCTCCATTCTCCGTGTATAAGTGCTTCAGGGCATTCAACACCATTGCGGTGGAACGCAGGCACAGCTTCTGGTGGTTCTGGTGCTCAAATTCCAGCACCGCAAGGAGGCCCGGAACGTACCCCTGGCCATAGTTCCGAATTACGCCTTCGCGCAACAAGGTATCGAGCTCGTGCCTCTTGGGTCCGAGGTCGAATTTTACCTCGTGTACAGGGGTTGCCTTGCCCAATCTTAAGAACCTACCAGTTATTTTGCGGACGGCGTGCTTGACTTCCGTATCGAGTTTCATTGCCGAGCCCCCCTCCAATTTGCGAACATCCATACGGCACCTGCGGGTGGTCAGAATAGGCCTGACTGTCTTGCGGCGTCCTTGCTTTTGCGTTCTGCTTTCTTGAAGGTCTCAACGCGATGCCGGGGATAGAGCAACTGTTTGCCGCCGAGCAGGTCGGCAATCGTAAGAATCTGCAGGCGGGGATACTGTTCGGGAAAGTTTTCCGATTGGTAGAAGCCTGTTGATGCAGCTTCCGTTTTCATGGGTCCGGTAGGCTCACGCAATGTGATCAAAGCACCGATGGCTGCCTTCTCCCGTTCGAGAACGCCTTTGAGATCGCGCACGTGGTTCACGCCCACGTAGCCGCTTTTCACCTGCACGACTACCTTCTTCGCCACGCCGCTCTTATCGTCCAGAAAATTGATATAGCCGTCCACGCCGGAGTCTGCGCCCTTCTTGCGGTCGTGTGCGGGGCGCGCGTCTACCAAGTCAACCGCCCACCACTCGAACTGGTAGGGGTCGATTCTCTTCAACTCCTCCGCGCCCGCTAGGTCTTTTGGTGCACCGATAATCTGGTAGGGGCTTAACTCCGCTACGAATGTGTCCCGCAGCCGCCGTTGTACAAGATTAATCGCGAGATACGTGATGTCGATTCCAATCCAGCGCCGCTTAAGCCGCTCGGCCACGGCAATCGCCGTGCCGCAGCCGCAGAAGGGATCAAGCACTATGGCGCCCTCGTTGCTGCTGGCCTTGATGATGCGTTCGAGCAGTGCCTCCGGTTTCTGCGTCGGATAGCCCAGCTTTTCAGCGGACTGGGCCGACAACGGCGCGATATCACTTACGATGGACTGTATGGCGAGGCCGGGCATTTCATCGAGGTAGCGCTTATATCGGGGCACGCCTTCTGCTCTGTTTGGCCAGATTATTCGGCCCTCGCGGTCTAGTTTTTCGAGACCTTCAATTGTGTATTTCCAATGAATACCCTTCGCTTTTACATTTATGCCGTGCCAAGGTCTTCCCGAGCTCCCCTCGCGAGTCCCGGCGGCGGTGAGGTTGTCTGAGGCAAACGCTCTGCCCGTGCCCGGCTCTACAAATCGATAAAATTTCTTAACGTATTCATCTCCATACTCCGTGAACTGCGTGTTCCAAGTGAAGCGGTTGGTTCTCGAGTAAAAGAAGATCACGTCATGGATGTGATTCCAACGGTGAGAGTCACTCCGAGCGCTAGTTCTCTTCCAAATTAGTTCGTTGAGAAAGTTCATGGGACCGAAGACCGCGTCCAACACAAGTTTCAGGTAGTGGCTCGATGTCGGGTCGCAATGCAGGTAAATACTCCCGGTGGGTTTCAGCACGCGGTGAAGCTCGACGAGCCGAATAGCCATCATCACGAGATACGCCATCATGTCATTGCGGCCAAGAAAAGAGAGCAAAGCCTGCATGAGGTCGGCGAGCTTTTTCGGCCCCTGCGTCACCAACTCGTTGTAGGCCGCTTCCGATTCGAGGCCCCAGCCCCAGGTGTCCTCAAAGGCGTGAATCTGCGCGGCGGATTTCTCACCGCTTTTCTCGGCAAAGAGCACGTTGTAATTGGCGTTGGAGTTGAACGGCGGGTCAAGGTAAATCAAGTCAACGGATTCGCTGGGCACATTTGCCCGAAGCACTTGCAGGTTGTCGCCAAAGTAGAGTGTGTTTTTCCAATCCATTTCCCGTCTTTCCCCCTCGCGCGCCATACTACGCTATGCCGCACGCCAAAGGCAATGGCTTGTGAGGGCCGCGGCAACAGTCGACCCAATTGTAGCTCTACTCATAACTAAACCGCACATGGGCATCGCCGTTAACATTGATGGGGGACTTCACAAGGAAAAACTCGTTTTGGTTAAGAAATAGTGGTAGCCACGACGAATTTGCCTTTTAATTCGTCGTGGGCTCGTATTTGCCAATGAAGAGGCCCACGGCGAGGAAAAGCGCTCGCCGTGGCTACCCCTGGACCGGATGATTCCCGTCGGCTTGGAGATGGCGTAGGGGCAGGCCCGACGCCGGCGTAGCGCAGGGGCGACCCTTGTGGTCGCCCGTGGACGGCGAACCAAGAAACCCTCGGGCAGGCACAAGGCCGGGCCCCTACACAGAATGCACTGAAGCCGACCGGTACGCAAAATGCCCGGCTGAAGCCGGCCTCTACACTTTTTGATTGCCTTCTCTCTCCAATTCTCAAATAATGCTGCGGCGGAGGGTCGATTGAAACTGCTGATGATTTTGCCGGTGCTGCTTCTTTTGCTGGGTCTTCCAATTTCCGGCAACGCCGGGGATTCGCAGTTGGCGCGGGGCGCGGACATCGTCCTGCTCAGCGGCAAGATCTGGACCGGCGAGCCGATGGTGATTCCGGAGAAAAACGCTCCACCTGCCACGTTCGTCGAGGCTCTGGCCATCGCCGACGGGCGAATCCTCGCCGTGGGTACGAATAATCAGATTCGCGCGTACACGGGCAACGGCGCGCGCGTGATTGACCTGCATGGAAAGTTTGCCATGCCGGGATTCATCGACGATCACGCCCACTTCATGGACGGCAGCTTTCAACTTCTTGAAATTAATCTGAAGCACACCAAGAGCGAAGCGGAATTCGTGCGGTTGATCGGCGCAAAGGCGAAGACTCTGAAGCCCGGCCAATGGTTGCTGGGCGGCAACTGGGATGAAGAGGCGTGGCCGGACTCGAAGCTCCCGACGCGCTGGATGATTGACGCCGTGACGCCCAACAATCCGGTCTTCATCAGCCGCTATGACGGTCATGCGGTGCTGGCCAACAGCCTGGCGCTGAAGCTGGCTGGCATCACCAAGGACACGCCGGTTCCCCAGGGTGGCGTCATCGTCCGTGATGCGAAGACGGGAGAGCCGACGGGAGTCCTTAAGGACGGCGCGGAAACTTTGGTGGGTCGCAGTGTCCCTGACCCAACGGACGCGGAGTTGGAAAAAGCGCTGAAGACGGGATTGGCGGAGGCGCGGCGCGTGGGCGTGACTTCCGTGAATGACATGAATTTGAGCGGCAATTTTCCGCGTCAAATCCAGCTTCTGCGCCGGGCGGAACTTGAAGGCTGGCTCACTTGCCGCTTTTACGAGATTACGCCCATCCGCCAATGGGAGAAGCTGGCGGCTGCCGGAATTTCGCGCGGCATGGGCAGCGATTTCCTGCAAATGGGCGCGGTCAAAGGATTCGCCGATGGCTCGCTCGGCTCGCGCACCGCCTGGTTCTTTGAACCGTATGCGGACGATTCTACCAACTTCGGATTGCCCATGCCGCTCCTGAACCCGCCCTCCAAAATGCTTGCGATGGCGCAGGAAGCGACCAAGTCCGGCATCCAGATCGCCGTTCACGCCATCGGCGACCGCGCTAATGCCGAGATGCTCGACATTTACCAACAACTGGGCGGCGCGAATCCGGCGGCTTACCGCTTCCGCATCGAACACGCCCAGCACCTTCGCCCCCAGGACATCCCTCGTTTCGGCAAGATGGGCATCATTGCGTCCATGCAGCCCTATCACGCCATCGACGATGGACGCTGGGCGGAGAAGCGCATTGGCCACCAGCGGGCCGCGAGCAGCTACGCATGGCGCTCCATCCTTGATGCCGGAGCACCGCTCGCCTTTGGTACGGACTGGCCGGTGGCGCCGCTCGATCCACTGCTTGGAATTTACGCCGCCGTCACTCGCGCCACGCTCGATGGCAAGCATCCCGGTGGCTGGTTCCCGGAACAACGCTTGACGCTTGATGAAGCCTTGCGCGCTTATACGCAAGGCAGCGCCTATGCTGAGTTTGCTGAACAGCAGAAAGGCACCATTGCGTCCGGCAAACTGGCGGACGTGGTTGTGCTGTCCGATGACCTGTTTTCTATTCCCGCCGAAAAAATTCGCGATGTTCGCGTGTTGACGACGATCGTTGCAGGCAAGGTGGTGTACGATGCGGCATCAAGATAATTTAGGGAACTTTTGTAGGGGCGACCCTCGTGGTCGCCCGTGGACGCCGTGCCAGGAAACATTCGGGCGGGCACAAGGCCCGCCACTACAACCGGCTCGGGCGGGCACGAGGCCCACCCCGACAACCGATAAGGAGGCTTCTTCCATGCGGGTAAGATTATTGACGGTTGTTTGCGCAACATTGTGGCTTGCTTCTTCCCCCGTCGCCCTTTTCTCCCAACAGCCCATTCCCCGCCTCGAACATCAAGGCTCGCAATTCCATTTGCTCGTGGACGGAAGTCCTTACCTGATTCTTGGCGGCCAAGCCCACAATTCAAGCGCCACCAACCCGGCGGACCTTGAGCCGGTGTTTAATTCACTGGTGGCGATGCACGCGAACACGGTGGAGGTCCCGGTCTACTGGGAATTGGTTGAGCCACAGCCGGGCCAATATGATTTTCATTTGGCCGACGCCATCGTCAACGGGGCGCGACAGCACGGCCTGCGCGTGGTGCTGCTCTGGTTTGGAACATGGAAGAACGGCGAAATGCATTACACGCCGGCATGGGTGAAGCGCGACCGGCAGAAATACCAGCGGGTTCAGAACGCGCTGGGCCAGGAGATGGATATCATTTCTCCGCTTTGCGCCGCTGCCCGTGACGCGGACGCGCGAGCTTTTGCCGCGCTGATGGACCATTTGCGCGGCATCGATTCCGCCCGGCGCACGGTCATTATGGTGCAAGTAGAGAACGAAACCGGTCTGCTCGGAACGGATCGGGATTACTCTCCGCAGGCGACCCGACTGTTTCACAGTCCGGTCCCTTCAGACCTCACGAGCTTCCTTGAAACCCGTCGCCATCACTTGTCGCCAACTCTTGCGGCCGATTTAGCCGCGAACCATTTCCGAATGTCCGGAACCTGGGAACAGGTGTTTGGCGAGATGGCATCCGAAGCCTTCAGCGCCTGGTGCGTTTCGCGTTACGTGGATGCCGTTGCGGCCGCCGGCAAGAAAGCCTATCCGCTGCCCATGTATGTGAACAATTGGCTGGTGAATCCCGGCGCAGCCCGCGCCGGCGACTGGCCGAGTGGAGGGCCCACCGTCCACGTCCTGGACATCTGGAAGGCCGAAGCTCCGCACATTGACTTACTAGCGCCCGACGTTTACCAGCCGAAGTTTTATAAGGTCGCCGCGCAATTCACGCGGCCTGATAACCCGCTCTTTGTTCCGGAAGTGGCGTTCAATCCTTACTTCGCGTCTTATGTTTATATGGACCTGGCAACGTTCAACGGCATTGGCTTTAGCCCGTTCGGCATCGACCACGCCGCCCAAAATGGCAAGCTAACGCCGCGGGCCGAACCCATTGCCATGAACTACCGGCTGCTCAGCCCGCTGCTGCCGGTCATTGCCAAATATCAGTACACCGGGAAGCTCCACGCATTGATTCAGGGCGTTTCTCAGGGCGAAGGTATGGCGGAAGCCATCCACCTCGATCGCGGGCTCGCGGCTACGGTACAATTCACCACAACCTTCAGCCCATCCAAACCCCGGGGCGGTGGCCTGCTGATCGAGCTTTCTCCAGGCGATTTTATCGTAGCCGGAGCGGGCCTGAACGTGGATTTCGTCAAGCTTCAGGGTCCACCCGTTAAAGCGGAAATTCTTTCCGTGGAGGAAGGGACATTCAAAGGCGGGCAATGGGTTCCTTCACGCCGCCTCAATGGTGACGAATTACACGTTTCGCTGCCCATGCACGGCTCGCGCTTTTCACTGCCGGAGGAAGGAAGAATTCTGCGCGTGCGCTTGATCCGGTAGGGGCTGGCCTCGAGGTGGCCTGCGGGCAGACACTCGGCCTGCCGCATCAATTCTCAGTGTTAGTTATTCTCAAACTGGATTTCTTTCACTTGTGAGAGAGGGATGGAATAGTCGTAAAGGTCTTCGCTTTCGGGTTTGTATGCGTCCGTGATGCCGAGAAATTTGGCGACAGCAGGCTGCGAGATGGGCATCATAAACTTACCGGTCTTTACCTGTCCGTTACTCAATGTGACTTTCAGGTGGTCGCCCTGGATTTGAAGGTCCTGAATATCATTGAAGTCAATGTCATCCGCACCGCCCTGATCGTAAAGGATGGGCAATGTGGTGCGCGACGGAACTGATTCCAGGAAAGGTATGGCGCCCTGTGGCGGGAAAAAGTCCAGATACAGGTCGCGAATCTCGTGCCTTTTGCCGGAAACGTCCGTGATGGCGACGGCATAGCCGAATTGCTTCCAGAGATTGACGATTTGTTGAAGCTGAGAGGGCGGGCTTTTTTCCACGAAGTAGGGCAAGCTGCCCTGATCCAGGTGATCCTTCACCGCCTGGCGGTGTTTCAGATCAAAATGTTTGTAGACGATGGTATTGGGATCCTGATGAATGACAATGGCTTGCTGCAAGATGATGTGAGACTTTCCTTCCGCATCGGTTTGGGTGATGGTGTCGGGGCGCAACGGCAGAGAAGAGGCAAGAAGGCACATCGCGATCAGGGCAATCGGAGTCAGACGCATCGGTGAAATGCCAGGTTGCATTGAAAGCGGCTGCGCCCGTGGTGGCAGGCCGTGAATCCCTTTAGACGGGGTCGATGACGGAGGCAGGGTTGGACTTAATGCCTTTCGCTGCCCCGGGCAACATCGATGGCAGTCGTGGGCCACCGCGTCAAGACATGGCCTGAGCCACGCCGAAAGGCGGCCCGGTGATCATCACCCCACGGTTACAGCCTTAGTGCCACCATTCGCAATTACGGTGACGTATTCTTGCAACGTTCTTCAACAACCCCTCACCCCCAGCCCCTCTCCCCGCAAGCGGGGAGAGGGTGGCGCGCAGCGCCGGGTGAGGGGGCGCGAGAATACGTGAGCGAACTTACGAAACGCTGTACTTAGTGTTTTTTCCCAGACTTAAACTGGGTTGGAACCTCACCGGTCAAGCTCTGCAGCATGGCCTGAGCCTGAATTGCATATTTCCCGGTCGGCGCCACTTTCAGGTAATCCTGCAAGGCCTCAATCGTGCCAGGGGCTGGAATTACTTTGCCGTCCGGTCCGGTCTTGGCTTGGCCCACTAACGCCTGGGCCTCCAGGAAGTAAGCATCCGCATACTTAGGGTCAGCAACCGTAGCCTGCTTGAATGCGGCCGCAGCTTCCGTCATGTGGCCGGTGTTGGTCATGATGGCGCCGATGTTGTAATAGGCCTGGGCGGCGTGCGTGGGATCGAGCTGCGCGGCCTTTTGGTACTCCGCCTGGGCCTCCGGAATTTTGTTCATATTGGCATAGACATTGCCAATATTCTCATGCAGTCCGGCGTCATCGGGGGTGTTGGCCAGAGCCTTCTGGTAGAACTCCAAGGCTTTGTCATATTGCTTGGCCTTGTCATAGGCATCCGCCGTGCGGCCCAGAATCACATTCAGGTTTTTTCCCTTGGCGAGCGCAACAGCCTTTTCGAACATCGCCGCGGCGCCCGCATAGTCGCCCTGCGTATAAAGCGTATTGCCCTGAGTGTATATTTGCGACAAGTTGGAATATTGCTTCTGCTGTGCTTGAGCCGCCGCTTGCTGCTTCTGTACTTCAGGGTTTTGCGCTTGCCGCTGCATTTCCTTCTGCAGGTCGAAATCAATCTCGGTGGGGTCGCCCATGCCGATGTGGTGAGTGACATAAAAAAGCTGCTTCCCGCTGGGGTCATTCAGAATGATCTTATATTGCCCAATGGGAAGACCGATGTAAACGTAGTTGCCTTTCTTGTTGGTCTTCGTCTTGTACGTTCCCTTCACGTCCTGGCGCTCGATGATAATCGGATAACCGGCACAAACGTTCCCCTGCGCATCCTTCGCAGAGCCGGTAACTCCTCCCGTCTGCGCAAAGAGGGGCGTTACCCCTGCCAAGACCGCAGCCATCACCAGGGCTTGTACGCACCTTCGGGTGGTTTTTGATGTCATAAATATCCTCCTGATCCCCTACATTATTCTAAGCTCAATTGGCTTTTAGACTCAACGTTTTTTGAATTGTGGGTAGTGGTACATTTTCGCTGCTGTAGCGGCGGTCTCTGACCGCTGAGCTTTATTCTCCAACAGTTTCCGGCGGTCAGAGACCGCCGCTACAGCAAACTGATCCGCCACCTCATTGTGATTCTAATCCTCATGCGGGCGGCAGATGAGCCCGTCCGCTTATTCGCGCCGCCTGATTACGGCAGGCCGGAGATTCTACCACAATCCAGTAGGGGGCGACCTTCAGGATCGTCCGACCGCCTGCATATTTGATGTAGGGGCGACCCTTGTGGTCGCCCGCGGACGGGCACAAGGCCCGCCCCTACCCCGCTCTGTCCGGTTCCGAACTGCACAATCCCGGAATCGGACACTCAGAAATGTTCAACCAACCTCCAAGACCGCTCCATCCAAGGTTTTTAAGGGGTTTGGGGTCAATTGCGGATTGGAACTGCAAGTGCCCACTGGAACTTTAAGACGCCTGAATTCGAATAACATTATGGTAAGAGGTGCGCTGATGAACAATTTGATTCAAGACTTGAAGTTCGGCCTGCGGATGCTGGCCAAGAGTCCGGGGTTCGCGGCGGTGGCCATCGTCACCCTGGCGCTCGGCATCGGCACCAACACCGCCATTTTCAGCGTGGTGAATGGCGTGCTGCTCAAGCCGCTCCCTTTTCCTCAGCCTGACCGGCTGGTTCGCCTCTCCGAAAAGTCGGGTCAATTTAACGAGATGTCTGTGGCCTACCCGAATTTTCTGGACTGGCAGCGCGAAAACAAGTGCTTCCAGCAAATAGCGGCCTATGTGACTCAGGATATGGTCCTTACCGGTCAAGGCGAGCCGGAGTACCTGCAAGGCGAAACCGTCTCCGCCAATTTCTTCTATGTCTTGGGCGTGAAACCTCTTCTGGGCCGGGAATTCAAAGCCGATGAAGACCGTCAGGGTGGAGCGCCCGTGGCGATGCTGAACTACGGCCTGTGGAAGCGGCGGTTTGGCGTGGACCCTTCCAGATTGTAGGCGTGGTGGGACACGTCAAACACTGGGGCCTGGCTTCCGATGATACGTCCAACATCCGCAATCAAATCTATTTTCCAGCCTTCCAAATCCCTGAGCGGTATTGGAAAGAAGCCGGACAAGGCATTTATCTGGTTCTCCGCACTCCCACGAACCCGCTCAGCATAGAGTCCTCTGTCCGGCAGCAGGTGCTTGGGCCGGGCAAGGATCAGCCCATCTATAACGTCCATACGATGGATCAGCTCATTTCAACTTCCATATCGCGGCGGCGGTTTTCCATGCTGCTTCTGGGCATCTTTGGCGGCTTGGCCCTGTTGCTAGCCGCCATCGGAATCTACGGCGTCATCTCCTATTCGGTCACGCAGCGAACCCATGAAATGGGCCTGCGCATTGCCCTTGGAGCGAAACCGGGTGACTTGGCGGCGCTGATCGTGCGCCAGGGAATGCGCCTCGCGCTGGTCGGAGTGGCGGTGGGGACGGTGGCTTCGTTGGGCTTAACCACCCTCATGTCAAGCTTGCTCTATGGCGTCCGGCCCAATGATCCCATCACTCTGGTGGGCGGAGCCCTGCTCTTGGCCTGCGCGGCGCTCTTGGGTTGCTACATACCGGCCCGGCGCGCCGCGAGAGTCGATCCCATTGTCGCCCTGCGGCAGGAATGAAGGCAAGGTGTCCGGCACTCCGTAGCGGGCCGGGGTTTTTCGATTTCTCTCTTTCGGGATTACGAAGATTCCGCCTTCATGATCCGTTCCAGAATTTCTGGAATCTCAAACACGGCGCGGTTCCGGAGCGCTTGGGCGTTGGCTCGGAAGCGCGAGTCGTTCTCCGGCGCCAGCAACTCTTCGACGGCCCGGGAGATGTGCTTGAAGTCGCTCACCACCAGTCCCACCTGCTTTTCCCGAACCCATTGGGCATTGTATTTTTCCTGGGGCATGGTGGCGCGATTGCGCTCAATGATGACGGGGAGAGACATCTCGATGGCTTCGCTCAAGCTGCCCGGGCCCGGCTTGCCAATGAAGAAATCCGCCAGCCGCATGTAGTAGGGCACTTCAGCGGTGAATCCGAGAACGACCGCTTTCTTATGCCGGACCTTGCTGCGGATCATTCCGGTTAGGGTTTCGTTCCGCCCGCAGATCAGAATCAGTTGCAGCGGCATTGCTGACCGGTCGAGCCGCCGGGCGATTTTCGCCATCGCCGGCGAGCCCGCTCCGCCAAAAAGGACCAGACCAACCGGCAACTCTGGATCCAGGCCATGTTTCAGCCGTTCGGCGGCGCGGTCGAGGGGCGGCAGATCGTAAAAGCGGGGATTTAGGATCATCCCCGAAACCTGGAACACCCGCTCCGGTGGATGGCCCATGCGCCGGGCTTGTCGCACCGCGAGATCCGTGCCGCAGATCAAGTATTGCTCTTGGCGCTCAATCCAGAAGTGCGGCGGGTAGTCCGCGAAATCGGTAATGACCGTGGCAAAGGGCGCGCCCGGCAGGGCCTGGCGCACCGCCTCGCACAGGGCGCGATTGAAGTGCGGTACCAGCGAAACCACCATTTCTGCCGGATTCACCGTCCAGTGTTTTTCAAGCAGGCGGACTTGCTTCAGGTGAAAGGCTTTGACTGAGGCGTGGAGCAGCTTCAATGTTTGCGTCATGCCCAGCGTCCAGCCATTGCTCAACAGAATGTTGTAGAGGTCCTGGACTCGAAGGCCGGTAAAGCGGCGCAGAATGTCGATCGGATCGAGAATTTCCTGCAGATTCACCAGCCGCACATTCCACGGCCGCCTTTGCTTTTCGATCACGGACTTGAGAGCGGTGGCCGCGCCGCGATGTCCCGCGCCGGCGTCGAAAAAGACCAGATCGAGACTTTTCATTGCCGCCCATCGTACCACAAAGCTCTGAAAACCCGCCAAATACGGGGAAATTTCATCGAAACTTCGCAGCATTGTTACAACCTTGTAACGGTCATCGCACCAAAATGGTGCATGCGCTGTGACCTCCATGTCCACACGGTGCACTCGGGCGGATTTTCCCCCTCCCTTGACCCTTGGAATCTGAGGTAAGCGATTTATTTTCATGCTGGAAGGTTCAGGTAGGGGCGCTATGTTGTACCCATGTAAGTACTTGACATTGGCCTTTTCATTGTCTATGATGTGCA
>DATKST010000029.1:0-11413 GCA_035531475.1 Terriglobia bacterium
CCAGGGGCAGTGGTACATTTTCGCTTCTGTAGCGGCGGTCTCTGACCGCCGAATTTTATTTATCAGGAGCTTCCGGCGGTCAGAGACCGCCGCTACAGCAAACTGAACCACTACCCACGCTGCGGTCGGCTTCGGTAATCACCCAAACGGTGTCACTGGCTGCCATGCGGGTACGCTTGCAGGTGAAGGGCATGCAGAGCGTAAGCTCCTTCTCACCTCTACGGACATGACCGCAAAGTTCGCGCCACTTCGGGAAAGTGGCGAGCGGGCCGGGCTGGATGCCGCGCCCCGGCGGACCTGCTGGAAGTTCCACGGATTTAGAGTGGTTTAAGAAACTCCTCGCGGGTGGCGCATTCATTGCCCTTGATGTATGCGCCCCTCGAACGCTCGCAACATCTCTGTCGCCGCGTGTTATCCATAGCCTATTCTGGCTTCTTAACGGTCGCCGACATAAAAGGCGATGTCGGCGCCACCCGCGTCTACGACTACGTGAACGGCGGGGGGCATCAGAATATCGGCGCGTGGATCGATCAGGCGGCACAACAGGTCGGACGCTAGCCGTATTTCATGCCCTGATTTTGAGACAGAGTTTTGAGACGCGCAAGCACTTGATTTCAGGGCCTTGGCCCGTGTCTCAAAACTTACCCTTTTTGAAACAGAAAACCCGTCCGCCCGTGGTTAGTTCAATTGTCGGCGTTGGGACGAACCTGCAGGGCTTCAACAGCCCGCTTCAGTTCATCAAGAACATTAGGACCAAATTGGTCGGGAGTAACGCACACTTGGTCGTGGAGATTACCCGGATACTTCTCAAGGAAACCTGCATTGGCGGAGTGTCCTAGATACTGCGGCCGCTGGATGAAGTAGCTGTGGATGCCACCCACTACCCTGGCGGCGGTAAATAGCTCCGTGCATCCCCTCAATTGCGTTTTGTACATCAGGAGAGTGGCTTCGTCTTCTTTCACCCGATCGGCTTCGGTCTGCTTGCGTTCGGTTGCCTTTCTTTCCTCCTCTCGTTGCTCGGCGCGTATCACGCTCTCTTCCGCCGCCCGCTGTCTTCGTTGTTCGAGTAGATGCTCGAACAAGGTTTTCAACACTCCGAGAAGCCAAGTGCCAGCACTACCCGCAATCGCACCGAGAGAGAGTTGGGACCAATCCATTTGTTTCCTTCTAGGCAAATTCCAGCCGTTTGAGCTTTGTCCGGCTGGCCCGGACGTGAGCAAGGCCGTACTCCGCCTGTTGCGCAAGCCAGCTTTCGGGGCTGCCGCCGAAGACTCTAGACAGCCTCACGGCCATTTCGGGAGAGATGCCACGCTTCGCGTTCCCGGCGTCGGGTTTCACGAGAAGGTCAATGTCCTGGGTGGCGCGGGGCTGCGCATGAAGCGATACCGCGTAGCCGCCCACGATCAGGTATTTAACTTTCCGGTCGTTGAAGATGGACAAGAGTTCTTTGAAGTCGTCGAACATCTGGGGTTGGTTCCTTCATCTGGTAAGCCGCAAGGGTGATCTCCACAACCGCGTTCATGCGCTCATGGGCGGGGAGTTGCTGCCACTCTCGATATTCGTCCGCCTTCAAAGCGTCAAGGCTGGTAACCTTGCGGATAACCTTGTCCATAGGCCAATTCATAGCACGTCCGGGGCTTCAGTTCAAAGCGAAATGCGATTGAGTAGTGGTGCATTTTCGCTGTTGTAGCGGCGGTCTCTGACCGCCGAATTTTATTCTTCAAAAGTTTCCGGCGGTCAGAGACCGCCGCTTCAGCAAACTGACCCGCTACCGCGACTCGACATGACTTGACATCCACACCAGAGGTGTGTATTCTAGTAATGTCAAAATCGGTTTATTGCCAGCTTCCATGAACAAGCGCGTCAACATTATGCTGCCGGAAAGTACCCTGGCCGTGCTGGATCGAGTCACGAGCAAAGGCAATCGCAGCCGTTTTATCTCCCACGCCGTCCTGCATTACGTAAAAAACCGCAGTAAGCAAGTCTTGCGAGAGCAGCTCAAAGCGGGGTACCGGGCCAATGCCGAAGAAAGCGCAAAGATGGCCGTGGAGTGGTTCCCGCTTGAGGAAGAGGCATGGCAAAAATCTCACGCCGGCCGCAAAGGCAGGAAATAACCAGCATCCAGCGCGGTGAAATCTATCTGGTCTCGTTCGACCCGACAGTTGGACACGAGATCAAGAAGACCCGGCCTGCTCTGGTCATCCAAAATGACATTGGCAATCATTACAGTCTTCTGACCATTGTGGCGGCCATCACCTCCACGGTTTCCCCTGTTCCTTTTCCAATAGAAGTCGTGATTGAAGCCTCCGGCGCCAACGGCCTCGCGATCCGCTCCGCCATACGGCTGGACCAGATCCGAACCGTGGACCGGCAAAGATTGATCAAACGACTGGGTGTGATTGACCCTGGCACTCTGGCCAAGGTCAATCGAGCCATCCAAATCAGCTTGGGCTTGATGGAGATGTAGCGTGAATCGATGCGATGCATGGCCCACCATCTGCCGGTGGCGAAGGCACGGTTCCGCAGTGCGGGATGCTGGTCATGTAAAGCAAATGGATGAGACCATAAGAATCTTTCTGGCGAGGCGCTCGGTTATTATACGATCCTTAGGTGACGAAAACGAACCGATCGAAAGAAGTAGGCGACGTAGCCGCGACACGGCGCTAGAATACAGCACCGCAGACGTGATTGCGGGACAAGCCGCTGGCCTTCTATAATGGGGCAGGTATGCGCTACTTGCTGGAACGATGGCCAGGAAAACACCGACCGAGGCTATCCGCTCATATAACGCAAAAAAATGAATGTAGGAGAGAACGCCCAAAGTTTCCGGAGACCAGATGGCGAAAACGGTTCAGTTCAAGGATACGCTGGAGGGCCTCTTTACTCGGCGGACTTATTGGCTCAGGCACGTTATTGGGAAACGCAGCCCGGGTGCTCCCCCCGTCTTTAGCAAGGAGAATGTAGACGGAGCGATTAAAAAGCTGCAAGGGATCGCATCTGCAGCCCTTGCTACTAAGCTCGCAAGAACTGAGTTTTCGAGGTCCATCGACAAAAAGAAAAGCTGGCAAGTCAAGGGGTACGGCCGCAAGGCGAAAAAGCGAATATTCAAGGCATGGTTTGATGAGCACATCCCTTACCGGAGTTGCATCTACGCATTTTGGAAGGGAAGGAAATGTGTCTATGTTGGTAGGACTAGGGAGGGAGTTGGTCGCCCTTCTTCACACTTTAACATCCACTGGTTTAACGGCATCACCAGGATCGATATATATGCACTTCGAGGAAGGAGATCACTTCCGGCGCTGGAATGCCTAGCAATCCATCGTTTTCAGCCAAAAGAGAACGAGAACAGAGCCCAAAAGGCCAAATGGACTAAGAGGTGCCCCTTGTGCAAAGTTCATCGGTCGATCAAGGCTGAACTCACTTCTATTTTCGCTACGAGACGTAGGAGGTCTCGTAAGCGGAAGCGAGCAGCCTGAATAACCTGATCCCTCAATGAGGCTATGAGAGGGAGGGGTATATTTGCTCAGAGATTGTTTTGAACCGTAGTAAGGCAAGGCGCTTTAGCGGGGGTGAAAATGAAACTGCGTAGAACAATGCACTTGGCGCTCGCAGGATTGCTGGGCGCCCAAGCTCTACTTGCTGTGCAGATGTCGCCAGCCGACAAATACGCAATGAATTTGGAACAGACTTTCAAAAGCCGGGGATACGACGTTGACGCCGTAGTTCTCGATAAAGCTTTGACATTGACCTCTGATATGTTCAGAAATGCCGTGGTTCGGGAGTCAGAAGCAAGAGAGTTGTATAACGAGCGTAAGGCACTTTGCGCCTTGGATATCTGGTACGTAAGGGTCGGTTACAGCAAGGGAATTCTTTCCGGTGACGTTATGAAGAGCATGTCATTAGGATGCCCCGCTGAAAAAGCATCTCGTGTTCAACAGATGAAGGGAGAAAGGGAGGCGTTTGCCGAGTCGTTGGACAAGGATACCCGCCCCAAAATTCGGGTGCGTGCCGTCGGTACGACTTTGGTTTTTGAAGGCCTTGCGTTTGGGATCCCGGCATATCGTTCTTTCTTTTATCGGAACGTCCTTAGCGCTCCGGGTTCGCACGAAAACTATTGCCGCCTAGGAATCGACAGTTTGCAGTTGAAGAGTAAGTCGGTCACGAAAAGTTATCGAGTGGTGTGCAGGTGAATTGGGTTAAGCAGTTAGATCAGACCCGCGTCCTTCACGTCTGCGGCTTTCCTGGCCGTTGATGGCCTGTATCGGTCGGATTTGTGCTTTCGGACCCGAACGCATATTCACCCGGTCAATTGTCAACCCACAGTGCCGTTCTTGTTCCCTGGGGCTCCCGCCGGAGTATGTGTTGACATTGGAACACCGCCAGCGGACGGTGACAAAAAGGAAGCGATCAGAAAGAAAAGGGCGACAGAGCCGCGACACGGCGCTAGAATACAACACCGCAGACGTGATTGGGAGGCAAGCCGCAGACCTGAAAGGCGCAGGTCTGCGGCTTGTCTCCCTACTTGATTGTGGTTGCGGCGAACAGAATTTAATAGCAACAAGAAGGCGGGGTATTTGATGCGATCGACGGCTGGCTCTGTCTCTGCGTACAATTCGGATCGATTCCGGGACCAAGTGGCGTTGGTGGTGGGAGGCGCGCAAGGCATCGGCAAGGCGATTGCGGTGCGACTGGCGATGGAAGGCGCAGCTGTTGCCATTGCGGACATCGACCGTCCCATGATGGCTCGAACCAATCGTGAGATTACCGAACAGGGCGGGCAAGTTCGCAATTTCCATTGTGATGTTCGGAACAAGCGCCAGGTGGAGGCGATGGTGGCTCAGACCCTGGGCTGGCACGGCCACATCGACATCCTGATGTATGTCTCTGGGGTAGGGAAGCCGGTTCCCTTTGTTCAGACGGATGAAAAGCATTGGGACTGGACAATGGACATCAATTTGAAAGGCGCCTTTTTGGTGGCCCGCGCGGTGACGCCTCACATGATCCAACAGCGGCGAGGCAAGCTGGTGTTTATGGCTTCAACCAACTCCTGGGACGCGGAAGCCGAGTTGGCTCCCTACAATGTGTCCAAGGCAGGAATCTATCTGCTGGCCAAGACCCTGGCGCGCGAGCTTGGACATTATGGGATCAATTCAAATGCGGTGGGTCCGGGCCTGATTCGAACCCGCCTCACCGAGCCCCTGCTCAAGGATCGCCGTTTTATGAAGAAGTACAAGGACCTCATTCCGCTGGGACGCCTTGGAACTCCAGAAGATGTCGCCGGCCCCGCCACTTTTCTGGTCTCCCGGGACGCGGACTACGTCAATGGCGCGCTGCTTTTCGTGGATGGTGGGCAATTGGCATAGGGCGTGGCGAGTGTGAGAGCATGGATGGCGCATCGGCGGCATTTGCCGGCAGAGCTTGCCCTGAGCGGAGTGAAGGGATGCCGGCGTACCCGCAAACCACGGGACTACCCAAAGCCTGGTAGTGTCTCAGTTTGGTTGCTGTAGCGGCGCTCTATGAGCGCCGAACTTGGATTCTCAAGGGTTTCCGCCGCTCATAGAGCGCCGCTACAGCAAACTGCGCCAGCACCCAATGCTTCTCACGTTTGTCCAAGTCCTTAAACACGGGTACAATAAGGTGAAATGTCATTCGACCTGATTCAGATTGAGACTTCACCGGTGCGTCCCCGCCGCCCTGAATGGCTGAAGGTGCGCATTCCGGGCGGTGAGAATTACTTCGAACTGAAGCGGCTGATTCGCGGCCTCGACCTGCACACCGTGTGTGAAAGCGCCCGCTGCCCGAATATTGGCGAGTGCTGGAGCCATCGCACCGCCACGTTTATGATCCTGGGCGATCTTTGCACGCGCCGCTGCGGTTTTTGCGCCGTGCCCAAAGGGATGCCTTCCGGGGTTGATTGGGATGAGCCGGAGCGCGTGGCTGGGGCCGCTGCCAAGATGGGCCTGCGCTACGTGGTGGTGACCTCGGTTGATCGCGATGACTTGAAAGACGGAGGCTCAACGCTCTTCGCTATGACCATTGACGCTCTGCGCCGGCAGATTACCGGAGTGAAAGTGGAAGTCCTGATTCCGGATTTCCACGGATCGGATGAAGCACTGGAAGTTGTCTTGCGGGCGCGGCCGGACGTGCTGAACCACAATACCGAAACCGTCCCGCGATTGTATTCTGTGGCCCGCAAGGGTTCGCGCTACGAGCGGTCCCTACGATTGCTGGGGCGCTCCCGCACCGTCGCTCCTGAAATACCGGTGAAGTCAGGATTGATGGTGGGGTTGGGTGAAGCGTTTGAGGAAGTGGTGGAAGTCCTGAAGGATTTGGGCGCCGCCGGAGTGGGCATTGTCACCATCGGCCAATACCTGCGGCCCTCCGGCGAGCAATTGCCGGTGGCGCGTTTCTATACACCCGAAGAATTTGCGGCGCTCCGCGAGGAGGGCCTGCGCGCCGGCATCAAACACGTGCAATCCGGCCCGCTGGTGCGCAGTTCCTACCACGCCCACGAACAGACCGCATCGTTTGAAGCACCTGCCTGACAACAGCACGACAAGTCCAGGTGGTGGCGTCATTTGCCTGCTGTAGCGGCGGTCTCTGACCGCCGAATTTTATTTTTCAACAGCTTTCGGCGGTCAGAGACCGCCGCTACAGCAAACTGCGCCACTACCCAAATCCAAACTACGTTTATCTTTTGGGTTTTTTGCGCTGTCAATTTATTCCAGTTTTTCGTTGGGATGCATGCGCGCCAGCGCCTGGACGGCTTGGCGGTGAATCGACTGTTCTGCGACCGACTGCTTTCCGGCAGTTGCCGCCATGACTTGGCGGTAGAGGGTTTCACCTTCGTCCTGGCGACCGAGGCGGATTTGGACACTTCCCTGCAGCAATACCCACAGTTGGTTATTGGGATATTCCTTGCCAAGCCCTTGGAACAACGCCAGGGCTTTTGCCAACTGCATCTCATTGCGGCGCGTATAATCCTTGGCAAGATAGAACTGGGCTTCCGGGCGCGTAAAGTCACCTTTTTGCGCGGCGGTGCGAAGCTGCTGGAGACCCAGAACGCGGTCGCCTCCGGGGAGCGCGATCAGAAAGCGGAGCATCTTGATGAGGGTGGGCAGGGTATCCACAAAATAGTTATAGATTCCGAGTCCAAGATAAGCGTCCGTGATGTTGGGATCCATGCGGATCGCGGTCATGAGCAAAGTTCTCATTTTCTTGCCGGCGCGAGCGGTGGGCAGATCACGGTCATGCAGGCCCTGGAAACGGGCTTCAAGGGCGTAAGCCATGCCTTCAAACAAATAGGCTCGTGGCAAATCCTGATGATTCTGGACCATAGCACTGGACTTGCTGATGGTTTCATGCACAAGCTTTTCGAAGTGAGGGTCAAACGGCGTGGATTGCATGTAGACGACGTCGAAAACGTCGGGATCGATCAGGTTGGCGGAGAGGTAGTAGATTTTCCACCAGGTCGCATCCGCGTCCAGCAAGAAGCCCACCGGAGAATTCGGCGCCCCCGTTTCCAGTCGTTTGAAAACAGCGATGGCGGCATCCGGCTCGCCATTCATGAGCAGATAAAGGCCGTGATGAGCGGCTTGATTCTGTGCCGCAGTGAGGCCGGTTACGTTCTGCGTTGTCCCGGCAATGAGGCCCAAGGGAAAGCATAGGAACGCGATCACACACCAAAGAATGCGGTTGGTTAATTGCAAGTTATCGCCCTTTTCCGAAACGAGATAAACACCAAGCCTGGCTCATGGTAATTGTATGATGCCTGGAGCGGCGGGGTGGGTGCGAAATCGTGGGAAGGCTGGCTTTGTGCATTCTTGATTTCAGGGACAGAAAGCGTGGAGGGGTCAGCGTCAACCCGGGAACCAGGCTCTCGCAGGCCGTCTGCTCCGGGGCGAGGCGACGATCATTTCCTTCGCCACTCCTCGGCCGAATTCCCGGAGTGCGGGACGCAACGGTCATAGACAGTCGAAAGAAACTCGAACATGACGAAGCACTCCACGGCGAAGGGTGGAAAGCCCAGAAATCCCGGGGCGGGCATTTCGAAAATCTTCCAGTTTTGGAAAATGGGAAAAATGTAAATCCAGCGAGCGTGCGCCCAGTAATTCCAAAATTCCCACAGAACCCCGCAAATCATTCCCGAAGCCAGGAAGCTGTATAGCGTTTGCAAATTGCCGGATTCCCAATCGCGGAGCAAGGAATGCCCACCCATTCGATAGTTTAGAGGATCAAGCAAGAGAGCAAAGCCAATCCAAACCATGCCGAAGAGATAGTCGCCCGCTTGGGGGGCAATCATGACCGGAAGAACCAGGAAGCAAGCGCCCAGCATCAAGCAGCCAACCCGCGTCAAACCGTGGGCGGCCCGATGCGGCTGGCTGGTTTTCCGAATGGCCCCGGTCGCAGTCAAGAAGTCAGCAGTCTCAAAGATGGCCGGCCAGATCGTGGCGAATGACCACAAGTAACCCATGTCACTCAGTAGCCGGCTGTGCGGCAGGCCGACGTAGGCCCAGTTCTTGAGCCAGAGATTATAGGCTTCGAAAATCAGCCAGAGAGGTACGGACCATAATGCCAGGGCAAAAAACCTGGCGGGTTTCGATTGAAGAAGGGAAGCGCCTTGGACCGTGAAGACCAGTGAGTCCATAAGCATGACGGCGCCGGTCCAGACCACGGGCGTGAAGTAAATCGTGACCCAGTGGGCCTGCAGATAGAGCAGGACCTCCGCAAGAACGATGATAACCAGGCCGATTTTCCCGGCGATAGGCAGGAAATAGCGGGGCCGCGCAGCAAGATAGGACCGCGCCAAGAAAGCCAAGACGAGGAGGAGGAGCAATATCCCGAGGACTGCATGGTTGTGGTTCATGACGAGCTCCATGATGACCAGCCAGGATACTGGGATACGGGTTGCAGTGTAAACAGTGCTGCAAGAGGACAGTTTCCAAAGGCGAATAGACCTTTTGAAATCCGAGCTGGCGTGCATGGTAAACAGTCCAACCAGCCGGAATATTTCGGTACAAAGCGCCTATTTATGAGGTTGCCGTGCATTAGCCCTTCTTGTTTGAGTGACTTTGATCGTGTATGATATTAGGGGTTTGAGCCGGGTAATTAGAGAGAAGGAGATTTAGAAATGGCAGAGGTTAAGGCCGGGCTTCAAGACGTAGTGATTGCAACGTCTGAGATCTGCTCGATTGATGGACAGCGGGGAAAGTTGACGTATCGAGGTTATGATATCCATGACCTTGCAACGCAATCGACATTTGAAGAGGTAGTCTATCTGCTTTGGTATGGGCGGCTCCCCACACGCACGGAGTTGGAGAGCTTGAAGAAGCAGGTGATCGAAAATCGTGAGATTGCGCCCCAGATTATTGATCTGCTCCGGCGGTTGCCCCCGCCTCAACATCCCATGGAGACTTTGCGCACGGTGGTTTCGGCGCTGTCGCTTTATGATCGAGAATCTGAAGATATGTCGGAAGAGGCAAACCACCGCAAGGCGCTGCGTCTGACGGGACTGATGGGCACCCTGGTGGCGGCGTTCGGCCGGGTGCGGGAAGGGAAGGATCCGATCCCGCCCGATCCCAATCTTAACCACGCGACCAATTTTCTTTACATGCTGAACGGCGAAACCCCGAGCCCGGAGGATGCGCGGTGGTTCGACATCGCCCTGATCCTCCATGCCGATCACAGTTACAATGCCTCCACTTTTGCCGCGCGCGTTACCGCCTCCACGCTTTCGGATATGCACTCCGCCATCACTTCCGCAATCGGAACGTTGAAGGGGCCGCTGCATGGCGGCGCCAACGAGCAGGTGATGCGAATGTTGCTGGAAATCCAGAATGTTGAACACGCCGATGCGCACATCCGCGGGCTTCTTGCCGGGAAGAAGAAGATTATGGGCTTCGGGCACCGCGTCTATCACACCGAGGATCCCAGAGCCACGGTGCTCCGCAAGATGTCTGAAGAGCTAGGCCGGAGCACAGGACAGCCCAAGTGGTTTGAGATGTCCAAGAAGATTGAGGATTTGATGATTCGTGAGAAAAAGATCAACGCCAACGTGGATTTCTACTCGGCCTCTGCCTATTACGTCTTGGGTATTCCGGTGGACCTCTATCCGTTGGTTTTTGCCGTCAGCCGCATTGCCGGTTGGGCCGCCCACGTTCTGGAGCAATATTCGAATAACAAGTTGATCCGGCCCCTGGCCGAATATACGGGTCCATCCAACCTCCGTTACGTTCCCATCGATCAACGCTGACCTCCTTTGGGAGGAGAGTCTGCCCTTATGTCGAGCCGGGGGCGAAGGGTCCGCAATAGCCGAAATGTCCCGGCGAAGTGGCCCCATGACTTCCGGGCGCATCTCAACATTTGCCGCTCTGCCTTGACTCCAGGTTTTCCTCATCCCTCATGCGCCTTTTTGCCTCGCCTTCTCGCAGGACCCTGCTAAAATGGGACGATGACAAGCTAAATCCAGGGTGTCTCATGGAAAAATCGAATTGGAAAGTTGACGTGCTTCTTTCGGGAAGCTGGAGGGGAGCCACCACCGTTCTGCTTTCGAACGGCCAACGCCATGCCGTTGTCGATACCGGAATGCCGCATGAAGCTCACCGACTGGAGGATGCGCTCCAACTTCACGGGCTCCGTCCGGATGACGTCGACTTCATTCTGAGCACGCACTTCCACGTCGATCACGTCCTCAACAATTCTCTGTTTCCTAAGAGCACGATCATTGGGAGCCAGGAGTCTTACGACTGGTGTTGCTCGCTCTATTCGGACCTTCTCGACCAACAAAATTGGGAAAAGCTGATCTTGAAATACTACCCTGAGACCTTCGACTACAATCGCGCCCGGGAGCTCATGGTCAAGCTCCGGCAATTTGCTTTGCGATGGTGGGATCCCAAGCGCCTGGGTACAATCTCGCAATACCGCTGGGTGGAAAATAACTCGCTGCCGGACGGCATCGAGCGCGTTTTGACCGGCGGGCACGTGCCGGGCCACGTTTCCCTGCGGGTTGCGTGCAATGGGACCCCGGTGGTCATTGCCGGTGATGCCCTGCTCACCCGTGCTGAAGACCAACCGGTTCTTACCATGATTGCTCACAACCGCGCCCAAATGGCTGCGGACCGGGATCGCATCCTCTCACTGGGTGGCCTTATCGTCCCCGGCCACGACTCTGCTTTTGAGAACCACGAACCTGGCCCCGATCCCTTACCTTGATCCCTGTCTTATTCTTTGATCCGGCGGATTTCCCCCCTCCCTTGACCCTTGGAATCTGAGATAAGCGATTTATTTTCATGCTGGAAGGTTCAGGTAGGGGCGCTATGTTGTGCCCATGCAAGTACTTGACAATGGCCTTTTCATGATCTATGAGGTGCATGGAGGTCATGCCCTGTACATCGATACCGTCCCCAATCGCAAC
>DATKST010000030.1:0-41907 GCA_035531475.1 Terriglobia bacterium
TTCTTGTACTTGCCGGCCTGAAGGCCGGCGCTACACCACCTTCGGCCTGGTTATCACACAGCTTCTTTGGCCCGGCAGCGCCGCCCCGAACCGGGTGGTCATTCTGGCCTTGCGTCGGCGTAGCGCCGGGCTTCAGCCCGGCACACGTGTTTTCTTGTACTTGCCGGCCTGAAGGCCGGCGCTACACCACCGTCGACCTGGTTATGACACAGCCTCTTTAGCCCGGCAATGCCGCCCTGAAGGGCGGCGTTACAGGCAAATGCCTTTCCAAACGGCACGCAAGCCGTGCCGGATTCTTTGAGCCCATGAATCACCTCAGTCCATCCGATTTTTCCTTGGTGTTTCAGCAAATTTCAAGCCGCCGTGGGGCAAGCCTCCTGCACGTGGCACGGGATCTTGGCCTCAGCCGGACCGAGTTGCGAAAGGTGCTCGATCCTCTCTCCAAACAGGGCTTGCTGACCAGGGATGGCAACTTGCTGCGCCTCAATGCCCCCTATGGCCGGGTGGTGGGTATTGATATGGGTGCCAGCCACCTCCACTTCGCTTTATCCGATTACAATGGCAGAATTCTGAGGGAGGCGGACCAGAAAATTCCGCCGGAAGAGGGCCCGCGAAAGATCACGGAACGGATCAATGAAGGCATTCGTTCGATTGTTCATGCAGAAGAGAATCCCCCGGCCCCTCCCATCCCCGGCGCAAAACCGCGATCCTCGCCATTGAAGCGGGCTAACGCTCAAACCCTTCGAGCCGTTGCTATCGGCGTTCCAAGTCCCGTGGACGTCAAACGCGGCGAAGTCTCATTCGCCAACAATCTGCCCGGCTGGAGGGAAATCCCGCTTGGCCAGGGGCTGGAACACGAATTTCGGGTGCCGGTGTTTCTGGAAAATGACGCCAACATGGCCGCCACCGGCGAACACTGGCGCGGGGCGGCCCGCCATGCCCGCACTTTCGTCTTCATTGCATTGGGTACCGGAGTGGGGTCAGGCATTTTTGTGGATGGGCGGCTGGTGCGGGGGCGGAGCGGCGCCGCCGGTGAAGTCCATTTGATGAATCTGGACTGGCAAAGATGGAATGAGGACTTTGGTGACGTCGGCTACTTTGAGACGCACGTTTCCGGCATGGGCATCGCCTCCGAAGGCCGCAAGGTTCTGAACTCGACATCGTCAAATGGCCCCTCCGGGCTTGCCGGCGAGCGGGACGCCATGTTTGTCTTTGAGGCCCTTCGCCACGGAGACTCAAGAGCGCGCCAACTTTTAGAGAACATTTTTACGATACTGGGCGTGGGCGTCGCCAACCTGGTCGCGGTGCTTGATCCGGAGATGATTGTGTTCGGAGGCGGAATCGTGACCGGCGCGCCCGAACTCCTGGTGAGTACCGTGGAGAGAGTCGTGAAGAGAATTCAGGAGGATCCGCCCAAGATCCGGATCTCTGAACTGAAGGGCCGCGCCCAAATTTACGGTGCCATCTACTCGGCCTTGAGAGTCGCCGCCGAAAGGCGGCTCAAATGCGAAGGTTGACGAAAACTTCCAGACTGGCGTAGCGCCGGCGCACTGCCAACGCGAATCTGGGTAGTGGACCATTTTTGCTGCTGTAGCGGCGGTCTCTGACCGCCGAATTTTATTTTTCAACAGCTTCCGGCGGTCAGAGACCGCCGCTACAGCAAACTGACCCACTACCCAAATCTGCTGACCCGTCCATTTTCTCCCCCCGGGTCAATGGGGTTGAATCAAGCCCTTCTTCACGGCATAGAGAACCAGCTCCGCGGTCCGGTGGATGCCCAGCGTCTCCATCACTCGGGCGCGATGCACGGCGACGGTATTCACGCTGATATTCAGAAGGCTTGCCACTTCCTTGTTCGACTTGCCTTGGGCGATCAACTGCAAGACTTCCTTTTCACGCAACGTAAGCCGGTCGTGGGGATCAGAAGTGCCATCTTGCAAGGTCCCGGCTTTCAACCCTTCCACCAGGAGATTTGAAATCCCCGGACTCATGTAAGTATTCCCTTCGGCCAAGGCCAGAACGGCGCGGGTCAGGTCAAGCTCAATCGCATCCTTCAACATATAACCCTTGGCGCCCACTTCAAATGCCTTGCGGACGTAAGCTTCGTTCGAATACATGCTCAGGATCAGCACCTTGGTATCGGGGCTGATCTTCAGTATTTCCGCCGTGGCTTCCAGCCCTCCGAGTTCAGGCATGGAAAGGTCGAGCACGGCCACGTTGGGCTTGAGCTTCCGGGCCTGCTCGATCGCGGCAAGCCCGGTGGCGGCTTCTCCCACCACGGCAATGCGGGGATCGTCTTCCAGAATTCTCCGGAAACCGTGGCGGACCAAGGTATGGTCGTCCGCCAACAGGACCCGAATTTTCTTTTCCTGATTCGGAGCTGGAGTTGTGCTCATGTCAAACCCTTTCCTGCAGGAGCAAGGACCGCCTGGGGCAAGGGAATCAGAACGATGACCTCTGTTCCCTTCCCGTAAATCGATTCGATCCTTAATTCCCCGTCCAGCCGTTGCGCGCGCTCCTGCATCCCCATCAGACCAAAACCTTCGTCGGCGGGACGGTTCATTTTACCTTTGACATCGAAACCCGTGCCATTATCTCTGATCCAGATGTGCAAGTTCTCCTCATCCTTGTTGATAAGGACTCGAGCCTGCGAAGCTTTGGAATGCCGTGCCACGTTCCCCAGGGCCTCCTGAACAATGCGGTAAATGTGGATGGATTGGTCGCGTGGGAAGGACACATCCGCGAGGGAAGATTCCAGTCGCGCATCAATTCCCGTTTGTTTGGAAAACTGGGCCACAAACCATGCAAGGGTCTTCATCAGACCGAAGTCGTCCAGAATCGCGGGCCTCAACATCTGTGACCGGTCACGCACACTTTGCAGCGTTTCTTCGACAAGATTCTTGACGGTCTGGGCATCCTGCAACAATTCGGGATCGGCCAGCTTGGCCTTCTGTCCGATCCGGCTTAGCATAATCCCCACTGCGGTCAAAATCTGCCCGAACTCATCGTGCAGATCGTGCGCCACCTGCCGGAGCGTCTCCTCCTGCACATCAATCAGCTTCCAAGAAAGCTTGCGGAGCTGCACGGACTGCAATTGAAGCTTGGTCGCAAGTTGCTTCAGCTTCTTGTAAATGGTGCGGTTCGCCTGAAGGGTATAGAGCCCTGTTCCAACTGCTATCAAAAGAAGGATGACCAGGACGATCAGGTTTTCACGCTTGAAGTTGCTGTAAACCTGATTGATGCGCTGGTTGGCCGCGACTTGCGCCTGGTCATTCGTCACCAGTAATCGCGCCACGATCTCACTGATGACGGCGCGGCGGCTTTCCAATTCGGTCTGGATCATGGTGCGGGCCTGGCGATCCGGCCCTCGGCGCGACCTCTCGAAAACCCGGTCCGAGTCGATCCAGAAATCCCGAAGACCGGACCTGAGCTCTGCATACTTGTCATTGGTCAGTGTGGTGCTCGAGGCGAATTCCCGTTCCAGGGAGAGCGCGTTCTTCATGTCCCCCCGAAGGCGGTCGAATTCGGATTTCCAATCATAGATGGGATATTCCAAGTGCTCCCGGCTCATGTCTCTCAACGAAATTCCCAGTTCATAAGCGTCATTTTGCAGACGCAGCAATTGCAATGAGGCTTTGCGGTTCCTCTGCACTACGTTCACCTGGAAGTCCTCAAGCCATCGAATCTGCCCCGCCGTGTAATAAGCGAAAAAAATGAAGATGGAAAGAATGATGCAAAGGCCAACCCACAACCGGGTGAGGGGCGAAGGAATTTCTTTGATCAAGTCGTGATTGGATTCAGTCTGGCTCATGCTTCAATCGAATGGGCCCCAGTAATGAGCTCGAACCGTGCTCAGGCGGGTCATTCCTCCCCACGCCTGCAACATGTCTGGTTCCGTTATCCCGCTCCCCATACTATCCTAAGCCTACTTGCCTCAATGAAATCAATTTTTGCAAGGTCAAGGGTCCGCTTAATCAAAATAAACCGTCCGCCTAGTTGGTGCGCACTATTGACTAGAAAGAGAGGGCTCGATAAGGTGCATGATGCCCTAGTGGGTGCGTCTGAGTAATTCTCAATGGCAAAGCCCCGGCGAATAAGTGGAGGCGGCAAAGTGTAGGGCGTCTCCACCTGCTTTTCTGTGCTTCAGAAGGGTTGAAACAGTCCCGTATCGAACATGGCGATAAGCACCCGGAACGAAAAAAATTGGAGGAGTCTGGCAGGCGGCGGGCTGTTGATCCTGGCCGTTATTCTGGCTGCCAACTCGGCGTATTTGGCGGCCTTCAGCACTCCGGACGTATTTTACATCGTCAATACCCTTCTGCACCTGGTTCTAGGAGTGCTGGCAATCGTCCTGCTGCTGGTTTTCACGGCTCGCAACCGCGAATTCTTCAAGGGTGGCATGGGAACGGCACTGGGGTTTAGCGCACTCCTGGCGGTCGCGTTCGGAATCTACTTGGCCATTTTCGGAATGACCCGCCCGCATTCCATTGAGCTCTATGGCCACGTTGGCTTCTCCGTGCTCACGCTCGTTCTGCTCGTTACCAAGGTCCGGCCTGCAAGGTTTATGATGGCGGACTGGATTCTTCCGGGCCACGTCTGGCATTGGACTTTCGCTTTACTCCTGGCCTCAGCCATCTTCTATGCGGGTGCTGTCGCGGTTCATCACTTCGATCCCGATTCCAATCATTCCGTCCGCAATCCTACCACCACGCCTTTGAGTATGGACCAGGAAGGCGGCGGCAAGAATTCCCTGGCTTTTCCCAGCTCGGCCCAAACCTCCAATGGCAAGACCATCCCTGCGAGTTTTTTCCAGGATTCCAAAGCATGCCAGCCATGCCATGCGGACATTTACCGGCAGTGGGAAAGCTCCATGCACCACTATTCATCTTTTAATAACCAATGGTACCGGAAGGCCATCGAGTACATGCAGGATACCGTTGGCGTGAAGCCTTCACTGTGGTGCGGGGGATGCCACGATCATGCCCTGGTCTTTTCGGACCAAATGCAAACTCACCCTATCCGGGAAATCGAACAGACGCCGGCCGGACAGGCGGGTTTAGGTTGTATGTCCTGCCATTCGATCGTTCACGTCGGGAGCACCATGGGCCAGGGGGGTTTCGTAGCAGAGTATCCTGCCCTCACCCGGTTCGCCGTGAGCAAGAATCCCACCATGCAGGCGCTCCACAATTACGTGGTCCGGCTCGATCCCAAACCTCACCGCGCTGTTTTCCTGAAGCCGTTCCACACCAATCCGGATCAAGTCGCCAAGTTTTGCTCGGCTTGCCACAAAGTGCATTTGGATGTCCCCGTGAATCACTACCGCTGGCTGCGCGGATTTGACGAGTACGACAATTGGCAGGCGAGCGGCGTTTCCGGCCAGGGCGCGCGATCCTTCTATTACCCACCCCATCCGCAGGAGTGCGTGAATTGCCACATGCCGCTCGTGAAGTCCAATGACTTCGGCAATATCCACGGCTTTGTTCACTCCCATCGTTTTGCCGCCGCCAACACCGCCGTGCCCACATCCCATGGCGATGAAGCCCAGGTGAAGGCCGTTGAGAATTTTTTGAAAGGCGCCTTGCGCGTGGATATTTTTGCGCTTGCGGAGGAGCCGCCGAGCGGCGCCGCCCATGCAGAGATGGCGGGGCCGGCGGGCAATGCCCCCCAGTTATCCACTACCTTCGCTGTGGGGGAGGAGTCCGCCGGCGGCTTTTCCGCGGCTGAGACCGCAGTTGTTCCCCCCGCCAAGTTAATTGCGCCGCTGGGCGCAGTGAATGCTTCTTTGAAGCGGGGCCAGACCGTTCGGGTGGAAGTCGTAGTACGGACGCTCAAGCTCGGCCATTTCTTCCCGGGCGGTACGGTGGATGCGTTTGATTGCTGGCTGGAGCTTCAGGCGCGCGACAACAAGGGGCACATCATCTTCTGGAGCGGCGCCGCCGCGAACGGTGGCAAAGGACCGGTGGATCCTGCCGCTCATTTCTATCGCTCCTTGCAGCTTGACGTGCACGGCAACGTCATCAACAAGCGAAATTCATGGTCGACTCGCGCCGTTATGTACGCCCGCCTGATTCCTCCCGGCGCTGCCGATACGGTTCATTACCGGCTCAAGATTCCCAAAGACTGTGGAGACAAAATTACCCTCACCGCCAAGTTGAATTATCGCAAGTTTGATTGGTGGATCACCCAATGGTCGTTCGCCGGGGTTCGCAATCCTTCGATCCCTCATCCCGGAGTCACCAGCGATTATGACGACGGCACCTGGGTTTTCACGGGCGATGTCTCCAAGGATTCGGAAAGCACGAAAGGCATTCCCAACGTTCCCACTGTCGTGATGGCCCAAAATCAAGTCACCATCCCGGTCGTGACCGATGATCACACGAGTTTTGAGGAGAACATCCAGTACAATGCCAAGGACTGGCAACGCTGGAACGACTACGGAATTGGCCTTTTGCTACAAGGCGACTTGAAAGGAGCCGAACGGGCCTTTCGGGTCGTCACCCAACTCCGGCCAGACTATGCGGACGGTTGGGTGAACATTGCGCGAGCCCTGGTTCAGGAAGGAAATACGGACGCCGCCAAGCCGGTTCTCGAAAAGGCGTTCCAGGACAATCCCAAGCTCGCCAGCGCCCACTACTACGAGGCCCTGGTCTTGAAGGCGGATGGCAACTACCCCGCCGCTTATCAGCAGTTGGCCGATGCCGCGGCGCAATATCCCAATGACCGCGTCGTCCGTGATGAGATGGGACGGATGCTTTTCCTGCAACGCAAATATGCCGCCGCGGTGCAGGAACTGGAGAAGACCCTGAGCATTGATCCGGAGGATCTGGAGGCGCACTACAACTTGATGTTATGTTATCGCGGCCTGAATCAGGATGCCTCCGCGGACCGCGAGGTCAAGCTCTATCTCCGCTTCAAGGCTTATGAAGCCTCCGGCGCCATCACCGGGGCCTTCAAACTTTCCCATCCTTGGGACAACAACGAGTCTCAACCGATTCACGAGCACGATTCGGTCAACCTGAAATCTTTGGTAGCCGGAAACTATGTGGCGCCCGATATGACCCAGGAGATGCACGCTTACATGATTCCGAAAGCTAAGACTCCACACGCGCCTCCGAACGGCGGCAAGTGCGCTGCCGGATTGAGTCTCTCCACCGTCCCACCCGATCCTCGAAGCGCCTCGTTGCCAACTCTGCCCCATGGGGGTCATCGCTGAGTTGAAACAGAATTCCATAACCCGGCGCAATTTCCTTGCAGCACTTGGCCTCTCAGCCGCATCGTGGCCGACAGGCCGCCTCCTGGCCCGTAGTGCGGCCGCCTTCCCAGAGTCATTATTTTCTGGCCCTCCTACCGGCAACTCCATTTATTTTGTAGATATCACCCGCCGGGCCGGGATTCATTTCATCCAAAACAATGGCGCCTTCGGCAAGAAATTCCTGCCGGAGACCATGGGTTCCGGTTGCGCCTTCATCGATTACAACAACGATGGCAACCCCAGCATTTTGCTAATCAATGGGTCGGATTTCCCAGGCCACGTCCGGCGCCACTCCACCATGAAGTTATACCGCAATAACGGGAACGGGACCTTCACGGATGTCACGGCGAAGGCAGGGTTGAATGTTGGAATGTACGGCATGGGCGTGGCGGTGGGGGATTACGATAACGACGGCTGGGACGACATTTACTTCACCGGCCTGGGCGAAGCCCGCCTCTTCCACAATGAGCACAACGGGACCTTCAAGGACGTCACCAAAAGAGCGGGCGTAAATAACACGGGGTTTGGCGCGAGTGCCGCCTGGCTGGATTATGACCGTGATGGCAAACTCGACCTCTTTGTCACCAACTACGTTCGCTGGTCTGAAAAGACCGACCTTTACTGTTCGCTCGACGGCCACACCAAGTCCTACTGCACTCCCGAAGCCTACCACGGAGATACGTGCCGGCTGTTCCACAACCTGGGGGATGGCCGCTTTGAGGACGTGACCGGCAAAGCGGGAATTTATGATCCCACCAGCAAGTCGCTGGGCGTGGCCGTGATTGATTATGATGGCGACGGATGGCCGGATATTGCCGTCTCCAATGACACGCAACCGAACAAGCTCTATCACAACAACCGCAATGGGACGTTCACCGAACAGGCCGTCCAGGCCGGAATCGCGCTCAGCGAAGACGGCATCGCCCGCGGCGCCATGGGCATCGACTCAGATGATTTTGATGACTCCGGCCACCCGAGCCTCGCCATCGGCAACTTCTCCAATGAAATGCTGGGCCTCTACCACAACGAAGGCAATCGATTCTTTATTGATATCGCACCTTCCACGCCGCTCGGAAGGTCAAGCCTGTTATCTCTTTCGTTCGGCCTGTTCTTCTTTGACTACGACCTGGACGGACTGGAGGACCTTTTCGTCGCCAACGGCCACATTGAGCCCCAGATCAACCGCATCCAGCCTCAAGTGAGCTACGCGGAGATGCCGCTGCTGTTCCATAACGACGGCCACAGCAAATTCACCAATGTCAGCACGAGCGCAGGCTTCAACCAGAAATTTGTGGGACGTGGCGCCGCCTACGCCGACATTGACAACGATGGCGCCCCCGACCTGCTGGTAACCACCAACGGCGGTCCGGCATATCTTTTCCACAATGTGGGCGGTAGCCGCAACAATGCCATCCGCATCAAAACCGTGGGAACGCGCTCCAATCGCGATGGCATTGGCGCCGTCGTCCGCGTCAGCACGCCCGAGGGCGCCAACCGCCAAACCGTTCATTCCGGCTCCAGCTATTGCTCCCAAAGCGAACTCACGCTCACCTTCGGTCTGGAAAGAGAATCTCAAGCCGGCAGCATCGAGATCGATTGGCCCAGTGGACAAAAGGACTATCTGAAAAATCTCAAGGCCAACGCCACTTACACGATTCAAGAAGGCGGCAAGATTCTCTCCTCGAGACCGTTCAAGCGATAGCTTCCAGCCCAAGCTTCAATCCTTCACAATTCGCCCTAAGGAAGGGCTTCAACTCACGTGCCCAGATTGCTTTTCTCACGGACGCCCATCGCGCCCTCGTCTTCCGCCCATCAAGCTGCGTCAAAAAACTGTCTCACCTGTCTCACCGCGCTCTTTCCAATCTGCTATGCTGTGACGGAGCTGAAGGCCAAAAAGGAAGTGTGGCTATGGCGGAGTTTCGTTTGAGTTCCTCGCTGCGCCTTTGCATCTTATCACCTCGGCGTCTTTGCGCCTTGGCGAGAGGCCTTTGATTCCTTCACAGCGCCTCTGCACCCGGGCTGGCGTTGCGTGTTTCCTGGCGCTCGGAAGTCTCGCCCGGATTTGCGCGCATCCCGCAACGGTGAATTGTATGTCCAAAAGCACTGGTTACCTGAGTAACGTCGAGGTCACGTCCCGATTCCTGACCGCTGACTTTGTCCCCGGCGGCAATCTCACGAAGCCCGAGTGGTCACATGCTCATCGGATCCGTTTTGATCACAATTGGGCGGGGAATGTTCACAATCCCGAAGCCGCTACCGAGGTGGCGAGTCTTTGGAGCAAACGCTATATTTACTTCGCCTATTGGTGCCGGTATTCGACCCTGAATCTTTATTCTGGCAAAGACCCCTCCAAAGATTTTTGGGGACTATGGGAACGCGATGTGGTGGAGGTCTTCATCAATCCGCAGCCTCAACACATGAACCATTATTATGAGTTTGAGGTTGCCCCCAACAATCTCTGGATCGATCTGGAAATCAACCTTGACCGCAAGCCCTTCAACGACGCCGGCTGGAATTCAGGCTTTGAACACGCGACGAGGATCGATGCCGCTCGCCATGTGTGGACCTGCGAGATGCGCATACCCATTCCAGCTATTGCGGGCGCGCAACACACGCCATCGCCAGGCGACGCATGGCGGATCAACTTTTTCCGCGCCGATGGTAAAGGAAACAATGAACACCGGCGGCTGCTGGCTTGGAGTCCGATACCTGGGAAAAAGCCCAACTTCCACGTACCCAGCCGGTTTGGGATCATCCGCTTTGTGAATTGAAGGTGTCGCCACCGTCCGGGCACGTCGGTCTCTCCGATTGTTATGTTTTTGGCCTACAGCATACTTTTCACGTTTGGCCTGATCTTCATCGCCCCTTTCTATGTGTGGCGTTACCGGGGAACCTCGCAAGTTCGCGTCTCCCTTGGCGAACGGCTGGGCCGGCTCGCCCCCGAATTCAATCAGGCCACGCCAGGTTGCATCTGGATCCATGCCGTTTCCGTCGGTGAGACTCTTGCCGTGGGTGGATTAGTGAGGCAATTGCAAGCGCGCTTCCCGGATCGAAGGATTTTCATGAGCCATGTGACGCCAACCGGCCGGGCCGCCGGTGAGGCCCATCTCTCGAATATCGCGGGACGCTTTTACGCGCCACTCGATTGGGACTTCGCGGTTCGTCGCGTCTTGAATAAATTGAAGCCGTCCCTATTGCTGATAGCTGAAACCGAGTTGTGGCCCAACTTGATTCGCGCCGCGCACGAGCGAGGCGCCGCCGTGGTCCTGGTCAATGCCCGCCTGTCAGACCGGTCGCTGCGCGGATATCGCCTGGTGCGGCCCTTCATGCGCAAAGTGTTGGAATCGGTGGATACCATCTGCGCGCAAACTGAAGAAGATGCCAACCGTTTTCGGTCCCTGGGCGCGCGGCCGGGAAGAGTGTCGGCGCCCGGAAACTTGAAATACGATTTTGAACCTGCTGCTCCGGGTGAATTTTCAATCTGCCTGGAAGTGGCATTGCGGCAAGCGGAAAGAAGTCCCGTCCTGATCGCCGCCAGCACCATGCCGGGCGAAGAACCGTTGGTGCTCAAAGCGTGGCAGAAGGTTCGAACCGAATATCCCAAGGGCTTGCTAATTCTGGCCCCACGCCATCCAGCGCGGTTCGATGCCGTGGCCGGACTCCTGCAAGCCCAGAGTCGAGACGTAGCTCGCCGGACTGCGCTCGAATCGGATGAAGAGAAAATCAGAACAGGCTTAGCCACTGCCGGCATTCTTCTGCTCGATACCATCGGAGAGCTGGCCGGAATGTTCCGCCTGGCAGACATTGTCTTCATGGGTGGAACGCTGGTCGCAGCCGGCGGACATAATATCCTGGAGCCTGCTTATTGGGGAAAACCGGTTTTATTCGGTCCACACATGGAAAACTTCCGAGAAATTTCCCGCCTGTTTCTGGCTCAAGGCGCCGCCATTCGGGTTGAAAACGAAAGTGAGCTTGCGCACCGGACGTTACAATTGCTGGGGGACGAGCCGCGCCGCAAAGCGCTGGGCGAGTCCGCTCAGCACTTGCTGGCGGAGAAATCGGGTACGACAAACCGGATCATTGCGATTCTCTCCGCCATGATCGCCCAACGGGAATCGGTCTCCATGAGCACGGCGGGAGGCAAGCCGCAGTGAGAATGCTTCTTGTGCCCGCTGCAGGGCTTTACAGCTTGGCGGTCAGGCTTCGAGCCGCCGCTTATTCCTGGGGATGGCTTAGAGTTCGGGAACTCAATCATCCTGTGGTGTGTGTCGGCAACCTGACGGTGGGCGGTTCCGGGAAAACACCTTTGGTGGCTGCGCTTACTCAATTGCTGGCGAGCCGGGGATTCAAGCCTGGAATCCTTACTCGCGGCTATGGACGGCAATTCGGGTCGCGGTTGATCGCGCTAGCGCCCGGTGTCCAGCGCGACCCGGATCCGCGCGAGGTGGGCGATGAGCCGGCGCTGCTGGCGCGGGCCTTGCCGGGGGTTCCAATGGTGATCTGCGCGGACCGCTTCCGCGGAGGACGTTTTGCCGAGGAACACCTCGGGGTGAACGTTCACGTGCTCGATGATGGGTTCCAACACTTAGGTCTTCGCCACGACGTCGATATTGTAGCTCTGGATGTGACCCAACCCATTTTTGAAGACGCCATGCTGCCCGCAGGCCGGCTGCGTGAGCCGGTCTCCGGCCTTCGGAGGGCGCACCTGATGGTGCTGACCCGTGTTGGTGACGAGGACACGCAGCGGCTCGAACAGAGGCTGCACGTGGTTAATTCCAAGTTGCAAATCTTCCGCAGCCGGACGGAGTTAAAGGGCTTCGTGAAGATCGCAGACAGCCGGATTCTTCCTGTGGAGGCGCTGCCTCCCGGCCCAGTTTTCGTATTTTGCGGCATTGGCAATCCGCGAGCCTTCTTTGAAGATCTTCGGCGCTGGGGATTAAACGTGATCTCCGCTCGCTCGTTTCCCGATCATCACCGTTATACTGAGAACGAGCTCGCCAATTTGGACCGCAGCGCTATCCAGTCCGGTGCAGCCGCTCTGGTCACGACGGAGAAGGACCTGATGAATCTGCCGGAAAACTGGCAGCCCGAAGTACCTCTGTTTACTTGCCGGATTGAGGCGCATTTTACCGGCCCGACGGAATTTGAAGAAAGTTTGTTGCGCCTGCTAGCAGGCTGCGGAAGAACTCGTTAGGGCTGTCATTCTGAGCGATCACAGCCTTGCGGCTGCCCATCATTGGCAGAAACTCGACGCGTCGCCAGAGGAGAGCGAATGCTGAATCTAAATGACTTATACATCGAGTTTCTGCAGAGCGAAGCGAAGAATCTCTGCATTTTGAAAATCAAACACTTACGAGAGTCTTCGTCGCCTGCGGCTCCTCAAAATGACAGGACCGCAGGGCTTTTCAGCAGCCTTCTGGAAGAAAACCGCGGGGGCTCCACGCTGATTCAAAATCAAAATCTCTTCGTCTTTGAGTAAACTGGAAGTCGGCGATGACCATCATTCGCAAATGCTACCTCAGCAATCCGCATAAGATCATGGTGCGCTCCACCAACTGGATCGGTGACGCGGTGATGGGCTTGCCCGCGCTGGAAGCCTTGCGCGAACGGTTTCCCGAGGCCGAAATTGTTCTGGTCTCAAAGCCCTGGATGAGCGAGGTCTACAAGAATCACGCGGCGATTGACCGTCAAATCCTTTACGATCCCGAGGGCGAACACGTAGGCCGGCGCGGGTTTTCCAAATTGATCCACCGCCTACGGGAGGAGGACTTTGACGGTGCCGTGCTTTTTCAGAACGCTTTTCATGCGGCTTGGATGGCATGGCGGGCCCGAATCCCGGTTCGCCTGGGCTATGCCCGCGACGGACGGAGCGCCTTGTTGACCGATGCGATCGAACCTCCTCCGCCCGCCGCCTACGGCCACCAGTCTTACTACTACCTACACCTTCTCTTTCGCGCCGGTCTGATTGAGCAGCCCGAGGCGCCGCGGCCTCTCACCGAAACCTGGCTGACCGTGGATCAAGCGGAGCGGGCCTGGGCCAAAAGAGAGTTGGATTCGTTGGGACTTCACGGACCGCGCTTCCTGGTGGGAGTGGCGCCGGGCGCCGCCTTTGGCCCGGCCAAGCGCTGGCCGGTCGATCGCTTTGCGGCGCTGGCGGACCGTCTGGTGACGGCTTTGAATGCGGATGTCCTGATTCTCGGATCGCGAGCGGAGAAGCAAACCGCCGGGGAGATTGCCCGCCAAATGGAGCATACGCCTTCGGTGCTGGCGGGTGAGACCACCCTGCGCCAATCGGTGGCGCTGCTCGAATGTTGCCGGCTGGTGGTGACCAACGATTCCGGGCTCATGCACTTGGCTTCCGGGCTCGGCCTGCCGGTGGTGGCCACCTTCGGCTCAACGGACGAGAGAGCGACCGGCCCGCTCGGTCCCAACGCCCGCATCGCTAAACATCGCGTGCCTTGCAGCCCCTGCGGACTGCGGACGTGTCCCATCGACTTCCGTTGCATGGAGGGTTTGAGTGTGGCCAGCGTCTACCGCGCCACCCTGGAATTGGTGAAGCAACTTGGGATCACCCACGACCGGCCGGCGCAGCATCGAGGACCACGTTGACGTAGGGGCAGGCATTCTGCCTGCCGGAGGGCGGCCACAAGGGTCGCCCTTACGAAATTTCACAGCAAGGATGCCATTTTGCCAGGATTGCCAAACGAATCTTGCTCAAGGCCCGCCGTCTTCCTGGACCGTGACGGAACCATTTCCGAAGAAGTCGGCTACGTCAACCATATCAGCCGTCTGCGCTTGTTTCCGTGGACGGCGGAAGCCATTCGCAAACTCAACCAGGCAGGATTTCCGGTCATTGTCGTAACCAACCAATCTGGCGTGGGCCAGGGCTACTTCCCGGAAGAGTTGGTCCATGAGGTCCATGAGAAGATTCAGGCGGAGCTCAAGCCGCAAGGCGCCAGCATTGACGCATTTTACTATTGCCCGCACCATCCGAGCGCGCGCCTCTCCGCCTATCGTGTTGAATGCCGCTGCCGCAAGCCAGACGCCGGCATGTTGGAACAGGCCGCGCTGGAGTTTCACCTGGATTTGCACGCATCTTTCATGGTTGGGGACAGCACTCGCGACGTGGAATCTGGGATTCGGGCGGGGGCGCACACGGTGATGGTGATGACCGGATACGGGCGCGGAAACTTGGAATATCAGCGCCCATCGCTGCCGCGTATGCCCGATTGGACGGTTGAAAATCTTCGCGAAGCGGTTGATACAATCCTCCAGCATCAGGGCGCTGCAAGTCAGGTGAAAGTGATATGAAGATATCCGCCAAAGACCGTGCTTCCCTTATCTCGATCATTGAGCGCTTCCCCACGCAAAGCATCATCGTGATGGGAGACTTGATCGCAGATGAATATATTCACGGTGAGATTTCGCGGGTCTCGCGCGAGGCTCCGGTTCTGATTTTGAAGCAACGGGAGAAGAAGATTCTGCCCGGCGGCGGCGCCAATGCCGCAAATAACCTGGCGGAGCTGGGCGCCCGGGTGACGTTGGCCGGGGTCGTGGGTGAGGACGAGATCGGGAACGCGCTGATTTCCATCTTTAAGCAAAAAGGGGTTGAGACCCGGTGGGTCTCGCGCCATCCTGAGTATTCCACGCCCACCAAGTCGCGCGTGCTGGGCGGCCTGGGGCATGGCCACATGCAGCAGATTGTCCGGATTGACCGCGAGCCCAGCGCGCCCGTTCCGCCTCGACTGCGGCGCGATTTGAGCCGCAATGTGCTGCTGCTGCTCCGCGCCGCTTCCGGCCTGCTGGTTTCTGATTATGGTTTTGGCGCAACCAACGCGCGGGAATTGGACTTCATGCGCTTGCGGATCAGCCGCAGCTTGCCCGTGACCATCGATTCACGGCATGGCCTTTTGACTTACAGCCATGTGACTGCCGCAACCCCCAACGAGCCCGAATTGGAAGCGGCATTTCAAAAGCGAATCGGAAGTGACCTTGAACTTCTGCATGGACTTGGCTTGAAGGTTCTCACCCGCCAATCGCTCAAGGCGCTGTTGGTCACGCGCGGCAAGGAGGGCATCGTTCTGTTCGAGCCCCGGCGTGCGCCCTTGCATCTGCCCATTTTCGGATCGGATCAAGTTGCGGACGTCACCGGCGCAGGGGATACCGTGATCGCGGTGTTCACATTGGCACTGGCCGCGAAGGCCAGTTACGCCCATGCGGCGATGCTGGCGAACTGCGCGGGCGGATTGGTGGTGATGAAAAGCGGAACCGCCACCGTCAGCGCCCGCGAACTCACGGAGGCCCTTCGCAACGCATGACCGGAAAGATC
This sequence comes from Terriglobia bacterium, assembly GCA_035531475.1. Classification (GTDB taxonomy): domain Bacteria; phylum Acidobacteriota; class Terriglobia; order UBA7540; family UBA7540; genus CALCEB01. The sequence goes on from DATKST010000030.1 coordinate 15,582, forward strand.
ATCGCCCGGAGCGAGGTCCGGGCCTTGGGAGACCGCTTGAGGTCCGAACATCAGTCCATTGTCTTCGCCAACGGCTGCTTTGATCTGCTGCACGCCGGGCACGTTCGTTATTTGGAAGGCGCAGCGCAACAGGGTGACGCGCTGGTGGTCGGCATCAACAGCGATCGGACTGTCAGAACGTTGAAGGGGCCTGGACGCCCGTTCCTGAACCAGGACGCAAGGGCGGAGCTGATTGCAGCGCTCCGGGCCGTGGACTATGTCGTGATCTTCGATGACCTCACGGCCGAGGCCATCCTCCGAGACCTTCGTCCCGGCGTTCATTGCAAAGGTACCGACTACTCGGAGGAATCGGTCCCGGAGCGCAAAGTGATGGAAGAGCTGGGCGGCCGGATCTGCATCACCGGCGATCCCAAGGACCATTCCACGCGGCAACTTATTGAGGAAATAAAGCAACGGTACACGAAGGGTTAGGAGGCCGCTATGCCCATGAAGAACCCACCCCATCCGGGCGACCTGATTAGAACCGAGATCATCGAGGCCCTTGGCCTAAGTGTGTCGAGGACGGCGGAGATTTTGAAAGTCCGGCGAGCCACTCTCTCGGACCTCCTCCATGGCAAGGCCGCACTTACCCCGGAGATGGCGTTGCGCATTGAAAAGGCTTTCGGCCCAGACATGAACCACCTTCTCCGCATGCAGCTTGCTTACGACGTGGCGCAAACGCGCCTGCATTCCAGTGAAATCGCCGTCAAGCGGTACGTCCCGGCCTGAAAGGGTAGCATCCTTGTCCCGCGCGAGATTGGTTGAATGACAGGAAAAGGCGGCGGCGCAGTGCAAGCGTTGAGCTGTCCGCGGGTCCGCCTTATTCGAACAACTGGAGGTGGAATAGATCAGCGCCATGCCGGAAGACAGCCGAAGGCACGACGTGGCATTTTTTCGCTACCAGCCGGTGGCGCAGGGCTTAGCTTCTCATATCTGCTGCGGGGCTTCGCCGGTTCCCAATCCAGAGGCCCAGAATTTGAAGGGCACAAACCCAGCTCGACCCGCGCACAGGGCAGACCCGTGTTATGATTCCCGGTTCGCCCAGCGCAATCTGCGGGCGTAATGATAAACAGGAGGAATGGAATGGGCGAGACAACGTTAGGAGTGATCATTGGCAACCGGGGCTTCTTCCCGGCCGCTCTGGCGCGGGACGGACGCAAGGAGATTTTGCGCGTCCTTGAGGCGCAGGGCTTCAAGGTGGTTTGCCTGGGCGATGAGGATACCAAGTTCGGAGTTGTTGAAACCTTGCAAGACGCCCGGAAATGCGCGGACCTCTTCAAGCAGCACCGCAATGCGATTGACGGCATTCTGGTGAGTCTGCCGAATTTCGGTGATGAAAAGGGCATCGCCAACACCATCCGGTTTGCGGGACTTGATGTCCCGGTCCTGATTCAGGCTTTTCCCGACGAGCCTCACGCCATGTTGATGGGCGGCCGGCGGGACAGCTTCTGCGGAAAGATTTCTGCTTGCAACAATCTGTGGCAGTACGGCATCCACTACACGTTGACTGCCCAGCACACCGTGGCGCCGGCGTCCGAAGCGTTCCAGAAGGACCTGGCTTCGTTCGCCGCCACTTGCCGGGTGGTGAAAGGGTTGAAACAAGTCCGCGTGGGAGTGCTCGGCGCGCGCCCGGCTGCTTTCAACACCGTCCGCTTCAGCGAAAAGCTGATGGAACACTCGGGAATCACAGTGGAGACGTTGGACCTGTCAGAGGTCTTCGGGCGCATCTCACGATTGAAAGACGATGACGAAAACGTCAAGGCTAAGCTCGAAACCATTCACAAGTACGTCGAGACCCGCGGCATTCCCGGACCGTCGCTGGTGAAGATGGGCAAGTTTGGCGTGGTGGTGGACGCTTGGATGAAGGAGAACGAGCTGGCGGGAACTTCCATCCAATGCTGGACGGCGATGGAGGAATTCTTCGGCGTCGTGCCCTGCACGCTGATGAGCATGATGTCGAACAATCTGCTGCCCAGCGCGTGTGAAACGGACATGATCGGCATGGTCGGCATGTATATCCTGCAACTCGCTTCGCAAACCCCCAGCGCCATTGTGGATTGGAATAACAACTACGGCGAGGATCCGGACAAAGCCGTCATTTTCCACTGCTCGAATCTGCCCAAGCACTTTTTCGAGGATTTCAAAATGGATTTCCAGGAGATCATTGCCGGGTCAGTCGGCAAGGACAACACCTTTGGAACGGTGACCGGAAAATTGAAGGCTGGACCGATGACTTATTGCCGCGTGAGCACAGATGATCTGCACGGCCGATTGCGAGCATACGTGGGTGAAGGTGAAACCACCGCCGACCGATTGGAGAGTTTTGGCGGCTATGGCGTGGTTCGCATTCCTGGATTACAGAGCCTGATGCAATACGTGTGCAAGAACGGCTACGAGCACCATGTCGCCGTCAATCGAAGCCATTTTGGACCGGCCATTGCCGAGGCTCTGAAGAACTACAAGGGGTGGGAAGTCTACCATCATGGCGGTGCGTAGGGTGCCGCGGCCGCAGCCCACGAATGGTCGGTGAATAGTGGCGAGTGACCAGCAAGAAAAGCTATGAGAGCTGAGAGGAGCTTCCGGATTGGTTGGAGAGCGTCATTGGACAGAAAAAGCGAAGGCGGGATTGAATCCCGCCTTGCTTATCCGAAGGATTTTGTATTGTCGAACCGGCATCTTCCCCAGGATCGCTCAGTGCCGGCCACCACCACCGTGAGAGCCGCCACCGCCGCCATGAGAACCACCGCCGCCGCCGTGAGAACCCCCGCCGCCGCCGTGAGAACCCCCACCGCCGCCGTGGTAACCACCCCCACCGCCGCCGCGAGAACCGCCACCACCACCGTGGTAACCGCCCCCACCACCGGCGCGGGAGTATCCGCTGCTGCGATTGTAGCCGCCGCCGTAGCTGCGCGAGGCGCCACCGTAGGAGCCGCGCGAACCGCCCCAACCCGAAGAGGGAGCGCGCGATGAGACGATGGGCTTGTGAATGTCAAGTGACGGGCGGCTATAGGACCTCGAACCACCCCAACTGGAACTCGACCGCCGTGGAGCCGATGGGAAGGAGCTCCAGCGGGATGCTCCGCTCTGGGCTCGCGGGCTGGAGGAGAAGCCGCGCGATGCGCCACCGCTCGACTGCCGCGATTGGGAGTTGAACCGTTGCCAGTTGCCACTGCCGGACGGTCCCGCTCCCCGGTTCCTGGCGTTTGAAGAGAATGACTGCCTTCCGCTCGAAGGCGCGCGGGAGTTAAAACGGGAACTTGCCGAAGTTCCTGACCTGCCGCCGCTCATGCTGGGAAACCGGCTCCAATTGGGAGCGGAGCTGCCGCCACGGGAAGGCGCCGTAGCGCCACGGTTTCCTGCCGAAAAAGCGCGGGCGGCATTGCCATTGGCTGTCCGGCCCGCTGCTTGATTGTTGCGCGACATGGATCCGAACCGCTGCCAATTCGGGCTGGAGCCTGTGGGACGCGCGATGCCTGCCGCCCCGGCGGAGCGAATGTTCCGGTTGGAAGATGGACCCGCGCTGAAAGTTCGCGCTGGCTGGGTGCGGCCGCCTGCGGCATTGGTCCTGGAGTTAGCTCCGACTCTTGATTGCTGCCCAAAATTGCCACGGTTTGCACCCGCAACTTGGCTGTGGTTCTGCAACGTCTGGCGCAGTGCTGTCTGTTGCTGGGCAAAAGACCGAGGTCCGGCAGGCGGCTGATGCGTGGCGAAGAAGTGCTGACTCGCCAAAGAACGCGTGGGCATTCCGGCCCGATTGACCGTCCGGTTGACAGGACTGAGGCTGGCCCGAGTGGGAACCGCCGGAACGTGTCCCGACACCAGAGAGGCTTTCCGGAACTGGGCGGCGCTGACCGGGCTCGCGTTCCGCGCAATGCGGCCCGCCGCAAAATTCTGAGAACTGACGTTGGTCAGCGCGCCGCGAACATTCGGGTTGCTCGCTGCCAACCGGAGGTTGGAGATATTCATGCGACCGTTGCGAGCCAGAGGAGCCAGGTAACCTCCCCGGTTGTGATTGGTGAAGTTATTGATGTTGTTTATATTTGTTATATTATTGATTCTTGTAATATTCATGCTGTTGTAGCCCCAACCCCGGCCAATTCCCCACCAGGGAAAGCAAGGATCGCCGGGACCCAAGGGAAGCCAGCCAATCGAACCAAATCCCAATCCTTCGCCGAAGCCAAATCCAAATCCCAGGCCGGCGCCAAAGCCAAAGAAGGATACGTAGGCGGGCGCCCATTCCGGTTGATAATAGGGTGTGACAGGGCCTGGCCACCAAGCCCAGGCGTTGTTGTTATACATCCAGCGGCCATAGTGATAGGGCGCCCATCCCCACGGCTCATAGGACACCCAAGTCCAACCGTAATACGGTTGCCAATCCCAGCTACCATCCCGGTAAGGAACCCATCCCGCGTTAACATGTGGGGTCCAGCACCAGTCACCGTCCGGGCCTTGACTCCACTGCCCGTTGGCGTCCAAGTCTTCTGTTCCGGTGTAATAAGAATTGTCATGGCTCCAGCTCATGGCCGCCAGAATCGTGTGATTGCGGTCCTGGTTCCAATGGTCCCAGTCGTCCCGCTCCGGAGCTTTGGCAATCTGGTACTCTGGATTTTCTTGGCCCTCGATCGTAATCATCTGGCCTTTGCGAACCGTGGTGTTTCCTTGTTGCGTTGAGACTTGGGCTTCGCCTTGGCGCACGATGACAATCGTCTCCGATTGAGAATTCACTTGCACCCGGTAGATTCCGGGCCGGTCAGGATGGACGGCAACGTTCGGAGTATCAACCTCGGCGTCCGCAGAAGCTCCTCTTAGCACGGAGTAATCAACCATCCCTTGGGCGACCTGTACCTGGATGTGAGATTTATCCAGCGCCGCAACACGAGCCTCCGACTTTCCCGCCATGCGCAGAATGTCGGCATAATCCAGTTCCACTTCGGTGCGGGCGTTATCCCCGGTCGAAATCGTATCGCCCTGGGATAACGGAGCGTTGATCGTGGTTGCCACCCAATCTCCGGTATCACCACGCTGCGTGGATACACTTCCGTGGATAAAGCTGATCCTGCCCACCCCAGGTTGAGGAGTATCATCCGCATGGGCCGAGCTGGACGCTCCTAAACTGAGTGCCAAAACCATCAATCCAACAAGGTATCGGGTTTTCATAGCGCACCTCAAGTCAAACCGCGTGGGAAGCTCGCCAGCTTCCAGCCTCTATGACTGCAACCTGCTTGCCAAATGACCGGTTCCAGCAATCTCCGCCATCTCTTGTCGTTGCAGCATCTTGACAACACTTCTCTTGAACGTAAGCGCCAGCCTGAAGCGGGCTTTGGCTGCTTTTCACCAAGAGGTGGTTGAATTCAACCAACCCAATTAGTCCCACGCCTGCAGGTCCAATCAAACCCTTCGGTCTAAAGGCAATACTGTTCAGTTAAGACGAGTCTCATGATCTTGATGTCAGAGGCGTTGCCTGACCCCTCACCCCGCAGGCGGGGAGAAGGGGAACCGCGCAGCAGTGGGTCTGAAGGGCTGATTTCCGGCTGGAGTCTTTCACGATAAGCGTCAGCAAAATCGCGGAAGATTTCCGGATTTTTGTGCAGCCGAAACACTGGGTGCTAAAATAGGGGCTAACACAGACAGATATTATATGAATCAGAACCTGCATGAAAAGTGCCCAGCACATCGGAGGTTCACCGGATGCCCATTTACTCCCACTCTCAGCTTGAAACCTATGAGAATTGTCCCAAGAAGTACAAGTTCAAATACATCGATAAAATCCGAAAGCCTCTGGAAACGGGTATTGAGGCGTTCGTGGGTTCCCGCGTCCATGAAACGCTCCGCAAGCTCTACGACGATCTAAAACTAAAGAAACTGAACACCATCGAGGAGTTGCTTGCCTTCTATCAAGCGCGATGGAAGGCGGAGTGGGGACCGGGAGTCAAAATCGTAAAAGAGGGTTTGGCCGAACAGAACTATCTGGACTATGGCGAGTCCTGCATTCGCAACTACTATGGACAATATCATCCCTTCGATCAGAGCGACACGCTTGACACCGAAATGCGGCTGGTGTTTGGGATTGATCCGGAAGGAAAACATCGTGTCCAGGGATTTGTAGACCGCGTGGCCCGCCGCGCCGATGGCGTCTATGAAATCCACGACTATAAGACCGCGCGCGACCTGCCACCCCAATCTTACATTGACTCCAACCGCCAGCTTGCCCTGTACCAGATCGGGCTCCGCGCCCAGTGGCCTGATGTGCAGGAGGTCGAACTGATCTGGCACTTTGTGAGTTCAAAAACCAGCTTGCATTCGCACCGCACCCCCGAGGAACTGGAAGAATTGGCGCAGCGCACCACGGGCCTGATCGAGGAGATTGAAAGCCAGACGGAGTTTAAGCCCATCAAAAGCCGCCTCTGCGATTGGTGCGAATACCAGCCGGACTGCCCCATCTGGAAGCATGTGCTGGCCGTGGAAAAGCTTGCCCCCGAACAATTCTCCGGAGACCACGGCGTGGTCCTTGCCAACGAATACGCTTCGGTCAAGTCACAGATGGACGGGCTTGATCTGCGCCTGCAGGAATTGCGGGCGGACCTTGAAAGCTTTGCCGAACAAGAAAACGTTCAAATCATCAAGGGAAATGGCGTTCAAGTTTCCGTCTCACACACGCATCAGTTGGCTCTCCCAGCCCGCGAAGATCCGGAGTGGACGATGCTGCAGAACATCATCCGCAATAACGGCAAGTGGGATGAGGTCAGCGAAGTTAGCGCCCCCAAGCTCCGGGAAATTCTGCGCAGCAAGGCGTGGCCGCAGCCGCTCGCCGCAAAGATTCAGAGGTACCTCCAAACTCGTTCCGTCCTGAATATTCGTGTGAGGTCAACCGCCACGGGGGAAGATAACCAGGACTGAAAAACTCTGCACTGCAAGGTCGTAATTTCTTGCTTTCTTAGCAAGCTTTCTGGACCACGTCATTGCCGCGAAAGCGGGAATGACCGTCGCCCTTGGGTTGCGGCTCCGCTGCCCTGCGCTGCCGGCTTAATGACTTGCACAATAATCCAGTCAAGCGAGGCTTGGTTGCCCAGCCACGTGACTGGCCTTGGTCAGGTTGGAGGCTCTATTACCTGGAGGATTGGTCCATTCTGGTGATGAACAGGATGCCGTGAGAGCTTGCCCGTGGCGCACACATAAAAACCAATGTATGCGCCACCCGCGTCTTACCTCGTCGTGGGTCTTTCAGATGGTTATGTTATTTCCGCCAAGTCCCGCGTTCAGCGATGAAGATCTGCCGACCTCAACCTCTTGGTAAGGGCGAATGTCCGCCGGGAGGCTACGCCCGTCACAACGGCCAGGACTGAACCCCCAGGAAAGCCCACGACGAGGTAAGACGTTCGTCGTGGCTACCAGCATACGTCCCGTAGGGGCAGCCCCGCTGGTCACGCGGGGTGGGGCAGGAGACTTGTCCTGACTTGAGTCCGGCGGACGCAAGGCCGGCCACTACACGGGTTCTGGCCCTGTGAGCGGAGCGGCGACCGAAAGCGCCGGTTCCGGCGCGGGAGTCACCGGCACGGGCTCGACCGCCGCAGCACGATGCGCGTTGTACCAGATCGATTCGCTGGCGCGTTGCCACAAGCGGGTGAACAGCCAGATGAAAATAACGGCTTGGCCGAGCAGGAAAGATGCGCCCACCGATTCGGGCCGGACCGCCTTGACCCAAATCCAGAAGGCAACGCCCAATCCCACATACGCCAACAAGCTGATGCGAAAATAGACCCCATAGAGATACCAGAAGTTTCCGCGCATCATTCGCCAGGCATAACCCAGGGCGCGCCGCGAGGCGCGCTCGTTTCCGGCGGCGATATGGACCTCCGCCAGGTCAAACCACAGGCGGATGGCCATCAAAATCAGCAGGACGATGAGCCAGCCGGTGGCAGCCACCAGGAAGGCTCGCTCGCCATAAGGAGAAACCCGGGAAACGTAATTCGAAAGGGCGCGAAATCCGCGGCCCAGAAAATCGACCGGAACCATGACGATCAGCAGCAGGATCACAAGCCGGAAGAAACGCCAGAAACAGCGGCCACAGGCGCGGAAGAAATCCTCTGTGCTCGGCGTTTGATCCTCCACGTAGACCGTCAGGATGCCGCCGCTCAGCACGAGCATGAGGATGAAGAACAGCATGGCCATCACCATCGATCCCATCCCATAAGCGCCGGTGGAGATTCCACGCTGCCGCAAAAGCTCCGTGAGCACCATCAGGTCAAAACCGTGGTAGAGGCGCGCGGAATAGAGGCTGTGATTCATCACTCGGCCGAGCCCGGCCACAACCGGCAGGGTGGCGAAGATGCCCAAGATCAGATTGACGATGTAAACCCACCAGAGGACACGCTGCCGCCTCCACACCAGTGAGAAGCCTGCCGCAATCAATCCGCGTTTTTGATCCGCCATTCCAAACATCCTCCGCCAGGAGTTCCCCGTGCCGGAACAAGCAACTTGCGCGCAAAACCAGGAAGCCCACAGCATAGTGAGGCCGGCGCTACGACGCTCGCCGGACCAACATGCCGGCCCGAGGCCGGCGCTACGGCTTTCACGCCAGCCAGGCCACAAGCTGCTCGAAAAACTGCGTCAGGAACAACCAATCATTCGAGAGCTTGCGGGTGGCGCCCTTATGGGCTTTTGCCGTCTTGCTGTTATTGAAGAAATTTGAGTCCAGCCGGATTTTGTGGTCCGAGTCGACTTCGGCCGAGACGACTTTGGCTTTTTTCAAATAAGTGAATCGCGTCCAGCGGTCCTTGCCGTCCCAGTGTTCACGGACTTTTTCGCCGTTGTCGAACTTGATTTCAACTTCAACCGGAAAGATGAAGTCGCCTTTGCGCCGCACCAGAACCAGATCGTTGTACACGGTCTTGCCCTTTTGTGCCTTGGGAATCTTCTTCAAATACCAATCCTCGCGGTCGGAGCGGATGGTATCAATTTCGTAGTCCAGGATCTTAGTACCAGTGACGGCTTGATCGTAAAACGGCTGCAAGTTCTGCCCGGAAACGTCCTCAATGGTCTTCAGGAAATCCGTGCCGGTGGGATGGGTGAAGCGGTAGCGCAGGAAATAGGTGTGCATCGCCTGGCGCATGGTCTTGCCGCCGATCATGCCCTCCAGCGTCAGCAAAACAGTGGCTGTCTTCCCGTAGGTGATGGTTCCGTAGGCACTGCTTGACATGTACTTCCAGGCAAAGCGCGTCATCGGGTCAGTATCCGGAAGCGTCAGGTAGGAGTCGCGTTGCATTTCGGCATCGTCAGCGGTCATGCCCAGGAAGTTGATGGCGGAGTGGCCGTCTCCGCACAGAGAGTCCATCACCTCCACTTCAGTGTAGCTGTTGATACCTTCGTCCATCCATGCTTCCTCAAACTCATTGGTAGCCACCATCCCGTACCAGTATTGGTGCCCAAATTCGTGCTCCGTCACCAGTTCCGTTAGCTTGAGCCCATTGGGTTCCCACCAGGTCGAGCCCCCGGTGATGAGCGTGGGATACTCCATGCCGCCCGCATTAAAGCCCCCGTGCGGCGGATCGACAATGGTGATCCGGTCGTAAGGATAAGGGCCATACCATTTGTCGAAACGGTCGAGCGTCCCCTTGATGCACTGAATGTAGCGCGGCGCGGCGTTCATGTGGCCGGGGGAAACCAGCAGGTGGATCTTCACGGTCCCGGCACTGCCCGTCCAGGAATCCTCAACATCGGTGAAGTCCGGGCTGGCCGTCCAGGAGAAGTCGTGAGTGTCGTCAGAATGGTAAGTCACGGTCTTCGAGCCATCAGGATTGTTAACGGTCGCAACCAAATCTCCGGCTGCGCCGGTAATGTAATTTCTCGGAACCGTGATTCGAACGTCATAAACGCCAAAATCCGAGAAAAATTCCGTGGTGGCGTGGAACTGATGGCAATTCCAGGCGCCGTGCCACCACACGCCGACTTTCGGAAACCACTGGCCCACCATAAAGAAGTTGCGCTTGTAACCGGTTCGCTCCAGAACCTCAGGAAGCTGATCGTGAAACGCGATCTTGAAATCGACGCTCTCACCCGGCGCCACCGGCTTCGGCAATTTCACCTGGAACACCGTGCGATCGTCCTTGTTTCCGTCATCCGGCTGAATGAATTCGAGCTGAGACGTGAGGTTAGCGCCTTCAGCCACGAAGGACTTCACCACTTCGGCGCCGTAATGCTTGGGATTCCATTTTGAACTGGCTGAAGTGCCGCGCGTCCCGGAAAGCCGAACCTCCCGCATGAAGGTGGATTTGGGCTGAAAAGCGTTCAGATAAAGATGAAATGGAAACGTATCCTGTGGCTGGCCCGTCAGGTTCTTGTAACTCAGCGTTTCCGTCGCGTCGATCGTCTTCTTCACGGGATCGAGGCGCGCTTCAATCTGATAATGCACCACCCGCTGGGAGAGCGGAGCGGCGCTTGATTCCGCCGGGCCGGCTGCGGCGCGTTCCTGGGACCTGGCGAAACCGCAGACAGAAAATGCGATCATCCCCACCATCACCCATCGCAAGGTCCGCATCATTCCACTCTCCTCGCTGAATTGTGTGTCCCCAGACAATTGCGAGAGTCTATCACAAACTTTCCTGCCTTTCGCATCGAGCCTTGTGATTGTACCCAGCGTCACTACGATTAAAGGGGCAGAGTGAATTTCGGTTGGAACTACGACGGGGCTGGCTCCGGCTTTCCCCACGGAAAAAACTAAGGGGCGGGTAAAAACACGCAAGGAACCGGTATAAAGTTTCACCAAATATTACCGAATAGATGTTGACTACTACGGTAATTATCGGTATGCTCGATGCGTATTTCTGATAAGAACGTGCCGGTTACGCTTCTGGATCCTCATGGAAATGGTATCGAGAAGAGGGCTTCGTGGCGCGGGAGTTCGAGCAGAAATAGCCGGGCCATCCCCGGCACACTTGCTGAAGGAGGCGCGATGAGGGGTCTGGAGACCGACCACGATCAAGTCCCTCAAGAGATCAACCCGAACTCCGCCCCTTTTTCCCTCCCAACCCAGGGCGTTCGCTTTCTTGTGGAGTCCCAGAACCCGGATGGAGGTTGGGGGTTTCACGCGGCTTTGAGCAGCGCCACCGAACCAACGGCTTGGGCGGTCATGGGGCTTGACGCTTGTGCCGGACATGTGGAATGCCGCCAATCCGAAGAAAAGGGATTTGCGTGGCTGGAGGAATGCCAGCTTCAGGATGGATCTTGGCCGGCACACCTCGGACAGCGAGAAGGAAGCTGGGTCACGTCTGCGGCTTGCCTGGCGCTCGCGTCAAAGCGGTGCTGGCTTATTGGCGACCCGGAAGAGGCGCTTGCCAAAGGATTGCGTTGGCTGGTCAAGAGCTGGCCCGGAGAGGGAAATCCCTGGTGGCGGCTGCGCCGCGCCAAGCTCAAGCTTAGGCCAGCCAGCCGCCGGGACTCCGGTCTCAGGGGTTGGGGGTGGACGCCAAAAACAAGCGGCTGGGTTGAGCCGACGGCACTGGCGCTGCTGGCGCTTCAGGCCGCTCCGCGCGAGTTGCATCCCAAGGACGCCCAGAAGCGCATTCGGTTGGGACAGGCCATGCTGCTCGACCAAGCGCTGGCCACCGGAGGATGGAATTCCGGCAGTTCGGACAGCTATGGATACGCCGCGCGTCCGCAACCCGGGCCCACGGCGTGGGCGCTGATGGCTCTGAGGGAGCAGCAGCACGGTCCTGAGATTGTTGCAGGACTTGATTGGCTTTGCCAAATTCATTCCCAGGTCAAGGGGTTTTTCTCGTTCAGTCTGGTGTGTTTATGCCTGAACCTCTGGGGAGTTGAATACGGTTTGAGCCACCTTGAAAATGCCTTTTCCACTGGAAGCAAGCCTATTTCACCGATGGCAATTGGGTGGGCTCTGTTGGCCATTACGCCGCCGGAGGGACCGCCCGGACCGTTGAGGGCGCCGGAAATATGAATGGCAAGGAAAGCCCATTATTGCCGCCGCATCAGCGCCCGGTCTCGCGCGTTTGCATCCGGCGCGCAGAAAGCTACACCGTGGACCTGGCCGGTGTGATCGTGGAAAGTCTTCGCGAATTTCACATTCCCGTGCAGGGGAAATCCGTGTTGCTGAAGCCGAACTTTGTGGGATTGGATTCAACGGGAGCCATGAACACTTCACCCGCTGTGGCCGGGGCGGCGCGCGAAGCCTTCCTGCGGCTGGGGGCGCGCCGCGTCACCGTGGCCGAAGGACCGGCGCTGGAGCGGGACACCTGGGCTATCTTGGAATGGATTCGCCTGCGTGATTACATTGGACCGCTCGACCGCAATTTTACGGATTTGAACACGGACCACGTCCGCCAAGTTGAATTGCGGACTCGCGCCACCACCCTCCACCGCCTTTACTTTCCGGAATCGGTGCTCGGCACTGACTTCCTGGTTTCGATGCCCAAACTCAAGACCCACCGCTGGGCCGGCGTCTCACTCTCACTCAAGAACCTTTTCGGCATTGTTCCGGGCAGTTGTTATGGCTGGCCAAAGAACATCCTGCACTGGGCTCAGATTCCCCGGGCCATTCTGGACATTGCGAGCACGGTCCGTCCCGATTTTGCAATTGTGGACGGGATTGTGGGAATGGAAGGGGAAGGCCCTCTGGACGGAAAGCCGAAAAATACAGGCCTTCTGGTGATGGGCGATGACCCGGTGGCCGTGGACGCGACGTGTGCGCGAATCATGGGGATCCGGCCGGAGCGCATTGGCTATCTCAAAGCCGCCGGTTGCCTCCTCGGCCACCTTCGGGAGGAAAACATCCGACAACTGGGCGAGCCGTTGGCCAGCGCCACGACTCCATTTGAGTTACCTTCCACCTTTCGGAAGCTGGCGACATCTCCGGACAAATGCGTTATGAAGGCAGGTGCTTGTTGATGGCCCGATCAAACACATCCGGCACTCCCGGCGTTGCCGACGCGGACCGGTGGAGTTGTTGGCGCCACCTCAGACAAGACGAGCGTGGCTCGGAGATCGTTGAAGTGGCGGCCATCGTCCCGCTGTTCTTCCTTCTGCTGATTGGCATCTTCTGGTTTGGACGCGCCTACAACATTTATCAGACGATTACGCGGGCGGCCCGCGAGGGAGCGCGGGTGGCCGCGGCTCCAAGCTGCGCCCGGTGCGGGAACGCGGCGCCCTCTGCGACTCAGGTGAGGACGGCGGTGAATAACGCCCTGATCGCCTCCGGGCTTAGCCCTGCCTCGTTGCGGAGGTACAATTACCGAATTCGCCAGTCGCTGAGCTCTCCCGGCACTTGCCCGCGGCCACCGCGGCTGCCAACCGCGCCACAAATTTGCGGGGTGGTCATCAGCTTCACCTATCCCTTCAATTTCAGGCTGCCATTTACCACCATCAACGCCGTGAATCTTCCGGCGGAAGCCCGCATGAAGGAAGAGTATTGAGGGCGATCAAACGGTTGGCCACCATGCCGAGGACGGTTGCGAATGCTATGCGAAGGTTAAAGACACTCGCGGCAGGCAGCGAGGGCGCAGCTCTGGTGGAATTTGCCATCATCATGCCGTTGTTGGTGGTGATGGCGGTGGGAATTATTGACTTCGGAGCGGTTTACGTCCTGAAGGACCATCTGGCGCAAGCGGCGCGCGAAGGGGCTCGCATCGCGGTGAGCGAGCCGCGCGATCTGAAGACGACCACCTGCACCTTTGGAGGCAGGACCTACAACACTCCCTGCTCGGTAGCAGCGGCTATGGCGGCGGTGGCGACAGATCTGACAGATCAGAATGTTACGAGTTGTGTCATCAATCCGGCGGGCACGGCGGCGGGCAATTTCACCTGGAATTTCAATTCGTCCGGCTCCGGCTGCGGCGGCAACCCCATTCTGGCCATCCAGCGGAATGTCCAAGTGGCGAGCGGAAATGAGACGCTGCTTTGCACCCGGGTGACGTTGAATTATCCGCAAACCTGGGCATTCGCCTCCGTCATTAAGCTGCTGGTGCCTTCGGCGAATTTTCCGTCTTCCTTCTGGCTCACGGCCAGCGCCGTGATGCCGAACCTTAACTGAGGGAAAGCCGGCGTGAGCGGCGTACCATCCACGGCGTGGAACGCGGTGAATGACCGGGGCATCGCCCTTTGGTTGGTGGCCGCGTCCATGGTGATGATTTTGGGCATGGCGGCGATGGCCATCGATCTTGGCAGCTTGTACGTGGTTCGAAATGAGGCGCAAGGAGCGGCGGACGCTGCGGCCCTGGCCGGCGCGCAGGCGATAGCCAGCTCCGGATTCACTTCCGGGTTGGTGAGCCAGACCACGGCCTCTTCGCTGGCCAGCGCGCAGGCCATTGCCATTGGGAGTCTGAATATGGTAGGTGGCGCTTTCGCCCAACTTCTGCCTTCGGATGTGACGGTGGATTTTTCTCAAGCCAGCGACCCTCGCGTGACGGTCACGGTGAACCGCACGGCGGCGCACGGCAATGCCATGCCCACTTTTTTCGCGGCAGCTTTTGGCATCCAGCAGACGGATGTTACGGCGCAAGCCACAGCCGAAGCGTTCAATCCTTCTTCCGGAGGACCGGCGACGGCTGCGGCCTGCATCAAGCCGTGGTTGGTTCCCAACTGTGATGAGACGCAAACCGTGCCGCGGCCCATTGATAACAACTGCAACTTCAGCGGCAGCCAAAAATTTGATTCGTTCATTAATCCCACCAGTGGCGCCATTATGCACCCCACGCCCTTCTCGCAAGGCGGTGCCCTCGGCGAGACTCTTTCCTTCACTCCTGTCACCCCCGGCGGGCTTACCGGCCCGGCTGAATTTTATCCGTTGGCGCTCGGAAACGGCTCCTATCAGAACAATATTGTGAACTGCAATCCGGTCCCGCTGACTTGTGGGACCAGGGTGCGAACTCTCGGCGGCAATCAAGCCAATCCCACCGTGACTGGTGCTGAGTATTTGATTCATGCAAGGGGTACTGGCTTGGGTCAGGGACAGGACTTGATCAATAATTCAGTGGCACCTCTCTTCCTGATCACGGCCGGCCCGGCCAATCCCTATGCGCCGCCGGGTGCAAGCATTATCTCAAGCGACTCGATCGATTCCTTTCCCCTCTATAACGCCCAGCCGATGAGGGCAGGCGGGCAGGTTGCAACCATCATCGGCTTCTTGCAGCTTTTCGTTACCAACGTGCAGCGCAACGGAATTCTTACCGGAGTGATCTTGAACATTTCCGGATGTGGTACAAGCCGCGGCGGAGCCAATGCCGTCGAAGGCACGGAACCGGTTGCGGTACGGCTGGTGGAGTGAGACTGGATCATGGGGTCGGTTAAGTACATCCCGAATACGGCTGCAAACTCTGGCCCGGAGAGCATTACGGCGCCGCGGTGGTTGGCGTGGCCGCTCTCTTTTCCGGTGCTGCTGGGAGCCATGCTGGTGACCGGAACGTGGGCCGGGGTCCGCCTACGGTTACCTGACCCGGACACCTGGTGGCATCTTGCCGTGGGGCAGACCATCCTAGCTCATCATACGCTGCCGGTGCAGGATGTCTATTCCTTCACGGCAGCCGGCAGCCCCTGGATTGCTTATGAATGGCTGGGCGAAGTGGTGATGGCGATGGCAGCGCGGGCAGGAAGTCTTCAGGGCTTGGAACTTCTTCTGTTGGCTCTTTCAGGCTCTCTGGTCCTGCTGCTCTGGACGCTTGCTTACCTCCATTGCAGGAATGTGAAGGCGGCATTCATTGCTTGTGTTCTGCTGCTGCCCCTTGCTGGAGTTGTCTTCTCATTGCGGCCGCAACTGCTGGGCTACGGATTTCTGCTGCTCACCTTGATCGTTCTGGAAAGATACCGGCAGGGTTCGCGGCAAGTCTTGTGGGCGCTTCCGCCGCTCTTTGTCCTGTGGGTAAACACCCACGGCAGCTTTGTGCTGGGGCTTTTCGTGATCGCCCTCTACTGGGCTGCGGGACTCTGGGAGTTTGATGCAGGGCCGGTCCAAGCCCGGCGTTGGACAAAAAGACAGCGGATCGATCTCGAATGGGTTTTCCTGCTGTCGCTGGTTGCCCTCACCCTGACGCCGTATGGAACGAAACTCGCCGCCTATCCGCTGGAGATGGCTCTGTTGCAGCCTCTGAACGTCGCCAACATTACAGAATGGCAGCCACTTTCTTTCCAATTGGCGTTGGGCAAGTTCATGCTGGGGCTCTTGCTGGCCTTTCTAGTCACGCAATGGCTGGTTCAAATGAAGTGGAGGCTCCAGGATTTGGCGCTCTTTCTGTGCGCTCTGGTGGCCACTTGCCTCCACATCCGGTTCACTTTTTTTCTGGTGGTGGCCACGGCCCCAGTGCTCGCCATGCTAGCGGTTCGATGGGTTGGCGCCTACGAGCCACAAAAGGACCGGTACGTGCTGAATGCAGTCCTGCTGGCCGCTCTCGCAACCGTGATCGTCAAAACCTTTCCTGCGCCTTCAAAACTTCGCCAATTGGTAGCGGAGGATTACCCGGCGGGAGCGGTTCGATACCTCCAACACCAAGCGCCCGTCACCCACCTGATGAATGAATTCGGCTGGGGTGGATACCTGATCTGGAAGTTGGGACGGCAGCAGAAGGTGTTTATCGATGGCCGCACTGATTTCTATGAATACGCGGGAGTGCTCGCCGATTATTTGAACCTGCAACGGCTGGCGCCGGATACTCCGTTCATCCTGCGGAAATACCAGATTAGGGCGTGTTTGATCCGGACGGATGCGCCGCTGGCAATGTGGCTGGCAGTTTCCCCCGGGTGGAGAAAGGCTTACCAGGACGGCGTTGCCGTCCTTTACGTGAATGGGGAACAAAATCCGGCGATTGGTTCGGAGGTACGGGACCGTTCGCGGATACCTAAAACGATGGGGTTCAATTAACCGTTCAAGATTCAGTCCGGACTTTACGGGCGGCAAGGCGTGCCACCATCGTCCAATTCACATCGCCGGTTGTGGCGCTTGGATCAATGGCTTTTGTAAGAATGAATCAAACAGGAGGATAGAAGGTATGAAGGAGCTGATCGCAAGGTTGTGGAAAGAGGAAGAAGGCCAGGACTTGGTTGAATACGCCCTGCTGCTGGCCCTGCTGGCTCTTGCTGCGATTGCTACTCTGGGAACGCTGGCGAGCACCATCAAGAACGTCTTCAGCAATGCCGCAAAGAACCTGACGACCACAACATAAGGTCGCCTGAGGTCAGACTGCGGTTGGGAGCAAGCTGGCTCAATCAGGTCTGTGTCTGCTTTCGTGTAAACGGGGCTTCTGGCAACGGAGCCCCGGCTGGCTGGGATGAACTGAACTTCATTATTGCGCCGCCCGGACAAGTGATGCGTCTTTTCAGTCTTAAGCCCTAGACTTGCTCGGCCGGCTCGGGGCTTGGCGTGTCGGTGAGGATGGCATTTCAAGCGCGGAGGCTAGTTAGCAATGAGGAGAGCACTTTGGCGTTTGTGGAAGGACGAGTCAGGGCAAGACCTTGTGGAGTATGCGTTGCTGATTGTCCTCCCTGCTTGGGCCACTACGGCCACCCTAGGGACCCTGGCCAACACCTTGAAGAACACGTTTTCGAATGCGGCCTCGACGCTCACGACCACCACTCAACCCCTGCTAGACGGCGGTCCGAAGGAGACTACGAAGCATGCATCTATCCGCATGGATTCCCGGCGCTTTCTTGGCGCTCGTTGCCGGCTGGATTGATGTGCGTTCGCACAAAATCCCGAACTGGCTGACGGTTTCCGGCTTCGTGTTGGGTCTTGTGACGAGCGCGGCCTTGACAGGACGAGAGGGCGCGGAGTCAAGCTTGCTGGGCGCTGCTCTTGCTCTGGTCTTGCTCCTGCCGGCGGTGCTGTTGCGGGGGCTGGGCGCAGGTGACTGGAAGCTGATGGGAGCTTTGGGAGCCTGTTTGGGACCGTGGCGAGTGACGATGGTGCTGCTGATGAGCGCAGTAGTGGCTGGCATGATGGCGGTGGTCCAGGTGATTCGCGAGAATCGGGTAAAGGAAACTGCAATCAACACCATGACTCTTCTGCATGGCATTTTCATTTTCGGGGCCCGGCCCAGCTCACCCATTTCTCTCGACAGTCCGGGCGCTCTGGCCCTGCCTTTTGGAGTGGCGGTGGCCATCGCCACCCCCTTGGGATTCTGGGCCAGCCAGATGTTGCGGAGTTTTTGAAAGGACGCGGAAGGCAGAGTATTGTCGCATGGAGGGTATCCTGAAGGCGGCCTCTGCATACCGGGCATTTTGATGAGGCTTAGACATTGAACCTCAAACGGACACTCATCTCGCTGGGATTGGCGCTGGTGATTGGCTTGGCCGCCGCCGCGCTGGTTTACCGCCAGCTCAAGAAAGCGGGATCCGGACAAGCCCTTGCTTCCCAACAGATCGTGGTTGCAGCAAGGGCCATGCCACTTGGCACGATGCTTGATGCTTCAGACTTGCGCGTGATCCCGTGGCCGTCTGAGGACTCCATGGCCGGATCGTTCAGCAATCCCAAGGACTGCGAAGGACGCGCTCTGGTAACCCCCATCGCGGAAAATGAGCCGATCCTTGATGCCAAGTTGGCGCCGCGCGAGGCTGGGGCAGGTCTGCCCGCAGCGATTCCCGTGGGCATGAGGGCCATTTCCGTGCCCGTCAACGACGTTGTGGCCGTGGCAGGCTTTGTCACACCGGGAACGATGGTGGACGTGCTGGTCACTGGGCAGGCACAGAACGCTGCCCGGCAGGATAGCATGACTCGAATCGTTCTGGAGGATGTGCGGGTGCTGGCGGCGGGAGAAAAGGTGGAACAAGACCAGGCGGGTAAGCCAACTCCCGTCTCAGTGGTCACATTGCTGGTGACTCCCGAACAGGCGAATAAGCTGACGATGGCCACCACCGAGGGCCAGATCCATCTGACCCTTCGCAATACCATCGACTCCTCGATCGTCTCACCCCCGCCGGTTTACAAGGACAATTTGTTTCAATTGCAGCCCAAAATGGCGGTTGCAGCACGGCAGCCTGTTCCGGCCGTAGCGGCGAAGGACCAAACGTCAAAGCCCTTCGAAGTAGAAGTGATCCGGGGCGATAAGCGGGTTATGGAACCATTTCCCAACGCGCCGCCCAAGAATGATCCCAAGTGACGATGACCAACAGGATGATCGCAAAGTTGATGGTCGAAAGGCGTCCTCAATCCGGCTTGAGATGGTTCCGGGGGGTCACCCGCTCAAGGTTGGGCACGCATTCGGGACCGAGACGGTTAGTCCTGGGAACGGCCCTGGCGCTGGCTTTGGCTCAACCTCTTGGCCCTAGGCCACTGGAGGCGAGTGGTCCGTCTACGCCCCAAGCCAGCAAACCGGCGCCCCAGGGCAGCACCATGACGGAATCTTTGCACCTGCTGGTGGGGCAGTCGATGGTCATCAACCTGCCGGAGCGCATTACGCGACTTTCCATCGCCGATCCCAGCATTGCCGACGCCATGATTGTCACTCCCCAGGAAATCCTGCTGAACGGCAAATCCCCTGGAGAAGTTTCCGTAGTGATCTGGAAAGAGTTTGGTGAGAGCCATATCTTTGACGTCTCGGTCGACTTGAACACCAGCAGCTTGGCGCAAAGAATCCGGGAAATCTTCCCCAATGAGAATGTGACGGTTTCTTCAGCAAAGAACGTCCTGACACTTTCCGGGGATGTTACGTCGAAGGATGTCGAAAAAGAGCTCATGGAGGTTGCCAGTGCGATTGCTCCCAAGGTCGTGAACCTCATGCAGGTTCCAGTTCCGGCCACCAATCAGGAGATTCTGCTGAAGGTCCGGTTCGCAGAGGTCGATGAGACCGCAATCCAGCAGCTTGGGGCCAACCTGATGAGCCTGTCCGGCGCAAAAATTGTAGGCGCCACTTCCACGCAGCAGTTCTCGCCCCCGCAAACTCTGCCCGACACCGGGCTCACCAATGCGCCCGGCCTTTTCACCCTCAGCGACTTGCTGAACGTCTTCCTGTTCAGGCCGGACCTGAACCTGGCGGTAACCATCCAGGCGCTGGAGCAGAAAAATCTGCTTCAAATTCTGGCGGAACCCAATCTGTTGACGGAAATGGGCAAAAAGGCAAGCTTCCTGGCGGGCGGCGAGTTTCCATTTCCGGTGGTGCAAGGCGGGACCAATTACACGTCTGTCACCATCGAGTTCAAGGAATTTGGTGTGAAGTTGGACTTTACCCCGACGTTTTCGCCCAATGGCCTGATCCACCTCCACGTCCAACCCGAAGTGAGCTCGCTCGATTTCTCCAATGCTCTCACCATCTCCGGTTTTCTGGTCCCGGCCCTATCCACCCGGCGGGTCGACACCGAAATGGATCTAAGGAATGGGCAGAGCTTTGCCATCGCCGGACTGATAGACAATCAGGTCACACAATCGTTGGAGAAGATTCCGGGGATTGGAAGCATTCCGGTGCTGGGCAAGCTCTTCCAAAGCAAGTCGGTGAACAAGAGCAAGACGGAATTACTGGTGATGGTGACGCCCTACCTGGTGAAGAACGGCAGTACGCAGCCGCAACCCAAGTTCCCGGTGCCATTCATCAATTCCTCTCCCCAAACCAATACCAAGCCCGCCGGGCATCGATGAATGCCGGGTTCTTGGGGAGCCCGGATGAAAAAATCTTAAGCCTAGCCCGGATTCTTCACAAGGATGGGCGAATGTTGGGGAATGAACGGAAGGGCGGGGTTTCAACCCCACCCTTCCGTTCTCTGCGGTGAGAAATCCCGGCTAGGGAGCGAGGAGTTAATTCATGCAAGGCATGTTAACCGCAGTTATTGTCAGCGACGACCCTCAGAGCAGCGCGTCATTGCGCGCGGCTTTGCAACAGACGGGACTGGTAGCCTCTGTAACCGAATGGGAACAGCCGAGCCGGGGCGAATGGACATTGAACCTTTCCACGCCGATCCCGGAAGTCCTGGTCTTGGATTTGCCACGGGATCCTGATTCAGCTTTGGCCTTCGCGTCGCAAGTCCGCCGTCAACGCCCCACCGCCAATCTAATCGCCTGCTCGCCCCTTGCGCAGCCTGATTCAGCCCTCCTGCTCCAAGCCATGAGGATCGGCGTACAGGAATTCCTGCCGAAGCCGGTTCAACTTTTGCCTTTGAAGGAAGCGCTCACCCGCTTCTTGCAGGCGCGCGGAACCCTGGACGTGCATCAGGAACGCAAGCTGATTGCGGTGATGGGAACCAAAGGTGGCGTGGGCACTACCACCGTCACTGTTAACCTGGGCGTGCAACTTTGCCAAGCCACGAAAAAAAAGGTTCTGGTGCTCGACTTCGCCCGCCCCATGGGCCAAGTCTCCCTGATGCTGGACCTGAAGCCGCGATTCTCCATCCGCGACGCCATGGAAAACCTGGAGCGGTTGGATAGCCATTTCCTCGAAGGGCTTCTGGAACGCCACAAGAGCGGCCTGCAAATTCTGGGGGGATCAACCTTCCCCGACGATTGGCAAAGGGTGACAGTGCCGGCTTTGATTCGTCTGTTGAGCGTGGCCGAAGTGGGCTTCGATTTCATCTTGATCGATCTTGGAACGCTATACTCTTCGGAATGGAAACCCGTTCTGGAATCGGCACGCGCCATTCTGATCGTCGCAGAAGCGTCCGTTCCCTCCCTCTGGCCGCTCGAACGCCACCTGATCGCCTTCAACTCTTATGGTGTGGACCCCACCCGCCTGCACGTCATCATCAACCGGTGGCACAAGCAGGATGATGAGACCATCAAGAGTGTGGAGAAGCTGGTGAAGCGATCCATCTTTGCCCGACTTCCCAATGACTACCGGCAAGTGAGTGAATCCACAAATATGGGCGTTCCTCTAGGCAAAGAAAAGTCGAACGGCTTGGTGGCCCGCTACTACGAAATCGCCACACGGTTGGCGGGAACCCAGGTTACCGCTAGGCCTTAAGGCAACCGGCCCAGTGATCTGGAAGAAAATGCGGCGAAGACGGATGGGCATGAGCATGAATTGAACAGTTTCGATGCTGGCGTCCCACATTGGGAAAAGGGAACCTGACGCGGGAAAAAACGGATGTCTTGTCTGGTTGTAAGTCATTGAAAATACAAGGAGCCATGCGCATGAACCCATTGCAACTTCCTGGCTAGTAAGTTGCATGAGGATTCCTATGAAAGGAACCTCATGACAACAACTACAGTGGTTACGCCCTTTGACTTGAATTCGGTCAAAGCGAATATTCATCGCCGGCTGATCCAGCAATTGAACCTGGAACGTCTGACGCGGATGGACCGTGAAACGGTCCAGAAGCAGTTGCGCGAGGCGATTGAGGCGCTGGTGGGAGAGGAAACCGCTCCCATGACCCGCCAGGAACGGGACCGGATCACGGAAGAGGTCCTGGACGAGGTTTTTGGCCTCGGCCCGCTCGAACCGCTCCTGAAAGATCCAACAGTTTCGGATATTCTGGTGAACAGCTATCGCCAGGTTTACGTGGAACGTAACGGACTTCTGGAGAAGACTGCGGTCCAATTCCGGGATGAGGCGCACTTGATGCTGATCATTGAACGCATCGTTTCTGCGGTTGGGCGCCGCGTGGACGAATCATCTCCCATGGTGGATGCGCGCCTGCCGGATGGCTCGCGCGTGAATGCCATTATCCGCCCGCTGGCGGTGGACGGCCCGTGCCTTTCCATCCGCCGTTTTGGCAGCCGCCCTTTGACCGAGGAAGATTTGATCGAGAAGAAGTGCCTGACGCCTTACATGCTGGAATTCCTTCGCGGCTGCGTGCGCGCCCGCTTAAACATCCTGGTGTCGGGTGGAACCGGGTCCGGCAAGACGACGCTCCTCAATCTGTTGTCTTCCTACATCTCGAACCGGGAGCGAATCGTCACCATTGAGGATGCGGCTGAGCTCCAGCTTCATCAGGAGCACGTGGTACGTTTGGAAACCCGCCCAGAAAATATCGAAGGGAAGGGAGCCGTCCGGCAGCGCCAATTGCTCATCAACAGCCTGCGAATGCGGCCTGATCGCGTGATCGTGGGCGAAGTCCGGGGCGAGGAATCGCTGGATATGCTCCAGGCCATGAACACCGGGCATGATGGCTCCATGACGACAGTTCACGCCAACTCTCCACGGGATGCCTTGCAGCGGCTGGAAACGATGGTGGCCATGGGCAATCTAAACATTCCCGAAAGCGCTACCCGCCGCCAGATTGCATCTGCCATCAATATCATCGTTCAAATTGCCCGCATGAGCGACGGCAATCGCAAATTGGTAGCCATCTCCGAGATTACCGGCATGGAAGGAGAGGTTATCAGCACTCAGGATATCTTTACATTCCGGAAATCAGGAATTGGCGAAAACGGGGAAGTTCTGGGTGAATTCACCACCACAGGATTCCGCCCGGTGTGTACGGAGCGGATCGAGCGGTCGGGAGTTCGTTTTCCAACTGAGATGTTTGGCCGGTCAGTGGCCAACTGAGGGTTGCACATGCCCTTTTTCTGGGCGGTTGTGACGTTTGCAAGTTCGGTGGCGGTGGCGGTGCTCTTGATGGCGGCGCTGGGAAGCGGACAGCACTACCAGGTCGCGGCGCGCCTCCGTGCCATTGGCCGGGCATCGCAAAACTTGCAGGACCTGGGCGATTCCAGCCTGGTGAAAAGTGACCGGCTCAGTGACATTGATGGACTGAACCGCCTGCTGCTGCGTTGGAAGTGGCCCACCAAACTTCAGGACTATCTCCTTCAAGCCGGCCTCGGAATCCGCCCGGGCAAGTTTTCACTAACGAGCGGAGTGCTGGCGGGCTCGGTTTACCTTCTGGCTCTTCACTTCTCTTCTTCACCGCCCGTTTCGGCAGCGCTGGCCCTCACCACCCTCTGCATTCCCATCGCCGTGGTTTCCATCAAGCGTTCCAGCCGGATGAACCGGTTTGAAAAAGGCTTTCCGGATGCGGTCGACCTCTTGGCCCGGGTGGTGCGGTCCGGACAGCCGTTTGCCGCGGGTTTGGAGATGGTCCCGCGCGACGCCTCCGAGCCGGTTGCCGGAGAGTTCCGCCGCGTTTTTGAAGAATACAAGCTCGGCCTCTCGCAGCGCGAAGCTCTGCACCGCCTGGCCCGCCGTGTGCCGCTGGTGGACGTGCGCTTCTTCGTCACCGCCGTAGTCATTCAACGCGAATCGGGTGGCAACCTCGGTGAAATCCTGGATAATCTTTCCGGCGTGATTCGGGAACGCTTCAAGATATACGGAGAGGTGCGGACGCGAAGCGCACAGGGAAGGCTGACGGCGGCCCTCCTCATTGCCATGCCGCTGATTTTGATTGCCCTGCTGGCGTTCACCAATCCTACTTACTTACAGCCGCTTTTTCATCAGGCCCTGGGCAAACGCCTGCTCATCGCCGCGGCGCTTTTGCAGGCTGTGGGCTCAGCATTGTTGTGGAAGATCGTCCACATTGAAGTTTGATTCTGAAGGGGTCCCGGTCCGATGATTTGGGTTTTCAGCGCCATCACATTCGTCGCCGGCGTGCTCATCGTCCTGGCCATTTCCTCCGCGCTCGCTCCCGGGCCGCAAGGGACATCCCATAGGTTGGACCAGCTTTGGGCGTCCGCTGAGAAACGGGGCACTCGTTCCTTCCCCGACCTACATCTTGAGCTTCTATGGCACATTTTGCATGCCATTGGCAGGCTGTTCCCCGCCTCCGCTAGTTCCGCCACTCGTGTCGAGGGAATCCTGGCGCGCGCCGGAGTCCGACAAGCCGGCTCTCTCTCCTTGTTGCGCGGCGTGAAGCTGGTCACGGCTTTGGCTTTTGCAGGTCTTCTTTGGGCCAGCGGCCGGTATCAGTCAAATCCCGTTTTCCTGTTTATTTTGGCGGCCATCGCCGGCTTTGTGGTTCCGGACTTCTGGCTGACCTGGCGGGTGCGGCGCAGGAAGCACCGCATTCAGACGGGACTTGCGGACGCATTGGACTTGCTGATCGTCTGCGTCGAAGCGGGTTTGGCCCTCGACCAATCCATCTTGCGTGTTTCGCAGGAATTGTCGCTTGCTCATCCTGAGCTGAGCGAAGAACTGCAACTGATGAATTTTGAAGTGCGCGTGGGCAAAGCTCGAGCCGAAGCCCTTCATGCCCTCGCCGTCCGCACCGGCGTGGACGACGTCCTCTCCCTGGTTTCGCTTCTGATTCAGGCGGAACGGTTCGGCGGCAGCATCGCACAATCCCTCCGCATTTTTTCGGAGAATCTGCGAACCCTGCGCCGGCAGCGGGCGGAAGAGCTTGCCGCCAAAACCACAGTGAAGATGATTCCGGTGCTGGTCCTGTTTATTTTCCCTGCCCTTTTTGTGGTGATCCTGGGGCCAGCGGTTCTTAGAATGATGCAGGAATTGTTGCCCGCGCTTGCGAAATAAAGCCTATGGCAAGGACGGGTTGGTCGCGCAAGGCCGGATGCGACCCGGCGTGGCAATAACTCTGCGGGAAGACTTACTTCTCGACTTGGAATAGAGCTTGGTGGTTTTTATCTTCGTTGAAGAGGAGATTACACTCCATGAATTCAAACACTATTCGAATCGTCGCCGGAGTGCTGGCGGTTGTGATCCTTGCCTTCATCGTCAGGCGCCGTAGCCGTCAGGCTTCCCATTGAACCGCGAGGCAGCCGCCACGAGCCTTCATCCAAGTCACGGCGGAACTTGCCCGCCCGAACCATGCGCAATGAAGTCCCAGCGCCGCGTGCTGGTTCGCAATCTTCGCAGTCAGTCGGTGATTGCCTCTGAGGTGGAAGTTGCGGCAACACACTTGCGCCGCCTTGTGGGTCTGCTTGGACGGACGCGGAAGTGGGCCACTCCGGGAAACGCGCTTTGGATTCGGCCTTCCAAGGGGATCCATACCTTTGGAATGCTCTTTCCCATCGATGTGATTTTCCTGGATGGAGAGTTGCGCGTAGTTCATGTGCAGGAAAACGTGCGTCCATTCTGCATTTCCGCGGTCTGCCTCAGTGCGCAAAGCGTGCTGGAACTTCCGCCGTTCACGATCAGTAAGGCAGGAATATTCGAAGGTGACCAGCTCGAAATTGTGGCATGGAATGACTCCGGAATGCGTACGCAAAAATGAAGGCTTGGGCTAATCTTGGTGGATAGAAGAAGCTTTGGTAGCGCTACCGGGAATCGAACCCGGGTTTTGAGATTGAGAATCTCACGTCCTAACCCCTAGACGATAGCGCCACGGATTGCTTGAACCACATTACTCCCTAACCCAGATTACTCCGGCTCACTGTTTCCGCTGCGTCCGACCTCGCGGCTCAAGCGCTGGCAAGGGTTTGCAATGCAGGCCCCCCTCAGTGACCGCAGTCCAAATCAACCGGCTTTCACCCTCTGATGAT
>DATKST010000031.1:0-20885 GCA_035531475.1 Terriglobia bacterium
CGAGCCGCCCCGGAGAGAAGAACAAAAGCAAGACCACCCCCCGGAACTCACATTATGATTGGTACAAAGAAGGGGGGCAGGTCAGCGGGAGAGGGCTGGGTTTTGAAGGAGGAAGACTACCGGCCCTCTCCCAGGGGGAGAGGGTGGACCGCGTCGCGGGACGGGTGAGGGCTTACTGGCACAAAGAATACGGCGCCGTAATTCCGAACAGCAGAACTAAGGGTGCGGTCTGCTTACCTCCGATGGCACCCCATAGTGCTATAGGCGTTGGGACTTGGAGTTGTCGCGCCGCAGCGTGAACGGATAGACCGCCGGCCGAAAAGGCAAAGCTACAAGACGATAAGCATAAGATTAGCAATGCGTTTTATAACTACCCTCCGCACAACCGTACTAGGTTGAAGCCACTCATTTTCACTTGCCTCGAGAGCGCGCTTACTACGAACGCTTGCATACCCTCCTTGTTGTAGCACTTGCCGGTGCTATTCCGATGGCCCTTGCGGGCCATTGTCAAATGCTAAAACTCAGCTAGAGTTGAGCCAGCCCGGTTCATAGGCAAAATCCGAGGCAGCGGTGGAGATCAAAAGCTAACGATGCCCAGAGAAGCGGTAGCGAACTGCGATGCCAGAGACAAGACGGCTGGTATATCTCGCGCTCAAAGATTCCCATTGCAGGTGCCGCTACGGTATCGAGTGAGGGGCGAACGCGCCTGGCGGCGGGGTGAGACTGAGAATATCAGTAGCTCCGGTGTATTGTTTCGCGGTGAGTGTTTTGTGGATGCAAATACTTTCGTTGATCTGTGCTTGATTATGCCCGTGGTGAATTCTGACGGGGCGGCCGAGGTTGTCTGCCGCGGCGTCATCGTCCGTTCGATGCCTCCGATGGACACTGAGGATCTTCCCACACTCGCCGTCAAGATTTTGCATTTCCGCCTTGTCCGGCCGTAAGCAGCGCGCGGCAGAGATTGAGACGCCTAAGGTTAAGGCGTACGGAGACCCTGGATTGTGGGTCACAGGGCGAAGCTTTATCTGGTCCGATGGATTAGGAGTGCGTTACAGAGTTAGCCATTAGAAGTTATTTGGCTTTCGATCGGCTCAATGGCGGTTCATCGGACGAAGGACGGAAAACACTTTGCGCAACGAGCGCGACGATTTGCAGTCGAGATTCCTATCCGGTACCGCGAAATAGGAACAGTGGCTTGGTACGAGGGTAAGACGATGAACGTCAGTATGTCAGGCGTATTATTTCGCGCCCCTCAGGCCTTGCAGCCTCAAAGCGCGGTTGAAGTAGCCTTGACTTTGCCGGTGGCGATCGCGGGTGAAGTCCCTGCAGAGATTGGGTGCCGCGGAACGATAATCCGCAACGTACCGGTCAAAGGTTCAGACAAGCTACCACTTGTTGCAGCTTCAATTCTGCGCTACCGGTTTGTCCATAGGCGGCAGAACGCGGGTCGTGATGGCTCGCCGTCGTGAACGGCATACGTTCAGAATAATTAGCGCCGTTGACTTAAAGCTGGAAGTAAATGGTTCGCAAAGGCATTCAGGAATCGCGCGAAGTGGCCGTTATTGTGGAACTATACAGAGCGACATAAGTCGGCGGCGCTCCAAACCTGGTGCGCCGGTCTGCGACCGGCGTATCTCGCCGCTCATAGAGCGGCGCACCAGCAAATGGCCGTCGCCGACTTATGTCGTTACGTATAGTTAGTTAGAACCCGGGTAGTGTCTCAGTTTGGCCTTTGTAGAGGCGAGTTTACCTCGCCATGTGGCGGCTTTATCCTAACGTGTCCAGGCTTGCGGATGAGGAACATCCTGTAAGTCACAGAGCGGAGCTAGATGCAGACAATAAGTGAAAGTACGGATGTGAGCATTCCGTGGTACGCACTTTACACTCGCCACCAGCATGAAAATACCGTAGCAGACATTCTGTCAAACAAGGGATTTTGTGTCTTTTTGCCGCTCTATCAGGCTACACACCGGTGGAAAGATCGAGCTAAGGTTTTATCTTTGCCGCTGTTTCCCTCCTACGTTTTTGTAAGAGGCGGACTTGACCGCCAACTCCAGATCATGACTACTCCAGGCGTTTATACGATCGTGGCTGTCGCCGGTCGCGCCGCCGCTATCTCCGATGCCGAAATTGGTGCTGTGCGGCGCATGGTTGAGAGTTCGCTGCGTGTCGAGCCGCATCCATTCCTCAAATGCGGAGACCGCGTGAGAGTCAAATCCGGGGCGCTTGAGGGAATCGAAGGAATCTTAGTTCGCAAAAAGAACTTCGTTAGGTTGGTGCTTTCCGTGGAATTGCTCATGAAATCTGTTGCAGTAGAAGTTGACGCATGGATGGTAGAGCGTGTTGACAGTGGGAAAATGGCCGCAGTTTCAGTTAATGCGACTAGCGGCCTCGCTCTGGTCAACTGAGGTTGCGAGTTGCGATGCCAGGTACAGCGCACCTCCCAGGTTAGATATTCTGATCTAACGATACTGAGCTTACTGCGAATTGGTGCGTTGCTCACGGCAATAAAGAATCGATAGCGAGTAAAAGGCAACGATCCCCGCCTTGAAGATTCTCTCTCCGAACAACAACTTAGATTCGAGGGAACGCTCAAAAGCCCCTCCAGGACTAGGCCGTTTACCATCCAGAACAGACTGTGGGTTTGCGCCTGAAGAATTGTTTACCAAGATGCTTTGTCTCGAGCGTAAGAGGGTGGAACGCTCAAGGCGGCAGTTTCTTCTGATGTTAGTGGATGCTGAAGAGCTTTTGCGTGAAAGTCTCAGCGATACAATTGCGGCCAAGAT
This sequence comes from Terriglobia bacterium, assembly GCA_035531475.1. Taxonomy (GTDB): domain Bacteria; phylum Acidobacteriota; class Terriglobia; order UBA7540; family UBA7540; genus CALCEB01. Next base: position 2,787 of record DATKST010000031.1, read on the forward strand.
GATTGCTGCGCTCTTAACCTCAACACGCGAAACAGACCTCAGCGGATGGTATCAACATAACGCTGTTCTGGGCACTATCCTCACTGAAATCGACGTCGCACACTTGACGGGAACAATCAGCGCTGTGCTGGCCAAGGTGAACGCAGCCTTACTGGCTGGCTTGGGGTTAAATCAACTCAACAAGCTCCATCTGTCCTTCCACCTGTTCCCGGAAGACGCTGCTACTCAGACCCCGCGAGCCCTGGCAGCCGATTTAGCCCTCTATCCCGATTTGTCGCTGCAGGACAAGTCGCGAAGAATCTCCCGCTTCATCAAAAGGTCAATTGATGTGCTTCTTAGCTCGGCGGCCCTGGTCCTCCTTTCGCCTTTGCTGGCTGTGATCGCCGCAGCCATTAAGCTGTCGTCGGATGGTCCCGTCCTCTTCAGGCAGGAGCGGCTGGGTCAATATGGCATTCCCTTCACCTTCCTGAAGTTCAGAAGCATGCGCGCCAACAATGATTCCACAATCCACGAAGAGTACGTGAAACAGTTCATATCAGGGAAGGTCAATGGTCCAGGTTCAGCAGAAACCGGGCTTGGCGTCTACAAACTCACAGAAGATCCCAGGGTAACGCAGGTTGGAAAACTCCTGCGAAAGACCAGCTTGGATGAGTTGCCTCAATTCTGGAACGTTCTGAGGGGGGATATGTCTCTCGTGGGTCCCCGGCCTCCCATTCCATACGAGTATTCAATATACGACATTTGGCACCGGCGGCGGCTGCTGGAGGTAAGGCCCGGCATTACAGGCCTATGGCAAGTCAACGGACGCAGCCGGATGAGGTTTGACGAGATGGTTCGCCTGGACCTTCAGTACGCCAGGGCTTGGTCGCTTGCGCTTGACCTCAAAATTCTCCTTCAAACGCCGCGCGCTGTGTTTTCCGCCGAAGGCGCGTGCTGATGCGCGTGCGATGCGCGCGCCAACCGCAATACACCTGTCAACAATGCCAATTGGATGCGTGACGGACACGCCTCCGACAACATTTATCAATCGAACCGATGGAGGCGCCCATGCTACCCGAAGTGCAAAAAGCTGCTTACGATGAAGTCAAGCCAGCAGTGTGCATAAGCAGCGAATCTGACTTGGACCTGAACACTCAGCCGGATTCCTTGCCGTCCAATATCGTTTGTATGGGTGTTATTGGTTACGGATACTGGGGCCCGCAGATAGTGAGGAACTTCGCAGCCTCCGACCGCTGTCAGGTTACTGTGGTATGTGATAAGAGTCCCGATGCGTTGCGGCGCGCAAAGCAGTTGTATCCGGGTCTGGAGACCACGTCCGATTTCACTGAAGTTCTTTCTTCGACCGCTATCGATGCAGTAGCCATTGTGACGCCTGTGTGGACGCACTTTGAACTTGCCAAAGCTGCGCTTCAAAATGGAAAGCACGTTTTCGTGGAGAAGCCTTTCACTTCCACATCCGCCCAGGCCGAAGAGCTGATCGAGCTTGCGGAAAAGAAGAATCTTCGCATCATGGTCGATCACACGTTTCTCTTCACCGGCGCCGTGAAGAAAATCCGTCAACTGATTAACGAAGGCGCATTGGGAGATCTTTATTACTACGACTCGACCAGGGTAAATCTCGGCCTTTTTCAACACGATGTCAATGTCGTCTGGGATTTGGCGCCTCACGACTTGTCGATAATGGATTACCTCATCGACGAAGATCCCGAAGCGATTGTGGCTACCGGCGAAAAGCATTTTAACGGCTTGGAGGATGTCGCCTACATCACCATTTATTTCCGGGGCAGCACCATCGCGCACATCAGCGTGAACTGGCTATCGCCGGTGAAGATCCGGACAACCCTGATCGGCGGTGAGAAAAAGATGGTCGTTTGGAACGATCTGGAAGCAGACGAGAAAGTTAAAGTCTACGACAAGGGCGTTAATGTAAGAAACGGCGAGAGCGTTTACCAGATGCTGATCAGCTATCGCTTGGGGGATATGTGGTCGCCGAAGATCGAACAGGCAGAGGCGCTGAGAACTGAATCCGCGTATTTCGTTGACTGCATCCAGAAGGGTGAGAGGCCGTTCAACGATGGAGTGGCAGGCCTGCGAGTGGTCAAAATGCTCGAAGCATCTGATCAGTCTCTCAAGGAGCGGGGGAGAATCGTTCGTCTATGAGCGAGTATCTGTGCATCGCGCCCGGCGTGAAGCTGGGGAAAAACGTCAAGCTGTCGAAATTCATAAACCTTTACGGCTGCGAGATCGGCGATGGCACGAAGATCGGGGCCTTCGTTGAAATTCAGAAAAACGCCCGGATCGGCAATAACTGCAAGATTTCCAGCCATACGTTTATCTGCGAGGGTGTGACGATTGAGGACGATGTTTTCATCGGTCACGGCGTGACGTTTATTAACGACACGTACCCTCGCGCCACTTCTTCTACCGGCCAGCTTCAGACCGAGGCTGACTGGAAAGTTGAGCCGACGCTCGTGCGGCGGGGCGCTTCCATCGGTTCCGGCGCGACGATCCTTGCAGACGTCACGATCGGAGAAAACGCCATCGTCGGCGCCGGCAGCGTGGTCACCCGCGACGTGCCTGCCCATGCGATTGTGGCTGGCAATCCGGCGAGATTCTTGCGACCAGCAGGCGTCGCTGAGGTAGGCGCGGCAAAGTGATCCGGGCGGGATGAGTTCCATAAAAATGGCAAAACTCCGCGCCGACCGTCTTGCTACCTTATGCCTTTTCCATCCACTCCGCCGGCTCGTGCGGCCTCGAAGGCAAACGATTCCGATATTGATGTACCACAGCGTTTCGGAAACGAATAATCGCGGCCAGCACCCGTACTTCGAGACGGCCACAACGCCGCAAGTCTTCCAGGAGCATGTCAAGTTCCTTCACGACAATGGGTACAGAACGGCCAGCCTCGATGAGGCTGTGAGCGCCTTGCAGAATGCGGGCGGGGACTTGGCGAAACGGGTTGTGATCACGTTCGACGATGGCTACCGGGACTTTTACACCCACGCCTTTCCGGTTTTGAGCGCCTATGGCTACGGCGCGACCGTCTTCCTGCCCACCGCCTTTATTGGCGAGTCGCCGCTGAAGTTCAAGGGCGTCGAATGCCTGACTTGGAGCGAAGTCCGAAGCCTGCACAAGGCGGGCGTGCGCTTCGGTTCTCACACCGTCAGCCATCCGCAGCTCACGGAGGTAGCACCAGACCGGCTTGATTACGAGATACGGGGATCGAAGCAGACGCTTGAAGACAAACTCGGCTGCCATGTCGATTCGTTCGCTTATCCCTATGCGTTTCCTGAGGCGAATCGCGCGTTCAAACGCCGTTTGCGGGCGCACCTCGAAGACGCCGGCTACACAAGCGGCGTATCTACGGTTGTCGGGCGGGCGGATGGGACAAGCGGGGTGTTCTTTATGAAGCGATTGCCCATGAATTCCCATGACGACTTGAGCCTGTTCCGGGCGAAACTGGAAGGGGGCTATGACTGGCTGCACGCCTTCCAAGTCGGGCGCAAGCTGCTGGCGGCATATTGGCCTGCGGCCGCCGGGGGTTGGCGTCCCGGAACCCAGACTGTGGCGGCAGGGTCCGGGAGGGGCAAAGCGGGGCAAGACGGATAGCCGGAAAAACGGCAGGCCGCGCCCCTTGCCTGGGCTTGCAAATCGCCGGTTTGGCGCTCCGGTCAAACCGGCATCTTATTCATTCACCAAGAGATAAGCGGAGCGCGACCTATCTCGTTTGAGTTCAACTTGTTCCTTCGCTTCGCTCCGGTTTGCTCCGGTTTGCTCGTCTAATGTTTCTTTGTTTTCAATAGGATGCCGGTTTGATAGGTTAAACATTCTCTTTTTCGCTTCCGATTCCTTCTCCAGAGAGTGTTCCCCAGTGGGCGAAAACGCGGCGAAAGTGGAGGGTTCTGGGAGCGATTTTTGGAGCGGGTTTTGCCGAGCCGGGAGCGCGAAGCGGGCAGGGGATGTTTTCTGGATGCATGAGGAATAGCGTAGTGTACTACGCTACCTCCAAGCGTGTCAAGCGGCTCATGTTGGTTTCGTAGCGCCGGGCTTCAGCCCGGCAAACCCTTCAAAATGCCGGTCTGAAGACCGGCGCACCGGCAAATCGGGTTCCCGCCTAGAGTTTGTGCGAGCGTTGTAGCGCAGCGTTCGCCGTCGAACGCTGCGGCTTGTTGATTTTGGCGTTGCGAACGGCAAAAAACCGCAGGGTCACAAAAATGGACCCTGCGCTACAATTCCTACAATCGCGGGTGTCAAGGAAATGTGGCATGGCCATCCTGGCCATGTTTTGCCACGGGCCGGAACCAGAGGTAGCGCTGGCATCTTGCCGGTCAAAAAGCCGCCGGGACGGCGGCGCCACAACTTTACTTCGGAGGCGTAAGCGGCTAAACTTTCTCCTTTGCGGTAGCGATATTATTATTTTAAAGATAATAACATTTATGCTACGGCTCCCGCGTCGAGCGGCGTCGAATTTGCGTGAAGGAGAGGTCTAGATGGCATTCAAGAAGCTGGTTGTGGGTGCTGCTGCGCTGTTTTTCTTTTTGCAGGCGGGCAGGGCTGTGGCGTCCGTAAGCAATGTCTATATTTCGCAAAGCGGCGGCGGCAACGGATCGAGTTGCTCAAGCCCGCTGGCAGTCTCTTATTTCAACACCGCTGGAAATTGGACTTCCGGGACACCAACGGGAACCCAAATCGGGCCGGGGACCACGGTGCATCTTTGCGGGACGTTTACAAGCGCTTTGACTGCCCAGGGCAGCGGCGCGAGCGGGAGCCCAATTACGATTTTCTTTGAGTCAGGCGCGAAGATCAGCATGGGGTCTTGTGGCAGCACGGGATGCATCAACATCGCATCCTTGAGCTACGTCACCATCGACGGCGGCGCGAACGGCATCATTGAGGCGACCAACAGCGGAACCGGACTTGGCAGTAGCGATTCCATTGGCGTCTATGGGCGTTCTGGCATATCGCACTGCGAGATCAAAAATCTCACGATCAACAATCTGTACGTCCACACGGGTGCATCAGACAATGCCGCTGGGAATTACTATGCGATTTGGCTGGACGGCACAAATAATCTTGTCCACAACAATACGATCAAAGACGCGCTAGCGGGGATCAAGGTGGAAGCGCCCAGTTCTGGAAATTCGTTTTATGACAACGTGATCCACAACATAAATTGGGGAATTTTCGAGTCGGGTTCGGCCTCCGTGAACAGCATCACGAATGAGAAGATTTACGGCAACGAAGTTTACGACTTCGCAAATTGGGACACCACCGCCGACACTTTTCATCATGACGGCCTGTTCCTATCCGGCAGTTCGGCAACCACGGACCTGACGCATGTGGATGTCTACTCGAATTATGTGCATGGAACTTCGTCCAGCGCCGTGACCTGCGCGTCCGCCAGCGGAAGTTGCCTCACCGCGTACATCTACATCAACACCGATAGCAACGTACGCGTATTTAATAATCTTCTGGTAGCGAACTCAGGTGATACTGGTCCAAACAATGGATGGATTTTGATGTATGCCGATGCGAGCGACTCGCTCTACAACAACACCGTGATCGGAGGTACCGTAAGCGGGAATTCGAATTGTGCCGTACTCGATTCTGGAATAAGTTTCAGTTTCGAGAATAACGTGCTCTCGAATTGCAATAATCTTTTGTGGTCCAACTCAGCTACCTTTGCCACAATTAACTACAATGTTTACCAAAGTTCCGCGCTGTCGTGGCGTATCGGAAGCTCCTGGTACAGTACCCTCGCGGCTTGGAAAAGCGCCGTGGGAGGAGATGCGAGCGCACAGGCTACCACCGGGAGCTTGAACTTAGATGCGAACTTCAAGCCCTTTTCAACTTCGCTTGCGGTTGGTACAGGAGCAAACCTGACTAGCCTCGGCGTCACGGCGCTGGACTCCGATAAGTCGGGAATAGCCAGGCCTACCAGCGGTACATGGGACGCAGGGGCCTACCAGGTCGCCAGTACGAGCGCGGTTAATCCGCCGACAGCGCTGACTGCTCAGGCCTATTGAAACCACCCAACCGCTTTTCCTGGTGCGCTGGTGTCCCCACCGGCGTCTTTCGGCGCTGAGGACAGCGCCGCTACAGAAAAGGCTGTCACAATAATTTGTAAATCTCAATAAGCGCGGGGCGCCATATCTTAAAGCTCCCCATTCTTTCTCTCCGGTCTATACCTCCGAGCGAAATCCCTTGCCGAACGCGAAAACAAACACATTATTTTCTTCTGACAGTCACCTGGTAGCGACTATCGGTAAGAACACCATGTTCGGTGTCCTATCCAACGCAGTGCAGGTCGGGACCAGGCTCGTCATGATTCCGGTGGTGATCTACCACCTTGGGCTCGGGGGATACGGAATCTGGGCCATCATCATGGCAACCGCGAGCTATATGCGCTTCGGAAGCGCGGGTATCAAGTCCGCGTTCCAAAAGTACGTGGCTGAGGCTACGGGCACTGGCGACTTTGAAACCGCAAACGGACTGTTGAGCACTGGAAGCATCTGCATGCTGGCGCTTTCTCTGGCTGGTTTGGTTCCACTCGCGCTTTATTCACGGAAACTGGCGCAGGTGAGTGGGGTGCCTCCCGAGTTCCTTAAGGCTGCAGCGGGCTCGATCACGCTCCTGGCAATCATCATGGTGGTCGCAAACTTTGGAGCCGTATTCGACGCGATTGTAATGGGTGGGCACCGGATTGACCTGACGAGAACCTTCTACATCGTCAGTTCAGTTGGCGAGGCGGCGGCGATCATTGGCTTGCTTCATTTTGGATATGGGCTCTTCGCCATGGCTGCCACCATTGCGGGGTCGGAGCTGGTCTATGTCGTTTGCTGCTTCCTGGCTTCTCGCCGAGTAGTACCCGAAATCTGCATCAGCACAAGATACTTTACGAGCACCGCGTTTCGTGAATTGATCCGGTTTGCAGGTAGTTACCAGTTGGTGAGCATCCTTGAGCTGCTTTACGGCATGCTTCTTCCTGTTATCATGCTGAAGTACTTCGGAGCGGAGATCGCGGGCGTCTACGCACTGGTCTCGAGGCTCGTCACGGCTTCGCTAATGGGGCAGGACGCACTGATTCTGCCCCTTCTCTCCGGTGGCACCCTCGTGTTTGCTTCAGGCTCCGCTGAGAGAATACGCCGGTTTTTCAAGAAATCCTTCAAGGTAACGCTAGCCGTTTCCCTGCTTCCCCTCACCTTTCTTGCGGCATTCGGGACGCTCCTAATTCTCGCTTGGGCGAGCCAGAAAGGCCCCGAATTCCGCATAGCGATCTGGCTTATCTGTTTAGCCGGTTTATTTCAATCCATTTCCCGACTACAGCTAATTTTATATCGCGCGTCTGGCAATGCACTGCATGACAGCATCCGGCAGGCGTGGCGACTTGGAGTATTGGTAGTCCTAGCTGCCCTTGGCGCCCAAATAGGATTCTACGGGGTACTCACCGGGGTGGCGGCCGCTGAGTTGATTGGGGTGATCTATATGTTCTTTGCCATGACGTCTGCACTCCATTTCTTCAGCCTAAAAGACTTACTCTCCGACGCAATGAAACTGACGGCTGCAACTGTGATGATGATTGCTGCTGGTGTTGCAGTCGCAACGCTTCACACTGCTGGGGGTACAAATGAGCGCACAATGGCGCTAGTTAAGCTCGCCGAAATTTCAGTCACATGCTTGATTGCATCCTGGCCAGCAATCGCGCTGACAAAGTCAATGTCGACCGAAGAGCAGCGCACGGTGCTGAACCTATTGATTCCATCGAGAAGAGCAGTGGTTGTGGCCAATCAGTAGGGCATCCTGCCCTGGGACCTCGGCGACCTGGCCCTCTTTCGTAAAGGAAACAAACATCGTACAGCGGGCGCTACGAGTTGAGCTATAGAATGTCGACACCGTCATCCCTGAGTCTAACTGCGAACGCTCTCAAAAGCTGCGTGCCGAATAACACCAATGAGCGCAATAGCTTGAGGCAGTGTCCCGCTTGTGGCAGCCAAAACGGCGCGGAGCAGTACCGCCAAGCTCCAGACCGGTTTCACGGCCGGGGTGATGCTTACCAGCTTGCGCGCTGCGCCACTTGTTCGCTCGTCTGGCTAAAAGACCCGCCGCCCCCGGCTGAAATGGGCCAGCACTACGGAGAGGATTACGATCGAGCGATCTCCGGGGCGGGCGGGGATCCGCGCCATTGGACTGGGAGGCGTGACATACTGCTCCGCTATAAATCCGGGGGCGCAATCCTCGATCTTGGCTGCAGCTCTGGCGGATTTCTTTCCGCACTGAAGGGCCCCGCGTGGAAGCTTTTTGGGATCGAAATGTCCGAGCGGGTGGCAAGGGAAGCGGAGGAGAAAACGAGCGCGCAGGTTTTTGTGGGAGATATTCTGGATGCGCAGTTCCCACCGGAGAGTTTTGACGCCATTACTTGCTTTCATGTTTTCGAACATGTTTACCAACCCAAGGGAGTGCTGGCAAAGGTGTATGAATGGCTGAAGCCGGGCGGCATCTTCTACACCGAGATGCCCAATATTGATTCGGCCGGGGCGCGCATTTTCCGGTCCTATTGGTATGCCTTGGAACTACCGCGCCATCTCTATCATTTTTCCCCGGGGTCACTGAGAAATCTCGCCAAGGCGGCGGGTCTTCAGGAGGTCTCAATTACGACGCACCGGTATGTGTTTATTGAGGCCAGCGTTCGCTACGTTATCGATGACATGTGCAGCAAGTTTGGAATCCACCGAACTCCCATGGCTCAGGCAAAGCCTGCCTGCCTTCCCTGGAAAGTCGTTCGCAAAGGGTTCAGGTTGACAATCCTACCGGGCCTTTCGGCGCTGGCAGTCTTGGCAGGAGATGGGGAAATTATCCATGCGATCTTTGCGAAGAAATAGCGCTTGCCCATTGAACACGCCCAGGTCCAGTCGCACGATCCTTATGAGCCTGACGTTATGAAGATGGAAATTGAAGTTCGAGTTGCGCGTTCTCTCCCTGAGGTTGAGGCTCTGCGGGAGGCGTGGACGGGGTGGCCGGGACATCGCGATTCCGACATTGACATGTTTTTGATGATCGTTCAGTCATTGCCCGAGGTCATCCGCCCGCACGTTGTTGCGCTCCATCGGGACAGCAAGCTGGAATCGATCCTGGTAGGCCGGCTCGAACGTAAGCGGTTCAACTTCAAAGTCGGATACCTTTCACTTTTCCGGCCTTGGGCTCGGTGCATCACCTTTTCCTACGGGGCAGTTCACGGAAACGACTCCCCGGAGAACACTGAGAGCCTGGTCCGCGCGGTCATTGATTCCCTGAAGCAAAACGAGGCGGACATGGCCATGTTCTCGTTTGTGCCGCTGGATATGCCGCTATACCACGTTGCCTTGAGAACGCCGGGCATCCTGAGCCGTGACACACTCCCGGCACCGCAGGGCCACGACAGCCTGGACATACCGGCCAGCATTGACGAGGTCTATCGCCGGATGTCCCGCGAACGCCGAAAGCACACGAAGGCGAGCGTCAAAAAGCTTGAGGCCGCGCCGATGGGTGAGGTAAGAATCGCCTGCTACCAGAACACCTCAGAACTCGACGACCTCTTCCGAGACGCGGAAGGGATTGCGAAGAGCACATATCAACGGGGGCTCGGCGTTGGATTTGCTGACAATCCGGCCGTCCGCACTCGGTTAGAGTTGGGCGCGCGAAAGGGCTGGCTCCGGGGTTTCGTGCTATACCTCGGGAACCGGCCGTGCGCCTACTGGATCGGCATGCTTTACCACGGGAGCTTTGTGAGCGAGTACATGGGCTATGACCCGGAATTCCGGCAGTACTCTCCCGGAATGGTCCTGATCATGCGCGTGATCGAGGGCTTTTGCAACCGTGCAGGCGGGGACGTTGTCAAAGAGCTGGACTTCGGCCTTGGTCACGCCGAATACAAGGGAGTGCTTTGCAGTAAGACTTGGCAAGAGGCCATTGTGTTCATATTCAGCACGACGCCCAAGGGGCTTGCGTTGAAGCTGGAGCGCACTGCGACTAGGCTGCTGGATGGCGCTGTCCGAAGAGTTCTGGCGTCAGGGAACCTGCTTCCTCGCCTTAAAAGGGCTTGGCGAGATCGCTTGGCAAGGGTTGCGAGAGGTGGCTACAGCAGGAAACGTCTGCAAGATTTGGAAGGGAACAACGAAGCGTTGAAGCATGAAGCCTGAACATTTTGATTTTGGCGGCGGAGCTTCAGGAACTATCCTGCATCCGGCGGTTGCGGTGGCGATGGTGATCAGCATCCTGCTGATTCTCACGCTTCCAAGAAGACAAGTGATTGTTCCCTTTTTGTTGATCGCCTTCCTGTCGCCGCTCGGACAACAACTCTATATCGGAGGGATGCACTGGCTGGTGCTGCGCATCGTGATTCTTGCCGGCTGCGCGCGGCTGCTGCTGGAAAAATCCAAGGGAGCGGGCAAACTCTTTCCCAACGGATTGAACGGGATTGACCGTGCTTTTGTGGTGTGGGCGTTTTACCGGGGCCTGGCTCCCATTCTGTTGTTCCATACAAGCGGCGTGGTCCCGCTCCAAATGGCCTTCTGGCTACAGGCGTTTGGAGGATATTTCCTCTTGCGCTATTTGATTCAGGACGTTGACGACATTGCGAGGGCGGCCAAGACGTTCGCGCTGCTAACTATGATCCTAGGCGCATGCATGGCGAATGAGCGTATCCACGAAATGAATATTTTTGGGTATCTGGGTGGGATTCCTATTGCCCCGTTGGTGCGAGACGGCCTGATCCGATCCCGGGCGTGCTTTGGCCATCCGATTCTGGCAGGCTGTTTTGGGGCGACGCTCGTGCCTTTGTTTTATTGGCTGTGGAAGAGCGGAAAGTCGAAGGGCCTAGTAGTGGCTGGAATGCTGGGTTCGAGCATGATGGTGTTCTTTTCCGCTTCGAGCACGCCGGCGCTGGCCTGCGCGGGGGGAATTGGAGCGCTCTTCTTGTGGCCCATACGGGGTTCCATGCGCTTGGTCCGCTGGGGAATTGTGCTGACGCTGGTCGGCCTGCAGCTTGTGATGAAAGCTCCGGTGTGGTTCATTATAGGCCACGTGAATGTGACGGGCGCCTCGGACGCATCTGGCCGCGCTCACCTGATTGACACTTTCATCCGGCATTTTAAGGACTGGTGGCTGGTTGGAACCAATCAGACGGGCAATTGGGGATGGTCTATGTGGGACCTCTGCAACGGGTTTGTGCAGGAAGGGGAAACGGGCGGATTGGTGGCCCTCATCGCCTTTATTGCGGTGATTTCACGAAGCTTTGGCAGGCTCGGCAAGATGCGGAGGCAGGTGGAAGGCGACAAGAAGCAGGAATGGCTTTATTGGAGCCTTTGCGCGGTGATGTTTGCGCATGTCTTGGCCTACTTCGGCGTGAGCTACTTCGACCAAACGGAGATGTGGTGGTTTGCGTTCCTCGCCATGGTTTCGGCGGCGACGGCAACGTATGCAGGGACGATTGTTCACCCGGCGCAGGAGAATGAATTGGAGTTTGCGGGCGCGCCTGCGGAAGCCTCTTTTTCGTTGACGTCAGGCGAGTCGGGTAGTGAGTGGTGAGCCCTCACCCGTCCCGATACGCGGGACACCCTCTCCCAGGAGGGCGAGGGGAACGGCATCTGGTTGTAGCGGCGCTCTATGAGCGCCGAAGCACTCGAGAAGCTAAAGGCCGCCGATCATAGATCGGCGCTACAGCGACGAATTGCCGGTGAGGACACCGGCGCACCAGCAAAGCCGACCCTCTCCCCGGAAGGGCGAGGGGTGAAGGAAAAGAGGATTGTAGCGGCGCTGTCCCCAGCGCCGAATTCGCCGGTGGGGACACCGGCGCTACAGCGAGAACGGCGCTCATAGAGCGCCGCACCAGGGCAGGGACGAGCGGCATAGGCATGAGCGGCACAAACATGTTTCCTAAGTACGCGGTAATCACTCCGGTGCGGGATGAAGAAGCCTACTTGAGGTTCACGCTTGAGTGCGTGATTGCCCAGACCATTCGCCCCAGCGAGTGGGTGATTGTGAACGACGGCTCGACGGACGGCACGGGGGCGATCATTGACGAATATGCCCGTCAGCATTCCTGGATTCACGGGGTACACCGCGCCAATCGCGGGCACCGGAAATCCGGCGGGGGAGTGATCGAAGCGTTCAATGACGGGTACGCCACGCTCAGTTGCAGTGATTGGGACTTTATCGTCAAGCTGGACGGGGACCTATCCTTTGAACCGGATTATTTTGAGAAGTGCTTCGAATACTTTGAGCGCGAGCCTGGCCTGGGCGTTGGAGGCGGAGTTATCTATCACGTGCTGGACGGCAACGCAGAATTAGAGCTGGGCCCGGCGTTCCATGTGAGGGGTGCGACCAAGATTTACCGGAGAGCTTGCTGGGAGGGCATCGGCGGCTTCTGGCCCGCGCCCGGATGGGATACGCTGGACGAGGTGAAGGCGAACATGCTCGGATGGACCACCAAGAGCTTCCCCGATTTGCAGCTTTGGCACCACCGCTTTACCGGTTCGGCGGACGGGCGGTGGGGCGGCATCGTGAAAAACGGGAAGTCCGATTATATTTCCGGTTACCACCCTTTATTCATGCTGGCAAAATGCATTTCCCGGCTGGTCCACAAACCTTACGTGGTCGGCTCGCTTGGCTTGGCCTATGGATTCGTCACAGGCTATCTGAAGCGCATTCCGCAAGTGAATGATCCTGAATTGATCCGATACCTCCGGGGAGAGCAACTGGGGCGGCTTTGGGGACGAGAGACGATCTGGCGGTAAGGGGCAGAAAGAGCCACCCGCAAGCCGGAAGATCGAGGGAAGAGCATGGGAGAAGCGGTCATCACCAAAGTCGCTGAGGTTAGGCAGGCATTCGAAGCGCCAGAGCGCTACCTACATGGGACGGGATTCAACATACGGATTCGCCAGGAGACGGTGCGCAGCCTGGTGGCGGGGTCCCGGTTTGACCGAATCCTGGATATCGGCTGCGGGAATGGGACCATCTCATTGCCGCTGCTAAGACCGGACAACCGGCTCCTGCTTCTGGATGTCTCCAGCACAATGATTTCGATTGCGCGCTCGAACGTTCCTGCAGAACTGGCTGGGAACGTCCAACTCCTGAACGCCAACGTCATGGCTGCGCCGCTCGAGCCCCGCGCCTATGATTTGATCGTGTGCTTGGGCGTGCTTGCCCACGTCGATTCGCCCCCGGCGACCATCGCGAAGATTGCGAGCTTGCTTCGGCCCGGCGGAAGCTTGATCCTGGAGTTCACCGATTCATTCCATCCGGCGGGGCTCCTGATCGTGCTCTATCACCGGCTGCTGGACGCGTTTAGACCATCACCTTATGCTCTAAACTTGCTATCGCACCGCGACGTTTTTGACATGCTCAAAACAAGCAACCTGCGGCTGGTTTCTGCCTACCGCTATTCCCTCTGGCTTCCTGGCCTGCACAAGCTGTTCTCGCAGAACACGCTATATAAGATGGTCCGCGCGATATTTGGGACGCCCCAGCAAAACCGTAACTCCTTCTTAGGAAACCAATATATTTGCCTCGTCAAGGGCTAACTGAAGAATCCGCGGCGCGCCGCGACGTTTCACGAAACTCTGATCCCAAGGCTGCGAGGCCGAACCAATGAAGCTATCCGTTGTGATCATTTGCTGGAACGATCTGAAGGTGATCTCGAACTGTCTGCGCTCGATCTTTGCAGGCACGCGGTCCATTGATTTCGAGGTCATCGTTTCTGACAACGGGTCAACGGATGGATCGATAGAATTCATACGGCAGAATTACCCCGCGGTCCGGGTGATTGAGAACCGCGCCAACTTGGGATTCGCAAAGGGCAACAATGTCGGTATCACAGCGAGCCGGGGCGAGTATGTTCTCATCTTGAATCCAGACACGATCATTCATGATGGAACTTTGGACAAATGGGTTGCATTCGCCGACCGGCATCCAGAGGCCGGCGCCTTCGGATGCCGAGTGCTTAACCTGGACGGCTCATACCAAGAGTCCGCCCGGCCCTTTCCGACGATTCGTGGCGACTGGATCGCGGCGCTCTACCTGCGGCCGCTTGCTTATATTTCAGACGTATTCATCCCGGACGCCTACACCGGCTGGAAGGGCGATACCGAAAGGGTGGTGGATTGGCAATCCGGCTGCTGCGTGATGTTTCGAGGCGAGCTGCTCAAAAGAGTCGGCGGCTTTGACGAGCAGTTCTTCTACCATTACGAAGAAGTCGATCTTTGCCGACGCGTTTGGAACGCAGGCTACCCGCTGCTATTCACCCCCGAGGTAACGATAACCCATCTGGGGGGCCAGTCAGTCGGCCGTTTCCCTATCAGATTTGCGCTCGAAACATATCGAAGCCGCTACCGCTACTTCTATAAGCACTACGGCGCGGCGGGAGCGCGGCGCTGCCGCCGGGTTGCAATGGCATCCGTTCGCATCCGGCGATTTGGATATGGCCTCGTCAAGTTAGTCAAGCCGACGGAAGCCATCCAAAGGCGGCTTGAGATGTATCGGGTCCTTATCCGATGGAACAGAGAACTCGATCCGGTTCGCTTCGTGGAAAGAGGCGAAGAGCCCAAAATCAATAGTATTCATGCATTACAGAATTCGTAGCGCGCTGCCCCGCGTGCAAATCAATATTTAACTGGTTGATGTTCAAGGAGGTTTAGTCATGCCTGTGTCACTGGTGACCGGCGGAGCCGGTTTTATGGGTTCACATGTCGCTGAGCGTCTGATTCAAGACGGCCATGAGGTTGTGGTTCTTGACGATCTGAGTGGCGGATTCATCGACAATGTTCCCCAGGGAGCCAAGTTCGTTCAGGGGTCTGTCGTGGATTACGAGCTGGTCGATCGACTCTTCTCCGCTTATTCTTTCGACTACGTCTACCATCTAGCTGCCTATGCGGCCGAAGGATTGAGCCACTTCATCAAGAGGTTTAACTACCAAAACAATCTGATTGGATCGGTCAACCTCATCAATGCCTCGATAAATTACAGTGTCAAGTGTTTCGTCTTCACCTCCTCAATCGCGGTTTATGGCGCAGGGCAGACGCCTATGCGAGAGGACATGATTCCGGTCCCGGAGGATTCCTACGGAATTGCGAAGCTGGCTGTGGAACAAGAGCTCAGGGTAAGCCACGAAATGTTTGGCCTCGACTACGTGATCTTCCGTCCTCACAACGTCTACGGCGAAAGACAGAACATCGGGGACCGCTACCGCAATGTAGTCGGCATCTTCATGAATCAGTTGCTCAAAGGCGAGCCAATGACCATCTTTGGCGACGGCAGTCAGCAACGCGCCTTTACTCACATCGACGACGTGGCACCCAGCATCGCGGCATCGGTTGGCTTTCCAGCGGCGCGGAACCAGGTGTTCAACGTGGGCGCCGATATCCCCTACACCGTGAACGAGCTGGCTCGTGTTGTGGCCAAGGCTATGGAACGGGAATGCCGGGTTGAGCATCTCGACCCCCGGAATGAAGTCAAAGTGGCCTTCTCGGATCATTCCAAGGCCGAGGGAGTTTTTGGAAGGCGACGAAAGGCGTCTTTGGAAGAAGGAGTTCGCGCTATGGCTGACTGGGTTAAGGCCCATGGCGTACGTGAAAGCAGCGTGTTCGAGAATATTGAGATTGAAAGAAACATGCCAGCTAGCTGGTCCGCGGCAGTGTGTGCAAAAAAATAAGCGACGTGACATCACGAGGGTTGCGCTGGGTTAGATGCAAGCGGTTCAGATTTGCAAGGGCCTCGCCTCACGATAATGAAGTGACTCGATTCGGGCGTCTCGGGGGAGTCTGCACGACGGTGTACCTAAGTTGAGCAATACGGCTGAATGCGAAGCAGGCCGGAACGGCAGAATTTCAGGTAATGGTGCCAAAGGAGGGTCTGCAAATCGTGTACTGGCTGACTATTACCGCTGCCCTCCCAACTTGGTCCCGTTTCTGCCGGTGGGCCAACTGGCGAACCATCCAGGGTATTTTCGACTTGGCGAGGATACGATCTGTTACGGGCGGCTCTCGTACGGCGAAACGGCCCGGAATTGTGACGGCTACCTGGAGGATGTCCTCAAAGGCGTCAGCGCCCGGGCGGCAGGGGTGCAGCTTCCGTTCGATGCCAGCGAGGTGGTGGAGAATTTGCGCCGGGAGCGCTACACCGCTCATTTCCGCGAAGAAGGGCGGGTCTTCAACGAAATTGTGCGCAAGGCGTACTACTTCCTGCGGCCACTTTTGGGAGTGGCAGTGCGGCGGCACCTCCAGAAAATGCGCCTGCGAGGCTGGGATGAGATTAGCTTCCCGGCTTGGCCCGTGGATGGAACGGTGGAACGCATTCATCAAAAGCTATTGGCCTTGTCGCTCAAGGCGCAGGGTCTGGAAAGAATCCCCTTTATTTGGTTTTGGCCGGAGAGTTTTTCAAGCTGCGCCATCATGACGCACGACGTGGAGGATTCTTCGGGTAGGGACTTCTGCTCCTATTTGATGGATTTGGACGAGTCGTTTGGCATCCACAGCGCCTTCCAAGTGGTACCGGAGAGGCGCTATTCGGTATCGGCGAGCTTTCTGGACAACATTACGAGCCGTGGATTTGAAATAAACATTCACGACTTCAACCACGATGGTCGTCTTTACGCTGACCATGTGGAATTCCTGCGCCGGGCGCAACACATTAACAGTTATGCCAAACAATATGGCGCCCAAGGATTCCGCTCCGGCATTCTCTACCGCAATGCAGACTGGTACGACATTTTCGACTTTTCGTACGACATGTCGCTCCCCAATGTGGCGCACCTCGACCCGCAACGCGGCGGTTGCTGCACCGTGATGCCCTACTTTATTGGCAAGCTCGTTGAGCTTCCGGTGACGACCACGCAAGACTATACGCTTTTCCACATTCTCGGTGACTATTCCATTGATCTGTGGAAGAAGCAAATTGCCTTGATCAGGGAAAACTACGGTCTAATCAGCTTCATCGTTCACCCGGACTACATCGTGGCAAAGCGGGCGCGGGATACGTACACGGCCTTGCTTGGCTACCTCGCCCAGTTGCAGGCGGACGGCAAAATCTGGACTGCGCTGCCCAGAGACGTCGCTACTTGGTGGAGAGAGAGAAGCAAGATGGATCTCGTGCACGAAAACGGCAAATGGCGCGTTGAGGGACCAGGCAAGGAGCGGGCTCGCGTGGCCTATGCTTCACTGAATGGAAACGAAGTGACATACAGCCTGGAGAACTGAAAAGGGGCGAGCCCAGGCGACTGCAGCCGGTTGCTTGCCCGTCGAAGACGCGGTGAGGGAGTCAGTGACAAAGATATCTGGCAAGGTGCTCGATCGAAATATCTATACAGACGGGGGGTACCTGGATAAGAATCCCCTTTGGCACACGGACGAATCCCAGTTCAAGGTCACGCAAATCCTGCGAATGATGCAGAACAATCGTCTGGAACCGAAAACCATCTGCGAAGTCGGATGCGGCGCGGGTGAAGTCCTCAAACTGTTGCAGGAGAGGATGGACAAAGCGTGCCATTTCTGGGGTTACGACATCTCGCCACAGGCCCTAGAGATGTGCAAGAGCCGGGCCAACGAAAGGCTTCAGTTCAAACTGGCGGACATCAGCCAGGAGGAAAACACTTTCTTCGACTTGATCCTGGTCCTTGACGTCATCGAACACGTCGAAGACTACTTTGGCTTTCTGAATGGAATCCGCCCGGAAAGTGATTTGAAGATTTTTCATTTCCCACTGGATTTGAGTGTCCAAGCAGTGGCTCGTAGACGAGGCCTTTTGAAGCGCCGGGAGCTTTATGGACACATCCAGTACTTTACCAAGGAGACAGCTCTAGAGACGCTGAAAGATGTGGGCTATGAGCTTCTGGACTATTTCTATACGCCGCGATGTATTGAGCTTGCCAAAGAGACCATCCAAAAGGTGGCTGTGTTGCCAAGGAAGATCTGCTTCGCGATTCACCAGGATCTGACGGTTCGGATCCTGGGGGGATACAGCCTGCTGGTGCTTGCCAGATGAAGGCGCCTTCGAGCACAGCGCAAGTCTATGCGGAAAAATGAGAGGGGTTCAGTGGTGAGTCTTCTCGACCGAAGTTTGAGAGTGGAACAT
>DATKST010000032.1:0-29066 GCA_035531475.1 Terriglobia bacterium
TCGATGAGCGACCGGGTGTAGAACTGTGTGGCTTTAAGCTGCTCAGTCAGCCGGATTTCGTCTGAGATGTCCTTGGAGATGAGCAGAAAGCCCACCGGACGTCCGGTGGGATCGCGGCGCGGAGTGATGACCACTCGGGCCGTAAACCGGTCGCCATTCTTCCGTAGACGATGGATAGTCCCTTCCCATTTACCGTCCCGCAGGGCGGCGTCCAGCAGTTCGAGCGGCTTGCCGGCCGCCACGTCCTCCGGCACGTGCAGGATTGCCGAATTGGCTTTGCCCACCACCTCTTCGGGCTCGTAACCGTACAACCGCCGCGCGCCTTCATTCCACAGCAGGATCTTGCCATCCAGGTCCTTGCCGATGATGGAGTACTCCGTGGAGGACTCCAGGATGTTGGCAATGAAGTCAAGGGCCTGGTCGGCCCCGCCTAAGACCGTGCTATCAAAAAGCTTGCTGGCCATGAATTATCTCCGTACAACTGTCTGGGGGTAAGCCCGTTGTCGATATCTGTGGAGAGCTTGGGGATGTGTTTGGGAAGCGGAAGCATGAAAACGCCACAAGTCCTCCACGTGAGAATTGCAGATGAGGGCAGGAAGAAGAAGAATATGAGGAGTGGCAGCGCCCCCCTGCACTGATCGAGGGAAAAGCGTTAGGCAAGCCTTTCAGCTACAGCGGACGGGAGCAAAAAGACGAAAGAGAACGAGCTGGCTGTAAAGGCTGACATCGATGCACACGGCAGCCACCTTGCGGTTGCTGCGTCTTCCCTGACAAAGTCACTTGGGAACCCACTGGAAACCCCAAAGACTACCTCGCAATCAAAGAAATATTATACCCATAAGTCAATATAATGTCAAGTATTATGTAGTATGTAAATTTTCATCGACTTGTCCTCTGCGTGGCGCGGACGCGTCGTCAACCCCGTTCCCGTATCGGAGAACGCGCGACTATACTTATCCTCTTGCAGATCAGCCACATACGCTTTGCCCTATTTTGGTGGATTTTTGGAGCAACCAAGATTTTGCGGTTCTTCCGCACTTTCGGGGCCAGCTTAAGGGGTTTGATATGTTGAACTTGTGAGCCAACCGATTGATATTGTGAGGAGTTCCCTGCCGGTGCCGGAGCGATTGGTGCTGGAAGTTGCAGGGCAGCTTGGCACCGGCATCATTGTCACCGGACGAGCTAAGACGGATTTCTCACCACGGAGGGTAGCCGATTCGAGGTTCTTTTTGCGTCAAGTTGCGGCAAATATACATGAGGACATAAGTCGGTGACGGGTATTTGCTGGTGCGCCGCTCTATGAGCGGCGAAATCCGCCGGTCACAGGCCGGCGCTACAGAACCGAGCGTCGCCGACTTACGACCGTCTGTATAACTCATTCGGCCAAAAGCTCCTCAATCCCATCTCTGTTTTGGGAGATGTGCCGCGGCGTTCATTGCGGGTTGAAATTTGGATAAGCGGAGGCGCCAGGGTCATAGTCCCGGCCATACAGGTTTTTGTGCTTGCTCAGAAGGTCGCCGGATTGGGGTAAGCGAATGTTCCCCAAGGAAGACGCCGAAGGGGAGATGATTACGTCCCGCGAAAGGGCCCGGAGCGCATCGGGCAGGCAATGCTCATCCCAGAGGTTCAACCGATACCGGCCGGGCGGGACGCCGTTGATAAGGATCTGCCCTGCGCGGCTGGATATGGCGTAATAGCGAGTCTTCATAACGAAAATGACGGCGCTCATCTCAGGGTGGATATTGCAGAAAATGTAGCAAATGCCAGGCTCGTTAAACCGGACGGCGCGGCTCGTCCCAGCCTCATACAATCCGAGATCGAATCGTTTGCCATTAAAGAGCGAAAAAACATTGTGAAAAAAAGGATCGTGGTTTGGAAACTCCACCGTGGAGCCCGCTGGAATCACGAGAATGTGCGGCGTGAATTGCTTGTTTTTCTGAACTAACCGGAATCGCCCCGCCGCCGGTTTGGTCTGAACGTCTGAAGGCATTGTTGCCGTCTTGAGCGGAGTCAGCCAGACCACGGCTCTTGGATTGCCGCCTGCCCGGCTCTTTTTGTTCAGCGGGACCAGGGTTATCTGCCCCCGCACCGTTATTCCTTGAGCAGGCAAAATGCCGGGGGCAAGGGCCAACCCCAGCAACCATAGCCAGCAGCAGCGTCGGGCCTGCCGTTCATTCATACGTTCCAGACTCCGGGTTCGAACTCGAGTGCTCAGAATGAAGCCGCTGCACTCAAGCTCAGTTGGTTCGCCCAGAAAAGGCCCGGGTGAGTTTCTGCGCTTCGCAAGCGAAGGTACTCGACCGAGAGCATGAGGTTCGACCGCAAATGGTAGATACTATTGAAGAGTAAACTCTGGTTTCTTCCGATCAGGGCATTCTGGTAAACCACTCCCTCGCCATTGTATTCCAGCTTGGGCGGAGTTGAAAAATCCTGTCCGAAGGCGCCATTAAACTCCAGCTTCCCGGTAGGCTTGAACTTCAGTTGCGACCATCCTCCGGTGGAATTGAGCCCGTCGACGAAAGATTGAGCATCGGACAACGGGCCCGTGTACGCAACGCTGCGGCCCTCGGCGGCGCCCAATCCTCCAATCGCACGGCCCCGATAAAACTCGCCGGTCAGCGCCAACCAATGGGTCAGGGGAACGCTCCAGTCCGCCGTACCCGCCCACGAGTCAACGGTGCGCCCGAAGCCCCAGTTCTGCCGCGCGTAATATCCGCCGGCTCCCGCTGAAAATGCGTTCTCCCCGGTGCCGCTCGCCCAGGCAATTCTCGCCGCATACGCAGGTTGGCCAGCCCGCTCTGCGGCTTGGGGTGCGCGGTAGAACGAATCGGCCGGCAGTTCACCCGTCAGCGGATCCAGGATGCCACCTTGAAGTGTCACCCTTGACCCGTCCGCCAATGAGATACGATGCTCGATGAAAAGCTGCGGAGTCCATACCCAGAGGTTGCCGGAGGAGGAAAGCGCCGGATACGCCAAGGTGGCGAGGGACGTGGGTGAAAGTGGCGAAAAGAACGGAGCGTACTGCCCTGCCACAATCGACGTGTCTTGCCAGTCCATGCGCAGCCCGGCGGTGCGGAGTCGAAAAAGGCCGCTGGTGACTCCATTGGGAGAATTCGGGAAACCGCCGAAGAAATCGGCGCGGATATTCGCTTCGGTTGTGGCCCCTGCGATCTTCGGGCCGAAGACTTCAAGCCCGATTTCGGATTGCCTCAGAGTCGCGCCGAAACCGCTGTTCGGTTGCGATGGGTTGCCCGGAAGGGCAACGGTGGGCAGATCAAAGTTGTCCGTGGCGCCGCGCGTTGTAAATGCATTGAACAACGCGATGCCGGATAGCCGCACCCGGTATTTCGATCCACTCTCAACCTTGGTTTGATATTGGTCATCCACTTTCTGGCTAAGTAATTGCTGCCCCTCTTCAATCTTCGAGACCCGGTCATTGAGCTTCTGGACGGGGCTTGCGCCAGTTTCCGCAGCCGCCGGATGGGCCTGAGCTTGCGCTTGCATTGGACCGGGCGTCGTGGCCATTTCACTCTTGATGGTCTGCAATTCTTCCCGCGTCTGGCCCAGGTCCTGCCGAAGCTCTGTGGCTTCCGTGTGCGCGTCCTTTACTTCGGCGCGCATCTCGCGCAGTTCCAAACTCAGCTCCTGGATTTGCTTCTGGAGGCCGTCAAAATTTGCGGCCGGGGTTGATTGGCTTGCCTTTGAGACTCCGGGATTTGCTTGTGAAAAGGCCGTTACCGCCACCAGAAGAACAGCTCCCATCAAGTGGCTCGCCATCCTCCATGCAGGAATCAAACGGAACAGCTTCATATGACCTCCTTGCAATCCTTTGAATTCCTCTCTCTAAAGTCAGAGCAAGATTTCCAAACCAGTTCGATAGGCTGTTGGCCGGGGCCGCCCTCGGTATTCCTCTAAGTGCAGCGTTTCGTGAGTTCGCTCACGTATGCTCACACCCCCTCACCCGGCGCTGCGCGCCACCCTCTCCCCGCTGGCGGGGAGAGGGGCTGGGGGTGAGGGGTTGTTGAAGACCGTTGCAAGAAGTACGTTACCGTAATTGCGAATGGTGGTACTAAGCCCTCCTTGCGCGGGCGGCCACCAGGGTCGCCCCTACGAGGACATCAAGTGCGAAGCCCCCGGCTTATTTGTGCTCATCCCACGGTTCCACCGTCAGCGTACCAAGTGTGGGATTCCGCACATGCTGAATACTAGTCCGAATCAGGAAAAAGTCGGCTTTGTGACAATAATTTTACAAATTCCAAATGCTTCAATGACACAACATTTGAGGCGCCAGCGCAAAATCCTTAATGGAAGTGGGTTGATGTCGCCTACGTCTTCCATGTTCGGGTGGGCCGGGTCAAAGCAGGGTCCCGTCCAGGGCCGGGTTCGAGCTTGTCCCAAAGAAGTCCCGTGACCGATGGAGTATACTCTGAAAATCAGGTGCTGCTATTCGGGATGCTCCGCGACATCCGCACCCCTGATTAAGGCCTAGGATGCAAAGGATCCTGCTGATCGAGGATGACAAGAGGGTCCACAAGATCCTAATGCTGCTATTTGAGTCATCGGGATTTGTACTGGAAATTGCCCCGGACGGGCTGGCAGGTCTCGACGCTTTTCGCGCCACCAAGCCGGCCGTGGTGATCCTGGACCTGACCCTCCCCAAGATGCCGGGACGTGAGGTTTTTCGTGAAATCCGCAAGGAGGCGCCCTCGCAACCCGTCATCGTGTTGAGTGCGGCATCCGAGGAGGTAGACAAAGTTCTGCTTCTGGAGCTCGGGGCCGACGACTACGTTACCAAGCCCTTCAGCCCTAAAGAACTTCTGGCCCGCGTCCGGGCGGTCACGCGCAGGACGGAAAAAACGGTCCTGACTGAAAATTATAGCTTTGGGGATATCCTGGTGAGCTTCGCAAAGATGGAAGTAACGCGGGAGGGGAAAACGGTTACGCTCACCCCGCACGAATTCAAGACTTTGAAGTATTTCACGGAGAACCCGGAACGGGTCATCTCCCGGGACGAACTTCTGAATCGGGTCTGGGGCTACGATTGCTATCCCTCCACGCGCACCGTGGACAACCACATTATGCGGCTCCGGCAAAAGCTCGAAAAGGACCCCGTCCATCCGCTGTACTTCCGCACCATTCACGGCGCGGGATATAAGTTCGTTCCTTCTGTGAAGTTTGAGAACCCGAATTGAAGCGGAGGGGCTTGAATCGCCCGCAGGCCGGAGCTTCACCCGTCATACTCCTACGATGAGTGGTCCATCGCAAGCCCGTCGCTGGTACAACGGTATCCTCCGGCGGGGCCGTCTGCGAACCAAATTCCTTCTTTCGCTGCTCATCCTGATTGCCTCTCTGACCTGTGCCACCCTTCTGGTTGTCCGCCACCGGGTTGAAGTCCAGGCGCGGGAACAAATCCGTGAAGCTCTGCGCAGCTCGGTCATCACTTTTCAGCATTTTCAGCGGCAGCGGGAGATCACCCTCGAGCGCTCCGCAGCTTTGCTCGCCGATCTGCCCACTCTGAAAGCTTTGATGACCTCCGAAGATGCAGCTACCATTCAGGATGGCTCAACCGGACTGTGGAAAAGAATCGGCAGTGACCTTTTTGCCCTTGCGGACCGCAGTGGAAAGCTGATGGCCCTCCATACAACGACACCGGATTTTACTCCCTCTGAGGCCCGTCAGTTGCTTCAGGGATCGCTGCGGGGCGGCGAACCGCAGGGCTGGTGGTTTGGAAATGGACATTTGTTTCAAGTGTTCATGTGGCCGATTTATTTTGGCGCCCCCGGCGGGGGCACGCAACTGGGGGTGGTGGTTCTGGGATACGAGATTAACCGCGAGGTTGCAGCCGAGGTAGGCCGGGTCTCATCCAGCCAGGTGGCGTTTCGTTACGGTCCGAAGGTGGTTGTCAGCACACTCTCCCGGGCCCAGCGCGAAGAATTGAAAAGGCAAAACCCGTTGCAGGCTTCGGCGGCGGGCGCTCGCCCCGCGGATGTGGTCTTAGGCCGGGAAAGGTTTCTTGCCACCTCCACGGACTTGGCGCCCGGCGGTTCACAGGGTGTGAACCTGGTGGTTCTCAAGTCCTATGACGAAGCTACGGTGTTCCTCAAGAGCCTCAACCACTGGCTGCTCGGCCTTGGGCTCATCGCCTTTCTTGCGGGCAGCATTCTGGTTTTCCTGATTTCTGACACGTTTACCCGGCCCTTGGCCAACCTGGTGGGCGGCGTCCATGCTCTCGAAAAGGGCGATTTCGGCTATCCGCTGGAGACCGGCGGCAACGACGAGGTGTCTGAACTCTCGCGCTCCTTCGATCGCATGCGGCGCACTTTGCAAACCACTCAACAGGACCTGCTCCAAGCGGAAAGGTTGGCCACCATCGGTCGCATGGCGAGCACGGTGTCCCACGATCTGCGCCACTCTTTGTCGGCCATTCTTGCCTATGCGGAATTCCTGTCCGAAGGCAAATTGGGTGAAAGCCAGCGCATGGAGTTCTATCAGGAGATCCGGCAGGCGGTGGATCAAATGGCGGATCAATTACGCGCTCTGCTTGAATTCTCAATGTCCCGGGTGGTCTACCGGCCGTCGCCATCTGACATTGCAGCCGTCATCGGGCGTTCGCTGCATGCCGTGAAGGCGCGCCCGGAATTCCGGGAGATTCAGGTGGTGACCGGGTTCGAAGGCAGCCGCGAAGGGTGGTTTGATCCAGCCAGGATTGAGCAGGTGTTTCATAACTTGCTGCTCAACGCCTGTGAGTCCGTGCCGCCGGAAACAGGCCATATCCAGGTGACCACCCGGCAGACCGCGGCCGGCCTCGAAATCTGGGTGGCGGATAACGGCAGAGGCATCCCGGAGGAGATTCGGGATAACCTCTTCCAACCCTTTGTGACCTCGGGCAAGGATAATGGCATTGGGCTGGGTTTGGCGGTGGTTCAAAAGATCATCCAGGAGCACGGAGGTCTGGTGAATGTGGAACGTACCGGAACCGATGGGACGGTTGTTCATCTCTGTCTGCCCACCGTGGCTGCGGATCGTATCGTGCAGAGCCCGCAACGGACTGTCTCATGAAGATTAGAATTCCGAGGCGAAGCCTCAGAGCAGTGAGGCATGTCCGCGCACCGGAAGGGCGGGGTTGAAACCCCGCCCTTCCGTATCGGAGAGCTTGACGCATTTGCATCAAGTTCTCGGGTTCAAGACCTCTAATGACGGCTCTTTGCTGCATCGGCGCTCCCGCCACGGCGCCTGCGGCCTATCCAGCCCTTTTCCTCCACAACTCGCGCGCCGAACATCCCCTTCGGGCTGTAATTCCATAGACAAACTTTTGACAATCCTTTGACAACCGCGCGACACCTCTCCCAGCTCGCTGCGATACCTTCGAGGAGCCAGGGAATTGTTATCTGGGAACGGCCCGGCCGTGGCCGGGCCTATTGTGGATTACCAATTCTACTGACAGCTTTCGCAGTAGCGCCGCTCTATGAGCGGCGAAAAACAACCTAAACAAGGAGGAAGCACGTGAAAAACCCACTGAATGACTTGAAGGGGCCGGCGAACCGGCGCTCGTTCATGAAGAAAGGGCTGGCGGCGGCCGGCGCAGCAGGCGTGGCCGGCGGACTGCTGGCCAATGGCTTATCCGTCTTCGGCCAAGAGTCAAAGGATGATGGCTCGAGTATCACCAAGGGAGACGCGGCGATTCTAAGGTTCTTGGCTGCGGCGGAAATCCTCGAGACCGATTTCTGGCAACAATACAATGAACTCGGCGGAATCCAGGACGACGAAGTTCCAGGGGGCACCGGGAGTCAACCCTATACCAATGCACTTAAGATTCTTGATAGTGACATGGACCAGTATATCCACGACAACACCGAAGATGAGATGACCCACGAACAGTTCCTCAATGCATACCTTGAGTCGAAAGGCGCCGATCCGGTCAACCTGGATCAATTTCGCACCCTGCCGAGCAGCAAAGCCACCGGGGCCCAGCAAATCGGGCGGCTCACCAACCTCATGCAGCTCACCGTGGATACGAGTTGGTGGACTCGGTACCGCAGCTTCTCGAAGAACCCCGATCTCAATCCCGGGTTCGTGTTTCCTCAGGCAGTCCCGGGTTTGTTTGCGGGGCAGTTTCCGGCGATCCCCAGAAGCGATGCCGATCTCATGCCCCCTGATCACTTGCAAGCGATCGCCAACACGGCGGGATTCCATATGCCGACGATCGAGCAAGGTGGTACCAGCCTCTATCCGGCGCTGGCTCAGAGGGTCAGCAACGTGGAAGTCTTGCGAGTTGTGCTCAGTATTGGCCCAACCGAAGCAATGCACTTTCAGACCTGGCATGACAAGGCAGGCAATGCGCCACCTCTGACCGACCCCACTAACGGGCTGGTGTTTCCGAACCTCAATTCCCCTCCTTTTGGCGGACAGGAGTTCCAGACCAACCTGATCATGCCTGAGCCATGCCCATTCCTCCACCGATCGTTGCCAGCATGTTCGATCGTTCGGCCGACCAAGACCGAGGGAGCTGCCATGGGTGTGGCCCAGTTCTTGACGGCCATGGGGCTTTTCATCGGCCAGTCGAGGCAGTTCTTTCAACTCCTGAACGATCTGGCCGGGGAGGCTGATGAGGCCCGGCGCGAAGTGTAGGCCACAAGCGACGGCAAGAACACGAGGCGGGTCGCTCCGATGCCCGCTTCGTTCACAGTGAACGGAATGGACAGGATTGCAAGAAGTAGCCAAGCGGCTCTCGGTCTCGAGCATCGCGCTGTCTCAGCAGTTCTGTTCATTCCGGACAAAGCTTATCGCGTCTTACAACAATTCGCGCGACCCCACCGTCCTCAACGGCGCCGCCTTTGCCAGCCGCATCTGCAACGGCGACACGGTCATCACCGATTCCAACAATAACCGGGTGCTGGAAGTGGATTCCTCCGGTAACGTCGTCTCCACTTATTACACCAATACCCAGCCCGGCAGCGTGACCAACCCCCTGCCCACCCGCGCCATTCGCCTCTGCGGCGGCAACACCCTAATCAGCAATCAATTCGACGGACAGGTGATTGAGATCGATCCACAACAAAACATCGTTCTCGCTCTGGGAAAGATCGGCGTCAATGGTCACGGTCCCGGGGAATTGAACGGTCCCTATGACGCTAAGGTGATCGGCGACTTTACGGGCATTACACCACCTTTCGGCGGTTTCTTCTTGAGCCCTAATCAGTAGTGACTGCCTGAAGATGCCAGGCACGGAAGCGCCAAACCTGGTTTTGGATTATACTCACGACGCGAGAGGAGTGGTTGCGGTGGCAGATATTCAACCAACAGCAGGCGAAGGCACGGTAGTTGCAGACAATGCCGGCCGGCATCGGGTCTTTACCAGCTCCACGGCAGTCGTATGGTATATCGCGGCCGCCATCTTTCTGGCCCACATGCTGACGGCCGCGCGCTACGGCTACTTCCGCGACGAACTCTATTACCTCGCCTGCGCGCGCCACCTCGCCTTCGGCTATGTCGATCAGCCCCCCATGATTGCGCTCCTCACCTGGCTCACCGTCCATACGCTTGGCACATCGCTCGTGGCCCTGCATTTTCTTCCGGCATTGGCCAGCGCCGCCATCGTCCGGCTCACGGCGCTGATTGCGCGCGAGTTTGAGGGCGGGCGATTTGCGCAAGGCCTCTCCGCCCTGAGCGTCGCATTGGTGGCCGTGTACGCGATTACCGCCCACATGCTGACGATGAACGTGTTTGAGCCGCTGCTGTGGATGGGCTGTGCCTACCTGATCGTTCGCATAATCAAGACCGGCAACCAGAGACTCTGGCTGTGGTTTGGTGTGCTGGCCGGCCTCGGCCTTGAGAATAAGTATTCCATCGGGGTCTTCGGTTTTGCTGTTGTCGCCGGCCTGCTGCTTACCAAAGAGCGCAAGGCTTTACTGACACCGTGGATCTGGCTCGGCGGCGCCATTGCGTTCGCGATCTTCCTCCCCAACCTGATTTGGAATATCCAACACCACTGGCCGTTCATCCAGTTGATGCACGACATACGAGCCGGCGGTCGCGACATTCGCCGGGGACCGGTGGCGTATCTAAAGGAACAGATTCTCATGATGACGCCGCTGAATTTCCCGATCTGGCTGGCAGGGCTGTTATTCCTATTTTTTTCGCGCGATGGTAAGCGCTATCGCATCCTGGGCTGGATCTTTCTCATAGTCCTGGCGACAATGATGGTTCTGAACGGCAAGGATTACTATTCGGCGCCCGTCTATCCCATGCTGCTGGCGGCGGGCGCGGTGGCGATCGAACGCGCCTCCCACGGTCGTAGATGGCTTAAGCCGGTTGCCGTCGCGGTACTGATCGCCGGCACAGCGCCACTGTTGCCCATGATGTTTCCGGTCCTGCCCCTTGAAACCTATCTTCACTATCAGGAAGAGCTTGGATTTGCCCCGCCCGCAACCGAGAAGAGTCATCTCCGCTCGCCGCTTCCACAATATTATTCCGATGAGTTGGGCTGGCGGCAGATGACGGCCGCGGTGGCGCGCGTCTACAACAGTCTTCCGCCCGAGGAGCGCGCGCCGACGGCCATCTTCGGCCAGAACTACGGCGAAGCCGGCGCCATCGACTTCTTCGGCGCGCAATACGGGTTGCCCAAGGCCATCTCCGCCCACCAGAACTACTATTTCTGGGGACCGAGGGAGTACACCGGCGCATCGATGATTGTGCTGGGCGATAGCCGTGCTCGCCTGGAACAGTTCTTCCGGCAGGTAACGCTCGCGGGCAGCTTTGGCCGGCCTTACGCTCTCGAACAGGGATCGATCTGGCTCTGTCGAGGGCCTCGCGGCTGGAATCTGCAACAGATCTGGCCGCGCCTGAAGAATTGGGATTGAGCGGACCACCGGCGGCTGATACCCGGGCACTCGCGCCCGCCCGCAACGACCGACTACAATCGCGGCGCGGCCGGACCTCCGTGTCATGAGCCCGGATTATTCACGAAGTTTTACTCAAGGACCGTCAAGGGTCAGCCGGACTTGTAAGCCATCGTTCCGCCGCGCCTCCTTTTCTCCCCGCGCTGGCGTAGCGCCCTTTCCGTACCCGTCTCAATGTAAGTATCCTTTTGCAAATCATTCCTGACTCCGCAAAGCCATGAAGCCATAGAAAAATCTGCCCTCTTCCGGGCCGGAGCCGGCATTTTGCGAAATCGCCGAATATTAATAGACAGCTATTGCCCTTATAGTACTGTCCGGATATACTCCAATTGTACAGTTTTGAACAAGTGTGAGCGATGATGCACATACGCCCGGGTTGTTCGGGGAGGTGACACGGAAATGGCCCCTGAAATGGAAGTACTTTTGGTTGAGGATAATCCGGCCGATCTGGAATTGACCTTGTACGAGTTGCGGCATCGGCATCTGGCCAACGCAATTCACGTTGCGCGTGACGGTGAAAAAGCTCTGGAGTTCCTCTTCGGAGGTGACGGTAGCCAATCTTTGTCAGTCAAGTTGGTACTACTGGATGTGAGGTTGCCCAAGGTGGACGGCCTTGAAGTCCTCCGTTCTATTCGATCGAACGAACGCACGAAGACTCTGCCGGTGGTGATGCTGACCGCTTCGAAGGAAGAGCGCGATTTGCTGGAGAGCTACCATTTAGGCGTGAATGCCTATATGCGAAAGCCGGTCGATTTCGGAGATTTTCGGAGAATCGTGCAACAAATCGGGATGTCCTGGTTGCTCATCAACGAGGTCGCAGCCATCAGGGTCTCTCCTCTAATTCCGTCCGGCGTTACGGCTCCATGATGTCAGCGGGCGCAGCGTTGACTGACACAGAGGCGGGAACGCCAGCCGGGCGGTGAGGACCTGGGCTCTCCGCGCGGTTTGTCGCGTCGAGGCGTGGACGGCCGCCACCGGGCTGTGGGGGGCGAGGCGGGGTAGGAACGTTCGATTGCCGCGGGGTTCCAGCATTGCATTGCCGGTCGAGGCGCTCGCGGATATAAAACTCCAGGAGCTTGATCGTGCCTCTCAGCGACAGAATATGGTCTAATGTAGATACTGCGAGTCCCGACAAGAAACCGGCCAGGAGAATGGCAACAGGGCTGATATTGGCCAAGGTGGTCATCCCCTTGGTGAGGTCAATCCGTAGAGGGGTTCCGCGTCTCTTCCATGCCTTCGAGAGGCCGGCCTTCGCCGCCCGAATAGAAACGCAACGCCACGCGACCCACAGAAATGAATCGCTTCGTTACCCAAGCGACGAGGGTATAACACAAAAGGGTTCCGCACAGGAAGTCCAGCACGAAGATCACGCTCATGAGGATCGCCCCGTGATTTCTTGGTTTTCGGCCAGCCCCTCCGGGTCTTTGCCACGCCCTGGCCACAATCTTCTGGGTAAGGACAAAAGCACCGCCACCTTGCTTTTGAGCGGCTCCGGCGGCAGAGACTGCGCCAGCAACTCTTCCAAAGTAAGCCGGGGTGTCAGCCAAGGGGTTTGCAGCGGTTCGCCGTCAGCATAAAAAAGCTGATAGAGGTCTACGTCGAAAGCCTCGGCAAGCGTCTCCAACGTCTCGTAAGAGGGAACTTCACAGCCCTCCTCGAGGCGACAGATGTAGTTTGCCGTTAGCCCGGTCCGCTCTGCGACATCGCGGAGAGAAAACAGAGTCTGAATCCGCAGTTCACGAACTCGTCTGCCTATTCGCATGGTGGTTTTCCTAACTTCCTGCGGGCGGCGTCACTCTTGAAGAGCGGGACGCTCGACTTTACCGCGAGGGGATTGGATGCTTTCAGCCGTGGATTTTCCTTTACCGGATATTCACGTTTCATCTGTTCAATATTGACCATGTATGTTCTATATTGCTCACAAGGTATCAATATTGACCATGTATGTTCTATATTGCTCACAAGGTATCAATGTAGGAAGAGCTGTACTGATTTGTCAAGTACGAAATATAAATAAACTTGTCGGTATATATTTCAGTCGTGGAGGACGACATTGAGGAGGGAGCTGTGAACGAGGAGGCCGCCATTGTAGTCCACGAAGCCCAGCTTGCGGAACTTATTCAAGAAGAAACTGACCCGGGAGCGTGTGGTGCCGACCATGGCGGCTAGTGTTTCCTGGCTGACGCGGGGAAGTACAGGCTCCGGCCTGCCTTCCTTGCCGAAGTGGGACAGCAATAGGAGAAGACGGGCCAGCCGCTTCTCACTGGAGTTGAAGAGCTGGTCAACAAGATCCTCTTGGATGCGCAGATTGCGTGAAAGCAGATGAGCGGTGAAACGTTCCGAAAAGCGGGCATCATGAAGCAAGCGAGCCAGAGTCCCTTTCTTGATCCGCATGATATTGGAGTATTCGATACAAGTTGCCGTCGCGAGCCGGCCGGTTTGTCCTGCCACCATGCATTCCTCACCAAAGAAGCTGCCAGGTTCCATAATGGCGATGATCGCTTCCTTATTTTGCTTGGACCGGACGGCGAGCTTGACTTTACCCGTTTCGATGTAGAAGACCGCATCGGCGGGATCGCCTTGGGAGAAGACCGCCTGGGTTTCGCGGAACTGCAAAGAGGATTTTGCACTCCTACTGACGTTTGCAAGAAGAGACTTGAGTTCAAGATGCGGAGCTCGCTTTCGTGCCATGACACACCCCGTTTCTACGAAATCTGACCCGAAAAACAAAATGGGGCGAACTCCGGGTTTCAAGGACCGCTTCGGAAAACGGGGAGTGTTGTGCTGCTGCTGGGGATTGCAATCGACAAGTTGGTCGATCTTTTCCACCTTGTCACCCACCGGGACGTTTGCCCTACGGCTTCCTATTATATCTCGCTTCGAGGCAGGCCAAACAAAAAAATCACCTCCTGCTCGTGACGCTTACCTTTTACCGGCAAATTGCAAAATAGCGGGCAGCCTCGACGAGCGTTTTTCCCGTCGTGGGCTGCTTCTCGAATTCGGGGTAGGAAGCCGTGAAAGGTTAAAGCCTCAGCCAAGGGTCAGCGTTGCAGAGAAGACACGGTTGCCAAGTCTTCATCGCCGGACGATTGAGGAGATCGATCGGCATAGCGATGGCGATTGCCTGGCGGGTACTGAATAAGGTCACCCGCCCGCAGGACAAGCGGTTTTCAAAAAACATCTTAGGGATGGCGCCGGGATAACCAAGCAAAACCGGGACGCACCGGTCTAACGGCTGCTTATAACTTGTCAACGCCCGCTAGCGAGGCCCAGCTTGGCCACCACCGGAGCAGGGCATCCATGCCACCCAGGCTGCGGTTCGTTCCCAAGGTAAGGCAAGTCCCTTATTCCCGACTGACTGGTGAAGAAGCCGCTGACGACCAGATCGCGAAAGCTGTTGAAAAACGCGACGGCACTGGCATCCTCCCGGGCCGCCTTCTGAGGATAGGCGATGCGGTCAAGGAGTTGTTTTTGCTGGGTGGTCGTGCAATCTGAGAAATCGTATTTGAACGACCGGTTGCACTCCATATCCAGCCACGTCATTCCACCACGGATTTCGGCAATGAGGTTGCCCCGTTTGAAGTCCAGCCAGTCGTCGATGAATTGCGGAACGCCCGCCTGGGAGGCGCTGCCGGAGATCTGGTCGGCTGGAATGATCAAATTGCAAAGAACACGGACCGTCTTCCACTCGTGAGGATTCAAGACCTTGGGCTGGTACGCAGCCGGACCTTGCTGAACGCCGGATTGCTCTGGCGCGGCTTTCGCCAGTTCAGATGACAACGGCGTCAAGGATATCAAAGCCGCTGCTGGCATGGCGGTCATCGCCTTAAGGATGTCGCGTCGTTCGAAACGTATGCTTCGATTCAGTTTTTTCTTTTCTTCCACAGCGCCTCCCTTTCGTGATGGGAAACCATCAGCCACTTTCCTTAACCCGGATTATTTATGAACTTCCAACCGGCACCCCTCACCCGCCGCTTCGCGTCACCCTCTCCCCGCAAGCGGGGAGAGGGCAGGGGTAAGGGGATGTATTGGATCCGAAATGGACCAGTTATTATCTGACAGCCCCTAAGTGAACAGTATTGAGGCTAAACGTTCCTCTTCCGAACCTGCTCGGCGACGAATTCCGAAGTGCGCCAAGCGAGAGCCATAATCGTCAACGTGGGGTTTTTGTCTGCGAGGCTGACGAAGGGCGCGCCATCGGTGACAAAAAGGTTCTTGCAATCCCATGCCTGACAATATGAGTTGAGAACCGACGTTTTCGCATTGTTCCCCATGCGAGCGCCGCCAACCTCATGAATACCCTGTCCGCCGTGTGAAATGCCCCACTGTCGCTCCGGCCCGGAGGATTCAATGATCTCACCTCCGGCAGCCTTAACGATGTCCTGGAATGTCTCTTGCATGTGGCGGGCCATGAGGATTTCATCCTGGCCCCACTTGAAGTGGAACTTCAGGACCGGTATCCCCCACTGATCCACAACGGCGTTGTCGATTTCACAGGAGCTCTCTGCATTGGGGATCATCTCCCCGCGCCCGTGCAAGCGAATCAACGAGCCGTACAACTTGCGGCAATCCTGCTTCAGCTTCTCTCCGTAACCGCCGCCGAGAAGCTGTTCCGACCCGCTCAGAACGCCCGGCATCGGCATCCCTCGGCGCCCCCCGCCCAACTCAATGTGGTAGCCGCGCGAGAAGGGCAGTTCATGCCTCTGCTGCTCTTGGTAATTCCACCACGGCATGTAGAGATGCATTCCTCCCACGCCGTCTTCATTGTGGGGAGGCAGGTCCATCAGGCTGGGCACGAATCCGGTAACGTCCGACATGACGGTATCCATCAGGTATCTGCCCGCCAAGCCGCTGGAATTTGCCAGCCCGTTGGGGAACCGTGGACTGCGAGAGTTCAGCAACAAGCGCGCTGTTTCGCAGGAACTCGCCGCCAGGACAACAACCTTTCCCCGCACCTGGACTTCCTTGCGAGACTTCTTGTCAATATACGAAACGCCGGTAGCCCGGCCGTCCGGGCCCGTTAAGACCTCACGCACCATCGCGTCACACCGGATTTCCAGATTGCCCGTGCTCTGGGCTGGAACCAGCAGCACGGCGGGCGAGGAAAAGTTGGAGCCGAGCCGGCAACAGCGGCCGCACTGCGCAACGTAGTGGCAGGGAGGACGTCCGTTGAGCGAACGCGTAAGAATTGCCAGGCGTGATGGAATGCAAGGTATCTGCAACCGTTGGCAGGTTTGTTGGATGAACAGCTCGTAACAGCGTGGGGTAGGCGGAGGCAGGAACTTCCCGTCGGGGAGATTCTCCAAACCTTCGGCGGAACCAAACACCCCGATCAGTTCTTCAGTCTTGTCATAATAGGGCGACAGATCTTCGTAGTTGATGGGCCAGTCAAAGCCCCTGCCGTCACGGCTGTAGGGCTTGAAATCGTAGGGACCATTGCGGAGGGAGATGCGTCCCCAGGAGTTGGTACGGCCTCCCAACATGCGTGACCGAAACCACATCCACTCGGTGCCTGGCGCACACAGATAAGGCTCTCCCTTGACCTGCCAGCCTCCTACGGCGGCTGTGAAATAGTCCATCGGGTCCATAGTATTTACGGCACCGCGGTGGGGCGCATCGTACACCCACTCCAACCACTTTGAATCCCTGGCCGCATCGTACCAGCTTCCGGCTTCCAGCATCAGGCACTTGGCGCCGGACTTCGTCAGGTTATAAGCGGCCATTCCACCGCCGGCCCCCGAGCCGACGATGATTACGTCATAGGGTTTAGGGCTAAGCATCAATTGTGGCATTGGCTCCTCGTTTTGGTCACGGCAACTAGCGTCCCAGACAGAACAAAGCCCGTTCTGCTGCTTCGGAAGGAAGCTATCAGAACCTCATCGCCGCCGGGCATTCGCGGTCATCGAAGGCGGACAAGGCGAAGGCTCGCGCGGTTGTTCCCTTCGTCGTCAAAGGAGATGGTTCCAGAAACACCAGAAGAGTCCCGCACGCTGGCGATCCGGTCGCGCACGCGAGCGCGATTGGGGCCAGCCTCACGCAGGCCCTGCACGATAAGCTGAACGGCGTCGTAAGCCTCGGCTGCAACGGGGGTTGGAAACATCCCGGTCGACAACTGATAGCGGCGCGCAAAACGTTCCCGTAACGGTGAACCGGCTTGGCCCGAGGCAACGGTCCAAATACCTGGACTCTCACGCTCTTGTCCCACTGCTGCTACCGGGAGCAAAAAGCCCAGCCCCAACCCCTGCTGGGCAGCTTCCTGGGAAAGGTAGATCGGAGTGTGGACTCCGCCTGCGCGGATTTGTTGCAGCAGCTTCCTCGCGTTTTCTGACCGCGCCCAGAAGACGATTGCCTGTGGGGATTTTGTCTTCAGCAACGCCAGCAACGAATCAGAGTCCGGTTGCAGGGGATTAATCAGCAGGCAAGCGGGACGCGGCGCACCGAGCAGCCGGGCAGCTATCTGAAACTCTTCGCCGCCAACGCGCCCATCGTGATCGTGCTCGGTGACCAGCAGGACTCGTTGAAGCCCACGCGCGCGATAAATGTCTTGGGCGATGACCTTTGCCTGGAGAGCGTCACTCGGTCCCAGGCGAAAAATCCAGGGCAGATCGATTTGAGTTGTAGTGGCATCCGTCGAAAGGGTCAGAATCGGAACGCCGATCTTGTTGCCGATTTGTTCAGTGAGGTGTGTTGTTGCGCCGCTGGCGGAAGTGACCACCGCAATGACGTGTTCATCCAAAACGAGGTGAATTATTACGTCTCCGAGCCTGCCCCACGCCGGCCCGCTCTGGTCACCCATGGCGAGCACCACGCGGCGTCCTCCTGGAAGAGGGCGTCTGGATGCGTCATGGAGCGCCAACTGCGCTGCGGCAATGATCGCTTTTCCATCGGCTTTCCGAGGGCCTTGAAGCGGCGCCAGAAGGCCGATACGAATTATCGGCCCCGTGAGATCATAGGTGGCTTCCCTGCCAGGCCCCACGTAGCTCACGCCTTGCGATCCGATTGAAGAGTAGGGCCGTGGCGAATCCTTTTCTTTTTGTGCTGGAGCAGCCGCAGCACTCCTTACGACGGCGAGCATGCCTGCCAGGGCTATGAGGTTCATCAAGAAGCGTGGAGACGGTTTTACCATATTATGTCAAGTAAGACTGATGGACGAATTCAGCCAGCCACCAGGGGATGTCCTATCGCGCGTACGCCACCGGCTTACCCTTCCAATCGGTACGGCGCTCCGGCCAGTAGACGAACCGCCCGTTCCTGACCTGGGCAAAGGTAACTGGCGCAATGTTATTCAAGGTGTAATCGAAAAAGGCGTTGCCACTGACACCTTGATATCCCTTCATTTCGTATTGGCGCAACGCATCCATGATGCGGCCATGGTTGAGTCCGGCCTTCTTAATGGCGGCAATAAGCATGTTCACCCCGTCATACGCGTAAGAAGCGTAAGGGTCGGGTTCGGCGTGAAAGCGTTTCAAGAACCGTTGGCGGAACGCTTGCCACATGGGATCGTGCCGGGTGGGATCCATGGCACAGACCGTCACCAAGCCCTCCGCCGCCGGGCCGGCAATTTCCAATACTGCAGGGTAAGCCACCCGGCTACTGGCGAAAACGGGCTGCTTCATCCCCAAGGCGCGCATTTGCTTGAGAATCAGTCCAGCTTGGGGCGCATCTCCCCAGATAACCAGGCCGTCGATCCCTGTTTCATCCAGCGTCCGCAACTGTTTGGAAAAATCCTGCTCATTGTCCTCGTACTTCATCTCCAACAAGGGCTGATGGCCTACGCGCCTCGCCTCGTCAAAAAACTCCTTGTCACCCTTCCGGCCATAGCGGTCGGTTGCTCGCAGCACGCCAATCTGCTTCAGCTTGAGCTGGTTGAAGATGTAATCCGCCAGCGCGTAACCCTGCTGGCGGTCATCGGGAAAATTGTGCAATAGCCACTGGATGCGAGTTTCCGTCACGGTGGGATCCGTCGTGCCCGTATCCACGATCGGAACTTCCAGCTTCAAGCTGGCCCGCAGTTCGATATGGGTCGAGGCAGCGTCGATCGAGCCGAGCATTCCCCACACGCGCTCCTTAAAACGCATGTTCACGATGTCCATTGACGAAGCCCCCCAAAGGGGCAGATCGTCGTGTACCTTGAGGGCGAAGGGCTTCCCGTGGTAGCCGCCGTGGGCATTCGCGCCCTCAACAGCCAACTGCGCTCCGTGCAGCATCGCAATTCCATAAAGCGAGTCGGGGTTGTCTTGGTCGAGAGGACCCAAAAAGCCGATGTTGATGGTCCGCAGTTGCTCCCAATCGCCGTCAGGCACACTGCGAGCCGCACCGTTATATTGAAGTGTGTTGGGTTCAACGTACCATTCCTGGCAAGGCTTGCGGAATCGCCGAAAAGGAACAGCCTGCTCCGGCATGTTGGCATAAGGCATGGCCGCAGGTGTTTTCTTGTACGCATTCTGGGGCGGAGCAGTCTGCGGCCAAGTGGGACTTGCCAGAATAATGAAGAGTAAAACCACCGCGTAACTTTTAACTTTCATCATCACATCCCTCCCCGGCTTGTTCCGTGCCGCGGGCATGGCTGGTAGCGAATTCTTTGGATAACCCACCGGATCTAACGGACCCACCCCAAAACACTCACCTTTCCCTCAACCGGCCCTTGCCGACTGTTGATGAAGCGGATAATTTGGCACAAAGTCGGAGGATCGATAGCTTGATCCGCATCGCACTTGGGGCGGGGGGCGTCATTGCGGCCGCTGCCAATCTCGATAATGAGCCCGTCGCACCCGAACTCAATTGCTCCTCGGCTGGCCAGTTCCACCATTGAAGCGACGCCGGTGGCATGGCTGGGATCCACGATGACGGGCAAAAATGTTTGTGCGCGGACCGCGGGGATCACATTCAAATCCAGAGAGAATCGGGAGTACTCGCCAGAAGAAAAGGTCTTGATTCCGCGCTCGCAAAGAACAATCTCCAGATTTCCTTCTTTGGCAATATACTCCGCCGCCCCCAGCCACTCACAAAGGCTTGCTGCCATGCCGCGCTTCAACAGGACCGGCTTGCCAACGTGTCCCACTTCAACCAGCAGAGGATAATTCTGCATACTCCGGGAGCCGATCTGGAGCATGTCTGCATATTGGGCAACTGTTTCCACCAGCCGCACGTCAATCACTTCCGTGACCACGGGCAAACCCGTTTCATCACCCGCGGCCCGTAAGATCTTCAAGCCTTCCAGCCCCAGCCCTTGGAAATCATGCGGCGAGGTGCGTGGCTTGAACGCCCCGCCGCGAAGCATGCCGGCACCCGAGGCTTTGACAACTCGCGCCAGTTCGAGCGTCTGCTCCCAGCTCTCCACTGCGCAAGGCCCGGCAATCACTACAGGAAGCCCTGTCCCAAACCGCGCCCCTCCGATCTCGACCACACGCCGGTGATCGCTGCCATAACGTGGATTGGTCTCCCGGCTCAAGAGAGGACACATCCGGGGCAGATCCTCGGTAGTAACTTTTCCGGCGATCTTCACGGCCAACTCCAGTTTCGAGAAGTTGGAAAGCTCGACACGCTTGCCGCGCCCAAGCCTCCCAGCATCCTCGGATTGCAAGACCTCCATACCATCGACTGAGGTCACGTTCGAGGTCTTACTCGACGTTGCGCGTAGCCACACTACGCTGGTCGTCGGACTCGAAGATGGCCATGGCCTCCATTCCAATCAGCAAGTCCGGTCGGCACAAAATGGCCTGGATACCGGTGGAAGCTGGCAGCGGGTCCAATCCGTGCTCCTTGAAAAATTGTGTGCGAATTTCGTTAAAGACCGCGTAGTCACGTTCGATGTCCCGAAGATAGCAGGTCATCCGGACAATGTCCTTCCAGGAGGCGCCCTCCGATTCCAGCAGGGCGGTGATGTTCTGGTAAGTTCGCCAGGTTTGGGCCTGGAAATCCCCCTCGTGAACGCTTCGGCCGTTCTCATCAACGCTCGCGGTACCGGAAATAAGAAGGATCGTCACGCCTTTGATATCCAGGCGCAGCCCGCGTGAAAATGAGGACGGGCGCTTGTAATCATGGGCTTCGTTCAAGGCTTGAGGCGCACTGATCGCCTTCTTCGAGACCGGTTTATGGGCTTCCGTCATCGTGATTACCTCAACGTCTGTTTCTGGCTGATTCATAGAGCTGCTCCTCCTTCTGGGGTTGACTAATGCCGTGGCTCAGGCCTTGGGCCGTAGCTACCCAAATGTCTTTCCCCTGAAAATCCATGTTAAGAATGTAGTTATGCGCCAGGGATGTGGGTGTTTCGACCTTGCTCTTTTTGCCGTCCGGCTTGGTGATGACAATCTCTCCGCGGCCATTCTTCTCGAGTCTTGCTGAATCGAGGTCCCGCCAGTTATCGGGACGGTAGGTGACCCATATATTCGTTTTGTAATCAAGGTAGCTGAGCCCCTTGTCCGTACAGGCCCACACATCGTTACCACGTGACTTGACGGCGTTTATGAAATTGGATGCCAAGCCACTATCTTTAGTCAGATAGTTATGCCAATTCCGCCCGTCATAACCGCTCAAGCCGAAATACGTGGAGGCCCAAAACATCTTCGTTTCGGGGTTATAGGCAATGCCGCTGACTATATCGTGAATAAGGCCCTGGTTGCGGTACAAGACAATTTCCATTGAGCCGTCGGGGTCGGT
Source organism: Terriglobia bacterium (assembly GCA_035531475.1). Taxonomy (GTDB): domain Bacteria; phylum Acidobacteriota; class Terriglobia; order UBA7540; family UBA7540; genus CALCEB01. Next base: position 21,558 of record DATKST010000032.1, read on the forward strand.
GTAAGGCCTCCAGTAATGGTGGGCAATGTCATAGACGAGCACTCCCCCTCCCCACAGGCCCACATAAACCTTCTTCTGACTAACAGCGAAGGCATACGACCAAGGCTCATTAAAGGGTGCGTTTTGCTCGTTAAAAATTGACCAGTCACCGGTATCAGTATTCAAGCGGCTGACGCCAGCAGCGGTCGCAACCCAAACGTATTTCCCCTGCACAGCCACGCCATAAACCAGATCATTCGCCAGGCCACTCGACAGGTTTGTGTAATTCTTGAACTGCCCCGCAGAATAACGGCTAAGTCCGCCAAAGGTCCCAACCCAAACGTCACCCGTCCGCTTATCCACAGCAACCGACATTACCGCTCGGCCCGCGATGCCGTCAGCAGGCGTCAATACCTTTTTTACCCGGCCGTTTTCGAGGAGCACCAATCCGTGTTCGGTTCCCGCCCAGACACGATTACCGTCCACGGTCACACAGAAAACCTCGCCTGCTGGGAAGCCACTCGCCTTTGTGTAATTGATCCACTTGGTGTAAAGCGGAGGGTTCTGAGCCGCGACGCGGGTGGTGGCCAGAATCAGCAACCCGGCGCTCCACAAAATGCACAGACGCAATGGAGTTCTCATCGTTCCTTGCAAGGATGGTTGACTCGGCGAGACGAGCAAGATCCCTGCCCTCCTTTATAAGGTCTTCAAAAACTCAATCAGGTCGTTCAACTGCACCTTGTTCATGTCTGAGGTAATTCCGTGTTGATCTTTGGGATTGAACTTCGTCCAGATTTCCTCCAGCGTCAGCGCCTTGCCGTTGTGGAGGTATGGAGCCCTCATGTAAACACCCTCGAGTTGGGGTACATCAAACTTCTTGATGTTGTCGTATTGGGCCGCTGTCCCAACGTTCATCTGAACTCTCGACGTGTAATGTGTCAGTGGGGCATGGCAGTAATAACAACGCTCTTGTGGTGGGATCAAGGAACCGGCATTCGTTGTTGTTCGGAAAAAAATCGCCCGGCCGCGTGCTTGCCCACCGGTTAGATGGCCATTGGGGGTCACATGGGGATTGGGCGGCAACCTGAGGGACCGGATGAAGGTCTCCAGGTCCTTCACTTCCATGGAATTGAAGCCTTCCGAGCGGAAAATATACCTGGCGGCGCGGGGACCATCCTGTGTCGCGAGGTTAGGATTCATGCCATTCCACTTGAAAGGCGAGGTGCCGGCAATCCCAAGCAACGTCCGGTTTTCTACGACGTCGCGGCCCAGTTGAGGAGTCTCGAGGCTCCAGACCAAGCCATCCTCAAACCCTCCGTGTGGATGGCAGGTGGCGCAGGCCAACTGTCCCTCGTAACAGTAACTCGCATCGAAAAATAACTGTGCTCCAAAGCGCGCAGCAGAAATTCCCTTCGGCCCCCCCAGGTCAATCGTCGACGCGATTTTCAACTGATTCATGTCTACAACACTCACCGTATCGTCCATGCGATTTGCGATATACGCGGAGCGGCCGTCCGGCGAAACCACTACACCAGTAGGGTTACGTCCCGTGCGCAGGCGCCGGACCACAAACTGACGAGCAGAATCCAGGCGGTCCGCCAGGGCTTCGGGTTCCTCCGGTGGCACACGGCGTAACAGGCGATTGAGCTTTGCGGTATCGATGATAGAAACGATATTGGCGCCTGAAGCCGTTACCAAGGCCCAGCGTCCATCGGGTGTGCTGGCGGCGCCGAATCCGTCTGCATAATAGTGGTCAATGTCGTCCAGTAAGACCTCCATGACCTGGAATTTCTGCTGACCCTCACGGCTGGAGCCAGAGGGCCGGATTACCGCCATGCCATGGGTCAGGTACCAACCCTGCTGAAGCTGAATCAGTGGATTCAGATTCTTGGGCCGCAGAAACGGGATCAGCAGGTAGCCGCCTGCCCTCGCTGGCACTTCAGTAATGTGCCGAAGCTGGATCACTCCCGGCACAGCGATCCGCTGAGTAACAACTTGTCTCCTGGTATCTATCACCGTCAGTTGGGAAACTGGCGGTTGATCGTACCGTTCCACTCGCGCCAGCAAGTTCGAGACGTAGACCCGCTTCCCGTCGCGTGAAAGCGCAACATATTCAGGGAAGTGTCCGGCATCCAGCCGTTTGACTTCCTGTCCCGTGGAAAGGTCGATCAGCGAGACGTTATTCCCCAGGGTATTCACCACATACAGCATCTTTCCCGTGCGGCCGGTTGTAATCCCAACGGGACCCCATCCGGCTTGAAGCGTCCGGCGGACCTGGAAAGAATCCGTGTCAATCTCGCTAACGGTGCCGCTCCATTCATTGGAGACGTACAGGGTCCTCCCATCCGGAGAAACCACAATCCCTTCGGGCTTATGACCTACCTTGACCCGCCCTATAACTCGATGGGTGTACGTGTCCACCGCGAGCACAAGGTCGCTATCTTCACAGACGACATAAAGCCGTTTTCCATGAGGTGATAGCTTCAAGGCCACGGGACTCAGATAGCGGGGAGAGCCGCCCTCAGAGCTTTGATCGGGCCCTGTGGAAGCCACGCCCAGGGAGCGATGCAATCCGAATCCGGTCACGAGCAGCAGGGCGAATAGCGGCATGCATGAAGGCAACGTACCGCCGCGGTTTACCTTGAGGTCCCTTGTCTTGGAACGCATCTTCATTTGCCCTTGCTTGTCCCGATCGTGTGCGGAGATCCAGTTGGCTCTTTAACGGTCAGAATCTGATCGGCCTTGATGTGTTCGAGTGTTTGGATAATCCCGCTTGGCCAACGGATGATCAGTCTGTCCACTTCACCGTGTTCCCCCAACCCGAAGTGCGGTCGCGGATCACTTTGTGAGAGGTAGCCACTTGCCGATACCGCTTGGACGTACTGCTGCAGGGTTCCTGCCACGGCCTCCAAGCTTGCGCCGTAGCCATCACGATTGCTCTGTGTTCCCACCAACTTTACGGTCAACCAATGGTTGCCTTTCCCCGGCGGCGGGGTGTTATGCAATAGGATGCCCTGAGCGCCAAGGGTCATGACGAAGGCGTCGATAGATCCGTCGTTGTCGTAGTCGGCGAAGCAGGCGCCGCGACTGACATTCCGGGTTTGGAAAAAACTCCCGGCTTGGGTGGAAACGTCCGTGAAAGTCTTGTTGCCGTTATTGCGCAACAGGGTGCTTTCCATTGGAATCAGCCAGGTCAAACCGCCATTCACAATAAAAATGTCCTTCCAGCCGTCGTTATCGAAATCAAAACATCCATCCCCCCAGCCGACGTACTGGCCGGAAACATTTCCCACACCGGCCTCGTCCGTCGTGTCCAGAAAATAGCCCCCTGGACTGCCGGGATTGTGGAAGAGCCGATGGTAGCGTGCATCGGAAACAAACAGGTCTTGCCACCCGTCATTGTCATAGTCGCCGAAAACGGGACCCATCGCTGTCGTTGCCTCACCGTTCTGCCCGTAGGCCACGTTGACCTCCACGGCGACGTTCGTAAATGTGCCGTTGTGGTTGTTGTGGTACAGATAACTCGGCATCGTATCGTTGGCGACGTAAATATCGGGCCAGCCATCGTTGTCATAATCAGCGACGGCCACCCCCATAGCCCGCCCCGGGCGGCTGGCAATCCCCGCCTGCCGCGACACGTCAGTAAATGTTCCATCCCCGTTGTTGTGGAACAGCCGGTTGACCTCGGGGTCATAATCCAACGGACCCGGGTAGTGCTTGGCTGAGTAGTAGTGCCGGTAGCTCGGATCGAACTTCAGGTAGTTCCCTACAAACAGATCAAGCCGTCCGTCCCGGTCATAATCAAGGAACGCCGCGCCGGTCCCAAAGTATGGGTTATCGACGCCCGCGTCCGCCGTCACGTCAGTAAAGGTTCCATTGCCATTGTTGTGATAGAGGATGGCGGAATTGTAGTTGGTCACATAGATATCTTCGTTGCCGTCGTTGTCGAAATCTCCCACCGTCACGCCTATCCCAAACCCTTTCCCTCCCACTCCCGCCTGCGCCGTGACATCGGTAAAGGTCCCGTCACCGTTGTTGCGATAGAGATGATTGGTGGCATCGATACCATCGGGGGTGGAACGGTCAGTGAGACCATCAATGTGCCGCCCGCTGAGGACGTAAAGATCGAGAAGCCCGTCGTTGTTGTAGTCGATCCAAGCACAGCCAGAGCCTGTGCCCTCCAGAATTGAGCTGAGTTCCTTTTCGCCGAACGAGTGTCGGAAATGGATGCCGGCTTTCTCGGTGACGTCCTCAAAGTGAGGAAGCGATGCCACGAGATCAGGACGCCGGGGAAGGCTTCGTCCCATGAATTTCCGAACCCCCAAAAGTGGGCTTCCGGCCACGACCCATGCCACGAATTGGCGTCGAGAGATTCTCATTGATTCCTCAGTGATGACGAATTGGTTGTGAAGGAAAAGGCATTCCCAAAGGAGTCGGGGTGTCGAACCGCCTCAGCGCGAGCGGCCAGTGATTTTCTGGTGCGAGAGCCGGGCTTTCGTGGCAGCCCAGGCACCCACGGTCTTCTCCCGGCCGCACCCAAATCCAGCTCTTCTGGACATGGATTACACTTCCCTTGGCACTCAGCAATTCGAAGCGGACGGGCTGGTCGGCCGGAACGACAATATAAAACGAGCCGTCGGTTTGTACTGGAGCCTCGCCCAAGACCCGCTCGTGGTTCTCGTCCTGCTCAAGGGTGATCACTCGCACGCGCGCGATGTGCCCTGTGAAACGGGCGTGTGGCGCGTCAGCCGAAAGGTAGGCATTCAGGCAGATCAGGCGACCGGTTTTCTCTTCTGGGTGGAGTATGCTCCAGTAATGTTGCGGGACTGATTGAGGCTCTAGCGGGACCGCCTGCACACTGGCGAACCTCTGATTTCGATAAATCAACTGTCCGGGAGTTTTGGTCTTAAGGTCGAAAGTGTAAAGGTCAAATTTGCCGTTCGATGCTGACGAACCGGAATCCTGTTTTGCCACCACCAGTGTGTTCCCCTGAAGTTCATGGGCTGACCAATAGGCGGATTGCGGTGGTGTGATCAGCGAATTGTGCAGCGCCCCAGGACGAATCCAGGCAAGCTCTCCACCGGTTTCCCGGCCAGCGGCGTATCGCCGCTCGACAAACAGCACTGTGCCGTCGTCCAGCTCCTCCGCTCCGGTACGGACAAGGTTACGACGGACGTCCCAGCGAAATAAGCTGAGCCCAGTGCCGTCCGGCATCATGACAAAAAAGGTGCTAGCACCGAGCCCCTTGCCGGCGCCAAGCAGAGGAGACTCCGCCGAAACGAGGACTCGCCCACTGCGGAGGACGGTTTCGACCTGAAAGTTGCCGGGACCGAACGTAACCGGATGAGCGTCAGCGCCGCTCCTCTGGGAAACATATAAAGCCGAGGTCCGCTGAGATCCCTTCCCGGTGATCACCGTAAACACAATCTGCTTCCGTGGGAGATAGGCGGGCCGAAGGCAATCGCCGGAGCAGTGCGTAAGCTGGAGCTTGTCCGACCCATCCGTATTCATTTCCCAGATCTGCCAGCGTGCCGAAGGACTCTTCAGGCCGGAGAAAAGTATCTTGGTAGCATCAAAGGATATCTGGGGATCGGCGGCGCCAAACAATTCCGGTGTCAAGTTGATGACGGAGCGAGGTGACGCTCCCGGCGCCAAACGTACCAGACGGCTTCCCTGTGGAAATCGCTTCGTCAATTCACCGCCCACGACTCTCGGAGCTTCGACGAAAACAATTTCCGGCTGTGCTTTGCCATTTGCGGATGCGGAGTTTGCAAAGGGTGTCCTCAATACGCCGGATACAAGGCCCATGGCCAAGAGTAATACTGCTGCCACAGCGCTATGGGATAGCTTTATCAACAAGTCCAAGCCCCTTCAAGTGATTCTTCGGTGGTGTCTTTCCTGTCTGTTGCCGGCCAAGCCCAACACGAAACAGGCTGGAACAAGCGGAAAAGAAACTGGTTCGCCTGACTTTTTCATAGACCCAAGGTTGCCAATGAATGGCCAACAATAGGCGACCGGGAAAAAACCATCAATGATCGAGCGCAGAAAAGCGCATGACGGACGTCAATCCCCCCAGTGTTGATTGTTTTATTTTGGCCAGCTAGTGGCTTTTGTTACGACGTTCTATGGTTGTTATCGGAGCTTACGACTTTACGAGCAGACATTTTTTCAGGCAAGGTCTTTGCAGGCAGGTTTATCGACTCCTAGGATGGCGAAAGTGGGGAATCTCAACGGTGCGCGAATCCCTCAAGCCCGTGTAGATCATGAATGACTAACTGCCGGCCGCGCTTTTCAATCAGCCCCTCCCGCCGAAGCAGGCTCCAGGTCCTGCTGACCGTCTCTGGAGACAATTCCAAGATTTCGCCGATTTCCTGGGTTGAGAAAGGCAGGGTTAGGACAGAGATCCCCGTAGATTTCGTTGGATTGGGAGAAACAAGCGACAGCAGGAACGTGGCAACTCTCGTTCGAGCGTTCTTGAAACTCATGTCGGTAATCTGCGTGCGGATTTGCGCGACCTCGCCCACCACGAAGCGGATCATGTCCATGGCGACATCGGCGTTGGCCCGCAAGAAAGCGAAGAATTCGTCGTGAGAAACAGCACAAATTTCAGAATCTTGTAGCACGATAGCTGTCACCGGGTAGGTAGCCTCGGTAAGAGCTTCGAGGCCGAAGATCTCTCCAGGGAACAGGACCCGGGTGATCCGCTCTTTGCCGCTCTCAAGCGACTTCACCACCTTGACCAATCCCGAACGCAGTGCGAAAAGGTGCTGAGCCATCCCTCCCTCAAAGAACAGAACCTGGCTCTTGCGATAGCGCGTCGGACGAAAGACACAGACCAAACGCGAGATCTGTTCGCTCGAAAGACTCTCGAAAACTGTACTCTCCAGGACAGGACAACCGTTACATTCTGGTTTCAAACTATCCTCCACCTGGTCCGAGAGCTAGAAACTTAATAGCTTATCACGGGGCCAGGAAAAATCGGGGGCTGAAAATAATCCGGTAGTGGCGCAGTTTGCTGGTGCGCCTGAGAGCGCATTTGGCCAGAGAGGTTAAAGTCCCCTCCAAGTCAACGATAACTTGTAACCGACTGCAACTGCGTCGCTGCGAGGCGAGGTGGAGAGCGGCAGGAGGTGAGCCACCGACTTGAGAGCCGGATGCGGGAAATCCGCCTGTCCAGTTCGGAGGGAGGGGGAACCGAATACAATCAGTTCTCCCTACCCTTCTCAGCGCATGGCTTCCGCCTTGCGCGACCAGAATCAGCGAGATATGCTGAAGGAGTCGCTGGACCAAGGGCTGGAGCGGACCGTGTAACACCTGAAAAAGTACGCGCAGTCTCAACCCGACCGATTCACCTTGGCAGAGGTCAATGTCCCGCTCAGTCGGTTTCAACCTTAGGGACGGCGCAAAAATAACTTCACCGATTTGGTGCGATGGTGTAGTTCCATTTCGGTAGTGTGTTGCTGTGTTTGAGACGGAGTGAGGAGATCAGGTGCGGGTCGGGTTTGAGACCGGTCGGATATTCTTTTCGGT
>DATKST010000033.1:0-4442 GCA_035531475.1 Terriglobia bacterium
CCCACTATGGATACGGGTAACGTTATGAGTCGATCTTCGAGAAGAGAATATTGGAAAAGAATTCATCCTCGGTACCAGTTGGCGAGCGGGCAGGAGAGGCGGCGCATCCTGGGCGAATTTTGCGCCAACTGCAGTTATCACGGCAAGCACGCGATTCGCTTGCTGAGCGGTCCGGCCTATGAAGAAACTCAACCGTAAAGAAAAGAGCGGAAAGGCGCCCGTGGCCCGGGAGATTTCGCCGGGACGTCCAGAATTTCTTCGTGAAGTGAATGCGCGGCAGCTTCTGCGCTTGCTGCGCCTGCACGGTCCGTGTTCACGGGCCGATCTGACGCGACTCTCCGGCCTGAGCGCCCCAACGGTGTCGAGCGCCATCTCCTACCTTCAAGAAAAAGGGCTGGTGGAATCCATGGGGCCGGGACGGTCCATCGCGGGACGGCGTCCGAGCCTGCTGCGCTTCAACTCCAGCCGTGGATATGTGCTCGGAGCAGATATTGGCCGCTCCATGGTGCGTGTCGGTTTGGCGGATTTGGATGGGAATTTGCTGGACAAGTGGGTGGCAGAGATTCCGGCCCACAACAGCCCGGAAAGCGTGGGCGGCCAGATCATCGGCGCGGTCCGGCAACTTCGGAGCCGCCACCGAATTCCACTGGCGAAGATTTTAGCCTTGGCCGCCGGTGTTCCGGGCATTACCGATCCGCGAGCCGGAATCGTTCTCTCCGCCCCCATCTTGTCTCCCCGGTGGGAATCGGCGCCGCTGCGAAGGATTTTAGAAAAAGGCAGCGGCATCGTCTCCACCGTGGAGAATGATGTGAATCTCGCGGCCCTGGGGGAAAGTTGGCAAGGCAGAGCCCGGGGCGTTCAGAACTTTGTCTTTCTCAGCATCGGCACCGGCGTTGGCGCGGGGATTTTTGTGGATGGACATCTCTACCACGGCTCCGGATGGACGGCGGGTGAAATCGGATATCTGTATCTTCCGGGCACAAGTGAAACTCCACTGGCTTTGCGCAGGCGAGGGTCGCTGGAAAGCGCCATTGGCGGCGAGGGAATTCGCAATTTTTGGCTGACTCTCCACGGCTCCGCTGGACCCAACAAGCGGAGCAGTTCCCGGCGGATCGGGGCTTATGAAATTTTTGATCTTGCCGAACAGGGTGAAAAGCAGGCACGAGTGGTGCTTCAACAAACGGCCCGGTTCCTGGCCGATGCCATCACCAATGTCTGCGTCATTCTGAATTCCTCACTGATTGTGTTCGGCGGACATTTGGGAACTCATCCGGTCCTCTTCGAAGCCACTCGCCGGATTCTGGAGCGGAACGAGTTTTCGCGGCCTGAGCTGGCGCTGAGCAGCCTGGGACGCGAAGCGCAACTGTTCGGGGCCCTTTGGCTGGCATTGCGAGTGGCGGACGCAAGAATTCTGCCCCTCGCGGTGGACCCGCACGTGAGCCATGTCTTTCCCGGAAACCAGGGTTTGTCCTTCCCGGTGCTGGGTCTGGTTCGCCCGGGATAGCGGCTCACGATTTTTCCATGAAGAAGCTTTCGCAACTTCTGTCCATTCGCTCCAAGTCCGGCCCGAACAAATGGGGCCGGTCCGCGCTTGCAGCCACAATTGTCCTCTTTGCCGGAATGCTTGCTCAAACTTTGGGTGCCCATCCCCAGTCTGCTCCCCCTGATTCTCCCACGGCTTCCTCACAAGTCCGGCAACTGTTCATCGAAGGCCAGCAAGCCCTCCAGGCAGGCCACCTGAATCGCGCGGCGAAGGACTTTCACCGCATTCTGGCTCTCGATCCGAACAGTGCCAGCGCCCACTACCAGAAGGCGCGGGCGCTTGAGGCGATGGGCCGCCGTGAAGAAGCTCAAAAAGAGTTCGCCGCCGCCGCACACATGCAAAAGGCAACGCGTGACCGTCTACTCCAGGAAATCAGCAGCGCCGAAGTCCCGGAGACGCCAATCACTCAAAATCCGCAATAGCCGTGGGGGGTGCGCTCCTAATTGGCCGCCAAGCTGGTGAAGCGTGCGGACCATTTTCGCCGCTACCGCATACTGTGCCACTGCCTGGCAAAGACGGGCGTTGAAGCGCCGGAAAGGGATGTGCTAGGATGCGGGTTCGCTCTCACCCTGCCGGGGCAAGCAGGGAATAACCTCACGCGTTCAAGGAGTTCATGGTGAAGAATTACGACGGCGCTAACATTCGCAACATTGTTCTGGTCGGACATGGGCACACGGGAAAGACGCAACTGGTCTCCGCCCTGTTGTACTCGGCGGGATTGGCAAACCGCATGGGCAAGGTAGACGATGGGACCTCCATCACCGACTTCGACGAGGAGGAAATCCATCGCAAGTTTTCGATCAGCGCATCACTGGCCTATGCCGAATGGGGAAAGACCAAAATCAATTTCATCGATACGCCCGGCTTCAACATCTTCCTGCATGAGACCGAAGCCGCACTGGTTGCGGCGGATTCCGCGCTGCTTTTGGTCCACGCCGTTTCCGGCGTGGAAGTGCAAACCGAAAAAACCTGGGGCTTCTGCGAGAAGGCTGGATTGCCTCGCGCCCTGGTGGTCAACCAGTTGGATCGTGACCGCGCCAGCTTCTCCCGCACGCTTGAAGCCTTGCAAAAGACCTTTGGCCGGCCCGTGGTTCCAGTTCAAATCCCTTGGGGTGAGGAAAAACATTTCCACGGCGTCATCGATTTGGTACACATGAAGGGTTATGCCTACGATGCGAACGGCAACGGCAAAGGCAAGGAAGCAGAGATTCCCGCCGAAATCGCCGCAGCCGCAAGGGCCGCGCACGAGGCTTTGGTGGAAATGGTGGCCGAAGGCAATGACGCGCTGCTGGAGGAGTTCTTCGAGAAAGGCACCATCCCCGAAGAAGACCTGGTGCCCGGCCTGAAGCAGGCCGTCGCGGACCGCCGCGTCGTTCCGGTTCTGGCCGCCTCGGCGCTATTGAACATCGGCTCGGAGAACCTCCTGCAGTTTGTCTCGCAATATATGCCTTCGCCGGTTGACCGAGGCGAATTGGAGGGAGACCTTCCCGATGACGCTGGAAAGACCAAGCGCCGGATCGCCGATACGGAGCCGGCCTCGGCTTTCGTCTTCAAAACGGTAGCCGACGCCTTTGCCGGCCGCGTCAGTTACTTCAAGGTCATGTCCGGCATCGTGAAGAATGAAGCCAACCTCGTCAACTTCAAGCGGGGCGGCACGGAACGGTTGTCCCACATTGCCGTGGTGCAAGGAAAAGCCCAAACGCCGGTGGGCGAGCTGCACGCCGGAGACCTGGGCGCCGTCGCCAAGCTGAAGGACACGCTGACGGGTGATACCCTGGGCGATAAGTCTGCGCCCATCCTCTTTCCCACCGTCAAGCTCGCCGAACCGGCCATATCCTTCGCCATTGAGCCGAAGTCGCGCGGTGATGAGGATAAACTCTCCACCGCCATTCATCGCATGTTGGAGGAGGATTTGCTCCTGCGCTTTTCCCGCGACGCGCAAACCAATGAGTTTCTGCTCTCCGGCTCCGGCCAGCAACATGTGGAGGTGGCCGTCTCCAAGCTCAAGCGGCGCTTCAACGTGGAGGTGACGCTGAAAGCGCCGAAAATTCCCTACCGCGAAACCATTCGCGCCAAGGCCGAGGCGCAGGGCAAATTCAAACGGCAGACGGGGGGCCACGGACAATATGGCGATTGCTGGATCAAAATGGAGCCACTGCCGCGCGGCGCCGGCTTTGAATTTGTCAACGACATCTTCGGCGGCGCCATTCCCCGGAACTTCATCCCGGCCGTCGAGAAAGGAATCATCGAGGCCGCCCACAAGGGATATCTTGCCGGATTCCCGGTGGTCGATTTCCGCGTGATCCTCTTTGACGGGTCTTACCACGACGTCGATTCATCCGAGCTCGCTTTCAAGATTGCCGGCTCGTTTGGATTTAAGAAATGTATGGAGCAATCGAAGCCCTGTCTGCTCGAACCGATTATGAACGCGGAAATTACCGTCCCGGAAAACTATTCGGGAGACATCATGGGCAATCTGAATGGCCGGCGCGGGCGAATCCAGGGGATGGAGGCGAAGGGCGGTTCGACGGCGATCAAGGCGCAAGTGCCGCTGGCGGAAATGTTGACTTATGCTTCCGACCTCACCTCCATGACTCAAGGGCGCGGAACCTACTCCATGGAGTATTCGCACTACGACATGGTGCCGCAGCAGATTGCCGATAAGATTGTGGCCGCAGCCGTTGCCGCAGGACACGGCAAGGAGGTAGAAGAAGAGTGACAAGTGGCAAGAGACGAGTGACGAGATAGAATCCCCCGTAGCGCAGCGCGGCGGAGCCGCAACCAAAAGTCATGACACTCCATGACGGTTTCCGGCATGATGTTTGTAAGGAAAGTCATGCGGAGGAAGGTCATGGAGCGTTTTTTGAAGCGGCACAAAGACCGCCACGTGGGAAGCATA
>DATKST010000034.1:0-73697 GCA_035531475.1 Terriglobia bacterium
CGAAGCTCACCTGGCGCTGGAGATGGTCGCGGACAGCAAAAAGATGTTGAGCATGGAGCTGGTGGAAATCAACCCGATCATCGATACCATGAACAAAACGGCGATCCTGAGCGTTGGGTTGATCTGCTCCGCGTTAGGCAAAAAGATACTTTGATTCAACCAAATAGGCAGGGCGTCGTATCGCTTCAGGACCGTCGCCATCTTTGCTCACTCGAGGCGACCCGAAATTCCGGCTAAACTACTGGCTTAGTTTTTGCGTACGTGGTAGGCTTCGCGCCTTTTCACTATGAGATATACGACTTGCGATGTTTCAGACTTGGCGGAGTGGATTGCGCTGTCGGCCCAAGCCGACAGATCGGCCAGCACTGCCAAGTATATTTTCTGGCTCGGGGCCGGGATATCAGTTTCAGCGGGAATTCCTCTGGCCGAGGGAGTCGTCGACCGGTATTGGGACAAGTTATGGAGGTATTCTATCCTTCCCGACTATGCGCAACCCTATTCAGGGTTACCCACCCCTGAGAAGGAAAAGAGGAAAGTCACCGTTCGGAGATGGGCGAACGAGAGCGGAAAGATTTCCGAAATAACTAACAGCAAGGTTTCCCCAATGTCAGAACACGATGATTGGGGCGTTCTCTATTCAGACTGCTTGGGACACCTTCCTGGCCAATTGGACAGGCAAGAGTTCATTCTGAACTGTATCGGAGAGGGACAAGGGCGCTTGAACATCGCTCACGTTCTGATGGCGCAACTGGTGCAGGCAGGCCGAGTAACAATTGTGCTTACGACCAATTTTGACGACCTATTGCTGCGCGCGTTGCAGTTGTTCCTCGTCTTTCCGGCTGTGATCGATCCCGATTCAACTAAAACACTCATGATCAACCCTAGGTTCCCTCAGATCGCCTATCTCCACGGTAAAATGACTTCCTATCGTCAGCGCCACACAGTAAATGATCTTCACCAATCCATCCCAGGACTCAGGGAGTTCCTGCACCAGGTCTTCAAGGATCATGGCTTGGTAGTTGTCGGATACCACGGGAGTGACGAGGCTCCGATGAGTATTCTCACTGACGTCCTCAGGGAAAGAGAAATCGGCCCCGGACGCGGATTGTTTTGGGTCACTCTGGAAAAGGAGTTTGAGAGGCTTGGGCCATCTGTTCAGACAATACTCCAATTACGGGATACCTACTGGTTGCCTGGCCATGACGCCGACGACTTTCTACGGAAGCTTTGCTCCGCGCCGGGAATTGGCATCGGGCTGCCAGGCTCGAAAGAAATTCAAGAGAGAATTTTAGGGGTCTTGCCTGAAGAGATGAGGGCTGGCTGGAACACACTTTTCTCCGATACGGACCTCAAGGTAGCGACAGTCGAGGTTGGTCAAGTCACCGGCGCGTTGCCCAAACTTGCTTGGCCCGGCCCCACTAGGGCCGATGAGCTCGTGTCGGAGGGTGGCAATCTCTCGAAGGCTGGACAGCATGTAGGCGCCATTGAAAGGTACAATCGTGCTCTCGAGTTGAATTCAAAGCATCCTATGGCGCTCTTCAATTGGGGGGCTTCATTACTCAATCTCGGCCAACCAGAGAAGGCCATCGAGCTGTTTGCGCGGGCCGCTGAATTGGCACCGCTGTACGCGGACATTTACTACGTATGGGGAAGCGCACTGCGGGCCATAGGGCGTTACGAAGAAGCCGCTGTTAAGTATCAGAAAGCTGTGAGTCTCAATCCTAACGATGCGCAAGCCCTGAATAACTGGGGTATATGCCTTTTCGAGCTACAGAGATTTAGGGAGGCAGCAGAAAGGTACAGCCAAGCGGTGGTGGTGGATCCTCATCATGCGGGCGCGTTCAACAACTGGGGAAATGCTCTATTTCAGTTGCGGTCTCCAGATGATGCGATCGAAAAATATTGCCACGCAACCGAGCTTAATCCAAATCTACCTCAACCATTTAGCAATTGGGGCTACGTACTCCTCGAGTTGGGAAAACCTCAAGAGGCAGTGGAGAAGTGTAACAATGCAATCCAAATTGACGAGCGTTACGCGCCGGCCCATCTCAACTTGGGCAAGGCTCTGGAAAAGCTAGGCAATCACGAAAGGGCCCAAGAGGAGTTGCGACGTTACGTGGAGCTCGGAGGACAGTTGTGAAGACGTACTAAACAAGTGGCGAAGCGCGGCCTTTTGTCCCAACCCAAAGCGGCTGCGGTGCTGAGTGCCGCCATTCTCGCGTAAGCGGAAATCCTCGCGCCAGCAGGCGGCTCTCGATATTGGATTCCCACTTATGCAGGAATGACTGTCTCCCTACCACGGCGGGTGTCTGTCCAACGTGAGGCCCGCTGAAATTAAGGAAAATATTTTGAGCAAACGAACTCGTTTGGGCATTCTCTTCGGCGGCCGCTCCGGAGAGCACGAAATCTCGCTTGAATCCGCGGCCTCCATCATGGGGGCGCTCGATCCTGCAAAATATGAAGTGGTCCCCATCGGCATTACGCGCGAAGGCCGATGGCTGGCTGGTCCTGAAGCGATAGGCAAAGGTCCCGAGGAGTCCATGCGGCGCGTGCTCCAATCCGGCAAGCCGGTCACGGCATCAGTCGATCCCACCGGTCCGCAGCTCATCCCATTGAATTCCCGGCTGCCGTCGAAGCGCGCGGACCAGACACAAGTTGACGTAATCTTTCCGGTGCTGCACGGAACTTTCGGTGAAGATGGGACGGTACAAGGGTTGCTCGAGCTGGCCGGCATCCCTTACGTTGGCGCCGGCGTGCTGGGCTCTGCGGCGGGCATGGACAAAGACGTGATGAAGAGGCTTTTCCGCGATGCTGGACTTCCCGTGGCCCAATGGCTTCTGGTGTTGCGGAGCGAGTGGCAGGAAAATCCGGCGGGTATTCGTCGTGCCATCGCCAAGCAGATTGGTTACCCGCTCTTTGTGAAGCCCGCAAACCTTGGGTCATCGGTCGGCATCCGCAAAGTCCATCGGGTTGCTGAGTTGAACGCGGCGGTGGAAAATGCGGCGAGGTACGATCGCAAAATTCTGGCGGAGAAAGCCGTAAATGCGCGCGAAATTGAATGCGCGGTGCTCGGCAATGACCAGCCACAGGCGTCCGTTCCTGGCGAAGTTGTCCCGGTGAATGAGTTTTACGACTACGAGGCCAAATACTTGAAAGCCGGGTCAGAGCTGATTATTCCCGCGCGGCTCACCGCCACGCAAACCCGCAGGGTACGGGACTGCGCCGTGCGCGCGTTCCGCGCCGTGGACTGTGCCGGCATGGCGCGCGTTGATATGCTGATGGACCGCAAGACTGGCAAGATCTTTGTGAACGAGATCAATACCATCCCGGGCTTCACCTCCATCAGCATGTATCCGAAGCTTTGGGAAGCGAGCGGCATTCCCTACAGGGAATTAATCGACCGGCTGGTGGCATTGGCGTTGGAACGTCATCGGCAAAAAACCAAGACAATATTCTCGCTTGGCGAAAGATGAATCCACCCCGTTACCGCGGCGAATTTTGGAGTTCGATCATCCACTGCGGATAAAGCTTGGGTGGCGCAGTGGTGGCGGACAAGCGGGAGATTTGGTCTTCGGTCAGCTTCAAGTCCACAGCTTTCAGGTTGTCCTCGAGTTGCGATTCTTTGTTGGCTCCGATGATTGTTGAAGACATTCCCGGCTGGGCCAGTACCCACGCCAGCGCGACGCGGGCGATAGTCATGCTGGTCTCTTGCGCAATCTTCTCCAGGGCATCGATGGCATCGTATCCGCGAGCCTGATCAATCGGCGGGAAGTCGAACGAAGCCCGGCGCGCATCCTGCGGCGCATTCTTGTCGCGCCGGTACTTTCCCGTCAGGAATCCGCCCGAGAGTGGTGACCACGGCAGAACGGCCAGCCCTTCCTCTCGACAGAGAGGCAACAATTCATGCTCAAGGTCACGACCCACCAGGGAGTAGTAAGCCTGGAGAGAAACGAAGTGATCCCATCCATGATCTTTGGCCAGGTAGATGGCCTTCATGATGTGCCGCGCCGTCCAATTGGAACAACCCAGGTAGAGCACCTTGCCTTGTCTTACCAAGTCATCGAGTGCGCGCAGGGTTTCTTCCACGGGAGTGGTCAGGTCCCAACCGTGAACCTGGTAAAGGTCGATGTGGTCCATGCCAAGGCGGCGAAGACTGGCTTCGCACGCGGCCATAATGTTTTGTCTCGACAGCCCTCTATTGTTAATGTCGCCGGTCATTTTCGACGCAGCCTCGCTCATGGGCCCGTGGACCTTGGTAGCAATAATCACGGCATCGCGCCGAACTCCGGCCGCGTTCAAGGCGCGGCCCAGAATCTCTTCGGACTGACCCCTGGAGTAAACATTGGCAGTATCGAAGAAGTTGATCCCTCCTTCCAGCGAACGCGCTACCATGCGATTCGCCTCATCCTGGCCAACCACACCAATGTTGAAGAATTTGGAACCAAAGGTCATCGTTCCCAGGCAAAGTTCTGAAACCTTCAATCCCGTCTTGCCAAGTCTGTTGTATTTCATCTTTCAACGGCCTCCCTTTGATTTTGCAGAACTGCCGGGCGCGTGCCTCAAACGTCCGCACATCCGGCGACTGGTTATCATTGAAGCTGCGATCCCCAAGCCTAACATCACCACCTCGCAAATTCCGCCGCCATGCTTCCCCCACCCGCCGAACCTCCGTCAGCCGGACTCCGGCTTGGCCTGGCCTCTGGATTTACTTCTCAACGGCAGGTTCCCGCTTCACCCTAGGGCTGAAGATGGAACCCTGGATGTGGAAGTTCGCGGAGGCGGCTCTTGGATCATCTTCTTCTTTCGCGGTGGACGTCCCCCTCCGCATCACCTGACTTAGGTCAGCATGAAGGATGAGGTCGAGATCGCCTCCTAGCCCGATGAACCCACCCATCTTAAACCTGCCATCGCTGAAGCTGAACGGTTGTGAGGTAAGCGCCGCACGGCCGTTGTGAAGCAGCAAATCGAATCGAGCGGAAACCATGCTTCGTTCTGACCGGACGGGGACAACGTGACCCCAATTCATCGCAGCCGCTGCGGCCTGCACCGGGTCAAACCTTCCCAAGGAAACGTCGCCCAAGTCGACCTGGGCGTGGCCGGCGAGGGAGGCCGCCATTTCCGAACGCGAAAGTCCGCGCGTGGCGAAGTCGCCGCCGGCGGTCAGGAACCCGCGAATGTCCCGAAATTGACCGGGGAGTCGGGGAGCGAGCGTTGCCAATTGAACGCGAGCCAGATGAACATGGCCGGTGATGCGCGCAGGTAACCGCCGCAGATCGACCGTCGTGCTTCCCCGGCCACTCCCGCCCGCGACCGTGAAATGGGCTCGCGCCATGCGCAGCTCGCGGTTTGAAATCTCGATGTCGCTTTGGAATCCGGCCAGGTTGAAGTTGCGGTAGCTGACCGACTTGGCCCTGAACGTTCCCTTCGCATTCAGTGAGCCAAAAATGTCTCTACCGGCCTGAAGCCTTGAGGTGAGGGAAGCCAGCCCGGGAATCCGGGCTAACAACGACAGAGGCCCGCGATGGCCAAGCGCCTCAAACCACCGTGCTGCCTGTTCAATGGTTAGGTGATCGCATTGGGCATTGAATAACCACGGATCACGCCGGGCTCCCTGGTGGTCCAAGCTACCGGTAAACTCGGTCCGGCCGATGACCAAACGAATGGGGTTGGCGGTAATATGATCGCCATTCACCTGAATTTGAGCTTGCGGGAAATTCAATGGTTCCGTGAGACCCGGAGCAACCAATTGGGCGTGATCCAGCTCGATTCGTCCCGTAATTTCCGGACGGGAGAGCGGCCATCCTTTGCCCTCCAACAGAACGATCCCGCTGCCCTGCCCGGTCAAGTCGAGTGTTCTTGCAAATGAGATGCCGTGGCGACGGGCAAAATCCGCGACCTCATGCAAGGACGCAGAGTTTGAGGAAAGAATCAAACGGTATATCAAATGCCTTGCGGCCTTCACAGAAGGCGCTCTTTGTAATTTGGGATGGGCGCCGTGCCCGTGCGCTGGGCGGGGAACCGTCGAAGGATTCTCAGGTCCCCAAGAGCCCTCCGCGGACAATGAGAAGTGGGGTGCGAGTTTGACTCGCAGTGGCATTAGGCGTGCCGTGTTCCGATCAATTTGGAAGCGGGCTTGTGGAACCCGAAAATTCCCCTCTGGTGTTTTCAACACCACATTCCGGGCGCTGATGAAGCCGGAGAATTGTTCATCACCCTGGGGACCCTGAATGGAAAGCAGACCATCCAGATCACCCGTAGCTCCCCGCGGCAGAGGACTTCCGGAAAGCAATGAAGCCATCCTTCCCAAGTCCTCCAGGCGTGAATGCTGCAAGGCTAGCACGATGTCCATCCGCACTTTGGGCTCGGCGCGGGTGATGGATCCCGTCAAGCGCAGGTGCGCCGCCGCAAAGCTCACGTTCATCTGATCAATCGATACCTGTTGGCGTTTACGGTCGGCGCTGATTTGAAACTGAAAGGTGACCGGCATTGAAGTCGTCGGAGGAAGCAACTCCCAGCGGTGAACTTGGGTCATTCTCACCTGTCCGTGAGCCTGCAACCGGTCAAGCGTGCCCGCCAATCCAATGTCACCGTCCAACAGTCCGTAAATCTCCGGGTTATGCCCTGTTATCAGAGGGAGCCAGGAATAGAGCAGAGAATCCCGCAACCGGAGGCTTGCGATCAAGGGATGGGGATTGCCCGGGCCGGGAGACCACCTTCCAGAAATTTCAACCGGGCCCGGCGAAGGTACCATCAGATCGGATCGGGACGGCGTGCCCACCAGGTCAAAGCGAAGTGAATGAGAAGCGGCATCGGCAACAATCTGGGCTTTCAGGTCATCAACCACAAATGGCTTTTTGACATCGTCCATCTTAAAGTTGATGCGTCCATCTTCCACGGCCACCTGAACCGGGCCGTTGGGACGGACAGCGCGGTCCGAGAGTGCAGCCGAGGATGCATAACCCGCATGGGTCAGAAGACCTTTGACATTCCATCCCCCACCGCCGGTATGGACGATATTGAAACTGGGTCTTTCAAGATCGAGGCCGGACAAAATCAGGCGGCCCTTCCAAAGGCTTTTCCAACCAAGATCGCAGTCCACCTGCTCGATCCGGGCAAAAGGCTCAATTCCAAAGCGCGGGTCCTCGTCGATCAATACATCCCGGGTGGTGAAACCGGGCCGGGGAAGAAGGTGGAAGGACATGGCGCCAAACGTAACTCTTCTGCCCAAATTCGTTTCAAGCCGGTTGCGCAGCAAGCGCCGGTAATGCTCGACGCTGAGAAAGGATGGCAGGAACCATCCTGCCAGCAAAAGGAGTGCCAGCGCCACGAGCGCAGCGCGAAGGGTGCGGCGAGGAAACGCTCTTCTCATCGGACGAGCTGGAAAGTGCGCCGCCAGCGCGTCTTTGTAAAAAAATGAACCAGAAGATCGCCGATCTGAGCAACGCGGTCAGAAAGCGAAGTTCGCAGGTACTCGTCGGAAGGAGTCTCAAAAGACCAATAGATCACAAGCGGCGATCCCGAAATCAGGTGGGTGGGGACAAAGCCCCAGAACCGGCTGTCCCAACTGTTCTCGCGATTGTCACCCATTACAAAGTAGCGATGCGGCGGGACCACCAGCTCGCCGTTTGCAACGTAGTTCTTCATGTCCTCGGTCCAGCCCAGGGTTGACTCTGGCAGGAACTCGTTGGGGAGAGGCGGGAAATCGTCGCCGGGCCGGGCCTCATTCGGAAAGCTGTGCAGAACATAGGAGTCCTTCAGCGGCGCCCCGTTGACGAAAACCTGGCGGTGGACGATGCGAATATGATCGCCCGGTACGCCGATTACGCGTTTTACGAAGTCTTCACCGGGTTCTTGCTGCCCTTCAGTTGACGGATACTTGAACACCAGAATGTCACCCCGGCGAATGGTTTTATAGGGCAACAGGTGTCGCCAGAAGCCGGGCTGATCCGCAAAGGCAAACTTATTCACCAGCAAGTGGTCGCCGATGAGCAGAGTGTTTTCCATTGACCCGGTGGGAATCTTGAATGCCTGGACAACGAACGTGGTGCCAAAAATCGCCAGGATCACGGTGACCACCAGCGATTCAAAGGTGTCACGCAGGGATGACTTCTTGAAATTCTCAGTCATTGCGGACCGCCGATCTGTTTCAAAGACTCCAGAAGTTTCTCCGCCGCACTCTGTTCGGCGGATTTTTTGGCCACCCCGGTCCCAATCGCAGTCTTACCGGCGGCTTGGGCCACTACAGAAAAAACCTTACGGTGCTCAGGACCCGACTCCGCGACGACTTGATATTCCGCCGCCTGCAATTGGCGCGCTTGGAGAAATTCCTGTAAGGCACTCTTGTAATCGATAATGAAGAGATCACCGGCGGCACGGGGCAGGTCCACCGGCAGGATAAACTGCGCGATGAAGCGCCGCGCCGCCTGCAAGCCACCGTCGCGATAGATCGCGGCCACAACCGCTTCCAGGGCATTGACCACCAGCCGGTTCTTGGCCCGCCCGCCCGTTTTCTCCTCGCCCCGGCCAAGCCGGAGGAATTGTCCAAGTTGGAGCTGCGCCGCCACTTCACTCAGGTGCTCTGCGGCCACCAGCCGGGAGCGGGCGCGTGAAAGCTTACCTTCCGGGAAACTGGGGAAAGCATCCGCCAGTCTGACGCTTACTACAAAATTCAAGATGGCATCGCCCAAAAACTCCAGTTTCTCATTGTCGCTGGTCTGCCCAGAAAATTCACGAGCATATGAAACGTGGGTCAGGGCATCAGCCAGTAATTGAGGATTCCGGAACCGGTAATCCAGGATTTCTTGGAGCCGATCGTACGAGGGTAATGACATGCGAGAGTGCAATAAAATGCAAGATTGACTCGGCCTCCGGCTTGCTTGCAAAGACTCACCGGTAACATCCGGCGGCGCCGGCCGGACCGGAATCCGACGGACCGGCGCAACCCACCGTGCCCCGTCCCAGCTAACCCCAATGCTGTTCACTTAGCCCAGTATCCCATTGGAGCCTGATTCCACGCGCTGTAGGGGCGGTCCTTGTGCCCGCCCGTGGGCGACCACCAGGGTCGCCCCTACGAGATGTCCCCTTATCTGAACAGTATTGAAGCTAACCCGGATTATTCCCGAATTTTCCTTAGCGGACCGGCAGGGCAAGGTCTTAACCGTGCCCTAGCGGTTCTCGAGTAAAACTGCGTCAATAATCCAGGCTAATGGCTCGCCGGCGGTTGAGCGGTCTTGGCCTTGGCCGCTTTCAATTGCTGAATCTGCTGATTGGCAAGTGTCTGAATCATGGTGCCTTGGGCAAGATTTCCGGACTTGGTGAATGCGTCGATGGCATCATCGGCCTTGTTTTCCCGTTCATAAACCTCACCCAAGCGGTAATAGTCCTGCGGGTTTGGCTCAGGGCTGAGAACGGCAAGCTTGTACTCGGCTTCAGCTTTTCCGAGCTCCGCGGGGTCGGGTCCGGCAAGATTTTCCAGCGCGCGCTGCAGGTGAACCATGCCGAGAGAAGAATGCACTTCGGAAGTAACATTGGCCTTCAGCTTTTGAAATTGGTCATCGGGCGTGGTCGCTGGCTTTTGCAGAGTTTGCAAAAGCTGGAGTGACTTGTTGGCATCCGTCTCCGTTTCCTTCAGCTTATTATCCTTATCCTGGTCGCTTCCTTGCATGTCCTGGGGCTGGGGGAGCAGGGTGGTCAACAAAACCAGACTGCGCAGGTTATTCGGTTGTATCTTCAAGCTCTTCTCGCCATACTCAATGGACTTCTGCACATCGTTTTTCTGCTGGTAAGCGTTGGCAGCGAAAAAGTAAAGGTCAGTCAGAATAGGACTATTGGGATATTTCTTCTCAAAATCCTGAACCAATTGGATGGTCTGGTCTGGGTCGAGCTCAGCCTGAATTTTTTGCGCCGCTTTCACCTCATCCGGGGTCGGCTGGTATGCAGGAGCCGCAGGTTGGCTGTTCGCCGCTTGTCCATTGCCGTTCGGAGCCTGGCCATTCTGGCCTTGCGCCGGCGGCTGGCCTTGCTGACCGTTGGGTTGCTTCAGGCTGGGCGGCGCCTGCTGGCTATTGTCGGCCTGTTGGCCGGGCATTGCCAGGGGCATTGCCAAAATGACGGCCACAATCCAGAGCGGCCGGCGCTGTGCGTTTTTCATGTGTCTTATCTCCAATACGATTGAAGGTGAACCCCGTTGATTTTCTGAGCCTATCCGAAAGCCCTTCCACTGTCAATCCGGGCGTGGAACTCAAATCAAAACAAAAATCAGTACCAGGTGCCCTCCAGACTAACCAGGATTATTCACGAAGCCTTATTCGAAGACCGGAAGGGCACGGTTTTAACCGTGCCCTTCCGATCCTCCATGGGAGCTTCATAAATAGTCCAGATTAAAGTCGTCGGCCTGCCTGCATCATCCGTTTGTTATTTTACCCCGAAGGGCAATCGCAAACCGGCTTGAACCGCCAGGAGCGCCTCTGGAAAATTAGCCGCCGTGACCGAAGCCTCCCGGTATTGCTCAAGCGCGTCGGACCTTCTATCTTCAAGGTCATAGAGTCGCCCAAGATAGATGTGCGACCACGTCACGATGCGCACATTGCGAGCTACGGCCAATGTCTTCTTAAAGTATTTCTCCGCCATGTCCGGTTTGCGTGTGTTCGCCGCCGCCACCGCCATCCCGTAAAGGGCCTTGACATTTCGGGGATCATTTTTCTGAAGCACTTGCTGGAAGATGACCTCCGCTTCCTGGTATTTCCCCTGGTAAATCAAGTCGTCCCCTTGTTGGAGCAATTGGTTCCTTTGGCTCAGAACCACCGGTTTACGAACGGACGTAGCCCGGGCTGGTGGAGCGAACTTGTAATCTGCGAATTTCGCCTCCAACTTTTTCACATGAATCCCATCGATCATTTGTTTGTAGAAGATGCTCATGGCGGCCGGCTGTTTCTGGTAATCGCTGAGCTCGCGATAGAAGTAAGGGGTCAGGATCAGACCCGAAGCCATGCCGCTATCGACCTGTTTTTCTGCATCTTTGGGCTTGTCCATATGCAACTCGACGGCACGAATCAGGCACTCCGTGACCAATAGGGAGAAATCACTCTTAAAGTCTTCTCCAAGCGCCGGAGACTGGCGGGCGATGCTTTGCAGCGCGGCCTTGTCTTCAATATCTGCGCCAAACTTCACTGCCAACGGATCCAGAAGAAAGTGGAGGTATTGATGCCGGATATCGTCGAGCTTCAGATTCTTCGAAGGCGTCACAACCACGTAGTAGTTCTCGCCGTAAATACGGGCCTGAACCTGGTCCGGGGCGCCGAGCAGTGCTATGAAAATGGTATAAGTTCGTCCCAGGTAAGAGCCCGCGGGGAAACGGAGATAAGCGTCGCTCAGCTCAATGTCGCGCCGCACCTGCTCCCGGTATCTTCCTTGTGCCAGCTTGTAATTGGGCTGGAGACGGGACCACAGGTCCAGAAGGTTCGCCTGGCGATAGAAAGTCTTGAGGAGCGGGATGAGGCCCGCCACCGCTTTTGCGTCCGGGGGCAAATCTTTCACCGGAATCGTCAGCTTGAAATCCGGAGCAGGACCCAGGAGCAAAGCCAGGGAAATATACTGTCCCAAATCTTCGCCGGGATCGCCAACAATCTGATGATTTGAGTAAAAGAGCGAAATCTGATTGCGAACCGGCAGATTCTGGCGGGCCAAATAAGCCCTGACCTCGCTCCGTGTATTTTCACCCGTATCAAAATTTGCGCCGGTGTTATAACCCGATGCCTCAAGCGCCGCGAGCACATCGAAGAGCTGCTCGCTGGATTCCAGAATGACATTGCCGGATGGATTCTGGCCAAAAGATATGATGGGAACCGACATCATGACCAGCAGCCCCAAGGCCATGAATAGCCCCCCGCCACCGGGAAATCTTGAGAATGCCCGGAGGACTTTGCGCATCGTGAAGTTGGCGGAGGATTGCAACAATGAGCAGAACAACTTGTTGGGTATGGCCTTTCTTGACTCCCGGGATAATCCGGCGGCTCGAATGCGATAAATCTTCATCTATCCACGGACGTTGATCTCGCGCAGAGAAAGCAGCATCCGGCCTTTCGAGGGTCTGCCAAAGCAGGTGGCAGGCAGAAAGATGCTGAAATAGATCAACCGGTCAAGATGCTTCAGAATCTCCGGTGTTTTAGAGCCGGAAATGACCTGGTAGCCCGTGGCATTTCCGTCCGGTCCGACTTCCGTCAACACCACCAGCGGCTGGTTCCCGGGATTGAAATCGAGCGGCGCCAGCGTCTGGACTTCTGGGGGAGTCGATAAGGGTAAGGGTACATCAAAAGTATGATTCACCGGGACGGTCAGCACCCGCAGCATCAGCGTGAAAAGGACCAACGCTGCCACCGCGCCCCCCGAAGCTGGCAAAAGAAGGGCGTGCATCGCATTATCCACCCTCACCCACAAGCGGCGAAGCACATGGCGATGCAATTCCTGTGAGACGCGGACTCTTAGCTGCAGATCGAGGTCCGCCGCCATCTCCCGGCGCGGCAAGCTGGCAAGATCCGAACTGAGCAGATGCGCCCGTTCCAATTCATTCCGGCAGGCCCCACAAAAAGAAAGGTGGTAGCGAAGGGAACTGCGAACCGCCGGGTCGCAGCCGTTATCCAAAAAGTCGGAGAAATGCCCTCGGATTTCCGCACAAGTCTCAAACATCTTGACCTGCCATCTGACTGCCATTTTCTCGAAGCAAGCTACAAACCCTTTGCCGAAGGACTTCCCGGCCCCGCACCAACCGTGATTTCACCGTGCCTTCCGCCACACGCAGAACCGCGGCGATTTCGTCATAAGAGAAGCCCTCGATTTCGCGGAGCAGGAGAACGGTGCGGAAAGGCTCGGCGACTCCTCTCAACGCGGTCTTCACCAGTTCCTGCCTCTCGGACTGCTCCAACTCTTCGTAGGGGGTCTTGACGCCCGAGCTCCAATCGAACCGGACGGCTGCCGGATCTTTGGCGTCATCATCGAGTGAAAAAACTTCCCGGCGCTTCCGCCGGAACCAACTCCGCCGGTAGTTCGATGTCTCGTGCACAGCAATCCGGAACACCCAGGTCTTCAGGCTGCTCTCCTCGTGAAAAGTCCGCACACTCCGGATGATTTTGACGAAGACATTTTGCAAAATATCGGCCGCGTCACTTTCATTCCCGATCATATGATAGACCAGGCTATAAACAGGCTTCCGGTAAACTGCAAGAAGGTAAGCAAAGGCTTCCTCCGAGCCTGCCTTCAGCTCCCGCACAAGATCGGACTCGTCGGGTCTCGACGAGATGACCCCTTCAAGGGGAATGGCAATGGAGCGCATGGTATCTGCCATGGCTTCAAGATAGCAGGCAAATGGCCGTCCGGCAATAGGAACATAGGAACAAGCATCGGCGTTGGGTGTTCACTCTGGTGTAGACACCTGCAAGCCAACTTTTGTTCCCCGGTTGGACGGGCCAGTGATGCATGTTTGACGGAGCGGAATCCGCGGTCGCAATAAACGGCCAATCAAGATCGTCCCACGAAGCGATCCCGAACACCGCTCCACTCCCTGATCTCACTGGACAGCGTCAAGACGATAAGCACGGGGACATTCCTAATGGGGGTTGACACATCCTGGGGAGGTAATGGGTCAGTTTGCTGTAGCGGCGGTCTCTGACCGCCGGAAGCTGCTGATAAATAAAATTCGGCGGTCAGAGACCGCCGCTACAGAAGCGAAAATGTACCACTGCCCCTGGGGACTCTTGATTGACATAAATTTCCCAAAATGTTACAACCGGAATCGGGTTACCAGTTGTTGCGACTCGATTGAAATGTCCCTCCAAAATGGGCCTGTGGCGCAGTTGGGAGCGCGCATGACTGGCAGTCATGAGGTCGTCGGTTCGATCCCGACCAGGTCCACCAATTTTTTCAACAAGTTAGCCTCACGACCTACCGAGCGGTAGGCCACATTGGGCCACGTCTGATTTAGCATTCCTTCGGGTAAAAAGGGTTGTCACGCTGCGGTAGTGGTACGTTTTCGCTGCTGTAGCGGCGGTCGGCTTCGGTAATCACCCAAACGGTGTCACCGGTTGCCGTGCGGGTGCGCTTGCAGGTGAAGTGCATGCAGAGCGCAGGCTCCTTCTCACCTCCACGGACATGACCGCAAAGTTCGCGCCACTTCGGGAAAGTGGCGAGCGGGCCGGGCTGGATGCCGCGCTCCAGAGGACCTGCTCGAAAGCCCCACGGATTTGGAGTGGTCTAAGACACTCCTCTAAGGTAATCTGATAATGAGGGAGGACGCCCGATGGATCCCAATATTGATCCGCACCTGGTAAAGGCGATTACTGAACTGAAGGACGCGGGAGCTCGAGAGGTCTACGTGTTTGGTTCGGCTGCGAAGGGGATCTCTGGTCAAAACTCCGATGTGGACTTGGCGGTTTCAGGTCTGCCTCCGGAGGTTTTCTTCCGTGCGATGGCGCGGGCCGCGCGCGCATTGGGCCGACCACTTGATCTGGTTGATCTGGATGAAGATAACCCCTTCAGCCTGCATCTGAAGCGCGAGGGGGAACTGCGGCGTGTCGGATAGGCTGCGCAAGCAGGTCTCGCTTGAACTGGAGCAGATTGACCGGCTGCACGCGGCCCATCGCCCGTTGCTTGAAAGACGAAAGGGCGTCGGCCAATTCCGTCAGAACCCAAGCTGTCGTTAGAATTGGCTGGGTCAATTGCTCGGAGATACTAACGGCCGTTCGTGGGCGGTGTCGTTGCTGTTCAGGAGAGCCAGAAAATAGACCGTTTCGGCAAAAAGAGGGTTCACTTCTTCGAGGTCCCGTGGATGTAATGATCGTGATTCGCGGCCCAGTCGGCGGGCATGTCATGAACGGCGCCGATGACATCCTTCAGCCTCTCCGACAATGGACGCGGCAGGATTGGCTCAATCCGCACAGGAGTCCCTTCTGGAAGATTGGAGTCCGGCGGTAACAGTACCGTACCCTTCGAAACCTTTCCAAGAGTAAGTCATAAGCCCACCACCTCTGCCAAAGTACGCGCTCTGGTCCGGTTCAAGAAATATCCGTGCCTCTAGATTACCACATGACCGGCACAATCGTGGCTCCTTCCGGTGCGCCGCGCCGCCAGCGCGCAGGAGCTTTTCCCATCTCGCCGTGCGCACAAGGAGCAGCTCTAGAAAGGGAAGATTCGCAAACGGAATCAATGCAGGGAGCGACGCAGAGCTGTACCCTTCGGCGAGGGTGCAGTTGCTGAGCCGGGTAGACAGTCCTTGCGTCCAGGTCCCCTGTGTGCGAAAATCTCCGAATTGGGGCCGACCATTGTTAGGAAGGCCCTACGCGCTTACACTCCATCGCACTTCGCGGCAAATTGGCCAATGGGTTCGGTAGAGTATCCTGCGCTGCCCGAATTCCGTGAAAAGCGTTCGGTCTGTCTCTGCGGAATCGGGCGCATTGCGCCCTTTTGGGGTTAGAACTCTGAAAAGGTCCCTGGCTACTGAACGGAGGGAGGCTCCCGATGACGGCCAAACGCGCTGGCTTCGTCCTTATCATCCTCACTTGCGTATTCGTGTGGCCCTTATACCCTCGGACCCTTCCCTTGAGAAAAGATAAGGCCCGATGGAAAATATATACAATAAAGAATAATGATACTGGAGAAACATTCAAGGTTCAATTGGACCACCGACCCACCGAAGTGGAAATGATGTCCTTAGAAAGTACGGAGATGGCGCGCCGTGCGGAGGAGTCGTACCGCCGTGCGAAGGCTTTAGTTGAGGGCGTAGAGAAAATCGCCCAAATCGAAGCTGAGTACCGGCCGCCTGGATTCAAAGAGAGGACGTTTAATTTTGCAGAAGGGGAACTGGAGTCGATCCCTGAAGCAATAGGCGGACTCGCAAGCGCGGTCGGTCATCCCGTGGTGTTCACTACCAGAACGGCCTCCGACCCTCTGTCAACTATTCCGTTCGTGTCCGGTTTTGGTGCGTTACGGCGACTTTGCCTGACTGGCACCATATCACCAGCTTGGTTCGAAGAAGCGGGTAAAGACGTGGGCCTGGGCTCTCTCTTGGTACTACTCATGATCGCTTACGGAGTCGGAACCCTTGTGCTCAGATTGGTGCCTGACCTGCGATCAGCGCATGAAATTCGGTGGTTCTTTGGAACCCCTGTAATTTTGACTCGTGCGCGATGGGGAGCGGCAAGAAAGTGGGCTCGGTGGATTACATCAGCGCACGGTGTTGCAGGCGAAGTCCTTGCTGGCAAGATTTCGGCCCTCATTTGCATCGTTCTGCTTGCCATCTCGGCAGCCACGACGTGGCCTCATGATTTTATTACAATCGTTCGCTTTGTTGTCTGCGCAGCGTCGATTTATTTGGCTTATACTGCCGTGGCGGCCCGAGAACGCCTGTGGGGTTGGCTAACCGGGGGTGCCGCAGTGCTTTTTAATCCTCTGCTTCCCATACGCCTGCAGCGGACGACTTGGCGGGCGCTCGATTTGCTAATGGGGCTAGTGTTTATGGCCTGGTTAGTTAGGCACCGGCACAATTCGTGATTCGGTAGCCATTGAGTTTTGCCATCCGAGAGAAACCGGGGAAGGGGGAATTTCACCTTCGTTTCCGGACTGCCGCCATCGGCATGTGTTTTGCGAAAACCCGGACTGATGAACCTGTCACATTTTTGCTCAAGACTGACGGTGGCGGAGGTCCGGGGATTGCCGGGGTGCCCACCTAGCATTTCGACCCATCCACCCAGCTTTCGAAGTACTCAGAACCCTTCTGGACTTGCGCGAAGCCGGACTCCCGAAACTCACGCGACACTCTGGCGCTGTCGCCCCCGCAACAAACAGTGAGAGTGGCCCTGCGATTGCCCCTACCGAATATGAGTTTTCGCGCCCGTTCGTCTGCCGCTGGGAAGCTGTAGCCGATGACCGCAATGTGTTCTGCCCGTCTCAGAGCATGCTCGGCTTGCCTCCAGAGCCCATTCCAAAAATCCTCCCGCGCACCGAACTGTTTATTCCGAGCGGGCAGGATCATGCTGCCCCCACGATCTACACCCCCACCGCTGAATCGAATGTCCCTGATTTTGGAATCGTACTCAAGAAACCCGAATTCCTGTGGCAGGATCACCGGTCGCGGACCTAAAGGATCCGTGTGCATCCCGAAGCTGAATCCCGTCCTCCCTTCGAAGAGAAGATCAATCCAGTTCGTACTGCCATGAAGCTTCAATAGCTTGACAGGCGATGCCGGCAATGAGCCGATGCCAAGATTGAAACCATACCCATCACTGATCTCCCATCTTCCAGCACGGCGTAATTCCCGCTCAAGCGAGACATCATAGTTAAAGCTTATGACAACGTCACCAGACTTTACTCTCTCGTTTGCAAACTGGCGATACAAAACGGCTTCATCGGCCCGCATCGAATCGAAGAATTCGCAGATTGCGTTTCGAAAGCCCTCAAGGATTGATTTGCACTTGGCTGGCGGAAGCAAGCTGACGGGACTACCGGGCGTTGGGTCCTCTAACTCCGTAATGACGAGTTCGAAGTCGTCCAGCGAAGATTGATCAAAGATGGCGTTCAGCTCATCCGGGTCGATCCAGTGTAAGTGTGGTTGAGGATTCTTCGCCGCCCATTGAATGAGGACTCGACCGAGGTCCTTGATGAGCGGGTAACCCACATGGTGCGATGCACCCGCGCCAAATATAAAAGCTCGCATAAACTCGTAGCTTAAGAAGTCCTATCTGTCTGTGCCGCTGAACCACGCCTGAACACGGTTGCGGCCTTTAAGTGATTCTACTGCTGTGGCGCACACCTTCAGGTCGACGGGGAAGGCTAACCGTTCCGAGGAAGGGTCGATCTCTCCTCCCTCAAGGATTCTCCGCTCAACGTCGCGTATGCGCGTAATCTGTGATTTAAGAGTCTCGACGATCTGTTGTGGGGAAGCCGCGTAAATTGTGACTGTGATTGTGAATGGTGAACGGAGCGCATCACCTGAAGTAACAAGGTAACCATCGATGTTAAGTTGCGTCAAAAATTGCTCAAATTCTTCAGAGCCTTTGATTGTCCCGGAAATAGCTGGGTAGGCGTGCAAATGACCCTGCGGCAACAAGGGCGGGAGCGCAACAACCATGATCTCGGCCAGCTCATCGACGAAAATTAGGTGGATTCGTAAAAAATCCATTGGCGGCATGTCTGCTCCTTACCTTCAAAAGCATATCCTAGCAGGGTGCGGCCGTCTGTGCGAATTCGCCCGGAGGCGAGGCCCGGTGGCGGGATTTAGAAGGCGGGACCGTCGGCGGGGATGTCGGTGGAAGGATTGAGTTCAACGGCGCGGTCCAGGTTGGCAATCCGTATGGCGCGAATTTCCCACACTTGGACCTTCACCGTGGCGCTACTCTTCTTGCTCTTACCGTTGACCGGCTTTTCGACCTGGCGCGAGCGCAGGTAGCCGGTGACGTGAACGTCGCACTTCAGGCTGGCCGCGAATTCGGCGAGCGCATCGAAGCAGGTGACGCGATGCCAATCGGTGTGCGATTGCTACTCGCCCTGGGCGACTCCTGCCTTAATTGGCCAAGGCCGCCGGGTGTGAACAGGGGGATCCGGACGGTTTGTCCGTTCAATGACCAGGTTTTCCAGACCAGCCAGAGGTAAAGGTCAAGCACGCCGGGCGCGTTTGCCAAGGCGGTGATGACCTCGCGCTCCACAGTGTAAGGCTATTCCGGGTTTGGTGTGGGAGTCAGAACAAAGAATGGGCTTGACAGGGGCCAGCGGCCAGTGTACTATATGGTACATACCCTTAGCCCATTCTCCCCAGAAATGGGTGTGGGTCAATTTGGATGGTGGGGCGGCTTTGTGCCGGAAAGGACCTGGAAGTGGCGGTGGCAGAGTTGCTTGCCCTTGCCGATTATCCTGAGATTTCGCGCTGGATTCAGTTTCCCACAGGCGTGATGCTTTTCCTTCTGCTGCCGGGTGACGCGCAGTCCGGAGCTTTTCATATTTACGACCGGCGGGAGGGATGGGGCCTGGGACTGGGTGGATTTTGAGGACCAGAATTATGGCGGTTACAGCTTGAGCAAGCTGGACGCGCTGCTCAACCGCTGCCGTTTTCTGTGGCTGGTCGAAGACCCCCGGTCGCTACGGCGAAAACAGTGGTTCATAACCCCAGGCCAGGCGCCGCAGCCGGTGCAAACAAATTCCTCCACGCTCGCGTTGACAGAAGCTGTACCCCTTCGCTATAGTTGCCTGCGGACGCCTGCATACCCATTTTTTCTCTTGTCCCTGCGCAGATCAAGCAGGGTTCGGGCTGCACGGAGCGGGTTTCCGGTCGAAGTCGCATGAGCCTTCCTCTCTACCTGACCGTTCTTCGGATATTTTTTGTGCCTCTGCTGGTGGTCTTGTTGCTCACCAAGGGACAGAATATCGACCTTTGGGCGGTGGCGGTCTTTCTGGCAGCGGCCGGAACCGACTTCCTGGATGGCTATTTGGCCCGCCGCCGCTCCCAGGTGACGCGGCTCGGCATCCTGTTGGATCCGATTGCAGATAAACTCCTGATCTCGGCCGCATTTATCTCATTGGTTGAGTTGCAACTGGTCGCGGCCTGGATTGTTGTCATCATCGTCGGCCGCGAGTTCGCGGTCTCCGGCCTGCGCAGCATCGCTTCGGCGGAGGGCATTACGGTGTCCGCCTCCGACCTTGGCAAGACCAAGATGGTGTTCCAAGTCATCGCTATCGCCACGATCGCCCTGGAGCCCCGTTTCCCACTCCTCCGCATTCCGGGAGACGTCCTGCTCCTACTGGTGGTCGGCTTCGCCCTGGCGTCGGCGTCCCAATATTTCTGGTGTTTCTGGCGAAGGTTGGACAGCCAGCGGCATATCTCTGCTCCCCGCGTGCTGGTGATCCAGGGCAGCGAACGCCGCGCTGAGGAGGCGAAGGACGTTGCCGCTCACTGAAGCGGACCGCAAGCTCCTGCTCGAACACTCCCGTTGCGTGCTGGAACGGACGGCGCGAGGGCAATCCATCCCGATCCTTGAGAATGCCCCGGCGGCCATCCAAGTTTTCTGTGGCGCCTTCGTGACCCTCCGCCCATCTCACGGTGAACTGCGCGGCTGTATGGGCCGCGTCCTGGCCACCGCGCCGCTTTTCCAGACGGTGGCGGATTGTACCGTGGACGCGGCGCGCCACGATCCACGTTTCAGTCCGGTCATGCCCCACGAGCTGGCGGCGATTGGCATTGAAATTTCAGTTCTCTCTGCAATCGAAGCAGCCCGTCCCGAAGCGGTTGAGGTGGGCCGCCACGGCCTGATAATTTCCCTGGGAGCGCGGCGCGGACTGCTCCTGCCCCAGGTTCCAGTCCAGTGGGGTTGGGAGCGCGAGCGGTTCCTGAATGAGACTTGTTTGAAAGCGGGCTTGCCTTGGGAGGCGTGGCGTCATGGCGCCCAGATTCAGGTTTTTACCGCCGAGGTGTTCGCCGAGCCTCACCTTACAGCGGATGAATTCGCTCCAGCGGTGGCGCAATCCAATTCTGAAACGGGCTAAGACCGTATCCTGGCGGTCAAACTCACTCCAGTTCCACTCCATCCCCTACCGTAATTTCCCTGACCAACCTCACCACCAGCCCCACCGATGATTTTTGTTGCACGGAGAGGATCAGAACTTCGCCCAAGTATTCGCGCGGGGTCTTGGGCCGGGGAAGGATGCCCTCCCACCCTTCGACGATGTTATCGCGGAACTTCGCGTAAGCCTGGAACACCTGGCCGGCGCGGACCGCTTTGTTGGCGCCCAGGTCCAGGTAGCAGATGTCGCCCAAGGCAAGGTAATTAGTGGCGTGGTGGGCGGCCACGATATTCCCTTCCAGTTTCCCGTTGGGTTCAGCAAAACGACGGAAGTTGGGATTGGGCTGGTAAGCCGGAACGGAAACCGGGCGGTAGGGCACGGCGATGTCTCCAATGTTGACGGTCCCGCAGACGTCGCTGATCTTGGCGACCGCGCCCTGGTTGGTGACGGAAGTCACGCGCACAGTGCCGGTATTCACGTAAGGCTCGCCCAGTTCACGCACGCGGTAGCGCTGGATGAAATACAAGGACTGGGGCGGCTCGATTTCATCCTGAAGATAGTCGGGCATCCAGGCCACTTGACCGACGGGAGCAATGTCCCTCCGCAGCAGGGTGTAGCGGTCTCCAACCCGGATCAGGGCGCCATGGCGGCTGCGCAGATAAACGTATTGGCCCGGCGTGAACTGCTGGAAGACTTCGAACAGCTCGTTGTCCGACCCGTCAAACACCTCAATGTCGGCGGGAATCCGTTCGCCGATAAAGCCCGAACATCGCACCCGCAACGCGGTGATGGCGGGTGTGACCACCCCGTGATCGTTGGCTGCGGAGTTTGCGGTCTGGGCCTTTGCACCCACCGTGAGTAGTAAGAGAATGGTTGAACTCCATAAGAAGTTCCGCATCAATTTCCTCCCATCCGGCAGTCCGAGCCGGATTTGCCTCAAGACTTAGTACCACCATTCGCAATTACGGCAACGTATTCTTGCAACGGTCTTCAACACCCCCTCACCCCCAGCCCCTTTCCCCGCAAGCGGGGAGAGGGTGGCGCGCAGCGCCGGGTGAGGGGGTGCAAGAATACGTGAGCGAACTTACGAAACGCTGCACTTAGGGTCGTCACCATACTGCCATTGACTACAATATAAATAACTTAATCTGAAGTCAAGAGTTACCTCCATCACTTCGGGCGCTGGCGAGAACCTGGATTATTCGCGAATTTATCTCCAGTAAAACCTCGGGAATAATCGGTAGTGGCGCAGTGCAGCCAAGCCACGATCAAAACAGGCGAAGGAGCCATCGCCTGCATTGCATCGATTCCCGCTTCCCGCCTGCGCGGGAACAAGCTTCGCGGGAATGACGTGGTGGGCGCGAATGACCGTGAGGGCGGAAATAACTTGGCAGGCGCGAATGACGGTGTGGGCGTTGGCTAGCCGGCGGTTTTTTCGCACCCGGTTCAGGAGTTGTGCTAGTCTGAGTGTCGATGAGTTCCAATTGGCTCAAACTCGCTTTGGTGGTCTTCCTGGGTTGGACCATCAGTGGCCCGCTGTTTATGACGGTGGACTGTTGGGATAACGCTCACGAGGAAACGCAGGACATCGCGCGATCCACGGGCGGTGTGGTCACGCTGCTGGGCGCGGCATTTTTGGCTGGGATGGTGGCCCTGAGAAAACTTCAGGAGCGGTTGAGCTCCGCCAGCCGCCATCAAACCATCCTGAAGAATTTATTTCCGCAAAGCAGCTTTACCAGTTCTTTCTTCCTTCCAGTCGTTTTGCAACTGTCCACGAGCATGGATAGTTCACCCCCATCTCCACTCCGCATCTAGCCCCCCACCTGGTGTGAGCGCGACGGGCCTTTGTGTTTTGAGGAACCGCGCCGCGCTCGCTGGCGATTCGTTTTGCGAAAATGAATCGAGGTGAATCACCATGCAGACACGCTTTCTCGGTCCGTGTCTGATCCGTTGCCGTTCTTCAATCGCAATCAGGGGAATACCGGCGCGGCTGCGGCCGCCGGGGCGGAGGCACGATTGCGGGGTGAAGCCCGCCGGTTCTCCATTCCCCCGTATTAATCAACAACACCGGCTCGCGGGCCACCCGCAGGCACGGCGCTCCAACAGGAGGTGGCACACGATGATGCAGCGCAACCATTGGATTTGGGTGCTTTTTGCATTGGCTCTATTCCCCACCGCCGGGTGCAGGTATCAGGTCTACCACCCCACGCCGATCGCTCCCGCACAAACGGCGGCACGACTGGAGTCTGAGACGTTGCAGGATTCCGGCCTCCAGCAGTTCATTGAAAAAAGCATGAAGGGCTCTGTGAGCTGGCCTCCCAAGGCCTGGGATCTTCGCTTGCTCACTCTTGCAGCCATTTATTTCAACCGCTCGCTCCAGTTGGCGCGCGCCCAAGTGGCGGCGGCACAGGCCGCTGAAGTTACGGCCAACATGAGGCCCAACCCTACCTTCGCGTTTTCGCCCGGCGTTCCGAGCCCGTACCTTATCACCATGAATTTCCTGGTACCCATCATCACCCACGGCAAGCGCGGCATCCAGGTTGAGGAGGCGCGAAATCTCAGTGAGGCGGCGCGCTTGAATCTGGCCCAAACCGCTTGGTCGGTGCGCAACGTCGTGCGCTCCGCCCTTCTTAGCGATCTTGGCGCCGAGCATAACCTGGAGGTGGCTCGCGCCCAGGCTCGGCTGCGCACGGAGCGGGTGGCGCGGCTTGAAGAGCGCCTGAAAGCCGGTGAAATTTCCGCGGGTCCCGTGGCCGCGTCGCAATTCAATCTGCTCAGCGCCCAGCTTGCCATGCGCACGGCGGAGGGCGGCGCCTCGCAAGCGAAGGCGGGGCTGGCGGCGGCCCTTGGCATCCCCACCGCGGGCCTGGCTGGCGCCCATTTCGACTGGCAGGATTTCGACCAGCTCCCTTCCGTCACCTCACTTTCTCCGCAGCGAATCCAGCGTGCCGCTGTTCTGAACCGGCTGGACGTGCACCTTGCCTTGGCCCAGTACCGTGCTGCCGAGTTCGCCTTGCAGCTTGAGATCGCCCGGCAGCACCCGGATTTTCAAATTGGACCCGGGTATCAATACGAAGAGGGCAACAGCTTTTTTGCCCCAACGTTGGCCCTCCAGCTTCCTATTTTCAACAAAAACCAGGGACCCGTCGCCCAGGCCAAAGCGTTGCGCAAAGAGGCTGCGGCCAATCTGGTGGCGACCCAGCAGCGCGTGATCGCCCAAAGCGAGCAGGCGCTGGCGGCTTATGGCGCTGCCTACTCCGAGGTTCAGACGGCCGGGAAAGCGCTCCACAACCTGCGCCGCGTGCAAGAACCTCTGGCGCAGAAGGCTTACGCCGTCGGCGAAGCCGATTGGATCTCCCTCAACACCGTGCAGCTTCAAAGTTCGGTTGCCGCAGGCGTCTGGTTGAACTCCATCTTCCAGGCGCAAGCGGCGCTCGGACAACTTGAAGCCGCCGTCGAACAGCCTCTTGAAAAACAGGACTCGGCACCGCTGGTTGTTGGCGCGGCCGGCGGAAATCCACCCGTGAAGGGAGTAAAACCATGAAAGATCTGAAAAGGTTATTCGGTGCGGCCTTGGTTTTGGTGGCCGCTTCGGTCCTGATCCGGACGATTATCCAGAGCGACAACGCTCCGGCCCAGGACACAGACGACAAGCAACAAGCAATTCACGTTCCTTCGCGCGTCTCGGTGGTGAACGGCCAGACGATGGTGGCGCTGGACGCCTCCACTCAAAAGCGGCTGGACATCAGCGTCTCTCCGCTCCGGGCCGTGAATACCCGCCCTACGAAAGCGGCCGCGGCCACCGTTCTTGTCACCCAAGGGATCGTGCCGCTCCGCAACGCTTACGTCGCCGTTGAAGCCCAAGTGGAAACGGCGCAGGCGCAGCTTGCGGTCTCACGCCAGGAATACGGCCGCCTGAAGGCGCTCTACGCGCAAAATCAGAACGCCTCTAAGAAGGCGCTCGAAGCCGCGGAGGGCCTGCTGCGCACGGACCGCGCCAGTCTTGACGCGGCGCAGAAGCAGCTTGAAATCGCCCAGTGGGCGGTCGAGCAAGCCTGGGGTGGCGCGGTAGCCGGCTGGGTGGCGCAAGACTCGCCTACCCTTAAAGCCGTGCTCACCCAGCGGGCCGTGCTGGTCGAGGTCACGCTGCCGCCGGGGAGCGCTTTTCAGGACCCGCCCGCAGTCACCCTCTCCACTCCCAACGGCGATACTGTGGAGGCTTCTTACGTTTCACCGTTTCCGCAGGTTGATCCCCGCATTCAAGGCGTCAGCCTGCTCTACGTGGCGCGGTCTTATCCGTCGCTTGAGCCAGGCATGAACCTGGCGGCTCATCTTCCCGCCGGCAAGCGGCTGCGCGGCGTTCTGATTCCTCGCGCCGCCGTCATCTGGTGGCAAGGGCAGGCGTGGGTCTACGAACAAACCGCTCCCGGCCGCTTCGCGCGCCGTCCCGTGTCCACCGATGAGCCTCTTCAAGGTGGATATTTCGCGGCGCAGGGCTTTGCGCCCGGCGCGCAGGTGGTGACGCGGGGCGCACAGGAGATGCTTTCCGAAGAATTCCGCTCTCATATCCAGGCGGAGGACTGAGAGTGCCGCAACCATTGCAGGCCGCAGCTTCCACCCCTCACCCCTGCCCTCTCCGCGCTTGCGGGGAGAGGGTGACGCGGGGAAGCAGTGCTTCCCGTCGCGGCGGGTGAGGGGCCAAGTAACTTGCCAAGAGCGTCATTCTGGGACCTTCGCAATGGACGGTCCTGCGGACAGGTGTAGAGGAAGGTCATGCTGAAATCCATCGTTCGCTTTTCGTTGCGCCGTCCGGGAGTAGTGATCGCGCTGGCGTGCGCGTTGCTTGCCTACGGTGTCTATTCTCTTCGCACCGCGAGCTACGACGTGTTTCCCGAATTCGCTCCGCCCGAAGTCTCCATTCAGACAGAGGCGCCGGGCCTTTCGCCGCAGCAGGTGGAAGAGCTCGTGACTCAGCCCATCGAGAACGCCGTTGTGGGCGTGACGGGCGTGAGCGTGGTCCGGTCCGGCTCGATTCAGGGACTTGCCGTCATCAACGTCATCTTCAACGACACCGGCGACGTTTACCGCGACCGCCAGCTTGTTGCCGAGCGGCTGGCCACTCTCGCCGGGCAACTCCCGGCCGGAGTCACGCCCATCATGACACCGCTCACGTCTTCCACGAGCGTGGTGATGGCCGTGGGGCTCACTTCGCGGACGCACTCGCTGATGGATCTGACCACCACCGCCGACTGGGTGGTGAAGCGGCGATTGCTGGCCGTGCTCGGCGTCGCCAAGGTGGCGGTGTTCGGCGCGATGACGCGGCAGATTCAAATCCAGTTCGATCCCGGCCGTCTCATCCAGCACGGAGTTGGTGTGACCGACGTGATCGCCGCCGCCCAGCGCGCCTCCGGCATTCGTGGCGCGGGCTTCGTCTCCACCGCAAACCAGCGCATCATTCTTCAAAGCCAAGGGCAATCGCTCACGCCCACTGCCATTGCGCAGACGGTCCTGGTTCATCACCTGGGAGCCAACCTCACCCTGGGAGACGTGAGCAAAGTGGTGGCCGCCCCGGCGCCTCCGGTGGGCGGCGCGTCCATCATGGGCCAGCCCGGCATCATCCTCATGGTCTCATCGCAATACGGCGCCAACACCCTCGAAGTGACGCGCGGCATCGACCGGGCATTGGGGGAACTCCAGCCGGGGCTCGAAAAGGCCGGCATCCAACTGCACGGCGATATCTTCCGCCCGGCGGACTTCGTGGTGACGGCACTGCACAACGTTCGCCGCTCTTTGCTGATCGGCGCCTTGCTGGTGATCGCCGTGCTGTTCCTGTTCCTCTCCAATCTTCGCACCGCGGCTATTTCCTGCGCGGCGATTCCGCTTTCGCTGCTCGGCGGGATCGTGGTGCTGGAGCACCTTGGCCTGAGCCTGAACACGATGACGCTGGGCGGCCTGGCCATCGCCATCGGCGAAGTGGTGGATGATGCGGTTATCGACGTGGAGAACATACACCGCCGCTTGCGCGAAAACCGCGCGGCGAAGAAGCCGAGGACGGCGTGGCGCGTGGTGCTGGATGCCTCGGTGGAAGTCCGGAGCGCCGTGGTGTATGCCACGTTCGTCGTGATTCTGGTCTTCTTTCCTGTGCTCACCCTCTCCGGAATTGCCGGCCGCATCTTTTCTCCCCTCGCCGTGGCGTATATTTGGTCGATCCTGTTTTCACTGCTCGTCGCGCTGACGGTGACCCCGGCGCTGAGCCTGGCGCTGCTCGCCAACCGCGATCTTCCTCAGCCTGATCCGCCGCTGGTTCGCATTCTCAAGCGCGCCTACCGCCGCGTACTGCAGGCGGTTGAGCGCTGGCCGGGGCTGGTGCTGGCCAGCGTCGTCCTGGTGCTGCTGGCCGGCGTGGCGATTCTGCCTTCGCTCGAAGCCTCGTTCATTCCCCCGCTGCGGGAGGGCAATCTCACCGTGCACATGACGATGGTCCCGGGCACCTCAATCCGCCAGAACCTGCGCATGGGCAACCGGCTGACTCAGGTATTGCTCAAAGTACCTTACGTGCGCCTGGTGGCCCAGCGCGCCGGCAGAGCCGAGCTGGCCGACGACACGCACGGCACGCACGCCAGCGAGTTTGAAGTAGCCCTCAACGTCCGGAACGGAAATCAGTACCAGGCCGCCCTTCATGACATTCGCAGCGCCGTCGCTAAACTGGGCGGCGCCGTCTTTTCCGTGAATAACTTTCTTGTCGAGCGCATCGATGAGACGATTTCCGGTTATACCTCAGGCGTGGTCGTGAACATTTTTGGAAACGATCTGGGCGTGCTTGACCAAAAGGCGCAACAAGTGGCGCGAGCGCTGGGTGGCATTCCTGGAGTCTCAAACGTCCAGCTTCAGTCCCCGCCGGGCACGCCGCAGGTGGTGGTGCGCCTGCGGCCCGCCGATGTCGAACGCTGGGGCTTCGATCCGGTTCACGTGCTCGACGCAGTGCGAACCGCCTTCAGCGGTGACGTGGCCGGGGAAGTCTACCAGGGCAGCCGCGTTTTCGACGTTACCGTTGTCCTTGAACCCTCAGAGCGGCGCACGGTTGGAGCGATCTCCGCGCTGCCCTTGCGCGGCCCCGACGGCAACTACGTCACGCTCGGCCAGCTTGCGGATATCTATGAGACCACGGGCCGTTACATCATCCAGCACGAAGGCGCGCTGCGCGTGGAATCGGTGACGTGCGACGTGGGGAGGGGCGGCGTCAACAGCTTTCTTGCCGAGGCGAATCGCCGCCTTTCGCGGCTTTCCTTTCCGCCCGGCACCTACTTTTCCTTCGGCGGCACGGCGCAAGAGCAGGCGCGCTCCAATTATGATCTTGTAGTGCATTCGCTGCTCGCGGCCCTTGGCATCATCCTGCTGCTCTGGGTGGTGATGGGCCACACTCGAAACCTGATGCTGGTGCTCGCGAACCTGCCGTTTGCAATGGTGGGAGGCATCTTCGCCGCCTCGCTCACCGGCGGTGAGCTTTCTCTTGGCGCGCTCGTCGGTTTTGTCACGCTTTTCGGCATCACGCTTCGCAACTCCATCATGCTGATTTCCCATTACGAGCATCTGGTGGACGCGGAAGGCATGACCTGGGGGTTGGAGGCGGCGCTCCGCGGGGCTGGCGAACGTCTCGCTCCGATCCTGATGACCGCGCTCGTTACCGGACTCGGGCTGCTGCCCTTGGCACTCGGCAGCGGCGATCCGGGACGCGAGGTTGAAGGCCCGATGGCCGTCGTCATCCTGGGCGGGTTGATCACTTCCACCCTGCTTAACCTGCTCGTGCTGCCCACGCTCGCACTGCGATTCGGGCGCTTCACACCGCGCCGACACCTCGTGGGGCCGTGACACGGGCATCTTCCTGCTGCTCTTTCTGGCGTTTGGCAGCGCCCGCGAGGCTCTGTTGGTGATGGCGAAACACGCGCAAGCCTTCATTGGCGGCGTCCTGGCGGTCATAGTGGCCGGCGGCACCCCTCAAGTTCGGCCAAATTCATGGAATTGAAGCTGGACAAGATTCTTCGCGTTGGCCTGTTCTGAAAACTGGTAGAATAAAGCCGAAGTGTTGGCCGGTCCGTTCTACCCGCTAGACTCATGATTCGGGCGGATGGTTGTGGTTAAAAGATGAATCGGCCCGGCCAGGGACACTTTCACCTAAAGAACTACCGAAGCGACCGGAGGTTCTATGAAGAAGATTTTATGGATCGGATTTGGCGCCCTGGCACTTGGCGTTTTGCTGGCTTACCTCGCCGCGACCCCGGTGAGGGCTTTACCGGCCCCGGCGGCTGGAGCGCCCCAAGGTCACCCCCAGATTATGGCGGCGCTGCGTTCATTAAATTCGGCGCGGTACCAATTGAACGGCGCCGCGACGGTTTACGGTGGGCACCGGGCAAAGGCTGAGCAACTGACCGACCAGGCGATTCGGGAGTGTCATGCGGCGATTGATTATGCGAGGACCAAGCATGTAGAGCGCATCCCACCCGCTCCGCCCATGTCAAAAGGCCAAAGAAAGGCAGAGCGGGGCTATCCGGCCATGCACGCTGCTTTGAATGATTTAACGGTTGCCAGCAATCACCTGCAAAGGGCGGCTAAGGTTTTTGGCGGCCATCGCGCCAACGCGCTGAGATTCGCCAACCAAGCGATCAATGAATGTCATGCCGCCCTTAGATACGTCCACGCCAAATAATCGAGCTTAACTCCGGGGCGCTGGCCCGCACTGGCGGGTCCGGCGCTTCGGGTTAGCTCATCGCTCGCGATCAAGGCCTGTGCCGCCCGCCAACAATCGGTTCAGCGCCATCGCCTGCCTGGAATTCTTTTTCAGGATGACCCGCCAGATTCGCGCCAACTCATCGCGGGCAATTTCTGCGATGGTGCCGCGCCCGCGCTGGGGTGTGAAGGCCAGGACGTGGTCGAGATCAGGATGGCGGGTAAGGGGATGATCGAGCCGTAGAGCCTGAGACGGAGGGCAGAAGGAAAGCAGCGGTCCCTGGCTGGCATCCCTCCCATCGGAGGCGGCTCGCGCCATGCCCACCATCAGCCTGCGGTCCGCTTCGTAACACAGAAACAGATCCCCGCGCTTGACCTGATCGCGGATCAGGCGCAGGCTGCGGGCGCTGCGGATCCAGCCCCGGTCGCCCATGGGGAAAGGCCGGCGGCGGCGCGACGCAAAGTATCGCCGGAACTCCCAGCCCCGCCGCGTATTGATCTTGAAAACCCAGGCTTTCATCCCATCTTGACCACTCGCGCCTCGCGCACGGCGGACACAGATTTGATTTCCGCAAGCACCGGAGCGGGGATGGGGTTATCCACATTGATCAGACCAATGGCCTGGCGCGATTGCGGGTTACGGCCCAACGCGAAGCTGGCGATGTTGATGGAGTGGTTGCCCAGGACGGTGCCCACCGCGCCGATGACCCCTGGGACATCCTGATTCTGGATGTAGAGCAGCGTTCCGTGCAGCGGCGCCTCAATATCGATATCGTTCAATCCCAACAGGCGTGGCATGTTCTTTAAACCCACCATGCCCAACACGGAAACGGTCTCCGCCGCCGTTTTCAGCGCAATGCCGAGCGAATTGGAGAACGCGGCGCGGCGCGGGCTGCGCTGCTCCGTGACTTCAATGCGCCGCTCGTGCGCCAGACTGGCTGCGTTGATCAGGTTGGCCTGCTCTTCGGCTGAAAGCACTTGATTCAGGATGCCCACCAGCACCGCGTTTTTCACCAGATGGGTATTGAGCTCAGCGAGTCCTCCATCGTAGCTCACGCGGATCTGTTCCATGCCGCCGCTCGCCACTTGCCCCAGAAACGATCCCAACCTTTCCCCAAGCTGGATGTAAGGTTGAAGGCGCTGATATTCCTCGGGCGAAACGGACGGCATGTTCACGGCATTGCGCACCATGCCCTGCAGCAAATAGTCCCGCACCTGCTCGGCAATGCGAATGCCCACGATCTCTTGCGCCTCTTCGGTGGACCCCGCGATGTGGGGCGTGACGATCACTTGTCGGTGGCGGACCAGCGCCGAATCCTTAGGTGGTTCCACCTCAAACACATCCAGACCCGCGCCCGCCACCTGGCCCGATTCAATCGCTGCCAGCAAATCTTTCTCATTGATGAGTTCACCGCGCGCACAGTTGACGACGCGCACGCCCGGTTTGGCCATCCCCAGGGTGTGGGCGTTTAACAAATGCTGGGTTTCAGGTGTCAAAGAGCAATGCAAGCTCACAAAGTCGCTCGCCCGTAACAGGTCACCGAGCGCCAGTACCTGCACGTTCTGCTCCTGGGCAAGGCGGGCCGGAACGAAAGGGTCATAACCGACGGTTTTCATCTGGAATGCCTGAGCCAAGCGAGCGACTTCCAACCCGATTCTTCCCAGGCCGATCAGCCCTAGCGTCTTTCCTCGCAGCTCCATGCCCAGGAACTTCTTTTTCTCCCACTTGCCCTGCTTCACGGAGTCGTCAGCTTCCGGAATGCGCCGCGCCAGCGCCAACATGAACGCCAGGGTCTGCTCGGCGACGCTGGTGGCGTTGCCGCCCGGAGTGTTCATCACCACAATGCCCTTGCGCGTTGCGGCCTCCAGGTCCACGTTGTCCACGCCCACGCCGGCCCGGCCGATCACGCGAAGGCGCGTGGCGTGGTCCAGCAGATCGGACGTCACCTTGGTGGCGCTACGCACGATCAACGCCTCCGCATCTTTGATCTCCGGCTTGGGATCCAGTTTCTTGCCCTTCTCCGGCAGGTAGTTCACTTCAAACGAGGGTTCATCCCGCAGCACTTTCAGCGTGCTCTCGGAAACATCATCGGTCACAAGAATTGTCATGGTCTCTTCGCTCTTATGAGTTGGATTTATTGGCCCGGAACCGATTTTCAAGGGTCTGCTGAATTTCTCTTGGCGCTGAGAAATTTTGAGACCTGCCTTTGCCGGAAAGCGGATTGATCCGCAGTGCGCCCAGGCGGCCGCGAGGTTCGGGGCATTTGCCGCTAGGCTTTCCCTGTTGCCGACTGTCCGGCTGTGCGCCGCAGATAAACTTCTTGCACGGCCCGCACGCCGGAACCTAGCTCCACCTTCTGTCCTTTGCGGTGGAGTGCAATCTCAAGCGCGGCAATCACGGAAAACAAGTCGGAGATATCGTAATAGCCAAGATGGGCCAGCCGGAAAATCTGGCCTTTCATGGTGCCCTGGCCGTTGGAAAGAATGGCGCCGAAATCCTTGCGAACCATTTTGATGATCTCGCCCGAGTCGATGCCCTCCGGCGCGCAGATGGCGGTGACGGCGTTGGCATAGTTGCCCGTAGCGAACAGTTTCAATCCCACGCGTTGGGCGGCGGCTCGCGCCGCTTCCGCCAGCAGCGCAGCATTGGCAATCAAGTTTTCGCGGCCCAGCTTCTTGATGTATTCGAGGGCTGCATGCAGGCTTACCACCAGGGACGTGGCCGGCGTGTAACTGGCCTCGCCCTTCGCAAGGTTTTTGCGCTCCTTGGCATAATCAAAATAGAAGTGTGGCAATCTTGCTTTTTCGATGAGCTTCCACGCCTTTTCGCTTACCGCCGCAAAGGCCAATCCGGGCGGGATCATCGTTGCCTTTTGCGAGCCGCCAATCACCACGTCCAATCCCCATTCATCCGGGCGTAGGTCCGTGGTGCCCAGCCCCGTGATGGCGTCTACCACCAGACAGGTTTCGGGGCAGGACTTGACGGCGGCGGCGAGCGTCTTCACGTCATGGCTCACGCCCGTCGAGGTCTCGGTCGCCTGAATGAAAACCCCGCGGAAAGGTCCATGCTTTTCAAGCTGTTCCTTCAAGCCTTCGATGTTTACCGGATGCCCGTAAGGCGACTCCACCGTCACGGCTTCCACTCCGTAAGCCTGGGCAATCGCCAGCCAGCGCTCTCCGAATTTGCCGGCCGTGCCCACCAGCATGCGCTCGCCGGGCGAAAGCAAATTGGAAACGGCCCCTTCCATCGCCCCGCTTCCCGAACAGGCAAATAACAACATGTCGTTTTGGGTATTAAAGTAATACTTTAGATGTTCGATCGTTTGCCGCATGATTTCGCGGAATTCGTCCGTGCGGTGATGAATGTTGCGCGTGGCGCCGCGAAGCTGCG
The DNA here is from genome assembly GCA_035531475.1 of Terriglobia bacterium. Classification (GTDB taxonomy): domain Bacteria; phylum Acidobacteriota; class Terriglobia; order UBA7540; family UBA7540; genus CALCEB01. Next base: position 32,654 of record DATKST010000034.1, read on the forward strand.
CTTCCATCAGCAGTGGCGTGGGGCCCGGGGTGAAGAGTCGTTCCTTGATGAGTAATGGCATGGTTCAAATGTCCTCTTATTCTTCTGGTGGATTGCGGGACGGCGTTTCTGCCGTTCGGAGTTATCCTGCCGCTGTACGGAGTTTTCCTCGTTCCGTCGCGCGTTGTTGGGGTTCTGGCAGCGTGGAATTCTAAATTTTGAACTCCGCCGTGGTGAATTGGAATCGAAGGACTTTCAGTATTCTTGCAATCAAAGCCGGCAATGGCGCTGATCGCGGCGAATGACTTATTTCTTATGGCAGGACCGCGCTCCCACCGTGCGACCGCCAACTCACCGATACTTCAGTTTAGAGAAAGTTGGCGGGGTTGTCAAAAAATTAGGGACGGTAGTGGTAGCTTGGTTTGTTGCAGCGACGCTCTATGAGCGGCGGAAACCATCGGGAAATCAAGTTCGGCAGTCACAAACCGCCTCCCTCCCGGCTGCGGAGACCGGAAATCGGACGGAGCCCGTCGCAGCCCTTTATCCATCAGCTCCCCGCCGGTATCCTGGAATCACGCGGATTAAGGCCCTACCTGGCGGGTGATTGTTACCGGCACCGTCAGCACAAATTGCAGCCGGGCTTCCGCCGGCAGGGTGATCTCCTTCTTGCCCGTGGCTGCGGCCCCGGCAGTGCCCGCTCCCGCCCCGATCAACCCACCAATGGCCGCTCCCTTTCCTTTGCCCGCAAGAGCACCGATCAACGCTCCCACACCTGCCCCGCCACCAATCAATACCTCGTCTCTCTTCTTGTGCGAACCACCCTTCGCGCTCCAGGTACGGGTGGTGATTTGGACCGGATTGCCGCCGCGCGGAGTGATGGAATCGAGAGTCAACGCGAGCTCAGCAGGCCGGTTCAGCCGTCCAGAACTCACGGCATTGGTCACATGACCGGTCACCGCGCTTCCCGCTGGAAACACATCATAGCCGCTTGCCATAAGTGGCGTTGCCAGAGTTCCGCTGAACGAAGCGCCCGAAGCGGCAGAGGCAGAACTCACGGTGTTGTCCAGGTGGATCGACACCGTGGCCCCCGCAGGGACGGTAGCGGTTTCAACCCTGGGTTGCGGGGGAGAGGAAGGCTGTGGATTTCCCGGGGCAGACGCCGCACGCCGGGGATTGTTGCTGGAGGACGCTTGGGGAGCAGCGGGCGCTGCCTCCTGCGAAGTGCCAGCCGCTGTTGCCTGGGATGTGGCAGGAGAAGCCGCCTGCTGTGCTTCCTGAGAAGCCGTTGGTTGATTACCCTGGCGACAACCTGCCAGAGTGATGCCCAGGGCGACTGTCAGCGCGGTCACACTCAATCTTTTTTGCATGGCTGTTCTCCGTTCATGGCGTTATCTGCCCCTCGCCGTTTTCCTAATCTGCTGATAAAAAAACCGGTGAGCGCATTCAAGCCGAAATTCAATTCCCTACTTAAAGGCAGGACGGCAAAACAACTCCTTCTAAAAATAATAACGAATGGCGCCGGGAACGTCAAGTGAATGTAAACCGAATATTGTCGGCTGAAGAATTCACCATAATCGCGGATTCCCGCGAAAGGTGGCATTGTTTTGCTGGCGGGCGGGCGAGGTGTGGGAAGGCAGGTCTGTGCTACTCATGTGTAACTTGGCAACGTGGTGCGCAGGCCTGCCGCTGAGGTTTGTGGCTCGTACTGGTGAACCTTCGCTACTCACTTTCCATTCTTGGGAGGGTATTTTTTGAGCATCTTGTCAACCGACTTGAGTACCTGTTTTTCGTCACCTCTACGTCCACTACGGGGCCGTCCGGACGGTGGCGGTGTCCGATGGTCTGCTCCGTACCAACCGGAAACCGGTCTGGGAAGCTATCCAGCCCCGGTCCCTCTATGTACTTGTCTGCCATGACCCCAAGGGAGTTCTTGGCACGTACGGGACCGGGATTCTAGACCCTGCTGGAAGCCATCCTTATGCCTGGATTTACATCTACGTCTTTTCCTTGGGCGGAGGATACAGTTTGAACATCTTCTGAACTGATTTCAGGACCTGTTTTTCATCACCTTTCTGTTTGTTGGAAACGGCATCCACCGTGGCTTGGCCCCGCCAGATCAATTTCTTTTGGTTGGTGGCAACAATATCAACGGTGAGGATGCCCATGGATCGCGGCTCGGCTGTATTCCAGGCCATATCCGGCCCCATACCCATGCTCATCCCCATGCCCCAGCCGCCCCAACCACCCCAGCCGCCCCACGGTCCGCCCCCCCAGCCAAAGCCATCGTCTATGGTGGTGGAGTCCATGACCTGCTGAGTGATCTCATGATAGAGGAGGAACACATCAGGATGCTGGTTAAGACTTACCTCTTGGAGTCCCTTCGCTTGAAGCTCTCTATTAACGTCCCGAACGACCCACTGCTTGTAAAAATGGTCCCCTTCCTTCTTGCTCTTCAGCCAGGCAAACGTGCGATAGTCGTGAAAAGGCGCCCTGGCCTGCCAATTAACCTTTACCGTCTGAGCGAACGCCGGAAGGCTCAGAGCCAGGAAAAGGGACATTCCCATGATGGAACGGAATATTTTCATTTATTTACTCCTTTGTATTAAACGCTTTTACAGCGAATTGAAAGATTTGATGCCAATTTGATGGGCCAAAATGGGCGCGGCTCCGCCCTCTCCTGCGGTCGTCCTAATTCAAGGATTGTTCGCTTGCAGTGCCCGGCAGCAGCCGTGGTCCTTAACGCACGGCCCGGAACGCTGGACTCGTCCGCGTTAATTGATGCCCCTTACTTAAGATGCGCATGGGCAGGGGAAGGCTGCCCATGCCTAGCAGGAAGCGGGTGGACGGAGAGGCTGGCGCAGAACTTGCACGGCAGGAAGAGTCCCGGAGAGGCTGGGAATTTAGTCTTGCTGGAATGCAACCCCACCCCTTTTTGGAAGACATCCCTTTCCCAATTGGAGAGGGGACGGTGGGATCGTTGTGCGAGCGTGCGGCGGGGTTGAAACCCCGCCCTGCGGTTGCAGACACACTTACGCATTCAATTTGGAAATCACGGCGTTGGTGAATTCCTCCGTGGTGCTGCTGCCGCCCAAATCGGGTGTGCGGAAGCGGCCTTCGCCGGCGACGCTCTTGAGGGCATTCATCATGCGAGCGGCGGTTTCAGGTTCGCCCTGGTGCTCCATCATCATGGATGCGGCCCAGGTGGCGGCGATGGGATTGGCGATGCCGCGCCCTTCAATGTCCGGGGCGCTGCCATGCACTGGCTCAAATACGGGCGGGCCAAGGCGCTCCGTGGGATTCAAATTGGCGCTCGCCGCCAGGCCCAGACTGCCTTGAATCGCGCCACCGATGTCAGTGAGGATGTCGGTAAACAGGTTCGACCCCACGACCACGTCCAGGCTCTCCGGAGCGGAAATCATGCGCGCTGCCAATGCATCCACGTGATAGCTTGACACCTTGACGTCGGGAAATTCGCGGCCTACTTCGCGCACCACCTCATCCCACATCACCGCCGCGTATTGCATGGCGTTGGATTTGGTGGCGCTCGCCAGCCGCTTGGACCGGCGCCGGGCATGCTCGAATGCATAGCGGACAATGCGCTCGACGCCTTTGTGGGTGAAGATGGTCTCCTGCACGGCCACTTCGTCCGGCGTGCCACGCTTGAAACGTCCGCCCAGCCCGGAATACTCGCCCTCGCTGTTTTCGCGAACAAAGAGCATGTTGATATCCTTCGCGGTTTTGCCGCGAAGGGGGGAGTCAATGCCGGGAAGGACTTCCACCGGGCGCAGATTGACGTATAGATCGAATTGGAACCGGATCTTCAGAAGACATTCGCGCAGGGAGATGTGGTCCGGAACGGTCGGATGGCCAATGGCTCCCAGCAGGACGGCATCAAACGCGCGGAGTTGGTCCAGGGCGTCTTCGGGCATCATGCGGCCCACGCGCAGGTAATACTCGCAGCCCCATTCGAAGCTGTGAAAGGAAAACTGAACATCCTGAGCCGCCGCCTGCAGGATGCGGACCGCGGCAGGAACCACCTCTTTGCCAATGCCGTCACCGGGTAGCAGAGCGATATTGAAAGTCTTCATGGTCTCCTTTGCGATTGGCACGTAAGAGCGGGCGCACGCCGTATTATTCAGATTAACTGCGGCAACTATTGTACAATCTCTACCTTGCTTTTGAGCAAGGATTTGGCGGCGATCCGGAACCCTTTCCGGTATGCGTGAAGGAGAGAGATGAAACCCGGCTTGTTGAAGTGCATTCTAACCGACAGCCACTTTTGGGCGCCGGTGGTGGTGATGCTGATCGGACTGGCGCTGCTGGTGGTGCTGCGTTAGCAATTTATCGTGAAGGATGGGACTGCACCACCCGCTTGAAAGATCGAATATGTCCAACCCACAACCGGCATTGAACGATTCAACGAACAACAATGGACAAGTAGACGGTTCCGACACCGGCTTGCGCCGTTCCCTGCACGGGCTCGGTGTGATGTGCGGGATCGCAGCGGGAGCGTGGTTGGGTGCGGCGGAAGCGCCGGTAAAGCTGGCCTCCGCCGGCCTTTCGCCGTTTGTGATTTCCCTGGCCATGGTAGCGGGGGTTTTTGTGGCCCGTTGGACAGCGCCAGCGGTGTTGAAAGGCACCACCTATGTCTTCCTTGACTTGAAGGAAAGGCCACATCTGATGGTGTGGGCGGTGCTGGCCGGAGCGTTGTGGGCCATCGCCAATACCCTGACGGTGTTTGCCATCCGCGATGTCGGGCTTTCCATTGCCTTTCCGTTGTGGAACACCAACACCCTGGTGGGTCTGGCGTGGGGATGGCTTTTCTTCGGCGAATTGCGCGGGGCCGGGGCTAGGAATTGGGCAAAAGTATGGGGCGGAGCGGCTGCAATTCTGGCAGGCGCGACGTTGCTTGGCCTGGCAACCGTCCATCGCACCTCAGCCGCGGGCGCTATGAACCGTCATGCCGGGGCCGGGATTGTTGCGGCGTTGGGCGCGGGCCTGCTCTGGGGCACGATGTACGTCCCCTATCGCAAGGCTTATTTGAGCGGTATGAATCCACTTTCCTTGGTCACGATTTTTACGGTCGGTGAGCTGGGTACCATGTCCACTTTAGCCGTCGCCTTCGGCGGAGGCTTCACCCCGCTCCTGCACGCTCTCTCTGTGGCGCGCGCATCCCTCTTCTGGCTTTTCCTGGGCGGGTTCTGTTGGGTGGTTGGCGATCTGTTTCAGCAATACGCAGCCAAGTATATCGGCATTGGCCGGGGTATTCCTCTCGCCAATACGAATCAATTGTGGGGACTGGCTTGGGGCGCGCTGGTCTTCGGTGAGTTGAACGGGCAACCCAACATGACCAAATTGCTTGTGGGGGGCGGAACGCTGGTGATTATCGCGGGCGCCATTGCCATCAGCAGCGCGCTGGCCCCGGAGATGGAGCAACGGTCCTGGCAGGCGGCGACGGACCGGGAGTGCGACCGGTACGGGATGGACCATGCGCACGCCGCCGCCGCCATGCGCGGCGAGGATCCGCTGGCGGGACGCAACGCCTCGGGCCGGCGATGGGATGGATGGATTCTTGCCGCAGCCATCGCCATTTTCATGGCGTTGGGTTGGTTTGCCAGGAAGCCATCGGTACCCATCTATTATTTATGGATACCCGTGTTGATCGGGCTGATGCTGGTGCTGTTGTTTTATTGTGGGTGGCTTTTGTGGAGGCGGACAAGATTTTCCTGAGCAGCCTGCACCCACCAGCAACGGTATAGAACATCAAGGGAGTGCGAATTCCTCACCCAATTTGCCCGATGCTATGTCCGCTTCAAGCCCTGTTGCCCTGGTCGTGGCGGAGTTTGGTTGCTTTAGCGGCGTCTGGAGCTTGCCCTGACGGTCACCGAGTAAAGCATCGTGAATAATCCGGGTTAGGAAATAAAACTCGGCGGTCATAGACCGGCGTTACAGCGAACCTTCGCGCGGTGTCTTTTTGCCTCTTGCTTGTCCGGTCTGCCAAGTCTTGTTAAACTGGGTACTCGGAAACACGCGCTGAGTTCAATCCTGAGTGGAAGCGGCAGGTGAAACGGCCTGCCAGACGAGTGAAAATGCCCGAAGATCAAACCGCAGACGGCGGATTCAAGGTCGTGGACAAGCGCCCCTTTGCAATTGACGGGACGCGCCGCGAAGAAATTGCCGAAACCGAAAAGAAGGCGGAGCCTTCAGCCGCCAAGTCGAAGGCCGAAACCAAGCCTCTGCCGCAGCCCAAGGAAGAAGACCAGACCGTTGACGAGGGCTTTGCGATGCTCGTCGAATTCCTGGCCAACACCTCTTTCTTCCACTTGGGTCTGGTCGCCGGACCCTCGGGACAAGCCTCGCCGGTGGACCTGCCCAGCGCCCGCGCCATGATTGACCTGCTCACCGTGGTCCAGGATAAGACGCGCGGCAATCTTTCCCCGCTCGAATCAAAACTGCTGAGCGAGGTGCTGTTTGAGTTGCACACGCGCTTTGTTCAAGCTCAGAAGCCATCCAACCCAAAGCGAAAATGAGATTGACCTTCCTCGGCACCGGAACCTCCACGGGCGTGCCGGTGCTCGCCTGCCATTGCGCCACCTGTACCTCGGCGGATCCTCGTGACAAACGCACACGGCCCTCGGTCCTTCTCGAGTTTCAAGACCGGGTGGTGGTGATTGACACGTCCCCGGATTTCCGCGAGCAGGGACTTCGTGAGAATCTGGAGCGGCTGGACGCCGTGATCTTCACCCACACCCATGCCGATCACATCTTTGGCCTGGACGATGTCCGCATCTTCAATTTCCGGCAAAAGCAGGCGATCCCAATCTACGGGGACCAGAGCTCGATCGATATTATTCGCCGCACCTTCACTTACATCTTCGAGGGCACCTACGCCGGAGGCGGCGTTCCGAAACTGGATGCCCACATCATTGACGGCCCTTTCGAGGTTTGGGGAAAACAGTTTACGCCGCTGCCGGTGTTGCACGGCGACTTGCCGATCCTTGGCTTCCGGTTTGACCGCACGGCCTACGTCACCGATTTCAGCACTGTTCCTGAACCCACGCTGGCGATGCTTGAGGGTTTGGACGTCCTGATTCTGGACGCTCTTCGCCATCAGCCCCACCCCACGCACTCGACCGTCGAGCATTCTCTGGAGATTGTGAAGAGGCTGAAACCCAAGCGCGCATTCTTCACCCACATCGCACACGAATTGAGGCACACCGCCACCGAAGCTGAGCTTCCCGCCACCGTCCGATTGGCTTATGACGGCCTGAAGCTTGACTTGTATGGGTGAGGGCGATTGCCATCGTGGGGATGGGACGCCGCACGGATTGTTTGCGCCAAATCCCGAAGCGGATAAAATGCCATGCAGGTCATTCGCGATCTCCAGCAAATCTCAAAACCGCTTGAAGCGAGCGTCGTCACCATCGGCAACTTTGACGGGGTCCACCTGGCGCATCAACAGTTGTTGAAACACGTGATGGAGCGCGCCCGCTGTTCCCAAGCCCTGGCGGCCGCAGTGACCTTTGAGCCGCATCCCATCAAGCTCCTTGCTCCGCACCGCGCTCCTAAAGTCCTGACCGCACTCGACCGTAAGATTCAGCTCATTGGAAACCTTGGGATGGATGAAGCCGTCGTTCTCCCGTTCACACGCGAGCTCGCCCACCTTTCTCCTTCGGACTTTGTGGACAAGATTTTGCGGGAACGATTGAGCGCCATTGCGGTGATTGTGGGGCCGAACTTCCGGTTCGGCTACCGGCAGGCGGGGGATGTCAACACGCTGGCTGAGCTTGGCCGCGAGCGGGGATTTGAAGTGGAGGTTGTTTCCTACATAGAAGTTCGCGGCCAGCGCGTTTCGAGCACGCGCATCCGCGAGTTGCTGGCGGCCGGTCGAGTCCACACCGCGGGAAGGTTGCTGGGCCGGCCCTTTTCAAACTTCGGGCCGATTGCCGCCGGACGTGGGGTCGGAAGAAAGCAAACGGTGCCGACGGTTAACTTTGCGCCGGTTGAGGAACAACTTCCGGGCACCGGTGTTTACGTCACCCGCACCCGCTTGGACAGCGGCATGCACCAATCCGTGACCAACGTCGGTTACAAGCCGACCTTCGGCGATCTCGATCTTTCCGTCGAAACTTACCTGCTTAATTTCCAAGGCGAAATTCATGAAAAAGAGGTGGAGATCGAATACCTTCACCGGCTGCGCGATGAGATCAAATTCCAAAATCCAGAAATGTTGAAGATCCAGATCCAAGAGGATGTGCGGAGATCGCGCAAATTCTTTCGTATGCTGAAGGAGATCGAGGATCGCTTGGGAAAACTGCCGGGGTTATCACGCTGACTCGGTGGTAGCCTGCTGCACCGGCCTAAAATCTTCGATCATCGGCAAGGGACCGTCGCTTTCCAGCAATGCCAACGCCTGCCGAATCACATGCATTTGAAGGTGTGCATCGTTGGGTTTGCCGAAGGGATACCCGATCGGGAATGGGACACAAAGGCTGCGGGGCGGACGTACCTTCTCCGTGACTTCCCGAAGGAGTGAGATCGAAACGGTAGGAATTCCGGCCTTTTCGATGACGCTGGCGATCAGTCCCACGGACTGATTACACAGGGGTCAAGCGGGCGCGAGCAAGACGGCATCAACGTGATCCTCCTCAAGCTTCGCTGCCACTTCCGGCGCTGTCTCCTTTATCAGACGCCCGGGGGCAATGATCCCGCCCATAAAGCTGAAGTGGCGGCGGCTCAAACCGCCTATTTCGCCAAGCTCCACCAACTCTCGCAACCGGTCAAGAGGAAACACCAGGTTGCGGTCTTCAAGCGCGCCGGCCTTGTCAAAAGCGGGGCTGGGATGGCCGATTAGCAGGTCCTGAATGTTGGTCTCGACCGGAATTTCGCGGAAGGAGCAATCGCCGCTTCGAATGTCATGGTTGAAAGGGGTTTGTTCGGGCAAGTAAAGGCCCGCGGTTGAGATGAGGGTTAGAGTGGCATCCTGCAAACGCTTCTTCAATTGCGCGCCCGGTGACCAATCCACGTGACGAAAAGGGTAGGCCTGCAGGAAGAGGCGGTGCGAGAGCTTGAGGTCATGCAAGGTGGCCATGGGAATGAGGTGATACAGTCAGCTTCCAAACCAGCCAAGGGCTTGTCCCTCGATAGCCCGTTGGGGCGACCCTCATGGTCGCCGAAGGGCAGGCAGCCGCCACGGCTGCAGCGTGCCCTGACGGTATTTGATTCGACCCGGCCTATTAATTCGCAACCGGTACGGCGATGGCGGGGACGGCCTCACCGCCGGCTGACTCTGCGGCGAGCTTATCCGCGACGAACCGCTCAATCTCTTCAAGCAGCGCCGGAACGATTTCCTCTTCGGTAACGCGCCGGATCGCTTTGCCCTGACGGTAGATCATGCCGTTGCCGCGTCCCGCCGCCACGCCCAGATCGGCTTCACGGGCTTCACCCGGCCCGTTCACGGCGCAGCCCATCACGGCCAGGGAGAGAGGCATCTTGATGTGGGCAGTAGCCTTCTCGATCTCACCCGCGATCTTGAAGAGGTCCACCTCCAGGCGGCCGCAGGTGGGGCAGGCGATCACCACAGGCCCACGGCTGCGCAGTTCCAGCGATTTCAGAAGCTCGTATGCCACGCGGATTTCTTCGGCAGGATGGGTGGCGAGAGAAACGCGAATCGTGTCTCCAATTCCTTCGGCCAGGAGCATTCCCATGCCCACGCAGGATTTCACCGTGCCGGAGAACTGCGTTCCGGCTTCGGTGATGCCAAGATGGAGCGGATAATCCACCTGTTTCGCGAGCACACGGTAAGCGGCAACCGCCATTTTGACGTTGGAAGCCTTGAGGGAAACGATGGTGTCCGTAAAGCCCAGATCTTCGAGAATGCCGATGTGATAAAGGGCGCTCTCCACCATGCCCTGTGGCGTCGGGAATCCATATTTTTCGAGAAGGCGGCGTTCAAGGGAACCTGCATTCACGCCGATGCGGATGGGAACGTGCTGCTCTTGGGCGCGGCGGACGACGGTGCGGACCTTTTCTGCATCGCCAATGTTACCGGGATTGATTCGCAACTTGTCAAATCCGGCGTCCAGCGCCTTCAAGGCGAACTTGTATTGAAAGTGAATATCTGCAACCAGGATGGAGTCTTGACATTGTTTGCGAATCTCCGGAAGAGCGTCCGCCGCTTCCACGTCGGGTACGGCAAGGCGGACAATTTCGCAACCCGCCGCTTCCATCTCCTGGATCTGCTCCACCGTTCGGGCCACGTCGCGCGTGTCCGTCTTGGTCATTGATTGCACGACGATGGCGGCGTCACCGCCCACTGTTAAACGTCCCACTTTCACGGGGCGAGTCTTGCGGCGGGGTGGAAAATATTCCTGATCGCTGAAGTTCACATCAATCTCCTTGAGACATAATCGTCATCAGCTTTGAGCTATCAGCAGTCAGCTATCAGTAAGAAATAAAAACCCATGAGGGCTGCACGCTGACGGCTGTAAAGGGTTGTCAGCCTTCAGCCGTCAAACATCAGTAAGGTTTGATCGTTTTAATGATGTCATTGTAGACCGCGAAAACGGCAAGAAGGAGCAGGAAGACCATGCCCACTTGCACCACGCGTTCTTTCACCTTCAGGCTCAGGTCGCGCCTCATCAATCCTTCAATACCCAACATCAGGATCATGCCTCCATCCAGGATGGGAATGGGCAGCAGATTAAAAATGCCAAGCTGCAAGCTGATGAAGGAGACCAGCATCAGCAGGTCTGGAATACCGGATCGATAGGCCTCGCCCGAAATCTGAGCGATACCAATGGGGCTGGAAAGCGAGCGCGGGGACATGTGACGGGTGAGGATTTTCTCCAGCACGTCGAAAGTTGCCATGGTGTTCCGGATGTTATCATCCACGGCCGTTGCGATGGCCCGATTCCAGGGAAGCTGGCGGACCACCACATCCATGCGGGGCGAGTCAACGCCGATCACCCAGCGCTGTTTGCCCTGGATATTGCGGTAAACAGGCCGAACCTGGAAATGGAGCCCGTGGCTGGCTCTGAGCACCGTCAAATCGAGCCACTGTCCCTTGAGGCCCTGCAAGGTTTCGGCCAGACTGCCAAAGCAAGCAACGGGTTTGCCGTCGATCGCAACGATCTTATCACCCGGTTTAATGCCCGCTTGGATGGCGGGCAACCCCGGCTCAATGGCGCCAATCACGTTGGGGAGGCAAGGGTAAAGTCCCGCAAAACCGGTCTGGTCAGCCCCCTCGGCTTGGGGCGTCAACGAAATTTGCAAGAGCCGGCCATCGCGATTCACCTCCATCGGGATGGGTTCACCGGTGGTGGTGATCACCTTGAGCTCAAAGTCCTCCCAGGTGGGATTCCTGAGATCACCCGCCTGCACCACAAGGTCTCCAGGCTGAAGACCGGCTTTGGCGGCCGGGGAGTTTCCGTCCACCTCGCCGATGCGCGCGGGTTGCTCTTCATAGGCGGGCTTTTGAAAGTGGTATTTGTAGAGAACGGAAAGCAAGATGATGGCGGTGGCGATGTTCATGACCGGGCCCATGACGGCGATCACAAAACGCTGCCAGCGGGGGTGGGCGAGGAAGTCGCCGGGGTCGCCGGTGTGCGGCTCGGAGGGGTCTTCGCCGGCCATCTTCACGTATCCACCCAGTGGCAGCAGGCTGACGCGATAGTCGGTTTCGCCGCGCTTGAATCCGAACAGCCTCTTGCCGAAGCCCAGAGAGAACACCGGCACCCGGACGCCGAGGCGTTTTGCGGCCATGAAATGGCCGAGCTCGTGGATGAAAATCATGAATCCCAGAACCACGACGGCAACCGCCGTGTCAGTGAAAAAGTTGGAAACGAGAGTCAAAAGAATCTCCTTACGATGCCATCCGGCTGGCAATTTCTCCCGCCCGCAGGCGGGCCTCATGATCACAGGCCAGAACGTCTTCCATGGATTGCAGGGCCGCTGTGCTGGCACGCTTCATGACTTCCTCAACCACCCGCGGGATGTTTCGGAAGGACAACCGGCGGGATAAAAACCTCTCGACGGCAACCTCATCGGCGGCATTCAGGGCGCAAGGCATGGCGCCGCCGCGCTGAATGGATTCTCTGCCCAACTCCAGGCAAGGGAACCGGCGTGTGTCCGGTTGGAAGAACCGGAAGCGCCCGATGGTCGCCAAATCCAGGGCCGGAGTATCTCCATTCAAGGAGACCCGCTCGGGATAAGTCAAGGCGTACTGGATGGGGAGACGCATATCGGCAATGGAAAGCTGTGCCATAACACTCCCATCCATAAATTCTATCATGGAATGGATGACCGACTCAGGATGAACCAGGACATCGATCCGGGCCGGTTCCAGGCCAAAAAGCCAGTGCGCTTCAATGATTTCCAGCCCCTTATTCATCAGTGTCGCCGAATCAATGGTGATGCGCCCGCCCATCCTCCAGATTGGATGCTGCAAAGCCTGGTCCGGGGTGATGGAATCGAAGGCTTCACCGGGCGTTTCCAGGAATGGGCCGCCCGATGCGGTCAGGATCAGGCGCTTGACCTCCTCGGGACGGCCGGAGCGCAGGCATTGGTGCAAGGCGCAATGTTCACTGTCAATGGGGAGCACTTGGGCCCCGGACTGGCGGGCGGCGCGCATCACGATTTCACCTGCCACCACGAGGGTTTCCTTGTTGGCAAGTCCCACCCTTTTCCCGGCGCAGACGGCAGCGAAGGTAGCAAGCAATCCGGTCACGCCGTGAGAGGCGGAGACAACGACCTCAACCTCCGGAAGCGTGGCTATTTCAACCTGGCCTTCCGCGCCCCAAACGATATGGATCGGCTCCCGGTAACTGCGCTCTGCCAGCAGCCGTCCGAGCCCCTCCACGCCGTCACGCTCCCCCACCGATACGGCGCTGGGGTGAAACTCCGCCACTTGGTCCGCCAGAAGTTCCAGATTCCTGCCGGCTGCCAATGAGACCACTCGAAAGCGGTTCCCTAGACTCTCGGCGACGCGCAGAGAGTTGCACCCCACCGAGCCGGTTGATCCCAAGATGCAAATGCCTTTCACCATCTCACCAGTGTATGCAATAAATCTCTAAGAACCAGGGCCAGCCAGAAAGCTGGAGCTGCAAACAGAACGCTGTCAATCCGGTCCAGGATGCCACCGTGTCCGGGGAGGAGCTTGCCGGAGTCCTTTACGTTGGCATTCCGCTTCATCGCAGATTCTGCAAGGTCTCCAATCTGGCCCGATACGGCCACCAGGGCGGCTATGAAGATAATAATACCCGGATGGGAGGTTGCCCAAAACTTTTCAGCATAGGCCCATCCCACGATGACGCTGCCCAGGAAGCCGCCCACGGCCCCCTCTACAGTTTTCTTCGGCGAAATTTCCCGGAACATGAGGTGGCGGCCCAGCACCCGGCCCGTGAGATAGGCAAATATATCGCCGGACCAAACCACAACGAACAAGAACATCAGCAAGTGGTTCCCCGGGGCAATGCCGGAAAACTCGTGTGAAAATCGAATCGGCACGATACAAGAAAATGCGAAGCCTACGTAAAAAACGCCCAAAATGCTGGTGGAAGCCGTCCCAACATATTGCGAAAGCCCATTGGAGCCGGCCATGGCCAGAATAAGCGCCAACAAGACCGATACCACCAGGACGATAAACACCCAAGAGCCGGTCCGGTTCACGCCCACCCATTGGGCCAGACAAACCGCGCAACCTGCCCCATATCCCAGTCCCGGTAATCCTCCCATCCCGGCAGCGCGGGTAAGGGAGAAAAACTCAAACAAGCCCCACTCCACCAGAAGCACCAGAGCCAGCAAGAAGAGCCACGGAGGTGACCAGCCGATGAGGTAGACCGCTGGGACCAACATCAGCAGGGCCGTGATGACTCGGGATTTCATGGTTTGGAAATCCTGCCCAAGCCCTCACCCGCCGCGACGGGAAGCACTGCTTCCCCGCGTCACCCTCTCCCCGCTTGCGGGGAGAGGGCAGGGGTGAGGGGATGTATTGGGTCCGAAAAGGAACAGTTATTATCTGACAGTCCCTTAATTGATCTTTGACACTGCCCGTTGACGACGGATTTTTGGCGCCGCGCTCAGCAACCCGCCAAAACGCCGCTCCCTTTTCTGGAAATCGAGCACCGCCTGAAACAAATCTCTTTGCGTAAAGTCCGGCCAGAGTGTTTCCGTAACCCAGATTTCCGCATAGGCGAGCTGCCAGAGCAGGAAATTGCTCAGCCGCATCTCGCCGCTGGTGCGGATCAGCAGGTCCGGGTCCGGCAAATCGCATGTGTAAAGGTGTTCGCTGATGGTTTTCTCGTCGATGTTGAGGTCGCCGTTCCCTTTCATGCGATGGGCGAGCGTTCGCACCGCGTCCACCAGTTCGGCGCGGGCGCCGTAGTTCAGCGCCAGTGTTAATCGCAGTCCCGTATTCTTTTCAGTGGCGGCAACCGCCACTTGCAAGTCGGTTTGAACCTTCTTGGGCAATTCATGGATTCGCCCGATCACCCCCAGGCGGATATTCTGCTCGATCAGCTCGGGAAGCTCCTTCTTCAGATACTCCTGCAATAGAGACATCAAGAGGTTTACTTCGTCTTGCGGACGCTTCCAGTTTTCAACCGAAAAGGCGTAAAGCGTGAGGAAGGGAACACCCAGGCGCGCGCAGCCCTCCACTCCCTGGCGCACGGCGCGAATTCCGGCGCGATGTCCGGCAATGCGCGGGAGCTGCCGCTTCTTCGCCCATCGCCCGTTCCCGTCCATGATGATGGCAATGTGACGGGGCAATTGCCGGCGCTTGACTTGAGCTAGAATTTCAGCTTCTTTGGGTTGCTTCTTCACGGTATGCCTGGGAAACAGGACAAAGCTGGGGCCCGTACTGGCACGCATGCAAGCGCCTCAGATTGCTTAATGGCGGCCAATCTTCCGGCAATGTAAAATCTAACACAGCGTTCCAGCAGCCGCAAGTGAGAGCGGTGGTGGTGCAGACCTGAAAAGACTAAGGTCTGCGCCAGCCCGCCGTGGCGGGCGTCATCCTATGGCCAGGAAGTCTGCGGCTTTTCATCGATCCCCAAGCCGGGAACCGCAGAGTTTGAGAAGCGCGAACGGTGCGTTACCTGCTAGTATATGACCAGTGCGGTTTGACGGCGGAGGAAATTGTGCTCCTGGAAAAGCAGGAACAACAATACCTCAGCAGCGGTACAATATCTCGGAGGCAGCGGAACGATGCAGGATTACGAATTCACGGTTGTGATTGAGAGGGACGAGGATGGCCGATTCGTGGCCATTTGTCCCGCCCTCCAAGGTTGCTATACCGAGGGGGAGACCGAGGAAGAAGCGCGCCGGCTCATCGAAGACGCCATACGGCTGCATGTCGAAAGCCGAATTGGAAGAGATGAGCCGATAGTCCAGGAAGTGGGCTCCCACAAGGTGCGCGTCGCGGTGTGACCCCGAAGCTTCCTTCGTTCAATTCCCGCCAGGTGATTTCCATCCTGATGAAGTGTGGCTTTGTCCTGGACCGGCAGTCAGGAAGCCATGCCGTCTTCATTCATCCCGACGGGCGCAGGACGACTGTCCCGATCCACGGCAAACGCGATTTGGGGAAAGGAATCCTCCACCAAATCATGCGGGATGCGGAGCTGGCCCCTGACGACATGATGGAGCGGTGAAGCAGACCGGCTGGCGGAGGGCCAGTGCGGTTTGACGTCTCAGGAAATCACGAGAGGCGGCGACATTGTTTGGCCATGTCGCCGCCTGGTTAACTATTCGATTGCCTGTGTCCCATGCGCGGCGGAGAAAACGGTCATGGCGTGACCAACTGGCAAGACAGCTCACACGATTTCAATAACTTACAGCCAAAAAATAAACATGCGCTGGCCGGACTAACCCTTCGCCCCGAGATCCGTTGTCACCCAGCCCCTTCACAGCGGCTGCAAAAACTTTCCCTGAGTCATAATCTGGCGATCGTCCATCCAGATGTTGAAATGGGTTCCCACCACGTCAATGTGAGTGGAGGAATACCATTGAGCGCCGGTGTGTTCGCCGTAGGGATTGCCAAAAGCGATGTGCAGGCCGGGGAGTTTTTCGTCCTGCAGGATATGACCAATCACTTGGCGAAGGGCAATATTGGTGCCGATAGCGAACTCCCCGACGCGGTCGCTGTTCTCATCGGTGTGGGTATAGCGCCAGAACTCGTCTTCCAGCTCACGGTTTTGGCAGTGAGCTTCCTGCAAGCGTCCGTGGTGCATGGTCAAAGTCAAGGGAGTGTGGCGGAGATTGCCGAACTTGGAGCAAAGATAATCGCCGACCACGCCATCCACGACCAGAGTTCCGTCCACGCTTTCCGGGGCCGTAAACACTTCGCCACCCGGCAAGTTGCCCCACTTTTCCTGGCTAATGATGCCGCTGGTCTTGAGCCAGCGGAAATGGGGATTGAATTCGCCGCGCAGATCGGTTCCCGCGGCGGTGGTGGCGTGGATGGTTCGGGCCGAGCTCGCCAGGTCGCAAACCCGGCGGCTGATCTCATCGACTTTCAAAAAGTCCGCCCTCATGCCTTCCATCATGATCTGCTTGTTGATGTTCACCATGTGGGCATGGCGCAGTTTGCGGCGGTTCACCACTTCCGTCAACTGCATCCGGGAATGAAGCTCATTTTGCAAAGCCTGGGCAGCGAAGATGCTCACCTGGCAAGTTTCAAGACCATCCAACACCGGCTGCGGCATGGCCCGGAGCGGGCGGAGCGCGAGATCCTCCAACAGAAATGCCTGAAAGGAAGAGCCCGCCGCAGTTATTTCATGGGCGAGGCTCGCGGCGATCTGCTTTGAGGTTTCGTCAGTGATCAGCGTCACCTTCTCTTCCGGCTTCACCCGCAGGCAAACACCAATGGCGTTGCGAGCGCCTTCGCTGAGCTCCGGGTCGAGAGCGATTCCCCCCAGGGGATTCTTCATGGTGCAGCCTTGGCCTCCATGCGATGAGACTCGATGACGCCGACTTCGGTTTCTTCGATGATGTAATCCACAACTTTCTTGAAATCGCCGGTCTCGCGGTAGACACGAAGCTGGCGGTCCGCCCCCGAACCTCTTTCCAGGATTTTGCGGATGCCGTTCACCTCTTCGCGGCTGCCCAGCTCATCCAGGACGTCATCCACCAGGATCAGATATTCTTCGATCAGGTCACGGAGGGGCACTTCAATTTCCTTGCCGAAATCGATGAGCTTGCCTTCCAGCCCGTAGCGCGCGGCGCGCCATTTGTTCTCCATAATCAGGGCGCGGCGGTAGAGGCGGAATCCGGTGTTGGCGGCATACAGTTTATAGAGTTTGGCGACGGTGGCCTGGATCAGTGCCGCCAGGGAAATCGTCTCCTCGACGCGCATAGGTATATCGCAAATGCGGAATTCAAGCGTGTTGAAGAACGGGTGCGGGCGGATATCCCACCAAATCTTCTTGGCGTTGTCGATGCAATGGGTGTGGATCAGAATGTTGACAAAGCGTTCATATTCGCCCCAGCTCGGGAAGTAATCGGGAATATTGGTGCGGGGAAACTTGTCAAACACTTTGCAGCGGTAAGATTTCAAGCCTGTATCCATTCCCGCCCAGAAGGGGGAGTTGGTGGAAAGCGCCAGGATGTGAGGCAGGAAGTAGCGGGCGGCGTTCATCAGGTGGATGGCCGCTTCGCGGTCTTCCACGCCGATGTGGACGTGCAATCCAAAAATCAGATTGGCGCGCGCCACTTGCTGCAGGTCCTCGACAATGGCATAGTAACGCTCGTCCGGATAAATCTCCTGGGAGCGCCAGTTGGCGAAGGGATGTGTGGCTGCGGCAGCTATGCGCAGGCCGTTTTCCCGGGCCAGCTCAATGATCTTGCGCCGCAAACCCTTGATCTCCTCCTTAGCCTCATGGATATTGTTGCAGACGCCCGTCCCCACCTCAATCACCGACTGGTGCATCTCCGGCTTCACTTGCTCCTTCAACAGCATTTTGCCTTTTTCGATGATTTCCGCCTGAATGTGGGACCGCAGGTCTCTCGTGACAGGATCGATGGCCTGATATTCTTCCTCAATACCGATGGTAAAAGAGGGTTTCATGATCCACACTCCAGCATCCTTGAACCTCTGCTGCGGGGCCGCCCGAGTCCCCAGATCAAGGTTGAGGCTTGGCTTAGTCTAGTTCAAACCCGGCTCTTGTAGACCGGATTATTCACGATGTTTTAGTCGAGGACCGTCAGGACACGGTTTTAACCGTGCTGTTTCATCACCAGAACTTTTTTCTTTTGTCTCGCATCCCAATGATAACATTGCGGTATGGCCAATTCCTCCGGGTCCCATCCTGAAACATCGCGCGGCAATCTGAGCAGCCCACGGCAGCCTTCGCACTTTGATCCGGCGCGGGCGCATCTGTTGGACGATCCCGCGCGCTTCGAGTATCTCGATCCTGGGGAAGTGGAGAAATTGCTCAACGCGCCGTCCGGAGCGGTGGTGGTGGATTTTGGAACCGGTACGGGAACCTACGCCCTGGAGCTGGCACGCCGCCGGCCGGACGTTGAAGTGATGGCCTTGGATGAGCAACCTGAGATGCTGGCGCTGCTCAAGGCGAAGCCCGGGGCCGCAAGCCTCGCCAATCTCAGGGCTGTATTACCCTCAGAAATTGCGGGATTGAGCGCCTTTGCGGATCGCGTGATGGCGCTGAATGTGCTCCATGAAGCGAGCGGCGAGGCTCTGGACAGCCTCCGCACCATGCTGAAGTTGGAGGGATTCGCCTTGTGGATTGATTGGAATGCGGCACTCGAACGGCCCGTGGGTCCGCCCCGGGATCACGTCTACACACCCGAGGAGGGGCGCGCCCGCCTGGAAGCCTTTGGCTTCCGTATTGACCGCGAACTTCAATTCCGATTCCACTACGGCTTCATTGCCGTGGCCCGTCCGAAGTAGATTTTGGCCAGATAAGGGATTCGTGTAGGACCTTCCGGGACTCACAAATCTGCACTACGCTTCACCCTTGTTGGCCCAAACAGCGGCAAGTCCAGATCACGCACGGGGCTGAAAGTTCTGCGGTGTTCCGGGCAGGGGCCGTGGACGCGAATGCTCTCCAGATGATCCGGTGTGGCGTAGCCTTTGTTGCTGGCCAGGTTATATTGCGGGTAACGAATGCCCATGTCCACCATTAGAGCGTCCCGAGCCACTTTCGCCAGAATCGAAGCTGCGGCAATGGAGACGCTGCGCGCATCGCCGTGGACAAGAGGCGTGTGAGGAATCGGAAATCTGCGGCCTCCGGGAACGTGGAGCGGCATAGCGTCCGTCAGGACGAAGTCCGGCGCGGGATGGAGGGCACGCAGCGCCTGAAGCATGGCTTGGCGGGAGGCTTGGTAAACATTGTTAGCCTCAATCTGCCTGGCGCTGATGGCAACAATCTGGAATGCCAGCGCCTTCGAGCGGATTTCCAAATCGAGACGAGAACGGGTTTCGGCGGTGAGTTTCTTGGAATCGTCAAGACCGTCGATGGGATTCATTGGGTCCAGAATCACGGCGGCCGCGAACAGCGGACCAATCAGCGAGCCGCGTCCGGCTTCGTCGCAACCAGCCACAAGCGTGTAACCTCGACTCCTCACATGGACTTCGAGGCGGCAGGTGCAGCGGAGTTCCCGGACGGTTCGTACGCGGGGCATCTTAAGAGCAGTGACGAGTGATAAGTGATAAGTGACAAGAAAACAGTGACGAGCGACTAAAACAGTGGCAAGTGGCAAGTGAAAAGTGATCTACCAGTTGTCTGGTTCTTGTCACTCGCCACTTGCCACTGGTCACTGCTTTTATCCCTGATGCTCGGTCCGCGCTTCCTTAATACGCGCGGCTTTGCCCCGCAGCGTTCGCAGGTAATAGAGCTTGGCGCGGCGGACCCGCCCGCTTCGGACCGCTTCAATCTTTTCAATGGTGGGTGAGTGAAACGGGAAAATTCTCTCCACGCCCTGGCCGAAGGACATCTTGCGCACGGTAAATGTGGCGTTGCTGCCGCCGCGCCGGATGCGAATCACGGTGCCTTCAAAGGCCTGAATTCTCTCCTTATCGCCTTCGCGGATTCGCACGTGGACGCGCACCGTATCCCCCGCGCGGAACGCGGGAATGTCCTTCTTGATCTGGCCTTCTTCAAGCTTTTCGATGATGTTCATGGGTTGTTTCTCCTCTGATTCAATCTTCCTGCCGGATGAGCCGCCCGCCCGGCACGGTTAAATCCGTTTCACTCAAAGAACCGGCCCGAATCAAGTCCGGCCGTCTCGCCCTGGTCTTGGCCAGGGCTTGGCGCCTTCGCCACTCTGCGATCTCCTGATGATTCCCGGAGAGTAGCACCTCCGGGACGCGCATTCCCCGGAACTCCGCCGGCCGCGTGAAATGCGGGCAATCCAACATCCCTGCGGTGGCTCCGTTCGCTCCAGGGCCAACCCCAGCCGCAAGGCCGGAGAAGGAGTCCTGCTGGGGCGACTCTTCATTGCCGAGGGCGCCGGGAAGCATCCGCGTCACGGCTTCCATCACCACCGCTGCGGCCAGTTCGCCGCCGCTCAAGATATAGTCGCCGATCGAAATCTCGTCGGTGGCCAATCCCGTCACCACTCGTTCATCCACGCCTTCGTAGCGTCCACAGATCAGGATAACGTGTTCCCTGCCCGCCAGCGCCGCAACCACCGGCTGCTGCAACAAACGCCCCTGTGGAGAGAGAAGAACGACCGGAAAATCCGGTCGCTGCGCCGCGTCTCGCAGACTTTCCACGGCGCGGAACAACGGCTCCGGCTTCAAAACCATTCCCGGACCGCCGCCGAAGGGACGGTCGTCCACGGTGCGGTGGCGGTCGTCCGTGAAGTCGCGGAGGTCGATGACGTTAACAGTGACGATACCCTTTTCGATGGCCCTCTTGAACAACCCATGTATCAGGAAACTCTCAAAGAATCCCGGAAAGATGGTGATGACATCAAAAATCATTCCTACCGGTCCTTCGGCGGTTTCCCGGTACTTCAGCAAATCAGGTCCATTCAACCCCAGACGTTGCCCGAAGAGCGTGCCCTGAGCCCAGCGAAGGGATGCCAGCGCACCATCCAGCCAATCGTCCAAATCATTTCCCGTTATTCAGTTCCAACAAATCTTCCGGGGGATTAATCACAATCACTTGGGCCGCGGTGTCGATGCGGGTGCAGATCTCCTGCACAAGAGGGATCAGCAACTCGCCGCCCGTACCTTGCCGCTCTACTTTAAGCCGTTGTGAACCGCCCGCGTGTTCAACGTCCGTTACAACACCAAGGTCCCGTTCCCGCCCATCCTCGCGGGTCACGACCCGGCAACCGATGAGGTCCGAAATGTAGTAGGAATGCGGCGGCAGCGGCGTTCGTTGCGATTTCGGGATCAGGACATGACGGCCGCGCAAACCCTCGGCCTGATCGATGCTCTCCACACCCGAAAACCTCAGAACCACCCGCCCCTTGTGGGGCCACGCGCTTTCGATCCGGACCGGCCTCGGTTCGCCCTCGGGACTCTCGATGAATGCTTCCCGCAGCGATTGGAACCGCTCAGGGAAATCGGTCAGGATTTCCGCTGCAACTTCACCGTGCCGGCCTTGTGGCTTTACCACACGCGCGATGGCGGCAAACGAAGCATGGCTTGTGGAGTCCAAGACGGTCTACCTAACTGAGGGCTTCAACCCTGATATTGGCAGGGGCGAACCCTGGTGGCCACCCACGGGCGGGCACCAGGCCCGCCCCTACATGGACAATAGAATTCCCGTTCGTTGAGCGGCCGCAATCATCCGGGAAACCCGGCGCCACGGGAAGCTCCCTATTCCAAGATTTCCAGAGTGAACCGTTTTTTGAGCTTCATGCCCGCCGCTCCCAGAATGGTACGGATGGAGCGGGCAGTACGTCCTTGCTTGCCGATCACCTTGCCGAGATCGGTTGGATGCACCCGAAGCTCCAGCACGGTGACCTGCTCCCCTTCAACAGTCCGGACTTGTACGTGGTCGGGATTGTCAACGAGCGCCTTGGCGATGGCTTCAATCAGCTCTTTCATCTGGCCCTCCGCTGCTTTCGAACCGTCCGGAATCCACAACCAACCGTCGCATCATTCCGACAAGAAAACTTGGAGAGTTAACACTCGCCAGGGCTGGCGCCGCCCGGACTACGCCGGGGCCGGGGCTACCGGCGTCTTTTTGAGCAGGCTGCGGACCGTTTCCGAGGGCTGCGCGCCGACGCCAATCCAATAGTCGACTCGCTCGCGCTTCAAACTCACCTCGGGCGGTTGGCGGCGTGGGTTATAGAACCCTAGAATTTCAACGAAGCGGCCGTTCCGGGCTTTTTCGCTCTCAATCACTACCACCCGGTAGCTGGGCTTCTTTTTGGCTCCAGACCTGGCTAAACGTATTTTCAGCAATCGAACCCCCTTCAAGTGGGTAATTTTTGACTTCGTGAACAGCGTGCTCTGCCGGCATTGTTTGATTCCCCCGCCGCCCCGCCTGGATGGATTCAGATCAGGCTGGGTTGTCTGCAATTCGCCGGTCTTGCTATCCGCTTCAAGAACTTGCGCCCGTCAATCCCGCGGGAAGCTTCACACGATTGAGCTGGCGTCCCCAAAAACTCTTGCTCATGGTCTTCATCATCTTGCGCGCCTGAACGTATTGCTTCAACAACTGATTGACCTGATGGACGCTGGTGCCGCTGCCCTTGGCGATGCGCTTGCGGCGCTTGCCGTTGATCAACTCATGGTTCTCGCGCTCGCGGGGCGTCATGGAGTCAATGATCGCGGCCAGATAGGTCAGTTCTTTGTCATCCACGTGAACCTTCGACGCATTCTTGAACATGCCGACCTTGGGGATCATTCCCAACATCTCATCCAACGAGCCCATCTTTGTCATCTGGCGAATCTGATCGCGGAAGTCGGCGAGCGAGAAACTGTCGGTTTGCAACTTGCGATGAACTTCCATCGCCTTCTGCTTGTCGATGGACTGTTCGGCCTTTTCGATGAGCGAGAGCATATCGCCCATGCCGAGAATGCGGGAAACGATCCGCTCCGGGTAAAAAACTTCGAGAGCGTCATATTTTTCGCCTGACCCCAGAAACTTGACGGGCTGGCCGGTGACGTGGTGAATCGAGATCGCCGCGCCGCCGCGCGCGTCCCCATCCATCTTGGTCAGGATGACGCCAGTGGTTCCCAGCCGTTCATGGAATTCCTGGGCGCTCCGCACCGCGTCCTGGCCGATCATGGCGTCCGCCACAAACAGCACTTCGCTGGGGCGCAACCGCGTGCGTAGTTCGCTCACTTCCTGCATCAATTGTTCGTCAATGTGCAGGCGTCCGGCGGTATCGACGATCAGCACGTCATTGCCGCGGTCCGAGGCGTCCTTGCGTGCCGCCAGCGCCAGCTCAATCGGCAAATTCATTCCCTCGCCCGGAAAGATTGGCACGCCAATCTCCTTGGCGATAATGGCCAGTTGCTCGCGCGCCGCTGGCCGGTAAACGTCGGTCGAAACCAGCATGGGCCGCTTCTTGCGGCTCGCCAGCCATTTGGCCAGTTTGCCGGAGGTAGTAGTCTTGCCCGAGCCTTGCAAGCCCACCATCAGGAAGACCGTGGGATAATCCTTGGAAAATGTCAGCAGTGATTCCTTCTGGCCCAGAATTTCCACCAGCTCGTCCCGGACGATGCGGATGACTTCCTGGGCGGGCGAAAGTGAAGAGCGCACTTCCTGGTCCAACGCCTTCACTCGAACCCGGTCCAGCAACTCCTTGACCACGTTGAGGTTCACGTCAGCTTCCAGCAGGGCCAGGCGAACTTCGCGCAGCGTTTCATCCACCACCTCTTCGGTGAGGACGCCTTGTATCCGCAGATTCTTGAAGACCTTCTGGAACTTTTCCTGGAGCTGATCAAACATGTTCGGTCACAGACTCATCTCTTCCAGGGACCTACGAGCGGCACCACATCTCTAAGCCCTTTCTTCATTGTATTTTGCCTGGTGAGTTTAGTCAATTGGAGAGACGCGACATTGGAGAGACGCGACGGAAGTGGGCCAGTTTGGCTCTTGTAGCGGCGAGTTTACCTCGCCAATTGGCGGCATAAAGCCGCTTCTACATCCAAACTCACCCACGACGGACGGGACTAAAGCCGCAAGCCCGCTTCGAACCCAAACGGTTCATTGTTAAGTTCGCACGTTTGGTGCGTGGGCATAGCCGGTCGGGCCTGCCTTCCTACTTGCCTTTACCTTCGCCAGGGCATCAAACAAGAGCGCGAGCGGCAGAGAAACTTGGCCGAATCGCATGGAGTTGTAGAGATTTGTGATGTCTCGCACGGCGACATTCAGCGCGGGATTCGTGCTGGCGATTGCCACCGTTTCGGCAAACTCCCACGAGGTCTGGCCAAGAGATTTCAAGAAGCCTTTTTTCTTCATAGTCCGCAGGAATTGTTGATAAACCAGAGTTGCGTCTTTCGGGTTCGTTTTTCCTGTTTCTTTACACCTCCTACGCAGCCAAAGGAGCCGCAAGCCATCCCACTCGAAAGAACCCTGGGAGAGGCGAAAGCCAAAGACCATCGCCAGGACGAACACCAGCGCCGCCTCCTTATGTTCCATTAAGCCCGGCGCGGCGACTGCTGCCCAATCGGTTCCGCGCGCCTTCAGACGGCGCCATTCCGCTTCGATTTGGCGCCGGTAATCGTGCGAGTTTCGATCAATTTGCTGCGCAATGCGCACCTGATGCGCAAAGTCATAATTAATCACCCACTCATTCCAGAAAAGGCTGAACGCATCCAGATAATCACCCAAGGTTGAAAGGGCGCCCTCAGCCTCGGAATTGGGATCGGCGGGGGTTGGGTCAAAAGCGATCCAGCCATAATCGGGGAAGTAGACTTCCACCCAACTGTGAGCGTCCCGGGCGCGCACCATGAAGTCTCCTCCCACGTGGTTATAGCTGCCGGTTTGGAAGCCATTCACGATTCTGGCGGGTACGCCGAGCGTCCGCAGCATGACGGCCATGGCCGAGGCAAAATATTCGCAATAGCCCTGGTGGGCTTTGAACAGGAAGCTGCCGATGGGGTCTGTCGGCTCGATGCCGTGCGGATCGAGGGTGTAACCATAATGCGAGCGAAGGTAATCCTGGATGTCCATAGCACGGTCGTAATCGTTCGACGCAGAGCGGGTAATCTGGCGGGCCAGTTTGCCAATGGCGGGATTCATTCTCGGCAGTTCAGTTTCCCGCCGCAATAGGTCGGGCGGAGTTGGAGTGGAATCTTCTTGCAGGAGTTGAGCGGATGGAAGGCCGATGTCTGAAACCGCATCATATTCAAAAGCGGAATACCCGTGTTGCGGATTGTGCAGGGAGCCCGTCTGGTCAACGGTGATAGCGCGAAAGCGGCCGCTGATCGCAAGGGGCCGGGACGCGGCAAAGATGACGTCTGAAGAAATTCCTGAGAGCACCATGTGATAGCGAAGCTCACGGCGCGGCCGGTTTTGCTGGCCCTCCTGCGCGGGAATCTTGAACCGGCTCCCACCCATCGACTCGACCACCGTTTGAGATGTGTCATCGTCATACCAGCGGCTGCCATTAAAGCTGGTAAAGCCCACCCCTCGCCATTTGACTCCTTCATAGAGGTGGGGATTTCCATCCACCCGGACCCGCATCACCACCAGGTTCGACTTCTTGACCGCGCCGAGGTCGCCCAACTGGACGCTTTCCGTGAAACCGGTGATGTTATGGCCTTGCATCCCCATGTCCGTTAGATAAGCGGCGTGATAGCGGGGAATGATGAAAAAAAGCGCCGGGGTGAAGATGGCGATGCCCAGCGCCAGACCCAATGTGGCGCCGAAGAGCGAATTCTCCACCGCGACGCGATTTTCCCCCGCCGTGCGGTAGGGGCCAGACGGGGGGCAGTCCGCATGGTCGATGCCTTGCTTGATTTCGAAGCTGATGAACATGGAAATAGAGAGCAGAACGTAAAGCGTCAGGCCCACCAGATAGGTGGTGCCCACGGTGAGCACGGCGCTCGCCAGCATGGTGAGAAAGGAAAGGGTGGCAAGGTAAAGATAATCGCGGTATCTTCTGGCGGAAAATACCTTGATGATGGTGGTGAAAAGGACCAGATGAATGGTGGCGGTCAGCACCCGGTCCATCAGGCTCGGGCCGCCCGCCAGGAAGAAAAGGTCGGCCGGGTAAAAAAGCAGGTACGCGATGGCGATGCGATTCACGCCCCTAGGCCGAATCACGTAGCCCTGTTCGCCCCGGGCATAACTCCACAGTTTTGCGCCGAGCGCCGCGGAAAATAAAACCAGCGAGAATGTGTCCAGCTTGCCGGTGGTGGCAAGCGTCAGGAAACTGGTGGCCAGCATCAAGAGCAGCGAAATCTCAAAATAGCGTTGGACGCTGATTTTGGCTCGCGTACCCGAATTCCCGCTGGAAGTGGCCGTTTTAACCGTTTTCGCCATTCTGGTATTTTCGCAGCCGGCTGAACTTATGATTGCGCTTTCTCTCCAAGTCGGGCCAAGCCCGCTTTTGGCTGGGGATCGGAACCCCCGTTTGGCCCGAATGCGTCCTCTTTTTATTACTATCGGACACTTTCCATGCCCAGTTTAGCGGGACTTGGTCCGAATGATTCACGAAGTTTCATGGGACGGTCAGGGCAGGGTTAAAACCGCAATGATGTTCACTTAAGGCCCGTTCGAGAATAACTGCACATCATTGAATCCGAGCCCCTCACCCACCGCTGCGCGGTTCGCCCTCTCCCCGCTTGCGGGGAGAGGGCTGGGGTGAGGGGTGGAACGCGACGACCCTGCCATAAACATCAGGAGGTACACCTTAACTGAACAACATGGGTATTAACCTTGCCCTGGCGGTCCCTTCCAGGAAAAATCGCCAATAATCAGGGCGGGGGTTAATGCGCCCACTCATCAGTCTATCCTCATTTTCGTGACTTGGCCTGATGAGACGAATCGAGTCGAGAACTCGTTCGAATCCCTGTGGTCCGTTCCTGTGGAAATAATTATCCGAATATTCCTTTGGGCGCTGGTGGAAATAAAAGTTCTTAATGCGCCACCCGCCGATTTGTATTATGATTGCAGACTTGACGATGCTTCAAGCCGCCTCCAAATCGTATTGGTTCTGGTTTTGGTACTTTTATTTTAGTCCCTGAACCCATCTGAGTGGTGTTGGCTTGAGAAGAAAGAAATCAAGAAACCGGCCCACTCGAAAGAGTGGGTTTTTTGTTTTAAGGAGAGCCCCATGATTATTTCAATGAGACTTCATGCCACCCGGGAAGAGATTGACGCCGTGTGCAACCGCATCCGCGAATTTGGCTATAAAGTCCACTCCATCGAGGGCGAACAGCGCGTGGTGATTGGCGCGGTGGGAATGGGCGACGTCACCGCCTGCCTGGAATCTTTGGAGGCGATGCAGGGGGTGGAGCGCGCCATGCGCATTTCCGCGCCCTACAAGTTCGTCAGCCGCGAATTCCGCCGTGAGCGTTCGGTGATTCGCGTCAAGGGCGCCGAAGTTGGAGGAAGTGAGTTCGTGGTGATGGCGGGACCCTGTTCAGTGGAGTCCGAAGCCCAAATTATGCAGACGGCGGAGGCCGTGGCCGCCGCCGGAGCGCGACTGTTGCGCGGCGGGGCCTTCAAACCGCGCACCTCGCCTTATGATTTCCAAGGCCTGGAAGTGGAAGGTCTGAAGTTGCTGCGCAAAGCGAGCGAGGCAACAGGACTTGCCATCATCACGGAGGTGATGAGCCAGAACGACGTTGACTTGGTTGCTGAATATGCCGATGTCCTGCAGATTGGCGCGCGCAACATGCAGAACTTTGCGCTGCTCAAAGCGCTGGGAAAATGCCAGAAGCCGGTTCTGTTAAAGCGCGGGTTGAGCTCCACGGTTAAAGAACTGCTGATGTCCGCCGAATACGTGGTGGCTCACGGCAATCCCCTCGTCATCCTCTGTGAGCGGGGCATCCGCACGTTTGAGACGGCCACGCGCAACACCTGCGATATTTCTGCCGTGCCGGTGTTGAACGAACTCACCCATCTGCCTGTGATTCTCGATCCCAGCCACGCCACGGGCAAGCGCAGCTTGGTTCCGGCCCTGTCCCGCGCTGCCGTCGCAGTGGGCGCGGACGGATTGCTGGTGGAAGTGCATCCCGCGCCGGAAAAAGCCTTCAGCGACGGCGCGCAATCATTGAACATCGAGGGGTTTAGAAAAATGATGCGTGATCTTGAACCGTATATTGCGCTGTGGAAGCAGGCCCGCATGGCGCAAGTGGCCGCAACCTAATACAAACGCACGAAGTCGGGTGACATTAGCTGGTGCGGCGGTCTGTGACCGGCGAACTTTATTCTTCAGCGGTTTCCGGCGGTCCCTGCCAGGGCAAGCTCCGAGCGCCGCACCAGCAAACTGCGCCACGACCCTGCCGTTGCTTCATGGGAGGGTTTGCCGTAACCATGGAGACGATGGAAGTACAGCTCACCCCGGACCAAAAAGCGTTCGTTCTTGCGGAGGAAGTGAAGCAACGCGGACGTGCTGATTCTTCATGTGATACGCGCCAGCCGTGACGTTGAGGCGCTGTTCCGGTATTGACCCGTTTGGGCGGCTCACCTTCGCGCATCTCCCTGCACACGTCTACACCAGCATTTAGTGGACCCAATGTTCTCGGTTGGCAGGGCAGCCGCCGTCAAGGTTGGACCTGGGTTCGCCGCCGGCCGCCCGGTTCGGCCTCGGGCTTCGCAGTCCAGGGGTTGATCACCGTGATGCCAGCCGCTTGGAATGGCGCCTCGTCTCGCGTCGCCACGCTGAACTCACGGGATACGGCAATCGCCGCAATCTGGGCATCCGCCACCGCGATCGGATGACCCTGCCGCCGGGCTCGCGTGACGATCTTGGCGTAGGTTTGAGCCGCGCCAAGATCGAACGGAACGATTCGCTCGCCGAACAGGGCGATAATCTGTTCATCGAGGCGAGCGGCGAGAGCCTTGCGGCGCTTGCCGGCTGGCAGGCTCCCGATGCCGAGCAGCAGCTCGGCGAGACTTACGGTGGAAAAATACAGGCTCTCGGCCGCCTGCGCATCGAGCCATGCGAGCACGTTCGGCTCGGGCTTCGGCCGCATCGGTTCGGAGACCACGTTGGTATCGAGCAGGATCACGCGAGATCCACCGGCTCGGGGGGCGTCTTGTCCCGAGTAATCCCGAGATCGAGGCCACGGAATGGCTTCGCGAGCGTCGCGAGCGCAGAGCCTAGCCTGAGACGGGTGGCGGGCCATACAGCGCCATCGAGGATCGCGCGAATTTCCGCTTCAGTGCTCCGTCGGTGTTGCCTCGCCCGGACGCGCAGCGCCCGGTGAGTCTCGGCGGAAATGTTGCGCACCACAATCGCTGGCATAGCGGAACTCCTTGAATGCACCACAATGCTATCATATCAGTAAGTATGATATCAACAACCAAACCGGGAGTCAAAATAAGGGGGGCTGCGGCGGGCCGCTCCATGGGATCGAAGTCCGGGGGAGGCAGGCAGCCCCCGCGCCGCGTGGCGAGGGGCGCATCATCACGCAGCAATCCATGCTCGACCTTGCAGAGGAAGTGACGCAACGCGGACGTGCTGATTCTTCATGTGATACGCGCCAGCCGTGACGTTGAAGCGATTTTCCGGCATAGACCTGTTTAACGCCGGCTCACCTTCGCGCATGTCCCTGCACGCATCTAAACCAACATTTGGCGGGGTGGCGCAGATCCGCCGCGCCCAGTCTGCCACCTGGCAGCCCTCGGCAAGGAACAATCCCGGGCGGTTATACCCTGTGCGTCCCCAAACCCGCCTGCACTTTGTCACGGGCAATGTCCAGTGGACACGAACACCGGGAGTATGGTAACTCTTGGAATCGCAGACATCAACAGCGGATGTCTGCGCCACCCGGCGGCTCAATTGGTCCTAGCCGCCGTCACGAGTGGGCTTCCGGTGGGAACCAGCTTTGCAAAGTCGACTTCAGCTTCAGAAATGCCGGATCAGTGCACCGGTCGAAACTCATGCGGCTTGCAAGATCTAAGTAGATCGACGATGAGCGGGGCGTTCTCAGAGTGTACAGCATGTGCTTCAAAGCTTCCTTCGGCCGGTCTGGCTTTTGTTGCCCATGCTGAAGGAAACACTCTTGCATGAGCCATTCCCGGAGGGTCAGTCCCGCCCGGCTCCATCCGAGCACTCCGGCGATCTGCGTGTACTCTCCCCAAACCCAGGCTTCCAACTCCGGGTCGATTACGATGGCAGCCGACCGGTCCTGCCAACCATTCTGCGCCAAGCGTTTCTCTACCTCACCCTCCAGCGCATCCCTGTCATGGTCACTGCCGCACCCTTCGCGGTCGAAGATGACGAGAGCGCGAGCAGCTACTCTTTGCTGAGACCGCAAGAACTCGTGGCATTGGCGGAGCACTCCAGGATCTCGTCTGGGATGAACGAGAGTCTTTGATTCGGTATTCCGAATCTTGAGACGCGCCGGGTCTGTCAACAGTCCTTCGAGGCCAAACTGAGTGTTTTTGTCAGCGGTCAGTATTACCAAGTCCAATGCGGCCCTTCCCGGTGCTGACATGCTATCCGAGCACCCCGGCAGCAAACAGATCACTAAGATTGACCTCACCTTTCCAGTCTTTGAGTGCGGGGTGTTTGTCGCCCGGAACGATATCAGTTGCGCCTCGAGCCGTTTTGGCGAAACAGAGCAGTTTGTCTGCCTCGGCAAGGCTCAGGATGACTGGGGAATGGGTAGCAATCAGTATCTGAGCATCATAGACCGAGGAGAGTGATTGAAAGATGCTCTCGACTGCACTTGGATGAATGCCATTTTCCGGTTCCTCTATCAGATAAATACCTTTGAAGTCAGGAAGGTATGCTGGAAGAGTCAGCGCCAGAAGTCTAAGTGTTCCGTCAGACGCGATCCAAGATGGAATTTTCAAGTTACCGCGATACCGCAAAATGAGGTAGCGGTGTTTGTCATCCGGTATTTCGATTGTTTCAACCGTTTCGAGATCAGGGAGCGCAGTTTGAACATGGGCGATCCAATCTCGAAACCGTTGCGGGTGATCCTTCTCCAGTCGGTCAACCACCCATGGTATATTCGAGCCGTCCGGCTTGAATCCGCGAACTTGGCCCGGCGGACTAGCCTTTCGAATCAACAAACTGTTGAGCATGAACTGCTGTACGCCTTCACTGAGCAACCGCTTCAACCAGGTTGAAACCGGAAATTTTGACTCATCCTCTGGAAGGTTCCCCAACGCGGACTTATGAAGGCCCAGCCTGAAAGCCGGCGCCCACCCTTTCCCGGAAGCTCCATATACCTCTGAATAAAAGTTGTCGTTTCCACCAGATACCTTGTTAATAACAGTCCGGAATCCATGTCTGTGTCCAGCTGACGCAAGGATCGTGGACGGCACATCCAATTCTCGAGGAAATAAGTGCCATTGTTGCTCGCTTGGCCGCTTTCCTGCCTTTAGGATGACCCTTTCTGCGAAAATGCCAACCTCTTGTGTGTCCGGGTCAATCCCCACAGCAACCTCATACCGAATCGTGTCGTGGTTTTGCCGTTGCGGCAGTTTCTCACGAAGATCATTCGGAATCCCAGCCTCAATCGCGAGCTCGAACTTAGCTTGGCTGGCAATTTCGACGCCTGACTCCTTCCCTCCGCCGTTATTCGGTAGGCGGGATTGTTCTCCCGTCTTCCACAAGAGGTCCTTAAAATTCTTACTTCGCTGATTGACTGCCGTCTCAAGGCCTTCTGAAACCAAGTCTCCAAGAAACGCGACAACATCAAGGAACGTTGTTTTGCCACTGGCATTCGGTCCGACGAGAACATGGAACGGACCGAGGGGCCGGGTTATATACCTCAGGCAACGAAAGTGCAGCGCCTCGACCAGTGTAATCAATCTGGACCTCCTGCGCCTGCGCTGTAGCCCAGGCTTAATTGCGATGTCTCCAGTTTAGCCCCTGCAGCCCGCACGTGGTTCGGGAGACTCTCAAGAATCGAGCGCTCTTCGCTCGCGTGCGCGGCGAGCTCAATAAGGGCATCGAGGAGTTGGTGGAAGAGTTGAGCCCCGCGCAGACCCTTGCTGTCGGGGTAATCGTCCACTTTGATCTGTTCGCCGGCCTTCCACAGGTGAACATGGTCAATGAGCGGCGCGGGACGGCCCCTGGCATCCTCGCCTAAACTAGCCTGAGAACTGGCCTCGGTCCGAGCATCAGGTCGCATGACCTGCAAGCAGGTAGATACAAGCCACGTCCAGTGACATTCTTACCGTGGGCCTTTTCCCATGACAAACCCACGGTCGATTCTCAAAACGAGTTAACCGTGACTACCCGCTTTCTCCCGGCATTGGAGATGGCACATATCAAAAGACGATGTGTGGGCCACCCGCCGTCAGGCCCCCTAGTTTAGATGTTCTTCCAGGAAACGGCGTACCCAAGATACCATGTCCTCGACGTCCTTGGGTTTGACCTTGTCAAACTGGCCATGATCGGCCGAGTTGCGGAGGTCTGCCTCGGCAGTAATTGTTTTCTGCACAAGTCTGTCATAAACTTCGGCGCGTGCAAGCTCCGTATTCAAGGTGTTGAGATTGGATTTGGCAGGATCGTAGACAATGGTGTTTTTGTCGCAGAGCTTGCGCAGCGTGTCTTCGAGGACGGCACCGACGAGCGAGGCGGCGGCAACATGATAACCCTGTTTTAGGAGGGTCTCGGCTTGCGCCAGGAAATCGTCCAGCAGCTCGGCCCGTACTAGGTGGCGAATCTGAACGAAAAAACCGTCTGCGTAGTCCCCGTGCGCAGCCTCTAAAATGCCGAAACAATCTTTGAAATAAGAACTATTGAGCGCTGTGTTTTCGTTTTCGGCGAGAGCACGGATGTCCTGATAGTGGGTACTGGCCCGGCCACAAACATGCTCGATCAAATTAGTGGCTTGGGTTCGCCAGCGGGCGTAATCAACACTGCTGGGATGGCGTTGGTACCTCCTACCGTCCCAGCCGCTCTGCTGAAGGATTCGCTTCCCTTCGGAGATAAGGGCTTGGAATTTGGTTTCGATTCTTTCGTCTGTTGGTCGCATTTGAGTGACTGCCCTCCCCACCCGAAAAGCAAGTAGCACGGTCAGTGACTTTCTGACCGTGGGCCTTTTCTCACGACAAACGAACGATTAATTCTCAAAACGCATTGACCGCAGCTTTCCGCTTTTGATGAGGTCTGCTTTTACCTTGTCGAGCGGGATGCGCTTTTCATGCCGCCGCAATTACTGTGGAGGCGAGCGACGGCGCTGAACTTCGTGGTCCTCCGCTGGCGCCGCCAATCGGGAATCCTGAGGTGGGATCAGCTTGAACCGTTGGTTACCCCGGCTGTTGCTTCGACTCCGGCATTGCAGCGATTACGGAACGTAAGAGGGCGTTGACAGCTTCCGACGATCTGAAAATCGCTGCAACATCCGGTTCAAGGATAACGGCCACGGCGCCTTCAGTCATCTTTTCTGCAAACGGATTTGCCTTGGCTCGCCTGTAATCGAACCGATACTCTTTCCGCATCGCGTCACGCACCGTGTGAGGTTTCTTAGGGTCGGACGTTTTCTTCATAGTCTTTACGCTCAAGGCGTGTTGCCTTTCGGGCGCTGATGATGCGAATTCTTGATTCGCGAACTGTGAAACAGACCAGGATCAGACACCGTTTCGAGGAGTGCCCAATGATGATCTCGCGCGGCTCTTCTTCAGAGTGTTCCTCATCTTCAAAAATACGGGCGAGTGGATCGGCGAAGATGGTCAGCGCTTCCTCAAAATCAATCCCATGATCGTCTTGATTGGCCTTCGCCTTCTTCGGATTCCACTCAAACTCAAGACTCATTCTCCGTCAATGATATCATGCCGATTGTGCTGCTCGTGCAACTCCCTGGCTAACGGCTCAGCCGCCCACACGTTGTGCGGGTCAGCGACGGCTGGCGGTTACGCGGTAGTCGGCTGGCCCCGCGGCAGAAGCTGGTAGATACAAGCCACGGACAGCGCCTTCCAGTCCGTGGGCTTTTCGGTGAGAGACAAGCCCACGATCAATCAAAAATCGATATGAGCGTGTCCATTTTCACGCCAAGCGCCTTTTCAATGCGCAGCCCTATGTTCCCGGGGAGGCCGGTCTTGCCGTTCGTCCTATTCCCATCATCCAGCGGCCAGCTTTTCCAGACGCAGCAGTGTGTCGGGATACCGTCGGACAAGGAGGACGAGGGTAGCGGCCTGCGGATTCGGCTTGGCGCGCCCCTGCTCCCACTTCTCCAGCGTTCTCTCGTTAATGTGAAGCTTTCGCGCAAACACCGCCCTGGAACAACGGAGCTTCTCCCGCGTCTCCCTGATCAGCTTGGAATCGACCTTGGGAAGCGGCTTCGGCTCGATCTTGTAGCTGCGGAGCGTGACCTTGCCCTCGCGGTGGCTCTTCATCGCCGACACGCCCTCCGTTAGCTCGTCAAAAATGTTTCGCTTTGCCATTACCGTATCCTCCCCGTCCCTCGCCGCGTCGCCCGCTTTTCCGCTCGGGCCTTCACTTCCAGATCCATCGCAGCCTTCAGCACTTTCTTCTCCCTGGCAGTCAAATCGGGCGCTTCATCCTTGCCGTACACCGCCATCAGCCAGATCTGCCGGCCGGATTCGAAATAGAAGTAGATGATTCACAAACCGCCTCTTCGCCCTTTACCTCGCCGGGGGGCGGCCCAACGCATTTTGCGAAACCCGCCGGCGCCCTGCATCACATCTCCCCGATTCGGGTTCGCCGCGAGCGCCCACTGCAGCGCGGTAGCGGTCATCATCGAGGTACTGGTGGACGTGACGAGTGAAGGCCGGCGCTTCAATGAATTCCATCGGTGGCGATAGACCCCAACGGCGTACCATTGGAATAGTACGCTAAAAGCGTAGAATAGTCAAAGGCCCGCAGTGCCTTGCGATTCAAGACCACACAACCCAGGCCGCGGTCAGTGTTTTTCTGTCCGTGGGCCTTTTCCCGTGACAAACCTACGGTCAATTCTCAAAACGCACTGACCGTGGCCCCCGCTAATGTGCCGGAATCGGATGCGGAGTTGGAATGGACAACCGATGCAGCGGCAAGACCGAATCGTGGGGAAACCCATCTCAGATGAAGAGAGCGGGCGTGACGTGGAAGCGGGCACTGAGCCGGCGAATGTGTTCTGTCGTTAAATTGCGCTTACCCTTGAGCACTTCGGAAATAATACTAGGCGTTCCGAAGACATCAATGAGGTCCTTCTGTTTGAGGCCATTTGCCTCCATCAACTCAATCACGCTATCGACTGGAGTGGCCTTCCTCAGAGAATAGTGCTCCTCTTCAAAGTTCTCGATCAGCACAGTGAGTAGAGCCGCCAATTCTTGCTCGGCTGGCGTCGGGTCAGGCTTACGGTCCAGAGTTTCAAGCACATGGGTGTAATGATCGTTTTCCGCCTCGTTCCGGATGACATGGGGCAGGCTCCTGCCAACCAGCTCGCTGTATTCCTGCTGATCGACCGTCTTCTTGCTGATCTTTCCGGCCATTGAAAAGCAGCTTGCACTCATCGCTTCCAACCTCCACGGTCGTACTCGGCATGGGTTAAGACGTGCCGAAGGAATATCCGTCGCGTCCGGTAATTGATCTCGGTGATAAGCCGGTATTCGTTGCCCTTCATGTTAAATACCGTGAATCCCTCCGACTCATCGGCGCGGGCGAAGGTCTTGCGGACCTCGATCAGATTCTTCCACTCAGCCCTTCGAGCGGCGCGCAACCACGGGAGGATTGCGTCCACCAAAACCAAGTGATACGAGTGAGACCCAACCGAGCCAAGTTGTTGGATTGATTGGTACGCCCGGGGTGATTCGAACACCCGACCCCTTGCTTCGTAGGCTGGGTGAGTTGGGCTAACTCGTTGATTTTGCAGCATGGCTGGCAATCGAAAAGACCTTTCAGACACGCTCTGGACACTCAAGTGGTACCGAACTGGTACTCGCTTTTCGACCACTTGCGGAAATTACTCAGTGCGCAATGGTGATAGAGAGTTTCAATCGGGGCTTGACGGTCCTGTTGGTTCGGCCCTGTCAAGCAATTTAAGAATGGTACTTTCGCTGAATCATCCTGCAATTTAAGAATGTTACCCGTAGCCGTCGGTGCTGTGGAATGTGGGAATCCGGCGTGGGGTCTTTCGCCGGATTGCCAAGCGCGGTGGTAAGCGTGGGAAGCTCGTCTTGGTTTTTGGAGTTTTCCACGCTTCCCTCGGGTGCGTCATTTCCGCAGCGCGTTGCTGGCTGGATTTTTGCGAGATTGAACTTGACCGCTCGTGATCCCCCGCTCGCCCGGAGTCTTGGGTCCGCCGCGGCGCGCTGGCCAGGGCGCCTTGCCGGCGGCTTTGCGCCATCGCGGGCACCCCGCGGCTCGGCGCGTGGATCCCCTGCAGCTTCTCCACGATACAGTCCGAGAGCTCGTAAGCGTCCGGCGAACCTTTCAATTACCCACAAGTTTGGCTGCATTGAACCCAAGCTGGATATCGGTAAGTCGGGAGAGCCCGCGCCACATGACCTTATTACCCGGCGGAGGATCATCAGCGGGAGCAAGGTAGCCGCCAAGTCTGGCTAGCTTGGTGATGTAGAAAGATAACGACCTCTTTCGAGGGCGATCGACAGCGCGATCCGGAACAAGATGATCAAGCAGTTGGCGCTCGGTTTTTGAAAACACATGGCCTGCGGCCATTCCTGAAGCCGAACGGTTGAGCATGGTCATCCAGAAAATTCTCCAACTCAGAATGCAGAAGACCGAGATCAAATTCACAAGCCGATCCGCTGTCCGCAGCCTGGATTCCTCCGCCTTACAGCCTGACTTCAAGATCTTGTGGTAGGTTTCAACCTTCCAGCGCGAGGCATACCAGGCCAGTTTCTGGATGGCTTCAGCCTGAGAACGGACCGGTAGATCGGTGAGGAGTTTCCAATTAATCGGCTCCCGATCCTTGGGCGTCCCAAGCTCTTGGGCGTAGATCACGGTTAGCGTGAGTTCGGGATACCGTTTCTGTTTCCCGATCGGAGGGAGGATCCGGATACGGCGGTATCGAATTCCCAAGATAGCTTCGGAGCAATTCCCCTGCTTGTCTCTCACCTCGATTCGATGCAAACCTTTTAATGGTGCCGCGTCCATTTCCTGCGAGATCGTTTGCGTTCCATCTTCGACCAGACGATCGACGCAGGTCCGTACCAGGAAATGGGTTCTAACTTCCTGCGCGGTGCAGAAGAACTCATAGATGTCGCTTTCCCGATCCCCAATATGGACGCATCGCTCAGGTTCATTCAGGAGCGTGGTGGCCTGCTTCAAGTTCTCCAGCCAGCGGACGCTTTCTTTCTCTTCGATAGGAACCCGTGTCGGATTAATCTTCTTTTTCAGCGCGTTCGATCCCTTGAACCTCTTTCTCGTCCAGAACTTCACGGCCGCGAGTCCGAGCGGCAGACCCTCGGTGGTGACCACGAGGCTGGAGTGCATCAGGAGGCCACACACGGTGTGCATACGAAAGCGGCCTGCCGGGTCCTTGCCGCTGTTCACCTTATTAGTCACTCCTATCGCTAGAGGATCTTCTCTCTGAAAAGAGAATTCCGTGGTGTCATGCAGCACCAGAACCCATCCCTCGGTGACTCGGAAGCGAGCCCGCGTCGCCTGGAAATGGCCAGCAAGGATATCCCGCTCGCTGACTTTCTGATTGGAGAAGAACCTGTAAGCAGCCTTCGTGCTGGCCCAGTCCTGGCAGGCCAGGGGGATGGTTTCGCCTATTGCCTGAGAGGACTTTTCCAGCAGGGTCCTGAACCGTTTTCCCAGACGGACGTCCGCAAATCTACATTCCTCAAGTTCATCGTCAAGCCATGATGTCATCCAACGCGCCTCCACGATTCTGGGTAGTGGTGCAGTTTGAATTTGGAATGGCAGCGGACGTGCTAGGATTTCCTAGAAATTAAAGAATAGATCTTCTAGTACTTTTTTGCGGAACTGCCAGCAGGTGAGTTCTTCTTTATCTGTTTTTAACTTACAATCGCCTTCATTGGTTAGCGTAAGGGTGGCTCGAAGGGGATCGGCACTCGCCCTCTGATGAGACTGCCCAGCTTCGGGGTGCGCCGATATTTCAGATTCAGTACACTTGAATACTACTGACGCATAAGCCCCAGATGTACCTTCGCGCAACACAGCAAACCTATCGCCGTTCGCTACTAGCTTGAAGCTAACTTTCTCTTCCGGCTTCTTTAGCTCGTTTCTGGTTTTTACGTCCTCTTCAGCGCCAAGGCGAAGCTTCGTAAATATCACAAATGGCGAACAGTCATGCCTCAATTTTACCCAATTCTCCATTATGGATTCTCTCAAACGCCAACCTTACCAAGCATTTCTTCGATTGTCAAGACGTGACCTGTGATCCCAGCTTCCATCGCGGGAGTGACGCGCAAGCTGCTGTGAACCCGGCAGAAGTTATAGTGCATGGTATACAGCGCAACCGCATAAGCGTGATTCTCGATTTTCTTTGAAAAGCCATTTGTCAGCCGGGTGAACCGCCTCATAGTCATTCTCATAGTCAAGTTCTGGCGCTCAACGTAGCTGGTCGAAACATGACCCGAATCGGGCTTTCCAGAAATCCGCTTAATGTCGCATCCCACGCAGCGGGCTGGGCTGTACCGTGTTTCGTCCTGTGTTGACTCATAGATTTTCGAGAGCATCGCGTAATCCACTTCCGCCCCAAATGCACCCTCGACTGCCTCAAGATAAGCTCGGTGGCCGTCTGTGGTGAGTTGAATCCGGTGCGACAAGCGCGAAGCTAGATCGTCAATCAGGATTCTTGCGGTGTGGCCGTCACGGTTGCCGAGTGTAAAAGACACGATCAATTTTGTATCCGCATCGAGGGCAACCCAAGTCCACACGTCACCATATCCAAACTGGCCCTTCTTGTCGGCGGGCACGTTCTTTTCTTTGGCATAGCAGAATTGCCAGATTTCGTCGCATTGAATCCGCTTGCACTTGAGGTTGCGGAGAGCCTTGTCCTGGTAATCGGCGCAAGCGTTGCCCGCGTCTCGCAGCAGATTCAAGACGGTGTGCTTTGATACTCCGGTCATACGTACACTTGAATTGATCGAATTGCCCTCCACTAGCGCCGCGATCACTTGAGCCTGTTTGGTACGATTCAGTCTGTTCATGGCGTCTCCTAGCCAACAACTCCATTCTATACGTACCCGCGCACGTATGTCAAGAGAAAAATGAGGCCCGGAGCAAAATAATTTTCTTGCTATTCGTGCGCGCCTACGTATATGATAAGGGCATGGCAAATAAGCGGAAAAACCCGTATGCTGTGGCTCTGGGGAAACGCGGCGCGAAAAAGGGCGGACTGGCCCGAGCCGCAAAGATGACGCCCGAAGAGCGAAGCGAGAGCGCACGGAAGGCCGTTCTCGCTCGCTGGGCCAAGGCAAAAATTAGGAAGTCGTCGTAAGGCGGAAATCACCCATAAGATTCGTGGCGCGGATCGGCGGATGATGTACCTTATCTGGCATAGCAGGAGGAGTATGCCATGCCAGCATTATACTGTCAACCCCCGACAGAGCTGTCTGTCGAATGCGCCCAATCCTGCGCGTACAGGAATTTTGCTTCTGACCTTGAGCTAACGGGACTGGATTACCTGATTTTCATGTTTAGGGTTTATTTCGACGACAGCGGAACGGACGCTAACTCGGATATCACTGTGGCCGCCTGCTATGTCTCGACTAAGCGCGGTTGGGATGAGTTCGTAACAGAGTGGGACCGGGCGCGTTGGCAGGAGGGGTTCGATTCTTTTCACATGGCAGAGTTCACGGCACCATCGGAGCACCAGCACAAACCTTACTGCGATTGGGACGAGGTTAAAAAGAACCATGTCTATGAAAGGCTTGCGAAGATCATCAATCAAAACAAGCGAATCGGCATCGCCGTTGCCGTGCCGAAGGAAAATTGGAACCGTACCCCCGAGCGAATCCGGCTTCACTTTGGTACTGAGCACTATACATTCGCTGTTAGATTGTGTATGATGCAAATTGCAAAATGGAGGAAAAAGAGTCTCATATCTCTTCCGATTCAATACGTTTTTGATTGGGAAATGAACACAAGCCGCAAGCGGAAGGAGATCGATACTATTTTTGAAATATTCAGTAATCCTGCGCACGAGCACCTAGCAGAAGTGTATGGCGTAGAGCCAGAAGGCTACTCGTTTCAGCGTAAGGAGAACTTCAAGCCTCTCCAAGCCGCTGATATCCTAGCGTGGCAAATGCGCTCACATATGCATAAGATTTGGTTGCACGACCAGGACGACCTCTCGCTTTGCCATCCAGGATTTAGGATGCTACGTGAGGATCAGGAAATGGACTTAGGGTTTATGACAGAAGAACAGATAACTAGATTTGTTGAAAAAGTGGATGCCTGGGAAAAGAGTATCGGCCCATTGCCTCCGCTGTATCCGCAACGCTAATTCTCAGTACGCCTAACAATCTCCTGCATCACCCGGAACGTCGCTTGGTTGAAGTCCTCTTTCGGCTGGCGCTGAGGGCGGCCAACCGTTTTCGTTTTCGCCTTCGCATTCGGCTTCGGTTCGGTTTTCTTCGCCATGCCCCAAGTCTGACAGATGGCTATGCCCTGCGCAAGACCCAACAATTTCAAACTGCACCACTACCCGATTCTGCCTTGATTTGGTGATATCCTAATGTATAGTTACATTAGGATATCACCATGAAAAAGACGATTGAACTCGACTGGCCGATTCTTCCGGGAAGTATCTCCACAGCACGAAGTCGCTGCGGGAAAGCGCGTTGCGCGTGCAAGCTCAGCTCGCCCCGCCTGCACGGCATCTACTATCGATGGACAGGATTTATTGATGGGAAAAGAACAACCAAGACCCTCAGCAAGAAAGAAGCCCAGGAATGCCTACGGCGCATCCGCAATTACCGCAGACTTCAGAGAGACATTGAAATACTGGTTCCTCAGCAAAATTTGTGGGTCCATTCTGGTTCTGGTAACGCCCCAAGGCTATGGTAGAGCGCCACTTCAACCGCTTTGAAGGTTCGAAAGCCATAGGCTTTTCTGAGAGTCA
>DATKST010000035.1:0-47794 GCA_035531475.1 Terriglobia bacterium
CCCGGATCGGCGTAATCACCTGCAGATAGGCGGTCACGTTCATAGGCAGCCCTCCACGCTTCCGGCAAACCGGCTGTTTTCGCTCCGTGTTGAAAAGATATTCCTTGATTCACCGCGTCTCTTGAGATGGGATTGCTTACCCGCACAGTATACTTCCGCTCCTTCGCGCCACAGTGACTAAAGTCACAGATCATACGGACCCGATTCCGCTAAACTTCGAGTTGGATTATTTCGGGAAAGGAACAGCACATGGACGTTATTGACCGTAGCGCGCGAGTGGGAGACATTGCCCGTACATGGCCGGAAACGATGCGGATATCTTCTCAATACCAGCTCGACCTGTGTTGCGGCGGGGCGCACTCGTTGGAGTTTGTTGCCCAACGCCACGGGCTCGATCTCAGCCGCCTGCCTGCCGAACTCAGCGAATCCCTTAAACGCAACGCGCAGCAGCCGAAATAGGAGTTCAAGACCATGCCCAGGATCACTGCATCGACCCGCGTGGCTGATATCTTGGAGATCTGTCCAAGCGCCCGGGGTATCTTCGACCGTTATGGCCTGAAGGGCTGCGGTGGCCGCGAAGGGCCGGCCGAGTCTCTCAGTTTCTTTGCGCGCGTGCATCAGGTGGATATGGAGGCTCTTTTGAAGGATCTCAACGTGGAGGTCGAAAACCCCTCGAAGGAGGATGCCCTCTACAAAGAATCGCTGGCCGATACCATTTACCGCCGTTTCTTCAAAGGTGGAATCGTCATCGTCCTGACGGTGGGAGGGCTTTGGGGCGTGATCAATCTGGTCCAGATCGCTGTCCGCAAGAACCTTCTCCAGCCCGCGTTGGTTCCCGCCATCCACGCTCATGCACATGCCATGATTTTCGGATGGGTCGGACTATTTGTCATGGGGTTCGCGTACCAGTCATTTCCTCGTTTCAAGTACACCACACTCTGGCGGCCCGGCCTCGCCAACCTCACGTTCTTCCTGATGCTCTTGGGGATCGGGGCAAGGGCTGGCGCGGAGATGCTGCAACCTCGGCCAGTGGGGATTGGCCTGGGAGCACTCTCCGCCATTGCGGAATTCATTGCGATTGGTCTGTTTCTCCTGATTATCTCCAAGACTGCAGGCCGGTCGCTCGAGCCGCACAGCCCGTACGAGAAGTTCATTTTTGGCGCTCTTGCCTGGTTTCTGATACAAGCCGTTTTCAGTGATTTTTTCTTCTTCGCCAAAGCCACGGCGGGAGGAGGAAGCGAGCTCTTTCAAAGGATTGCTTTGCTGGACCCGCCCCTGCGGGACATCCAACTGTTCGGCTTTGCCGCGATGATCATCGCCGGTGTCAGCCAGCGTTTTGTACCCGTCGTTTACGGCCTTGGCAAACCGAAGCATGACCGCCAGGGACTTATCTTTGTGCTCATGAACGGAAGTCTTATCCTGGATATATTTTGTTACGTTGGCCTATACTCGACGGGCAATTCTTACTTCGTCGCGGGCCTGGAATTCTCCTACCTGCTCATGCTTGCCTGGGCGGTCCTGTTGGTCTTCCAGCTTCGTGTTTTCACAAAGACAAGTGAACCAGACCGCAGTTGGAAGTTTATCCGCGCCGCCTACGTGTGGCTGATCATCGCCCTCGGCATGATGCCCTTCTTCATTCCCTACAGCGTTTGGACTCACCAGTTTTTTGCTCACGCTTATTGGGCCGCGCACCGCCACGCGTTTACCGTCGGTTTCATCAGCATGATGATTCTGGGTGTTTCATCGCGCATCGTGCCCATTCTTGCGGGCGTCAGTTCGCGGCAGATTTCGTCGCTTTGGGGACCGTTCATCCTTTTGAATGTGGGGTGCCTTGGCCGCGTCGTTCTCGAGGTGCTGACCGATCACTTGCCCCGCATAGCCTATCCGCTGATGGGGACTACCGGGTTCCTTGAAATCACCGCTCTCGCTTGGTGGGGAATCGGACTGTGGCGCGTCATGAACCTGTCAAAAACCCAGCGGACCAATCTCCTTGTCGCCCCCGTGCCAGTTGGATCGAAGTAGTACAGAAATGATCACATCTTACCAGGAGGAACAATATGAGAGTTGATGGAAATATAACAGTGAAGGATATCGTTCGAGGGATGCCGGCTTCAGCCCAGATCTTCGAGAAGTTGGGCATTGACTTCTGTTGCGGAGGGGCAAGATCCCTTCAGGACGCTTGTCAGGACGTGGGGATCCGTGTTGACCAGGTGGTTCAGAAACTGGAAGGCGTCGCGCGGACCCCCAACCCGGAAAGCCAAGCGGCGGACTGGAACACGGCCACGCTCTCCAGCCTGGTCAGCCACATTGTTGAAAGGCACCACGCCACCTGCAGGCAGCAGCTTGAATGGATTGGTCCGCTTCTTGCAAAGGTCGTCAAAGTTCACGGCGCAAATCACCCCGAATTGGGCCAGGTTCAACCCATCTTTGCCAAGCTTTCGGAGGAACTCTCGATGCACATGATGAAGGAGGAGCATGTTCTATTTCCCTTCATTACCAACATGGAAGATGCCGCAAGCCGCAAGGCCAACATTCCGGACATGCCGTTTGGTACTGTCC
Organism: Terriglobia bacterium; assembly: GCA_035531475.1. Classification (GTDB taxonomy): domain Bacteria; phylum Acidobacteriota; class Terriglobia; order UBA7540; family UBA7540; genus CALCEB01. The sequence continues at coordinate 2,560 of DATKST010000035.1, forward strand.
AGCAACCGGTGAAAATGATGATGCTCGAGCACGATGAGGCTGGGGCGGAACTGAAGGAAATCCGCAAGCTGACGAATGCTTTTGAGCTGCCGCCGGGTGCCTGCGGCAGCTACCGTAACCTCTATGATAGCTTGAGGGAATTTGAACAGGACTTGCACCAACACATTTATCTGGAGAACTACGTGCTTTTCCCTCGGACGATAGCCCTGGAAGAAACCGCGGAACAGGCGCTCTCTTAATTCTGGGCCGGAATTCCTGGTGCCGCCTCGGCGCGAAAACCGTTCAACGTTCGGGCATCCGCATCTTGCGAATGCCCCCGCCCGGTTCCGCCTGATTCGGGCGGGGCAAGCCGGGGCTTCCTTCGGGGGCATCCTACTCCCAGCGTTTCGCCTCGCCCCTGAGAGCGGTCAAATCGGTCACAATAACCGACTTGCCTTTCAGCCTGAGGACCCCCAGGATCTGAAGGCGCCGGAGGTTCCTCGAAACAAGCTCTCGCACCGTGCCCACCTGGGCTGCTAATTCCTCCTGAGTGCACGGGAGCGTAAATTCCGTGCCCCCTCGGGTCGCGTGCCCCTTGCTGTCAGCCATCCGGCAGAGCAGCGCCGCCAAGCGGTGACGTACGCTCTTGAACGATAGTTCCTCGATGATCTCCACCAGCTTGCGCAGCCTGGAGCCCATAACCCTGAGAATCTTCAGCGCTACGTCCGGATGCTGGCGGCAGAGCTCATAAATATCCTTCTTGTTGATATGAAGAAGCGCCACCCCGGTCACCGCGGCCGCCGAGGCAGGATAAGGCGCATCGTCAAAAATCGGCAACTCGGCCAGCGAACTGCCGGCTCCAAAGATCATCAGCACCCGCTCACGACCGCCCGGAGAAGTCTTAAATACCTTGACTTCCCCCATCTCGACCACGTAGAGACCATCGCAGCGATCGTCTTCGCAAAAAATCAGCGTACCCGGTTCATATTCGCGGCGGCATACACGTTCAGCCAGGAAGGCTAACTCCACCTCAGAAAGGTCAGCAAACAGGGGAACAGACTTCAGGAAATCCACACCTGCTGTTCCGTTCTTCGTCATTCTCCTATTGTAGGATGGAAGTAAGGTTCCGCACTATTCAAGTTTCCATAATGAGTGCGTCACATGGCGGTCCCATCATAAGTTGAACAGATTCAGTTGCCACCTCTGATCGTGCGGTTGAGCCTCGTCGTCTACGACGGAAAGCACCTGTGAAATCGGGGTTCTTTCGAATTCCGGCACACTTAAAATCTGGAGAATCTTGTAGAACCTGAGCCCCAGGTTGAGCCGTCTTTTCAAAATGGCGACGAGCACGTAAACGAACACTGCGATCCAGATTTGGGTCTTGACGGCATTCTCCGACGTTCCGTAAAGCGCTTTGATGCGGAGGTACTGCCTGATCCATTTGAAGAACAGTTCCATCCGCCAACGCGCTTTGTAAAGTTGCGCGATGGTGAGGGACTGCAAAGTAGGGCTGTTGGTCAGGAAAGTGAGGCAATGGTGATTCTCGGCAACCAGCGCAGCGCCAGCTCGGCGGCGCGTTCAAAGCCGGGCACGGTTACCGGAGTCGCGTCCAACGTCTCCCCACTGGGCCGCAGAGGTGATCCGCTGGCACAGGGTGCTCGGGCGAGACGTAACTGCACATAAGGTAAGCCAGTGGTTCGACCCGTGCGACTTGAAAAGGTTTGACCGTTGAGGCATCAGCATCCTGCTCAGGTGGCTTGACGAGACCATCTGAAAAAAGGAGGATGTGATGTCTGAGTTTTATCAGAATCTATCCCACTCAAGGTGGGATTGGCATTACCATGTTGTGTCCGTGCCCAACCGACGGCGCAAGGTCTTGTTCGGCCAAGTGCGCCGGTGATCGGGTAAGATTGTTCACGCTCTGGCCCGGCAGAAGGAGTGCCAGGTTCTCGAAGGGCATCTGATACCGGACCATGTGCATATCTGCATCGCAATTCCCCCCAAGCACCCGATGGCTTCGGTGATCGGGTTTCTGAAAGGGAAGAGCGCCATCGCTGTGGCCCGACTGAATGGCCGGGAACGGAATTTCATCGGCGAGCACTTGTGGGCTCGTGGGTACGCCGTTTCCACGGTCGGGGTTGAACTCGCAGAAGTTCGCCGCTCCATTCGCGAGCATGAGAAAGCGGATGGAGCCACTGGGAAGTTCTGAGCATTGAATGGAAGGCGCGCTCGGCGCGACGCCTTAACCCACGCACCGGCCCCGTTTGAGGGGGACTACTCATCAAGCCACCCGCTTTGCGGGGGATATCTGACTGATCGGGGAGTCAAAACATGAAGTCAAAAATGTTGTTGGTTCTTTCAATCCTATTAAGCGCGACTTTAGCGAGAGCTCAGGCGGATTCTTCGGACATCAAGCCTATTTTGAGCGAGCGACTTCAGTCTGCAAAGGTTGTGACTTTCCAGTTGCAGCAGTTTTTGATGGGTACCGTGCCGAAGCTAGCGAACCCATCGGGGGCAAAGCAATGGACCGCTGATGCCGCGCGAATACGCCGGCATTTACTGGATGATGTCATATTCCACGGATGGCCGCAGGAGTGGATTAATTCACCACCAAGGTTTGAAGATCTGGGTGCTCTCCCATCTGGAAAGGGATATCAACTGCGCAAGCTGCGGTATGAAATTGTCCCTGGATTCTATGGCACGGCGCTCTTGTATGAACCCGCACATCTAAGCGGAAAAGTGCCAGCCGTGCTCAACGTTATGGGGCACTTCGACACACTGGGCAACACCGTGGAATTCGAGCAGAAATTCTGTATCAATCAGGCCCTCAGGGGCATGATTGCGCTCAATCCGGACTGGCTGGGCATGGGCGAGCTTAATCAGAGCGGAAATGAACATTGGTTTGCCGCACATCTCGATTTGGTGGGAATGAACGGCGTGGGGCTTTTTTATTTAGCGATGCGCAAGGGGCTGGATTACCTTGCGCAGGACCCTAACGTTGATCAGCGCCGCATCGGCATGACCGGGCTGTCGGGCGGCGGATGGCAGACCATCGTGTTAAGCAGCCTTGATCCAAGGGTAGCGGTGTCAGTTCCAGTTGCCGGTTACACAACTCTGCAAGGAAGACTTGAACGGCTACCAGGAGAGCCAGGGGACGTTGAACAGAACGCTTCGGACTTCCTTGCCGGCCAGGATTATTCAACACTGACTGCCATGCGCGCTCCCCGTCCAACGCTGCTCATCTACAACGCTGAAGATGACTGTTGTTTCCGGGCGCCTTTGGTCAAGCCCTACGTCTTTGATGCGATCAAGCCGTTCTTCAGGTTGTACGGAAAAGAGGATGTGTTCCAATTTCACCAGAATACAAATGTTTCCGCCCACAACTACGGTCTGGACGACCGGGAACAAGCCTACCGATTTTTCGACAAGTATTTCAACCTTCAAGGAGGAGAAGCGGAGATTCCCGTGGGCCGCAATATCAAGACCTATGACGAACTCAAGGCTGGAATCCCGAAGGATAACCTTACGATCCTGGGTTTGGCCCGGAAGATGGCTCAGGCTCTGACGCGGCCGCCCGTGCCCGCGAGTCTGGCTGAGAGGGATGAATGGTCCACTTCTCAGAGGGCGAAGCTCCACCACGTTGTTCGTTATCACCCCGTACGCGTGTCCCATGCCTGGGAGGAGGATAATACCGACCATAATCAGGTCGAATCAGTCTCCTACCGCTTTGAGATGAACAATGGGCTGGCGGCTAGCGGCGTCTGGCTGAAAGAAGTCCCCTCTCGCCCCAATGCACCCATGACGATCGTCTTGAACGATGGAGGCAAGAGGGCTGCGGCACGCCAACTGTGGGATCGTATCCCCGAAGTCGCGGACCGTATGGAACGCGGTGAACAGGTGCTCGCGGTAGACCTGCTCTTCACGGGTGACGCCGCGCCTGATCAACACGCCGAAGTCATCACTGAAATGCTTGCCGCAACAGGCGAACGCCCTCTCGGGATGGAGGCGGCCCAACTGGTCAGCATTGCGCAGTGGGCGCAGAGCAAGTGGGCCCCCGTCACGATTCGCGTGGAAACCACAGGGATCCGCAGCCAAGTCATCTCACTGGTTGCCGCCGCCCTGGAGCCGCATCTATTTTCCGACGTCGAAAACTACCGCGGGATGCACAGTCTCAGTTACCTTCTGAATAAGCCGGTCAATTATGAAGCTGCGCCGGACCTGTTCTGCCTTGATCTTTACAAGGATTTCGATCTTGATCAGTTGGAAGCCTTAGCGAGTCCCGCCAGGGTTGTCGAGCTCAAGGATGCTGGGTTGTCTTCCGCAAAATAATGAAAAAGTAGGCGTTGCACGACACAGAAGTGAAACGATTTATGGTGGCGTACAGGTAGCTTTTTTCTGAGTCTGACCGGATGCAATTTTGGAGCTGGGGCAGAAGATCGCAATAATCATCCGAAGATGATAGCCATCGCCAATGCTGTATGGATGCGAGAAGTCAAACAGCGCAAACTGCACCTTAAGAACGAGGGTAGGGAAAATCCCCTACCCTCATTTTCTTGGGGGGCACAGCTCGCGGAACACGGAGTATATTCCCGGCGAGGCCCCCTCTCAATTTCGATTCGACGCTGGGGATTCCCCCTCCCGGCATGATAATGGCCACGATCGGGAGCAAGGTCCATAAACGTCCAACCTTGCTCGCCAATGGATCGATACACACGGTCGTAAGTCGGCGACGCTCGGCTCTGGTGCGCCGGTCTGTGACCGGCGGATTTCGCCGCTTAGCTTCTGTCCGCGAATTCAGTTTTCTGCATCAGGGCTCGATGGAGAAGCTCCTCGAAACCTGGATTTTGAATTTGTGTCAGTCACACCACGCTTCAGGTTGCGCCGTCCTGAAACATCCCCCCTTGGTCGATGGTTGCCAGCCCAAAGAATAATATGTTAGAGACTCTTTAATGCCAAAATGAGTTGTGAGGAAGGTAACCCGGATGCGCTTGGGAGGCTGGACAACTTGCGCCGCGCTGTTGATTGCAGCCTTCACTTACGCGGCCCCGCAGAAAGCTCCCGGGGACGAACTGGAAGCCGCCGCCGCGGCTGAGAAAGCTGGGCAATATTCGCAGGCTTCAGACCACTACCAGAAGTTCCTCGCAATGGAGTCGACAGCGACCAACCCCACGGCAGTCGTTGAGGTCCGGGTCCGCATGGCGACCGATCTGTTCCTGGCGCATCGCTTTGCTGACTCCCTCCAAGCTTTGCGGCCGGTCTTCGCATGGAAACACAGACCGGTGGATACCGGTGTTCCCGCGCAGGCCTGGGTGGTAGCGGGGCTTGACGATCTGCAATTGAACCGGCTCGATCGTGCGATTCGGAACCTTCGCCAAGGCCTTCAATCGAACCCCACGAGCGGCACGGCGCGACTGGCTTTAGGCGATGCTCTGGCGCGGAGCGGCCATTTGAGCCAGGCAGCCCAGGAATACCGCGACCAGACGCAGCGCACGCCCAAAGTCGTCGAGGCTTGGTACAAGTTGGGAGTCGCGGAAGGTCAACTGGCAAGAGAAACGTTCAGCCGCTTTACAGGGCAGCATTCGGAAGATCCGGTGGCAGAAATGCTGATCGCAGAGCGGTCTCTTAACCGGGGTGACGGCTTGGGTGCGGCGAAAATCCTGCTGCCGATGATTGGAGGAGGCAAGAAGACGGGCGGCGGGCTTACGGCCCAGCATGAGGACCAACGCACCACTCTCCCCGGTATCCACGCGGACCTGGGGCAAGCGTTCCTTGAGCAAGGTTATGTTTGCGCCGCCGAAAATGAGTTTCAGAAAGAGCTGGCAGCGGACCCGGAATCATCACCCGCGTGGTTTGGCTTGGCGGAGACAGAATCACTCGATTCCCATTGGGATTCCGCTCTGTCCCGGGTGCGCCACTTGATGCTGTTTCACACGACGGACATGGAGCGGCGTCTGGAATTGCAACCTCCCGCCGCATTGCGCAAGGCGTGGCATCAGGGCGGCCTGCACATGCCAGCAAGCCTCGCCCCAACCGCCGCCGGACACCTGTGGCAATCGTGGCTTCAGGGGAATGGCGTCAGCGGCGTCCGCATTGAATCCACCCAACAGGATTCTTGCCCGATGCTTCCCAGCCACGATGCATCCACTCCCGGACGGTGGCTGCCGGAGGGTTGTTATGCACGGCTGATTCGCCAATTACATGGGGGCCTCAATCAGAAAGATCATCCCACGATTGCGGAGAAGATCAAGCTGACGGAGGCAGAATACCGACTGTCCCGTTTCGATGATGCACAAGCCGGCGCGGAACGGTTACTAAAAAGCGATCCGCAGTGCGGCTGGGCCATTTATTGGCTGGCTCAATCGGCAGAAGCTCTATCCTTCCAATCGTTGCTCCAAGCTTCTTTGCTCAATCCCAACTCGCCCCGCGTCCATGAAATGCTGGCGCGCGATGACGCGGATCATTACCAATGGAAGCAAGCCACTGCCGAGTACGAAACGGCCTTGCGCCTGGCGCCCAATCTGACTGACCTTTACTTCGGCCTCGGCACCGCTTACTGGCAGGCTGGGGACTGGTCGCGGGCGGAACCCGCCCTCCGGAAAACACTTGAAACCTCACCGGCCTCAACCGTGGCGGCATACGAACTGGGCGATACTTACGTGAATGAGCGGCAGTGGGCAAACGCCGTGCTCTACTTGAAGAAGTCAATCACTGATCCTGAAGTTGGACGTAAGGCCCGGCTTGATTTGGCTAAGGCGGAATCGGAATTGGGCCACACCCAGCAAGCTCTGGCTGAACTCACGCCGATTGAGAATGACGACCTCGACGGAGAAATCCATTTCCGCCTGGCGGCGCTATATCGCAAGATCGGTGAGTTGGAAAAGGCCCGACGGGCGCTGGCTGAGTCCGAAAAGCTTCGCCAAGCCTCCGATGCCATGACCGTAGAACGAACAAGAGAGACGGAGCAGGAGCGTGCCAAGCTGCGGCAAGCCGCAAAGCAGGAATCCCATTGATGACGGTGAAGCCTCCCACTCCTTTCCATCACCGCAACAACCGCCGCCAGTTCCTGAGCCAGGCGGCAGGGCTTTGCTTTATTGTGCCGCTGTTCCCGAACGGCAAGCAAGGGCAGCCGGTGCTGGCTCCCGGGCCCTGGTTTGTGGACGCGGCCAAGCAGTCCGGTCTTGCCGCATTTCGAGACACCTGTGGATCGCTCGCCAAAGACTACCTGGTGGAGACCGTGGGCAGCGGGGTTGCTATTTTTGATTACAACAATGACGGCTTGATGGACATTTTCCTGGTCAACGGATCGTCCTTCAAGCTGCTCGATGACCCAAGCTTGCCACGCACCACAAGCCGCCTGTTTCGTAACAACGGCGACGGAACCTTCACGGACGTGACGCGCGCCAGTGGTTTGGTCAACGAAGGCTGGGGAATGGGCGTGGCAGCCGCCGATTGCGACAATGACGGGCACATGGACGTATTCGTCACCAACTTTGGGACGAACGCTCTGTTCCATAATAATGGCAATGGAACTTTTACCAACGTCACGCGCGAGGCCGGGCTCGAAGGCGGCAACTGGTCCACCGGCTGCGCTTGGGGTGACTACGACGGCGATGGAAAATTGGACCTTTACGTGACCCGTTACGTGGACTTCGACCGCCCTCGCATTGCCCGGCCCGGCTCCGGCAACTATTGTCTCTATCGAGGCGTTCCGGTGGCTTGCGGTCCACGCGGCCTGCCCGGCTTGCCGGACCTCTTTTACCATAATGAGGGCAATGGCAAGTTCCGCGAAGTGAGCGCCGAAGTGGGTATTGTGGATAGCGACAAGGCCTACGGGTTCAGCGTGGTCTGGTGCGACTTTGACAACGACGGCCGCCCGGATATTTACGTGGCCAACGATTCCATGGCCAATTTCCTGTGGCACAACAAGGGCAATGGAACGTTTGAGGAAATCGGCCTTGAAGCCGGTTGCGCCCTCAGCACGGATGGCCGCCCGCAGTCTTCCATGGGCATCGCCCTCGGCGACTACAACAACGACGGCTGGATGGACATTCTGGTCACCAACTTCTCGGAGGATTACAACACGCTCTATCGGAACAGCCACGGGCAGTTTGATGATGTCACGTTTGAAGCCGGCCTCGGTACCGCCAGCTTTTCGCAGCTCAGTTGGGGCACGGGCTTCATGGATTATGACAATGACGGCTGGAAGGACCTGTTTGTGGCCAACGGCCACATTTACCCGCAGGCCGACAAGGCCGGAAATTCCTATCTTCAGAACAATCAGTTGTTCCACAACGCGCGCAATGGGCGGTTTGAAACGCTTCTGGGCAGTGAGAGTGGATTCACCCGGGCTTGGAGCAGCCGCGGCGCGGCATTTGGCGATCTCACCAACAGCGGGCGAGTGTGGGCCGCCGTTAATAACATCGATCAAGAACCTTTTCTATACAAACCCTCGGACGCGGCGGGCGCCTGGACACGGCTTAAGCTCAATGGCAACGGCATCCGCTCCAATCGCGATGCGATCGGCGCAAGGGTAAGAATAACGGCCGGGGACATCACCCAGATGGACGAGGTCCGCAGCGGCGGAAGTTACGTCAGCTCGAGCGATATTCGCATCCACTTTGGTTTGGGTGAAGCCCGGCAGATCGATCAAGTGGAAATCCGCTGGCCGGACGGACAGATCGCAAAGCACGAGCGCCTCGCGGTTAACCGTGAGCACAAGTTTTTTCAAGGTGAGAACAGTGGAAAGCCGTAAACCACAGGCAAAGCGGGCGCTATTTTTCGCCCCTGCTGTAGCGGCGGTCTATGACCGCCGAAACCATTCAAACCTCAAGACCGGCGATCCAGCCCCTGCGGTTAACCTTCAACCTCTGCTACTGACGAAGCTCGTCAGGCGGAAGTTTGACTTTCCAGCAATCCTGCGGCCCTTCCTTTGCGTCTTTGCGCCTTGGCGTGAGAGTCTTCTTGTCAGATGTTCACGCCAAGCCGCAAAGTCGCAAAGCCCCGTAAAGAAAGCAAGATTCGCCATCTCCATCGGGTTCCATCATCGCTTTTTCCGCATATTCTTATGTGTTCTATGCGCCACGCTGGCCGCAACCATCCTGGCCCTCGCCCAAGTCTCCCAGCTTCACCTTCAGAGCCCGGAGATTGCTCCCCCCACTGCCAACCTTCCCGTGGATCAGATTGTGAATACGGTGGCCGCGGCGCGGCGGGCGATCCGTCAGAATCCTAAATCCGCCGGAGCTTATCTTTCGCTGAGCATCGCTCTGCGGTCCGGCGGTGATCTCGCTGGAGCCCTGGACGCTGTCAATCATGGCCTGAAGCTTGATCCGCACCTCTCCCGCGCTTGGCTGGTGAAAGGACTGATTGCAAACGAGTGGTTGGTGAAGGGCCGGGTTGCGGACACAAAAGGGATTCTGCAGGAAGCCTCCGCTGATTTCCGTAAGGCGGTGGAAGCCGATCCCCAAAATACCTCGGCACGGCTTGAACTAGCGTCTATATTGTTCACCAAGGGCGAGTTCAATGCGGTGAGAACGCAACTTGAAGCCATTCTGCGGCTTGACCCTGGGAATCCCAATGCCCTCAACGGGATTGGATTGCTTCAATTGCAGAATGGCGATGGGCGCGACGCGGCGGGGAATTTCCGCCAGGCGATCCTGCACCGCCCACACTTTCCTGCGGCGCAAATGAACCTGGGGACTGCGCTATTCCAGCTTGGAGACTGGTCCGGCTCCCGTGAAGCTTATCAAAATGTCCTCCGGGATCAGCCGGACGACGCCATGGCGACTTACGGGTTGGCCCGCGCGCTTCGCAAACTGGGTGATTCCGCCCAGGCACAAGCGGAGTTTGCCGCGGCCAAATCCCTGCTACAAAAACAGACGGCGGAGCTGCGCGCCAACAACGAAAACAATCGGGGTTTGAAACTTTGGTATGCCGGTGACTTGGACGGAGCCACGGCCGCTTTCCGCTCCGCGCTCGCCCAGGATCCCACTTACGCGGAGGCTCATAACAATCTGGGCGGAGTCCTTTGGCAATTGAATGACAAGCCGTCTGCCTTGCAGGAATTTGAAGCCGCCGTGCGCGACCAGCCCGGTTTCGTAAAGGCGCTCAATAATCTTGGCAACGCATTCATTGACACCGGAAATTTACAAGGCGCCATCAAGAATCTTCGCGCTGCCGTGGCGGCTCAGCCGGCGTTTGCCACAGGACATCTCAGCCTGGGCATGGCGCTTGTCCGCGCTGGCCGGAAGACCCAGGCTGAGGCGGAATTCCGTCAGGCGATCCTGCTCGATCCGGGTATGGCCGCGGCCCATCTCCAGTTAGGGCTGCTCATGGTTTCGGACCCCATTCAGTTGTCTTCCAACGCCAAGGCCGAGATTGAAAAAGGGCTTCAGCTCAATCCATCGCTCATCATGTCGGTGCCCGAACCCGTTCTCCACGACTTGGCGATGATGGACCAGGTGATTGCGCCGGAAGTTCCGTAAGGGTGGCCCTGGTAGTAACCCGAGGGCGGGAACAGGACTCGTCCTTACAATGTACGGGCAGGCACAAGACCCGCCCCTACTGCACAAGGAACTGGATTGTCTCGATGGTGTTGTTGGCATAAGGGTCCAGATGATGGGGATCACGTGTCGCTGGCTGCTCGGAGCCCTTATCATCGACGGCCCTAACTGAGAACTCCGCCACGCCGGTTCCCTTGATGCCGACCGTGTAATGCCAGACCGCCCATTCATAGCGGCTCCCCGGATCAAGATCGGCCACCCGCCAACTCTTGCCCCCGTCGGTTGTAACCTCGACGGCTGCGATTTTTCCGCCGCCGGACCATGCCAGTCCCCGCAGTGTCACTGTCCCCCGATGCAGAACCTGGCCCAAAACGGGGTAAGTAATCACCGATTTCACCAGAATGGCCGGAAGCGCCTGGCGCTGGGTTGCTCCCGCGTGGCCCTTGATAACTGCTGCGTATTCATCGGTTTCGAGAGGCAAGGGGGCGGCGGCCAGCTCAATTTGTTTGAGCCATTTCACCGATTGCATCCCATACAGACCGGGGAACAGAGCCCGCCACGGGGCGCCGTGTTCCGGAGGCAGGAGCTGGCGGTTTAACTTGGTCACCAGCATCGCGTCCGGGCTAGCCTGCTCCAGCGGAATGCTACGCCGGAAGCCGTCCGCGCCGGTCAGGAGAAGGAATCTTGCCTTGGCTGTGGGCCGCGCCAAACCGAGCACGTCCTGCAAGGGCCACCCTTCCCACAAGCCATTGCTGGCCAATGCGAGTGGCCCTGTCCCATCGCCCGAGCATTCCAGTACCGCCCCAAGTTGCCGGACCTCCAATGTGGCCAGGTCCTTTTGCGAAATTGTGACTGGTTTCTCGACCTCGCCGGTGATGGAAAGCGTGCTGGCCGCAGAAGTGGGTGGGATGGCATAGTGGTTCCGAACGTAAAAGTCCGTGGCTGGTGTGTACCGGCCCTCCATGGATTGAAGGTCAAACTCGGAAATCCTGGGATTTGCGGAAATCAGGATGGAATCCCCCAACACTCGCCTGGCTGGAACGAGCAGCCCACTCCCCGCGAGCACTGCGAAGAATCTCCTTCGATGCATGGCCCGATTTTAATCCAAGCGCATTGTTGTGAGATGAAAATTCTGGTAGCGAATTCCAATCTCATATAGAAACGATGCGGGGCTGTCTGCTTTTCATAATTTGAAGCATTCTAAAATCCATAGATGGTTTTCCGTATCGACTGATTATTGCTAGTCGAATGAAACTGCTAATTCATAGCAAAAAAAGAGGTTATGAAAGTGATTAAAATATTTAATTTTGGCAATTTACTTGCTGGTAGATTGCCAGGTAGCCATAGATTCATCAATCTCGGGTTCGCCTGTCTAGATTGGACTGGGTGTTTGACATCATGAGGAGGAGACGATGAAGAAGATTATGAACGAAATGAAGTTGGGACGGTGGGTTCATTTCCTGGTAATCTCAGCGGTGTTCCTGTTCGTGCCGCTGTCGGCTCTGTGGGCGCAGACTTCGGTATCCGGCACGATCAATGGCATCCTTACCGATCCATCAGGAGCGGTGATTCCCGGCGTCAAGGTGACGGCGACCAACACCGGCACGCAGCAATCCGCCACTGCTGCGACCAACAATTCGGGATATTTCGTGGTACCGAACCTGCCAGCAGGAATTTACGATGTAAAATCGGAGAAGGAAGGATTCGAGACCTGCCTAAACCGGGGGGTGCACCTTGACCCGGCCTCGAGCGTGCAAGTAAATTGCTCGATGAAGGTTGGCCAAGTCTCTCAGACCGTGGAAGTTACGGCGTCCAGCGTTCACGTCCAAACCAGTTCTGACAAGGTTTCCCGGCTGGTCGATTCAACCCAAATGGAACAACTTCCGGTGAACGGTCGGAACTTTGTGAGCCTCCTTGGCCTTCAGCCGGGCGTGGTTCAGAGTTTCAGCTTCAACAGCTTTCAGGCAATGAACGAGTTTGCCTCGCAATGCACGCAGGTTAACGGACTCACCGGCGAGTCCAACAACATCCTGATTGACGGCGCTCCATCCACCCGCACCCGCGCCAATGGTGCTCTTATCGCTATGCCCAGCATGGATGCCATTTCTGAAGTGAACATCATCACCACCGGCTACATGCCCGAGTATTCCCGCGCCGCAGGTGGTCAGATGGTAGTCCAGATGAAGTCGGGCACGGACCAATATCACGGCGACGCTTACGAATTCCTTCGCAACGACGCTTTCGATTCCCGCTACTTTTTCTCCCCGACGGTTCCAAAGCTGAGTTACAACGATTATGGGTTCACCTTTGGAGGCCCGGTGATCCCGAAAAAGCACAAGCTTTACTTCTTCTGGGGTGAAGAATGGTGGAAAGAGGTCACCGGCAATACCGAGGTGGGGACGGTACCCACCCCGGCGGATCGTGCCGGGGATCTAAACGGGTATTGCACGGTTTTCGGAGCCAGCGTGTGCCCGAAGGTTCCTGGTTATCTGAACGGTGTGGACGGGTTGGTGGCTGGTCAGCCATTCCCGAATAACACGATTCCCAGCAATCTCTTTAGCGCCAATGGTTCGGCCATGGTGAGTCACATGTACCTGCAGCCGAACACCGCTACTAACAGCACCGCTTTCCCCTTCGAGGGCGGAAACAACATCATCTATAACTACAATACACCGAATGACTTGCGCGTAGATGACATCAAAGTCGACTACCTTCCCAATGAAAATAACCACGTCGCTGTTAGCCTGCGTAACTACATCGACAACACTTCTTCGCCCGCCGGCAGCAACGGCGCTTCTGCGCTGCTAAACCTGGGATTTAAGTGGCCCCACCGCGCCGCGTCGGTGGATTACACCACCACCTTCAGCCCTACCCTGCTCAATGACTTCAACGTCAGCGCCAGTGACGAGAACAATGTCATTACGGTGCCCAGCGGCTCATACGGAGGCAACGGCGTGAACCGTGCCTCGCTCGGCATCAATTTCCCTTACATCCTTGGCGCTGCCAGCAAGGATATTGCGGGCAAGATCCCCACCCTCATCTTGAGTGGTTTCGAGCAGGTCAGCGGTCTACCCTATCCTTCTGGCAGCACTGGCCACATTTACACCATTCAGGACGTCGTCACCAAGGTTTCCGGCAACCATACCATCAAGACCGGAGTCTGGTGGGAACATGATGGCGAGAACGATCACGACCAGGTGCGCGTCACGCCGGGCGGCGGCGTGGGCAACAACCTGAATGGACAATTTCAATTTAACGCGGCTAGTACTAACCCCAACACCACAGGTTCACCCCTGGCAGACGCCCTGCTCGGCAATTTTGACAATTACTCCGAGCTGGGCTGGCGGGACTACACGCCGTGGTCAGCCGATCAGATTGGCCCCTTCGTCCAAGATAGCTGGAAAATCACTCCGCGCTTGACGATTCAGGGTGGAATGCGCTGGGATTACTTCCAGCCGTATTCGAGCGCGTGGTGTAACTTTGCGATGTTTGACCCGCTATTCTATTCCAATGCTCCTGGAGTGAAGCAGGTGATAGGCTCGAACGGCCAAATAGTCAGCGGTAACCCCTATAATGGCATTGCCACGCCTTGCAGCGCATTGCCGAATTCCGCCATTGGCCATTTCGCCGTTTTTGGCCAGCACTTGACGGCGCAGAATATCGGTGCTGTCAATTCTACACTGCGCACGGACGGCATGCAACGCGGCTTGACACCGCAAATTCTGCAAAGCCACTTCAACAACTGGCAGCCTCGCTTTGGCTTTGCCTGGGATCCCACGGGCAAAGGCACCACGGCCATTCGCGCTGGCGGCGGTATCTTCTACAACCACAATACCTTGAGTGACGTCACTCTGATGGGCGGCAACACGCCCTTTCAGTTAGCCACGGAGGTCTTTAACGGTCAGGCTAACAATCCCGGTGGCACGCCCGGCGCTCAGTTGCCCATCCCCATGACGGGAGCAGACTTATTGAATAAAATTCCAGTGGTCTACTCCTGGAACTTCACAGTGGAGCACATGTTCAACAACAATACGATGGTGAACGTCGGCTACGTTGGCAACATCGCTCATGACATGCCGATCAATGCCGACCTGAACCAGCCGGCGATTGGGACGTTTACCAATCCGGCGAATAGCAGCATTCCCCAGGACGCCCTGCGGCCCTACCCTGGCATCGGCGGGGCCGAGACCACTCTGCAGGAGGGCAGCTCCAAGTACAACGCCCTGCAGGTTAGCGTGCAGCGCCGGTTCACGAACGGATTCCAGTATAACATTTCCTATACCTACTCGAAGGCGTTCGACATGGCGGACAACATCTACTCCGTGGTGACGGACACCTACAACCCCAGCTACAACTGGCAGCTTGCGGGTTTTAACCAAACCCACAACCTGATCTTCACCTACGTCTACGACCTGCCTTTCTTCAAGAACAATAATCAATTGGCAGGCAAGACATTGGGTGGCTGGGAACTCTCCGGCGATGCGGCCTTCTTCAGCGGCTTTCCCTTCAGCATCACGGTGCCCTCCGATTACCTGGGTAATGGTGTTACCAGTATCGGCGGAACCGAATACGCCGGTCTCAAGGCGGGCTGCAACGTCCGGGGCAGCCGCACCTTTAGCCAATTCTTCAATACCTCTTGCTTCACCATTCCGACCACAGCTTCTCTGGTCGGAACGGCTGCGCCAAACATCATTGAGGGTCCCGGAACCGATAACGTGGATCTGGCTCTGATGAAGAACGGCCCTATCACGGAACGGTTTAAGTATCAGTTCCGTGCTGAATTCTTCAACGCGCTCAACCACCCGTCATTCAACGGGATCGACACGGGCATTACGGACAGCACTTTCGGGCAGGTAAACAGCGCGATCACCCAACGGGAGATTCAGTTTGGGCTGAAGATCCTGTTCTGAAGCTGCTGGCGGCACGGAGGGCGGGGGCCGTCGCGGCGGCAGCCCGCCCATCCCGCTGGCGAAGGGAACGCCACTCGTGCCCGACCTGTTGGGTCTTGTGTGGTGTGACGTTGCGGGCGGTCGCCAGGGCCGCCCCACCATGAAATCAATTCGGATTGCAAGTTGATCTCCGGGCGCGCACCCCGATACAATGTGGAGCGATGAAATGCCACATTACGGAATGCGCGCTCTTATGCTTTCTGGCAATTACTGCGTTCCCATTACCGCAGCCCACTGTAGGGGCGGGCCTTGTGCCCGACCGCGGGCGACCACAAGGGTCGCCCCTACGGCGGTCCCTGCCAGGGCAGTCTTCGACCGCGGCTGCAAGTACCGCATCCGCTCAAGCGGAGGTTCAACAAGGCGTCACTGCGCTCGAGCATGGCGATTTCCCAAGCGCAGAACAGCATTTCTCAGCGGCGCTGAAGATCGATCCCAGCCTTTCTGAAGTTCGCGCCAACCTCGGCCTTACCTATTACGCCAACCACCAATACTCCAAGGCCATCCCCGCATTTAAGACCGCGCTCCAGCAAAACCCTTCGCTTCAAACCGCCAAGTCATTTCTGCCGCTCAGCCTGGCGGCTACCGGTAACTGCCCGGAGGCCATCCCGGGTTTGGATCGTGAATTCACCACGAACCCCAACCTTAAGCTCCGAAGGGTCCTGGGGCTGAGCCTGGAAAAATGTCTGATTCAGACTGGAAAGCAGGCGCAGGCGGATGCGGTCGCGCAGAAATTGTTGGCTGAGTATCCCAACGATCCCGATGTGCTTTACACTTCGGGCGAACTATTTGGAAAACTCTCTTCGCAAATCTATCTGAGGCTGATGAAGGTGGCTCCCCATTCGGCGCGAACCTACCAGGTGATGGCTTCGGTCGCCGCCACTGATGGCAACTGGAAGGGCGCGATTGAGGAGGACCGGCAGGCGTTACGAGTGGATCCGGGATTGGAAGGAGCGCACCTGCAAATTGCCATTCTGCTGCTCACCCATTCCCCCGATCCGAATGTGTGGCGACAGGCCCTGGCAGAATTGAACGATGAATTGAAGATTAATCCGGCAAGCGCTGAGGCTCTATACGAAATCGGCGAAGTGGACCGCAAGCACGGCCAGCTCAGCCAATCCGTCCCTGCCTTCCAGAGGTCTTTGCAGTTCGATCCAGCCGCCGTTCCAGCGCGGATTGGGCTGGCGAAAGCCCTCAGATCGCTCGCCAAAAAACAGGATGCATTGGCGGTGCTTGAACCTGCCTTAAAGACGGCCCCGGATGATCCGGACGTTCATTTCCTGCTGGCTTCGATCTACCGTTCTCTGGGCCGGACCGCTGAAGCACAGAAAGAAACTGAGGCTTTTGAACGATTACAAAAGTCGCCGCAAATGCCAGTTTCGAAATTTCAATAAAATCTGATGAAAGTTCACGCTTGATTTCCCGCAGCGCCGCCGCGGCCTACGGCTTCCACGGGTTGGGGAGCACGGGTGGAGCAAGACGCCCAGCGGAGCGCAACGACAAGGAGGAATGACTCCATGGTGAAGTATAGCCGGAGAGCATGCATCCAGGGGATCTTGGCAACGGCGGCCGCGGCTTCCGCTCCGTCCGTCGTGCCAGGACTACCCGTTGGCCAAGAGGCGGGCCCGAAGGAGGAAGGCATCAAGCTGTGCCTGATCTGGGACATTCAGCAAACGCATTTGATCCACCTGGCCCGCCAGATGGGCGTCAACCATTCGATCGCAGGCGTTGCTGGAGCGCTCAGTAGAGTTCGGCGCGAGCAGTATGTGGATACTCTGGCGAAAATCAAGTCGGAGTACAATGCGGCGGGAATGACCATCGCCGGCGTCGAGAGCCACCCGGTGCCGGCGGAGAAGATCAAGCTGGGGTTGCCGGGGCGCGACGAGGAGATTGAAAACTATATTGCGGCCATTGAAGCGTTGGGCAAAGTCGGGATTCGGATGGTCTGCTACGACTTCATGGCCGGCATTGATTGGTACCGCACCAGCGTGACTCACCCGGGCCGCGGCGGCGTGCTCAGCCTGGCATTTGACGACCGCATTGCTGAAAAGCAGGGGCTTACCAAGTGGGGTCGAATCAGTGAGGATAGGATGTGGGAGAATATTGAATACTTCCAGAAAGCGGTGATCCCGGTGGCGGCCAAAGCGGGTGTGCAGATGGCATTACACCCCGATGATCCTCCCATCCCCGAGCTGCGCGGAATCGCGCGCATTTTGATTAGCGCTGCGAATTACCGCCGGGTTATGAACCTGGTGCCGAGCCCGGTCAACGGCGTGACGTTCGACCAGTCAGTCTTCTACTTGATGGGTGAGAACATCCAGGCGCTGGCGCGGGAGTGGTGCGAGCAGAAGAAGATTTTTTACATCCACGCGCGGAACCTTCGAGGCACGCGTGAGCGCTTTCTGGAAACGTTTCAGGACAACGGCGCCATCAACTTTGGCGAGATGTTCCAGACTTACTATGACGGCGGATTCCGAGGCCCGGTTCGCCCGGACCATGATCCGACCATGGACGGCGAGCCCAACGACCACCCTGGCTACGAAGTCCTGGGAAAGATTTTTGCCATCGGATACCTGAAGGGAATTATGGCGGGGCGGCACATCGCGTATGCTTAACCTGAATTTCTCACCAAGTGGAAGGAAGGGTGGGCGCAGGTAGGAATCCAGCGCGAGCGGTT
Source organism: Terriglobia bacterium (assembly GCA_035531475.1). Taxonomy (GTDB): domain Bacteria; phylum Acidobacteriota; class Terriglobia; order UBA7540; family UBA7540; genus CALCEB01. The sequence goes on from DATKST010000035.1 coordinate 20,661, forward strand.
GTTGAAGCTGGGAGCCTACGTGGTCGTCTCTGTGCGCCGGGTGATGATCGAGTGGCGGACAGCGCCAGCGGTTCACCCACGGTACCCAAGCGTGCAACTCCAGCAGCGATCTGCAGGACCGCTCGGCGCGGCATTCGTATATCTTCCGGCATTGGGCGTATCTCCTTGAACCTTTGGCCCCACAGAGCCGAGCCCCTGTTGGGGAGCGAAAGCCAGAAAGCTGAAGCTCGACTCGTTGAATTGGCAGAGCTCAAGGTTGCATCTTTTCAGGTTGCACCGACGGAACCTGGTAAACCCAGCCGGGGTAATGCACCTTGATAGTGTAATGGGAGAAGTAAAACCACGACATGGGCCGATGGGAGGAAAGATCAACCACTGAATGCAGCGTCTTGCCGTTGGGAGGCACCAGGAATGCCTCGTTCGGATGCTGCTTTCGGACTTCGCTGCCGAGAAAAAGGAACGAGCTTTCGGGCGGCAGCTTGCACCACACCTCCTCCCAATGAGGGACGTGTGGGTGAGGAGCGCCAATGCTCATGGGAAACAGATCGACCACCAGCACCTTGGATTCGGGATTGATGCCGTCCTTCGGTCCGAAAAGTAGCTTGGCAAAATAATTCCAATGGGCGGATTTCTCAGCGTACGGCAGCACAGCGGAGTCGCGCACCAGAATGGAATTGCGAGGCCGCGCCGCCGGCTCCAGAAAATCCGTGAGGACGAGCAAGTTCATGGGGTGCGCAGATTCGTTCACTAAAACGTGCTCCACCATGGGTGGCACGAGCGCGCCATAGCCGGGCTTCAGGGGCCAGAATTGCCCCCCGGATTCGATCCGCCCCTCCCCGCTCTCGATGTAAAGGACTTCCTCCTCCCGGTGCCGGGCTGGCAGTGTCGTTGCCCCAGGTTGCAGGGTTCCCAGACTGAAATCTTTGTGGAATTCCAGAACGGCGCCGGGCGGCCCGGGTTTGTAAGGATCGCCTGGGCTGAGGATGGCGCGCTCGATCAAGCTGCCGTGTGTTACGATCGGCTCGGAGTCCTTCCAACTGCCAATGTAACGGTCAATGGAGACACCGGCCTGGCGATTGCTCGGCGGCTCCACATATTGCTGAGCGTTCAACACGCTCAAGCCAGCGAGCAATACTCCAAGAATCAGGAGGACACGTCGTTGCGGTGCCAGGGGGAAAAGAGAATGCATAGATTGTCCTACGCTCTGAGGGCTAGCGCGCATCATGCGCTGCGAAACTGGAACCGCACTTTGGAGATAGGGGCTCCGAGAACTTCGATCCTTTTCAAATCACGCGTTCCGACCCCGAGCCGCTCTGCAAGCCGCAGGGTACTGTCACACCTTTCGAATGGCGCTGTTCCGTGGTCTGCCATAGGATCAAATCCCATTAGAGCGGTGGCAACGGCGTCTGTCGAGACACAATTTCTGCCGGCAATCAAGAGGCCGGGATGAACTTGCTTGCAGCCGGGCACCCAAGGACCTTCTCCGCCCTTAATCGTCTGGATGCCGTCGATGATGGCCAGATGAACAGGGCGGGCCGAAACCAAATCGGCGGAAACGCGCGGAACCCGGAACCCCGGATATTTGGAGCAGTGCGGATTGACCAGCGGAGGAGCGCTGCTGGAGGCTAACCGGTGCCCATCATGAACCAAACCCCGCCCCCCCCTCGGCAGCAGGCTCGGTTCATCTTTTCCGGCACCCTCTCCATAGATCGTGCATGGCGTTATCCCGAAGCAATTCTTGGTGGTTAAGGTCACGCCTGCGGTTGCATGTTCCTTGAGCTTGGCAAGAGAAATAAAGACGTCGCAGTCCTGGTAAGAATGGTTCAAATCATAACCTTGGAACATCAGACCGCCGCCCGGAACCATGAAGCGCGAATATTTCTTGCCGTTGCCCAAATAGTTTGTATTCTCAAACTCCACCCGCGTCGCGGCTCTTTGGAAGTCTCGCGGATCCCAATGGGCCTGCCGCATGAACTCCTCAAGAGGTTCGGCAGTGGACCAGGGACTCTCCAGTAACCGGATGCGGCGGGCTCCAGCCCGGTCCAGCAAGTGGAGAGTAGAGCCGATGACTTGTGGATGAACCCAGTGGGTCAATTCGAGAGGCAAATTTCCGAGATGGTCGCTCGTCGAACCGGTCAGGTTTAGCTTGATCGCCACCGTCTTGCCTCTGACCAGTTTTTCCAGCCCGCCGAGTTGATCGAACATCGTCCCCAGTGTTGGAAGAAGTTCAGGGCCGTAGGTGCGAGACACACCCACCGCGACGGGCGCGCTCGGCGCCTGCCGGCTGAACAAAAACCCGCCCGAGGAGAGACCGAAACCCGCTGCGATGCCGCCCATTGCACGAATCGCTTGTCGTCGAGTACAGAGCATGTCACTCATAGGTTGAGTTCCTCCATTCCTAATCATAACTATACCGCAATGCCGGCGGAGTCAAATCGATTTACCGTGCCACGTGCGCGCGCCTCCGGGGGTACGGCAAGCCGTAGGGGCAGGGCCTGCCCTTCCCGGCCCTCTGAGGGTACGGCAAGCCGCAGGGGCAGCGCTTGCCCTGCCCTTCCCGGACCTCTTGAGGGTACGGCAAGCCGTACCCCTACAAGCCCTACCGGTGGCTTGCGGGCCGTAATCTGGGCGGCCGCATCCACTTTCGCCAACAGCCTAATTCTCCGGAAGCACCCGGATGTAGAGGTCCTTGAACCGGATGCGAAAATTGTGCTGGCCGGTGTGGATTTGCAGCGCGATCTGTCCGTCCGCAAACCTGGCCGGGGTGTAAGTGTAGTCCACAATCTGGACGCCGTTCAGGTGCGTTACGATGTGATTGCCTTCAACCATGAGTTCAAGCGTATTCCATTGGCCGAGGGGTTTAATGGCTTTTTCGCCCGACTCGGTGGGCAATGCTACCCAGCCGCGGCCTCCGCTTTCATAAAGGCCGGCGGTGTGTCGCGCCGGGTCGATCTCCGCCTGCATGCCCTCGATATCCGGCCCATCCTTGGGATTCATTCCGGTGATGTGTGAATGGAAGAAGAGGCCACTGTTGCCCTCTGTTTCGCAATTGAACTTCAGCGTAAGTTCGAAATTTTTGTAACTCTTGCCCGTCACAAGGTAGCCATACTTTGCAGTGACGCTTTCTCCCAGGATGGCGTCGTGACTGGCAATCCACTTTTCGCTACCGTAGGGTTTCCAGCCGTTCAGATTCTTGCCGTCAAAGAGTGGCTTCCAACCTTGTCCTGCGGGCTTTTGCGCGCGGGCGGGAATGCCCAGGAGCAGGACACAGAAAATCAGCCAAGCTGTGGATTTCATAATTCTTCCTTGGCGTTGGGAATTTGCTTCTCCGAGTTTCTTGAAACGCCAAACTATACCACAAATCCAAGCCGCCGCTTGTGTTCCCCCCGGCTCTTGCCAGTTGCGGTTCAGAGTCGCAGGCTGGCTTCACTGCACCGTCAGAGTCAGGTTCGTGTTGTGGACGAGCGACCCCGCCGTTCCGGTCACGGTAATGGTGTAGGAACCCGCAGGAGTCCCCGGCGGGGTAGTGCCTCCACCGCCAGAAGAGCCGCCGCCGCAAGCTGGCGAAAGTGATAGAGCCAGAAGCGTCACGCCCAGGGCCAGCCACACCCAGCGCCAAGTCTGCCGCCGTTGCAGCGTTGCCAGGCTTAGCAAGCCCAGCAGGATGGCGAGCAGCCAGACCAGCGGCCCCGGCCGGCCTCTTGAAAGCGGTGTCTTGTGCTGTTGTGTGAACGGCAGGCCCGTAGCCGCCGTGGTTATGCTCTTAGGCGCTCCGCCGGACTGGTAGTGATATAAGAACCGATCGTCGCGGCTGCGTCGCCCGGCCTGCCCGCCCGTTGGTTGCGAGTGTTGCAGCACCAGCGAAATCAGCCCGGCGGAGGAACTCGGAATGTACAGGACCTCAGGACTGGTCTCCGCGCCGCCTCATGGTTTGCGCTTTCTTCACAATCTCACTTCAACCCTTGCCCCGCACTTGCCGCAGAACTTCGTCCCTTCGTAGATCTCCGCGCCGCAGCTACAAATGGCGATGGGCTTGGGTTTGCCCAAGGCTTCCTGTGCCTTGGCGTGGATCTCCATAAGCTCCTTTTCCTTCTGCTTAATCTGATCGTCGAGCGTGGCGATGGCCGCGCTCTTAGAGCGGAGCCGTTCTTCATCGAAGGCGCTTTTCAGAAACATCGTGAAAACAACATTGCCCAATTCCTCCAATGATTCCTTCCTCTGTTTCTGAATGTCGGCAATCTGTGACTTGAGCTTTGAGGTCTCAAGCATTTCCTTGGACTTCACGCTGACCGTCGTGACGCCTTTGCCGACGCCCTGCTTCATTTTGTCAAAGAAATCCGCCACGTTCCCGCCTTGCTACGCGAACTTCGTCCCGCACTCTTTGCAGAACAGATCCGCAGCAGCGTTCCGGGAGCCGCACTGGGTGCAGAATCTGTCGCCGGGTTTGCCCGCCCCGTTCACCGGAGAAGCTGGGGACCCGCGAGCGCGGGCGACCCAATAACCATTGAGCCCGAGGGCGGTCAGAAACAGGATCAGCACCAGGTAGAAGCCCAAGCCATAATTTACCTGGATCATTCCGCCAGACTGCGTTAAAACTTCGTTATCGATTTGGGATTTGAGCGCCACGAGGCTAAGCAGCCCGCCCACGCCCGCCAAGGCTGAAAGAGCCACTCCGCCTCTCTTTTTAAGGATGAACCCAAATGCTGTGCCCGCAACCGCGCAAAGCAAGGCGAGCACAGCCCAGGAATTCGGCGGCTCGCGGCGCGTTTGGGCAGGGCCGAACATCTGTGGCTGTTGAACGCTGGAGCCGGTCGCCAACTCGATTCCGCTGATGCTGGCAACCCGCTGGCCTTGGCAAGAAAAGGTGACAAAAGGAAGGAAGAAACAGATCACTGCGAGACCGTAAGTTACGGGTGACAGCTTGCTCAGATTCTCCCCCATGAACGAGCGCCCCCCGGCGCATTCGCGGACCAGGAAAACGATCACAACAAACTTGGCCTTGTCCGGTAGGCGGGCATCGTAACATAACTCAGGTTGCATCAGGAAAAAATGTATAGTTATTTTGTGAGGCGGGATTTCGCTGCGAGGTCCATCGGCGTGATTGACGTGGTTGAGGTTGTGGGAGTGTCGGGAAGGACGCTGGCGCGCCGGGTGTAGGCAGCGGCTTCCACTCACTCTCAGGACTCGCAGGGATTCGCTCCAGCCGCAGCCTGGCTTGTTTACTGGAGCTGCGCGAATTCCTGAGTGATATAGAGCTCGCCGTTCGGCGCCCTGACGATTCCGATTCCAACGTGCGTGAATCGAGAGTTCAGGATGGCGCCGCGATGGTTTGCTTGGAAGCGTGGCTCATCCATGAATGCCGCCTCGCCGCGCTCGACGTTGGTTCGTATCACGATATTCTCAGCCATCGCCTGCCACTTGATCCCAGCGGCGGTCAGGTGCACGTCCGGGGTGACCCCATCCGGATCAACGTGACCGAAGTATTTTCTGGCGATCATATCCTCGGACCGGGCTCTTGCCACCTCGGCCAGTCTTTCATCCCAAACCAGCGGCAGGGCCCGACCACCCGTCTCCGCCAAGTATGCCGGACTTAGCCGGTCCTGGTTTACCAGATCCACCATCTGTCTCTCTAATTCACTTGTACCGGCAGAACGATCCCCAATCATGGGGACCGAGGTGGAAGCGGAGGTGTCTGCAGCTAGAAGAATTCGCCCCGCGGGGACAGCCAACAGGAGGGCCAATACCCCCGTTACGATCCTAAACGTGACTGCGATGGATTGCATTCTGGTTTTCATGACCTTTATGAATGCATCCCGTTAACCAATTGGTTGTTGAGGGCTTGATCGACAGTTTTAGTGCGAGGGGTGAGGCCGAATCGTCCAGGAATAGGCGATGTAGCTAATTGATACTAGGCGGGTTAACATTGCGGCCTGAAATTTTGAGGGTGTGATGAGAAGCCGGCCAAAGAGGGCCTTCTAGGTTGATGAAAATGCTATCGCAGTCCCGCATTGGGACGGCTGCCGCCCATCCTGGAACTGGAGCCAATGCGCACGGCGTAGCGCCGAAGTCTTGTCGGCCCCCGCCGCCGTGGAGATCAATAACTCGCTGATCCGAATCTCGAATAGGATATACTAGGCGAGCAGCTCCGCCGAGTCGAGATGAACCCGCAATTCTGGCGAGGCTCCGCCTCAGACTGGCCAGTCGTGACCCCCTCACCCGTCCCGCTACGCGGGCCACCCTCTCCCCCCATTCGGGGGAGAGGGGTTGGGGGTGAGGGGTAATATAAAACTTGAGTCAAATGCATCAAGTTTGCCGCATCAAGGAGTCTAGCGCGGCCAGCGATGGTGACTCGGCCGCTTATACGATGGGGGTCCCGGCGTCATTCTTCCGGCTACTTAGTCAGGCGGTGGCACACACCACGAAACGCATCACGGCGCTCCTCATCCCAATCAGTGCGACAAAAATTCTGCCTATAACAAAAGGGCCTTCCTCATTTTTGGTACGGCTGCAACCGGGCAGAGCTCCTCCATGGTTAAGATAACAAGAGCTTTCTGCGATTTCCGCTGATCAACATGGGAGGACAGCATCTCAACTTCCCAAACCAAAGCTCTGCTGCCTTCGTTCCTCCAGGATTCTTTCCTGATTCTGCTGGCCAATGTGATTTCTTGCGAGTAGAATGAGCGGCATCACCCAGGTAGTGCCATTCCATAGGAAATGGGCATCATTCCATACCTCGCTGTGCCCGGAAAAGGAGCATTTCCATGGCGAGCCTTGAAATCACGAATTGGTTTGGGGATCTGGTATCGCATCCGCAGGTTCTAGTTGAAGCAAACTCGGTCGATGACATCATTGCCATTTTGAAAAACCCGGCAAAGTATCCCTCGCCGGTCCGGGCCGTAGGTTCCAACCATTCCACGGCGCGCTGCGGCGTGGCCGATGGTGGAACCCTCATCAAGATGTCAAACATGAATCGAATCTTGAGTATCACGGCCGATACCGTCACAGCTCAGGGTGGGGCACTATATATCGATATCGCTCAGGAACTCGAGAAACGCGGGCTGCAGTTTTACGTGAACACCGAGATTGGCAATCTCTCGGTGGGAAGCGCGGCGTGCTCGGGAACAAAGGACGCCTCGATGCCGGGAGAGTACGGACAGGTGGGTTCGTATGTTACGGACATTAAAATGGTCCTACCTTCGGGCGAGCTCCTGGAAGTGACGGAGGATCAACCGGACCTGATGCAAAAGGTCCGTTCGAGTTACGGGTTGTTCGGAGTGGTTTACGAGGCGACGTTTCGCGTGCGTCCCATCCTGCCGATGGCGGTTTACCATGAAACGTTTTCCCTTGAAGATTTTGTCCAGAAACTGCCTGAGCTGATAGCTCGCGATGAATCACTGATGTATTACGTCTTTCCGTTTGACAACTTAATCACCGTCGAATTTCGCAAATACAATCCTGGGGCTTCAGGCAGTCCGAATCGCATCATCTGGCCCCTCCGCAACTACCTATGGGGATCGGCGGGGCCGGCATTCTGCCGTCAGGTCGAAGCGGAGGTTTCGGACCGCAGTATTCGTTATGGAGTGATCGATGGCTTCTGTGCCCTATGGCGTTTCAAACTCACGAACCTGATTCGCAGCGATTATTCCATCGCCACCGACCAGATCATTCGCTATCCCGCCGTGTCCAACGATAGCCGGTACACTTTCAGCTTCTGGGCGTTCCCTGAGGATCATTTCCCCGCCGTCATCGCCGGCTACTTCCAATTCTGCCGAGACTATTACAAACAGAAGGGATATCGTTCCAACATGCTGAGTGTTGGCTATCGCGTCAGCAAAGACCCACAATCCCTGTTGTCTTATTCTTATGATGGAAACGTCATGACCGTGGATCCGGTTTCCACAGCTAATCCCGGCTGGCCAGCCTTCTTGGATGCCTACAACGAACTCAGCAGCAACCAGGGCGGGATTCCGTTGCTGAACCAGACCGCCCGGGTCACACGAGCCCAGACACAGAAGGCACTTGGAGATCGATGGAAGCTCTTCGCAGCGACTCGGAAAACGTACGATCCCGGCAACCGTCTGTTGAACGACTATTTCCAGGATCTACTGACGGAATGACTGGCATTGCAATGCCACGGCTCCACCCGGCCCACCACCTCGCTTCTGGCCCGGTGGAGATTGTGTGAGCATTAACATGGATTATTCAAGAGCTTCCGGACTTCGATAAACGTTCGTGAATAATCCGGGCTAAGAGCAATACTGTTCACTTAAGGTCCGTTCGAGAATAATGCACACGGTTGAACCAGAGCCCCTCACCCACCGCTGTGCGGTTCCCCCTCTCCCCGCAGGCGGGGAGAGGGCCGGGGTGAGGGGTCAGGCGACGCCTCTGACATCAAGATCATGAGACCCACCTTAACTGAACAGGTTTGGGGCTAAGAGGTTTGGAAGATCGGAGGAAGGCGGCGCGAGCGTCAACACAAGACTTTTGACTTTTTGCACAACCAGCTTGACTTTAGCCACATCTTGGAAGATAGCTAGGACAAACATCCGGCGGGTGCGAAATGCCCAAAACTTTGGATTTATTGATCGGCTTGTCGCTGGTCATGCTGATTGTCAGTATGGCGGTGACCGTCATTACCCAGTTCGCGGTCAATGTGTTCAACAGCCGTGGACGGAATCTGAAAAAGGGCCTTGCAGACCTCCTTCTGCAGATCGACCCAACCCTACCCCTGAAGACCTCGGAAGCTATTGTCATCAAAGTGCTTACACATCCTCTGATTTGTCAAAAAGGCGGGCGTATGGGCACAGTGGTTCACAGAGAAGAATTCACCCAGCTTTTGCTGGAATTAGCAGCCGGTGATGGACCTCAAAAGCTCGACGACATGGCCAAGGATACCCTTTCCGGCATCCTAAGGGCCAACGGCATCAGTGATCCGGGAGTTGCCCTGAAGAATATCCGGCGAGTGGCCTTGCAGCTTGAGGTTTCGCATCCTGAAATGGCCAGTAACGTTCGGAAAAACACGGCGATCCTGCAAGAAGTCACAAGCGATTTTGTGGCGAAGATTCATAGTTGGTTTGACCAGACGATTGACCGGATTTCCGACCGGTTCGCGACCAGCACTCGAGTACTTACCTTCATGGCCGCCTTGTTCGTTGCAGTAGTTTTGCAGCTCGACACAGTAGGGCTCATCAACCGTCTTTCCACCAACGATCAGTTGCGCAACTCTTTTGTCCAGCAGGCGATGCAAATTGAAAAGGACTCTTCAGTAACTAATCAGTCCGGCGGAGAATACTACCGGAAATACGACCGTCTACTGGCGAGCGGCGGACTGATCAGCATGCCGCAGGATGGAAGTGACTGGAAGAATCAGTGGCGATGGATGAAGTTGCCCGGTATTCTCCTCTCAGCCATGCTCCTCAGTTTGGGTGCGCCTTTCTGGTATAACACGCTCAAGAACCTCCTCCAACTGCGTTCCCTCATAGCCGGAAAGGATGACGACCAGCGCCAGACCCGACAATCGTCCCAGGATTCTGCCGGCACTTCCGCAGGCTCATAGATCCGGGCGCATGAGACTTTGGCCGGTAACGTGGCGGCGTGCCGGCCGGCAATTCATCTCCGGGCCAAGTCACGGTCACGCCGTAATTCGTCTTCGGGATTTTCATTGACGCTTTAGTTCCCATGCTGGTGCCGCCGGGCACCCGGTTTCGCGGCACCATGGCCCAGATTTCCGCGCTGATTGGCGCTGTTCGGGATCACATTTGATCCAGCAACTGGGTCGGATAGTAATGCCAGACAGGGGATAGGAAATCTGGCCACTCGGCATCGGGACAACTATATGGAGGCAGGATAGTCCTACGGGTCGTATCTCTCATACGATTGTTTGACAAAGGACGCCACTTGGTCTATAAACAGTCACCAGCATAAGTTTGTCTTTCAGTTCTTAACCGAGTCTAAATTTCAGGCGATCGAGGCTCATCTTGAGTGATAAGCCGCACGTCCCGAATTTCAAGAGCTTCGTGATTTCGGCTCCCCTCCGTCGCGAGATCGATGCGCAGACCGGCCAAACCCCTCCCAAACCCATCTTGGTGATCATCAGTCTGCGCGATTCGAAAGCTCACCCCGAGTTGGGGGTTCAGCCGGCGAAGGACAAAGTTAAGGAGTTTCTGACGAGCAAGGCGATTCAATCCAGCGAGAGTGATTTTTACATCTTTGCTTCACTCCTGCCTGACGATATCGAACAACTCGCTCAACTGACAGATTGGGTTTATCAGATCTGGAAGGACGAAACCACCTACAGTCACCTCCTCCGTTCCACTGAAACCATTAAGGCGCCATCCTGCTGGCGTACCTTCGACGCGCGGGGCAAGGGAATGACCTGGGCGGTGATGGATACCGGCATCCACGCGGAGCACCCGCACTTCACGGCGCACGGGACTGTGGACATTGGCCTCAGCCGTAATTTCTCAGTTTCCAACACGCTTGACGACCGGTTTGGTCATGGTACCCACGTGGCCGGCATTATCGCCGGATCGCCCCCACCACGGGTGGACGGAAAACCCTATCGTGCAGCGACTTTTATGGAGGGAGAGGACGACCCGCAGGTGACCGATCTGGAGGCAAGGCCCTCGGGCATTGCACCGCTCGCCAAGTTGATCAACGTGAAGGTGTTGAACGATGACGGGACCGGCTCGGCCTCGGCGGCGATTCGGGGCCTCGAATATCTGCGCAAGTTGAATGATGCAAGCCTTGCGACCCGGGTGGATGGCGTGAACATGAGCCTGGGCTACCCGTTTGATCCTCAGTGCTACGGTTGTGGCTATAGCCCGCTTTGCCAGGAGGTGAGCCGCGCCGTCGATTCCGGGTTGATCGTTGTCATTTCCTGCGGCAACTGGGGTTACGGCCAGGTGACGCTTGACAATGGGCAGCAGGTGGCGGTCTCAATCGGCTCATCCATAACCGATCCTGCCAACACCGAGGCCGCCATTGCCGTGGGCTCGGTTCACAAAAGCGCCCCGCACCGGTATGGGGTCTCTTACTTCTCCTCGAAGGGTCCTACGAATGACGGCCGCATGAAACCGGACCTGATGGCGCCCGGGGAGAAGATTCTATCGTGCTCCATCCATCTCGACCGGGGCTACGAATACGAGGAAGCGAGCGGCACCAGCGCCGCGGCGCCGCACGTTTCAGGCGCCATCGCGGCGTTTCTCTCCGGACACCCGGAATTCCGTGGTGATCCGGAGCGAATCAAGCAAATCTTCATCAAGACCGCCACCGACCTGGGCCGGGAACGAGCCTACCAAGGCGCAGGCGTGGTCGATCTCCTGCGGGCAATGATGTCAGTTTGACAGAAAGGAGTTAGATCCATGGGACGCTTCAAGCAATTCCACGATCCAGAGCTTTCGATCTGGCAGTCCGCCGTCGAGGAGGTGGCAGCTCAAAGCACTGCTGGGACACAAACGCAAGACATTGGCGGCCCACGCGCCATCACCGGCCGGCCCGACACTCCCGATCCCATGACGGCTGAGGCGATTTCCTACTGCAATCAGGTCCAGAGTGGCGCGCCCGTTATCGAAGCGACGGCGGTTCACCCGGACACCGAAGGGCTGGCCCAGACGGCTGGGTTCTGTTCGCTGACCGCGCTCAAGCTGGCTAAGGCCAAGATCTTGGGCAACTCGGCAGATGAACAGCGATATAAGGAGGAACTCGCCAAGTTCGGCGATTGCGATCCCAGATATGCGGAAGCAGCCGCCAAGTACGCTGAGTACTTTGTGGCTCAGGGCAAGCAGATTCCTTACGTCGTTTACAAAAATCTGGGCGATTTCGTTATCGACGGCAAGCTCCCGTCTCAAGCCACCGTGGCCGTGGTGGGCGATTGGGGAACAGGCCAGGATGGGGCCAAACTGGTGTTGAAGCAGATTGCCAATAAGAATCCTGACGTGGTGATCCACCTGGGCGACATCTACTACGCGGGGACCCAATTCGAGGTGACCCATTACTTCCTGCAGCCCTGGCAGCAGATTCTAAACCTCGCTCAGAGTCCCATTCCAACCTTCACGCTGGCCGGCAATCATGACATGTACTCCGGCGGCGTCCCCTACTATAAATTGATTCAACAACTCGGCCAGCCTGCCAGCTATTTCTGCCTGCGGAACGACTATTGGCAGTTCGTTGCGATGGACACGGGTTACCATGACCATAATCCCGGTGGCGGCGGAGAGGGCGCCACGTATCTCCAGGACACGGAGGTGACGTGGCTCGCGGACAAGGTCAACAACGCGGGAGCGCGGCGTACTATCCTGCTTTCACACCATCAGCTCTTCACGGCTTTCGACTCGATCGACGGAAACGAGGTCAACCTGCGACTGTATCCGCAGGTGGCTTCTCTGCTGCCCCAAGTGGCGCTTTGGCTCTGGGGCCACGAGCACAATTTTGTGGTTTATGGCAGCTACAAGAATCTGGCGCGAAGCTGCTGTCTGGGACATGGGGCATTTCCGGTTGGGGTGGACGAGTTGCCCGCCCAACCCAAGTTTCCTGACGTGTCCCTGCTCAAGCAGGCTGACGGCAGCGACATTCGGTTGGGCACCACGGGAGGACTCTACAATCACGGCTACGCCATCATTGAGCTCGACGCGGCATCAGGAAAAATATCCTATTACCAGGACAGTGACGAGGACACGCCGATTTTCCAGCAGTCCTTAACTTAAGGGGCTGTTAGATAATAACTGTTCTATTTCGGACCCAATACATCCCCTCACCCCTGCCCTCTCCCCGCAAGCGGGGCGAGGGTGTAAGGCTGCTGTTGTGTTGTGAGCGAGGGTAACGCCAAGCGGCGGGTGAGGAGTGCCGCAGCGAGGAGCCTTATGGAGCGTCTGTCATCTCCCATTGAGAATATCCGGGACCACTACACTGTGGTCATCATCGGGTCCGGCTACGGGGCGGCGATTGCAGCGTCGCGGCTGGCGCGGGCCGGACAACAAGTCTGTGTGATCGAGCGCGGGCGCGAATTCCAGCCCGGCGAATACCCGAACCGTTCAGCCGAGGCCGTCGCGGAAATGCAGGCTCACTTGCCGGATTGTCCGCAATGGGGTTCGCGCGTCGGCCTCTACGACCTTCACGTCAACCCGGACATTAACGTCTTTGTGGGGTGTGGCCTGGGTGGGACTTCACTGGTAAATGCCAACGTGGCGCTGCGTGCCGAACCGCGCGTGTTTGATGATCCCTGCTGGCCTGCCGAGCTCCGCAACCCGCAAGCCGTGGACAGGACGCTTGAGGTTGACCCTGCAACCCCCCTTGAAGAAGGCTACGCCCGCGCCGAGGAGATGCTCAAGCCCACCCCCTATCCCCAGGACGGGCCCGAGTTGCCAAAGCTCCGCGCCCTCGAGGAATCTGCCAAGAAGCTGGGCCAGAAGTTTTATCGACCGCCTTTGAACGTCAATTTCACCCTGGAAGGGGCAAACCATGTCGGCGTCGATCAACACAAATGCGTCAATTGTGGCGATTGCGTCACAGGATGCAACTATGGGGCGAAAAATACCCTGATTATGAACTACCTTCCGGATGCCTGGAACCACGGCGCCGCGATCTTTACCGAAGTCTCCGTGCGCTGGGTCGAAAAGAAGGACGGTAAGTGGTTGATCCAGTGTGAGATCCTGGGAACGGGACGCGGGAAGTTCAAAGCGCCGCTTTTTGCCCTGACCGCGGACTTGGTGGTTTTAGGCGCTGGGACACTGGGTTCCACGGAGATTCTGCTTCGTTCAGCCCAGCACGGCCTTGCGGTCTCGAATCGCCTGGGTGAGCGATTCACCGGCAACGGAGACGTTCTCGCTTTTGGTTACAACACCGGACAAGTGATCAACGGAGTCGGTTGGGGTCATCACCCGCCCGGCCAGATTCCGCCGGTTGGACCCTGCATTTCCGGAATCATCGACATGCGCCACCAGGAACGGCTTGAGGACGGGATGGTGGCAGAGGAAGGTTCGCCGCCGGGAGCGCTCGGGGTGTTTCTGCCGGCGGGGTTCGCGGCCGGGGCGGAAGTGGCCGGCTCGCCGGAACCCGTGGCGGCAAATGAACGTCTCCGCGAAAAGATGCGAGAGCTTTTAACCGGCTTCGAAGGCCAGTATCACGGCGCCGTCAACCATACCCAGACCTATCTGGTCATGACCCATGATAATGCAAGCGGCCGCATGCGCCTTAATGACCAAGGCAACCTGGTTCTGGAGTGGCCGGGCGTGGGCGATCAACCCATTTTCCAACGCGTGAACGAGACGCTGAAGCAAGCCACCGCAGCACTGGGCGGCACCTTTGTCCACAACCCGCTTTGGAGCAAGCTGCTCCACAGTAACCTGACCACCGTGCATCCGCTGGGCGGCTGCGTCATGGCGGACGATGCCGCGGGCGGCGTGGTGAACCACAAAGGGCAGGTGTTCTCAGGCGCGGCAGGAGCGGGTGCCTACGATAGCCTTTACGTCGTTGATGGGTCGGTGATCCCGCGACCGCTCGGTGTCAATCCTTTGCTTACGATTTCCGCCGTCGCGGAACGGGCCGCAGCGCTCCTGGCCAAGGATCGTGGCTGGCAGATCGACTACCGGCTGCCCTCTGCGCCTCGTATTGCCAAGCCCGTGAAGGCGGGCATCGAGTTTACCGAGACCATGAAGGGTTATTTCTCGGCGCTCGTGAAGACACCTTCTCCGCCGCTTCAGCCGGACGCGAGCTACCAGCGCGGGGCTGACCAGGGCAAAACTGAGAACTCTCCCTTTGAATTCACGCTGACGATTGCCAGCGAAGATCTGGAGGATATGATTGCCAACCCGGACCACCAGGCGCGCATGGTGGGCACGGTCACGGCGCCCGCGCTCTCCCCGCAACCCCTGGCCGTCGCCGAGGGCAACTTCAATCTCTTTACCGTCGATTCAAGCAACGTTGACACCCACAATATGCGCTACCGCATGAAGATGGTGACGGACCAAGGCCGGACCTACTACTTTGAGGGATTTAAGGTCACGCATCCTGATTTCGTGTTCGAGGTCTGGCCGGCAACCACCACGCTTTACATCACTTTGTATGACGGTGACAGCGCCGCCAGCCCCATCCTCGGCAAGGGCATTCTCCGCATTGCGCCCGAAGACTTTGCCCGTCAGCTCACCACCATGAAAGTGACCAATACGGGAAGCCTTGCGCAGCGTCTCGCGGCTCAAGCAAAGTTTGCCCGGTTCTTTCTCGGCCCGCTGTTTGAGACCTATGCGGATGTCTTTGTCCGCCCCACCGTTTTTAACACCGATGCTCCCCCTCGGCAAAAGCGCCCGCTGCGCGTGGCCACGCCGCAAGTTGCGTATTTCAAAGCTGAAGACGGAGTGGGGCTACGCCTTACCCGCTATCAAGGGGGCAACAAAGGGCCGGTGATAGTGGTGCACGGCCTCGGAGTCTCGAGCCTGATTTTCTCGATGGACACCATCGAGACGAATTTGCTGGAGTACCTCTTCGCCCACGGTTATGACGTGTGGCTGCTCGACTTTCGCTCCAGCATTGCACTACCCACGGCAACCCTGCAAGCGAGCGGCGACGATGTTGCGACCAAGGATTATCCCTATGCCGTCCAGAAAGTGCTCGATCTGACTGGGGCGAAGAGTGTCCAGATGGTGGCGCACTGCTGGGGTTCGACGACGTTTTTCATGGCGATGCTGGCCGGGCTCAAGGGCGTGCGCTCTGCGGTGGCTTCGCAAATTGCCACCCACTTCAAGACGCCCTTTGCCATGCATCTCAAGACCGGCATGCACGTGCGTTCGTTCGTTAAGAACCTGGGCATTGAGACCCTCACCGCCTACGTGGACAACCACGAGGGGCTGCTTGCTAAGGTCTATGACGAGGGACTGAAGCTCTATCCGGTTGAGCTCAAGAACCGCTGCACCAGCGCCACCTGCCACCGCATCACGTTCATGTACGCGCCGCTCTATGAGCACGCCAACCTGAACCAGGCAACGCACGATAATCTGCACGAGATGTTCGGCGTGGCCAACATGAGGGCCTTCATCCACCTGGCGCTCCTTGTTGACACAGGCCACCTGGTGGACTACTACGGCAGGGAGGTCTATCTGCCGCATCTTGACCGGCTTCGCATTCCCATCACCTTCATTCACGGCGGCCAAAACAAGTGTTTCCTGCCCGAAAGCACCGAGATCACATTCAACCTTCTAAGCCAGGCGAACGGTAGCAATTTCTACAAGCGCCATGTGGTTCCGGGTTACGGACACATCGATTGCATCTACGGCAAGAACGCGGCCAATGACGTATTTCCCTTCGTACTCGAGCACCTGGAAGCAACGCAATAACCGCAGGGCGATTGAGAACGAAGTTCGGCGAAGTTGGAGGAAAACCCGATGGGTACAGCGGAAAGATGGTTTGGCCGAATCGTCTGGATTGGAATTCTACTCAACCTGTGTTTCGCCCTCCCGGCCATGTTCGCGCCGGACATGCTCCTCGCCAGCCTTGATCTCCCGCCCCAAACTTCCATGCTGTGGCTTCAAAACGTGGGGATGCTGCTGGTGGCTCTCTGCATATTCTACACACCCTCGGCGGTCGCCCCGGCACGGCATCCAACCCACACAAAGCTTGTCGTCTTGTCGCGGCTGATGGCTTCGGGCTTCTGGTTCATTTTGCTGCGGCAATCTGCCCCCGCCGGCGTGGTCCGGCCCATGCTCTTCACCGACCTCACGCTTGGCGTTCTGCTCGCCATACTCCTGAACCCGGCGCTCGCGCCCCAAGACCGGGTAAGCCTGCACAGTTCAATGCAGGCGCTGGCCAGCTTGGGCGGCTGGCTGAAGTGCGCATGGCACACCACCTGGGTGAAGGCCGCCCTGGGTGTTGTTTTGGTGGCCGTGGGATTGGTTGGCTTCGGGTTGTGGTACTACCTGCTCCGGGCCGAACCGGACTCCACCCAAGCCACGCCGGCAGAGCACTTCAAGCACGGGGCCATTGGCTTGAGCGCTCAAAGCCGGCTGCCTTACTACATCTGGAAGGTGTTGCCGGCCATGTTTCCTGACAAGCTACCAGGACCGGGCGGATGGGCCTCCTTCGGGTTCATCTTTGAACCGGGACAGGAGATTCCCATCGGCTTTTCGCTGCGTAAGATCGGCTATCCCGCCCTCGAGGCCAATTGCTCGCTGTGTCACACCGGCACTTACCGCATGTCACCGTCCGATACGCCCAAAGTGATCCTCGGCGCCCCAGCGCACTCGCTTGACCTTCAATCCTTCCAGCATTTCCTGTTTGACTGCGCCAGTGATCCGCGCTTTACGTCGGTCAATGTGCTGAATGCCATCCAAAAGGTGCACGATACCTCATGGCTTGAGGGGCTTGTCTACCGCTTCATGATTATCCCGGTCACCAAGCACGGCCTGCTTGAGCAAAAGGCTGCCTATGCGTGGCAGGCGAGCCGGCCCCCGCAAGGCCGCGGCCGGGTTGACACATTCAATCCCACCAAGTTCAACGTTTACCATCTGCCCGAGGACCATTCCATTGGCACGGTGGACCTGCCGCAGATTTGGAATCAGCGGCCCCGCGAAAACCTGTGGCTCCATTGGGACGGCAACAACAACAAGCTCGAAGAGCGTGATTATGCGGCTGCCATGGCAGTGGGAGCCACGCCCAAATCCGTCATTCCCACCAGCTTCAAGGAAGTGACGGACTTTCTTCTCGACCTCCAGCCGCCGCGCTATCCGTTTCCGATTGACCAAGCCAAGGCGGCGCGAGGCAAGGCCATCTACGAGCGCGAATGCGCCTCCTGCCACGCCTTCGGCACTCCCCAGAACGGTCAGGTAACACCGATCGAAACGATTGGCACCGACCGTCACCGGCTGGACTCATTCACCCAGCAACTTGTGGACAAGTTCCACTCCATCAACTTTGGTCCGCCGTTTAAGTTTGACGCCTACCGCAAGACGAATGGGTACAGCAATGTGCCACTCGACGGGTGCTGGGCGCGCGCGCCTTATCTCCACAACGGCTCCGTGCCCACGCTTTGGGACCTGCTACAACCGGTGGACAAGCGGCCGACGGTCTTCTTCACGGGCTACGACGTTTATGATCCTAAAAACGTCGGCTTCATCACTTCCGGCCCTGACGCCGAGCGCAGCGGCTTTCAGTATGAAGTCTGTATGCCGGGAAATTCCAACGTTGGCCACACCTACGGTACGGACCTTAAGGACGACGAAAAGTGGGACCTGATTGAGTATGTGAAGACGCTTTAGGCGCCTGGGGCGCCAACATCGACAAAAATTTGTCGATCTTCCTGCACGTTGAATCGACGTAGGGGCGGGGCTTGTACCCGCCCGAGGGCGATGTAGGGGCGGGGCTTGCCCCGCCCTCCTCGGTGCCGCCCCAAAGGGTGCCCCTACGGCACATCGAGGGCGAACCCCTTGGCGAGTTGGAGCAGGCCCCGGAAAAAAGCACATGCCGACCATCAGCCTTACGGATAACTTCGGTCTTGTCATCGACGCCTCGCCCGAGCCCAATGTCGCTGCAATCTTCTCAAAGTATCTGAAGAATGCAGGGCCCATCACCGCCTTCTTACACAATGCGAAGCCCATCCGCGGCATTCAAATCGGTCAGGATCCTTTCACCTCACAGTCGATTGGCGTTTCCTTTACTCAGCCTGTCAGTTTGGGCGTCCCGGGCGTCGAGTTGACCATCAATCCCCAGTTGTCGGGGACTCTTGAAATCGTTAAGGGAAAGTGGCTTTTTGACGCCGATGATGATGCTTTCGGTGATGGCATTCCCATTCCCGATCCGGGCAGCCAGGCGTTCCTCTCCGCAGGCTTGGAAGCAAGTCTGGATGTGAGTATCAGTGACAGCTCCGGCGTTCTACAGTTTGGATTTGCCAACAGAACCAACATCGTTTTCAAAAACTACAGGCTCTTTCCGCTCACGGAGGAGGCCGTCCCCGCCCTTCAGACCACCTTTCAGAATTTCGTGGTTCCTGGCGACCTCGAGGACGTGGAGTCCATGACACCGGGGAGCATAGCGACAGTCGAAGGAACCGGATCATTGAAGTTCACAGCCACAGCCAACCTTCTGAGCGCCGTCAATCCGCTGGCTGCGTTAAGCACTTCTGTTCTTCTTGGCGCGCTCAACGTGCAGGAGGGCGGCTGCTTAAAGGTGGGCGCAGCATATACCCTGACAGGCGAATATCAAATCCGGGTACAACGGCTTGCCGGCCGGAAGTTTCAGCTCGGATACGAAAAGAAACGAGGATCAGACTTTGACCTGAGCGTTGCAGCCGATCTCGGCGTATCGGCGAGCTTCGGCCAGTTTGACCTGATCCAGCGGGTGTTACAAACCGTCAGCGCCGATGCGGTTCCTGACCAGAGCGTGTTTCAGCAGGCAGGCCTGAGCGACGACCAGATATCCACCATCGCCGCAGCCTTAAAGGTAGGAATTGAGCGCGACCTGGAGCTTTCCTTAAAGGGGGAGTTGGATTCTATAGATACCGTTTCAACGGCCTTCAGCTACCGGATCGATTTGGATGTTCTGGATGCAACCGGCAAGAAGGCCGTCAGGGATGCCCTGCGCGGTGACCTGACCGGTCTCGAAGGCTCCGTCCTCAATGGCGTCACGCCGCTGAAGAGCATCTTTTCCACTTTGCGTCAGGGCAGGAAGGTGCTGAAGATAAACCTGCTCGGAATATTCAATTATGGCTCGGTCAGCACTCTCTTCCAGAAAGGAACCATCATTGTCGATCGGGAATCGGGCGCCGTTACGATTGCCGATCAGGTTGGTGCAAACCGAATTCAGTTCACCAGCGCAAACTTCGCCCAAGACAGTGCCAAGCTGAGGAAAGTATTGGCCATGAGTTTCCTTGCAACCGCCACTTATCGTTCCTCCAAGACGGTGCTGCAAGCCCCGAGTTTATCCAGCCAATATTGGTTTTTCGAGTTCCACCAGAGCGGCAATATCTCAAACATTCAAAGCTATCTTCAAACCGCCGAAGCCCTCGCCTTGCTTTCCCCGCAAGAGGTGACGGGCAAGCTGCAACAGGTCCGAAGCGTCACATCGTTCGGACAAGCATCAATTTACGCTGACTCGCATTACGACGACACGCTGTTTCGAAGTCTCTTCCTGAATAATGATGGAGAGGCTCGCTCCGAAACTGCGTACCAGACCCTGGGGCGACAGGCAATGGCTTCCTTGATATTACCAGGCAGCCCTATCAATAGCGCCCGGTTGCGTCCGATGGTTGAAGAGCACACTTGGCAATCAATGCTGCAATGGGAAACTGGCAATTTCCCATCCATTCTAGAAGAAAGGGGATTCGACCCGGCCTATGTCCCCACCATTCGGGACGATTTCATCGCCATTACATGGTGGGCCGGCGCCATGCATGAAATGGGCGGGGCACTGGCTCAATTGCTTGACTTCATGGGTCAACAGTCTGGCGTGAAGTCGGAAGACCCTGAATTCATCCGGCTGCGGCGAAACCTGGACCTGAAGCTTGCTTCGATCGCTGCCAACACGCACGATCACTTTGCTCAACCCTGGGGGATGGTGGTGATGGATTTGGCATCGGGCCGGAAGTCTGCCACCTCACTGCGGATCAGTTGCCCGAGGCTTTCTCTTGTTTTCTCAAGAACCGCATGACTTGTCACCTTCCGCCGTCCCGCGACAACATGGGTCCACGCCTACGCGGGGGCGACGGCGAGCGACAGAGAATGGGTTCGTTCCAGTAGTTTTCCACAGGTAGGGGCGACCCCTAAGGCATATCAAGAGCGATGTAGGGGCGGGCCTTGTGCCCGCCCACGGGCGACCACAAGGGTCGCCCCTACGTCACCGTCATTCCCGCGCAGGCGACGGTGGATGGAGAGCGCGGCAAATCACAAGCACGGCATTCCAGCACCCGTCAAGGCGGCTTTGGAACTTTGGCGATCATAAGACGTCCGAGCAGCACACCAAAGAGCCGGAAGAGACGAAAAGGAAGAATACTTAGGACGCTGGTGTGTCTGACAAGGAGGACAGGCCATGCTCAGTCGCAATTGGGACCAGAGAAAAAGTTCTTACGACTTCGTGGTGATTGGGTCCGGCTATGGTGGCGCCATCACTGCGGCGCGAGTTGCTACAGCTAACCTGACTCCGAAGCCGTCAGTGTGTATCCTGGAACGCGGGCAGGAGTGGCCGGTCGGAAACTTTCCCGACCGTGTGGATACGGTCCTCCAAGCGTCCCGTAATGACGCAAATCCGCTGGGGCTCTATGAATTCCTGAATTACCAGGACATTTCGGTGATTAAGGGCTCCGGTCTGGGCGGCACTTCGTTGGTCAATGCCAACGTGGCAATTACTCCCGATCCCGACGTGTTCCAGCTTCCCGGTTGGCCTCGTTCGATTACGCTGGACGTCCTGCTGCCCTATTACAACCGCGCCCGCTCGGTGATCGCTCCGGCGCAGCACCCTCGCGCCTTGCAACTCGCTAAAGTTCAGGCCCTCGACCGGCGTGCGCAGGAGATTGACAAACATGCCTATGGGCTTACCATCGCGGTCAACTTCACCGTGAATGGTACGAACGACTACGGCGTCGAACAAAAACCTTGCATCGACTGCGGCGACTGCATCACCGGTTGCAATGTTGGCGCCAAGAACACGCTCTACATGAATTACCTGCCCATGGCGCGGAATGCCGGCGCGGAGATTTACACTCAGACCAAGGTTGAATGGCTCGAAAAGCTTTCCGGGGGTGGTTGGAGGATCCACGGGCACTATTACAAAGACGTCCTGAACAATGAGCCTTTTACCCTTGACGCGAAGAACGTTGTGCTCTCGGCCGGCGCCATCAATTCCCCGGAAATCCTGCTGCGCTCGGAATTGCACGGTTTATCAGTCTCGCCTGCCCTGGGTGCAAGCTTCAGCGGCAACGGCGACTTTTTCGGCTTAGCCTATAACGGCGACACCGTTACCAACGTTTTGGGTTATGGCCTGCGGCCTCCCCAGGCGGGCGACGCGCTTCCCCCTGGTCCAACCATTGTGGGTGCCGTCTCCTACAGTGGCAATATTCCGGTGGAAGACCGTTTTACGGTAGAGGACCTGTCCTTCCCCAGCGCCTACATCCTGGGTGCCAAGGCGGCGTTCGCAGCCCTGCAAGGGCAGGATACCGTGACCGGCAACGAGGCTGGCCAGCGGCAACGCGTGTTAATTGACACCGACCCGTTGCATCCTTACCAGCGCGATGGAGCTCTGAACCATACCATGCTCTACCTGGTGATGGGCCACGATGATGCGCGGGGAACGATGATTCTTGACGCTCCCTGGTTCGAGCCGGACGGGCGCATGAAGATTGAGTGGGATGGCGCGGGACGCGAGATTGTCTTCACGCGCATTAACGACGAATTGCGGCGGCACGCGCGGGCGCTCCGGGCAAATTTTATCGAAAACCCTCTTTGGAGTATCTTCGATTCTCATCATCTCATCACGGCCCATCCCCTTGGCGGCTGCCCTTTGGGTGAAGATTACATGCACGGCGCGGTGGATGAATTTGGAAGGGTTTTTTCAGGGGATGGTAGCGTCCATGAAGGCCTCTATGTGAGCGACGGCTCCCTGATCCCGTCCGCCCTCAACGTCAATCCTTTCATCACTATTTCTGCGCTTACCGAACGCAACATTGAGCGGAAAATCCAGGACATGCAGGGCGATCGCTATCCTGCGCCCAATCGAGCGGTCACCGGTGCGGCCCTCAGCGCGGCTGACGTTATCGACTACAGTGAGAGCCGGTTGGAACCGCTCTTCCGGCGCTCCGCCAGCTTGGGGATCGATGTGATGATGAATCAAGGCGGGACGCCTCAGATTGATCTGGCCGCGCGCACCATCAGAAACGATCGCTACTGGAAGGGGTTCTTCCCCAAGGGACACGTCTTGAACGCCATGTCTTCGGCGCTGTTTACCAGTTTCAAGAAGGAATTCCATCAGCAGGACGGCCACTATGTGGGCATCACCAGCGACACGGACAATCGTATTCACGCCCGCAATTCCTTGGAAGAGATCACGCTCGACAAGGCTACGGGCACGCTTGAAGCCGGCAAGTATATTCTGCTGCGTTACCTCGATTTCCCGTGGACGGGTTACTACGACATCTTCAAGGTCATCAACCCGGATTTGTTGATCGGGCGCGTCTATCTGGGCGCCTACCCCAATGGGCTACGTCTGTTCACGTTCCCCATGGTGCGTCAGTACACCTTCGATCAAATGACCGTCGATGACCATGCCACTCTGTACGCAGGAGGTTCAGTCCCTTCTAAGCAAGACCTGCAAGGTGTGTGGCGCATGGACGTCGTCTCCAATGCCAACCACGCGGGCAGTGTCGCCTACCTGCGCTTCGACCTGAAGCCCGACGGTCGCTTGCAGGCGAGCTACGAGTTGATGGGATTGATTGAAGGCCTGGTTCTGCCCAGTTTTGTGCAGGATCACTTTCAGTTGAATGACTTTACGCCGTTCCACGACGAGATTCGCAAGGTCTCCAATGGCTTCATGGTGGGGAAATATGTTACGGGGCTGCCCGGGGGCCTGCCGCCGGCGTTGGGCGGCAAGTCGCTCGGCATTCTTCATGGTGATCAGAACGGCCAGTTTGGATTTTGCTACATGATCTCCCGGACGGACCAGAAGGCGCTGCCGGTGAACGCCTTGATGCAGCCATTTCTGGATGTTTACTTGCCGGACGGATTGGGCATGACCTTCGACGAGGAAATGGTGGGATGGTATTTTGAAGGCGCCACCACGCCTGCGCCCGGTCGCGCCGGGGACTTGACGATTGCCGGTCGAATTCCCTCATCGGGCGCCCCGGCGGGCGCAGCCGGTTGCAAGTTCGATGTGCGTATGACCGTGCGGGATCTGAACGAATTCATTGACGGCCCGGAGCATGAGGCCTCGATCTCCGGAACGATCTCGTTCGACCAGTTCCAGGGGCAAGCTCCGGCTATTTTTACGGTCGATCCGGTGAACAGCCGGTTTAACTATTTGCGGGTCAATCCCGCAACCGGCGAAGCGGAAATGCGCTATCACATGGAATTCCGGAGTGACAAAGGACGGCAGTTTGTCTTTGAAGGCCGCAAGTACATGCAGAAGGACGCGGGCGGCGGGCCGCAAGGGCTGCGCGAAATTCTCGAGGACTATACCACTCTTTATGTTCACATTGACGAGAGCCAAGCCGATGGTACCCGAAACCCTGTCGGCCTTGGCACCATGAAGTTCCGCACTTTTGAGGACATCGCAGCCACCGGGAATCTGGCGGGATTTCTGGCTTCCTTCAAGGTAACGGGCACGAGTGATCCCGTGCTCCAACTGCAAGGGCAGATGCGCTTTCTGGCTTTCACCGCGCAGTTCGTGCAGCGGGAATATGATCCTCTGTCGCCGGATATTGGCAGCTTTTCCGAAGATGTCCGCCAGGAAGTTTTGCGCGGGGCCGACACGCCTGATTATTTCAGCACGCGGCCCACTACTGAACTTCAAGCCATCCTTCACGATTCGCCGACCCTGCCGCTCGAGAAACTGATAAACAGCGGGGCGGTACGATTTGACTTTCAGAAAAAGCGTGTCTTTCGCGATTCGTTTTGGAAAGGATCGTTCGCCAAAGACACGTTGTTGGGATGGGAAGAGCGGGTTCGCAATGCCGGTTGGGGCGAGGCGGTGGCAGAAACCGGTAAAGTATTTGCGGGCGGAAGCTTCTGGAAGCGGTTCGACCGCGTCGAGAACGGAGTCGCCAGCGGCGCCGTGGTGAACTATGAGCTCACTGCCCTGCCCGGCGACCCTCGTGTACGGCAAGTGCCGTATCCGGATGACAACCGCCGCACCTTCAAGAAAGGCGATTCGATCTTGCTGCTGAATTACCTCAATGACCCTTATAAGTTGGTCTACGACACGATCAAAGTGATTGACGATGACAACGCCCTCGGCGTAATGCACTTGGGTAGCTTCCCGAACGGTGTGGAGTTTTCGACGTTTGTCATGGCGCGAAACAATTATCCTTTTGAGAAGATGTCAGTGGAGGATCACAACCTGCTCTTTGCCGATCCACGCTCCAGCGCTCCCACCGCGTCGCAGCTTGAAGGAGCGTGGGATGGCAGCCTGGTTTTTGTCACTCACCCGAACACCACGCTGCTTAACCAATTGAACCCTGTCGCATTTCATCTCAGCTTCCAGCAGTCTGGGGCGCAAATTGAAGTTCGATACCGATTTGGGTTGGTCAGCGGCGAGTCCCAGGTTCAAATGACGGACGAATTCGCGCAAGTAACGGACCTCACAGCCTGCCATGATGAAATCAGAATGATGGATCCTGATACAATGATCGGGAAATGGGTGTCTGCGGAACTGAGTCCCGATCTGTTGGCCGGACTGCGGAACTATCTGGAACCTGCAGGAAACCAATACACCTTTTATTACGTGCTGACGCGCGCCCAGGCATAGCCGCGCAGTGGACAGCCATTTCTGAAGTGTGACGCAGGGGATCTTCAGCTTCTTGCCGGGAAGATAATCCAGCACAAGCTCCACCCGCGCCCAAACCATGGGCGACCGGTGAAACCCGCAACGGGTTGCGCCGCCATCCTGACTTGAGGGATTGTGGGTCTTTCGTGTGATATGATCCCTCCGACGATTATCGTCGAAGATGGCTTGACCACTCCTTATTATTAATCACGATTAGAACAATGCCAGTTCTCACGGAAGCTGACACCTGCCGCAAGTTCGTTTTGCCCAAGCTGTACGCGGCGGGTTGGACAGACGACCAAATCAGCGAACAGAAGACCTTCACCGACGGACGCATTGTTCTAGCGGGAACCAAAGTCACGCGGCGAGCCCAAAAGCGCGCCGACTACATTCTTCGTTATTCCCGCGACTTCCCCATTGCGGTGGTTGAAGCCAAGGCCGCATTCAAAAAGCCAGGAGACGGAATTCAACAGGCGAAAGACTACGCTCAAATCCTCGGCCTGAATTTCGCTTACTCCACCAACGGTCACGGAATCGTCGAACACGACTTCAAGACCGGGCAAGACAACGATTTAGCGGCGTTTCCCTCTCCCGACACACTTTGGAAACGGCTCCGCACTCTTGAGGGCATATCAACCGGAGCGGCAACGCAACTGCTCACCCCGTACTACCACCTTTCCGGGAAATCCCCTCGCTATTATCAGGAAATCGCTATCAACCGTGCAGTGCAGGCCATCCTTCAAGGCAAACATCGTGTCCTTTTGACCATGGCGACAGGCACCGGAAAGACTATTGTTGCCTTCCAAATCTGTTGGAAGTTGTGGAACTCGCGCTGGAATCGCACCGGAGAGTACCGTCGCCCCAGGATTCTCTACCTCGCCGACCGAAATATTCTCGTGGACGATCCCAAAGATAAAATTTTCGCCCCTTTCGGAGACGCGCGTTGCAAGATTGAAGGCGAAGCAGTCCTGGGGCGGGAGATGTACTTTTCCACATATCAAGCCATCGCCCGCGACGAGCGTCGTCCCGGCCTTTACCGTGAATTTCCTGCGGATTTCTTCGACGTGATTATCGTCGATGAGTGCCACCGGGGCAGCGCCAGTGACGAAAGCAACTGGAAAGATATCCTGAAATATTTTGAGGCTGCCTATCAGATCGGCATGACGGCCACGCCTTTGCGGCAAGACAATAAAGATACCTACCTTTATTTCGGCAACCCTGTCTACACCTATAGCCTCCGCCAGGGGATCGAAGATGGTTTTCTGGCGCCTTACCGCGTCCATCGCATTGTAACCACAGCGGACGCAACGGGGTGGCGTCCGTCACACGGCGAACTCGACCGTCACGGGCGCGAAATACCCGATGCCGAATATAGGACCTCCGACTTTGAGCGCAAGCTCGCCCTCAAGCCTCGAACCGAGGCCATCGCCCGCAACCTCACTGATTTCTTGAAAAAGACAGACCGCTTTGCCAAGACGATTATTTTTTGCGTTGACCAGGAACACGCCGAAGATATGCGCATGGCATTGAATAATTTGAACGCCGACCTTGTCCAGCGCCACCCTGACTATGTGGTGCGGATCACCTCGGACGAGAAAAAGATCGGTCGCGGCCACCTCGACCACTTCATGGAGCTTGAGACCACCGTGCCGGCCCTTGTCACCACTTCACAAATGCTCACCACG
>DATKST010000036.1:0-9438 GCA_035531475.1 Terriglobia bacterium
AAGATTTCAAGGGAATGGTCAGGCACAAAGCAATCAAGAAAACGGCGAGCGCCAGGACAATCTTCAGGGTTAGCATCTTCCAGTAGATTCCCCACGGCGCTTCCCACACCAGGCTCATATTGTAAATCCCGCTGGCTATGAGCAGGACGATGACCGTCCACGTGACCCAGCGGAAGCGCATCAGGACACTCCGGATCACGGCCTCGCGCTGCGCCGCTTCAGTCTGACGCAGGGCAGGAAACAAGATGACCACCAGAAACGCCATCCCCCCGATGCCGGCTACAGCGGCGCTGAGATGAATCCATTGCATGATGGTTGTTAGCATGGTTGTTCGAAAGAAGCCGTCAGCTTTCAGCAATCAACTAGCTGAGAGTTTCGCCCCTGACATCTCGTCAGGGACCCGTGGGGTCGCCCGAGGTCGGATACAAAGCCCACCCCTACAACGTGAACAGAGTTCTCCCCGTCCTGCACATAACGGACCCATTCCTTGCAAGCAGAACCGCACGTTGCGAAGGCTCTTCGCCGACGGCTGACTACGATACGCCCACCGGCGCTTCCTGTGGCTCGTAAGCCAGTACCGGGGCCAGCCAGCGTTCGACCGCGCGCAGGTCCATCCCTTTGCGCCGTTGGTAGTCAAGCACCTGATCCCGCCCGATCTTCCCCACCGCGAAATAGCGCGATTCAGGATGAGAAAAATAAAATCCGCAAACCGCGGCGCCGGGGACCATCGCAAAACTTTCCGTCAGCTCGATTCCCACCGATTCTTCGGCTTCAATCAAGTCAAACAACGCGCGCTTTTCGGTGTGGTCGGGGCAAGCCGGATAACCCGGCGCCGGCCGGATGCCGCGATATTGCTCGTGGAACAGATCATCCGGGGTGAAGTTTTCATTTTGCCCGAAGCCGCAGGCGTCGCGGGCGCGCTTGTGCATCAACTCGGCCAAGGCTTCCGCCAGGCGGTCTGCCAGAGCCTTCGCCATGATGGCATTGTAGTCGTCATGATCCTGCTCAAACTCATGGACCAAAGCTTCCAGACGGAACCCGGTGGACACGGCAAAAGCGCCGATGAAATCGGTCAGGCCGGTTTCGCGCGGAGCAATAAAATCCGCGAGCGCTAGATTGAAATTACCCTTCTCCATTTGCTGGCGAAGAGTGTAAAAAGTGGCGAGCACGACGTCGCGCGTTTCGTCCTGATAGACCTCAATATCGTCACCCACGCTGTTGGCCGGGTAAAAGCCCATGACGGCGCGCGCCGTCAGCAGCCTCTCCTCCACGATCCGCTGCAAAAGACGCTGCGCGTCATCAAACAACTCTTGGGCTCTCGGGCCAACTCCATCGGCGCTTAAAATCTTGGGATACGTTCCCCGCAATTCCCAAGCCTGGAAAAACGGCGTCCAATCGATATAAGGAACTATCTCTTGCAACGGAACGGGATCAAAGACGCGGTTGCCAAGAAATCGAGGCCGGGCCATCATGGTCTCGTTCCATTCCAAGCGCGGCTTGTTTTGCCGGGCCTGTTCGATGCTGACCAGCGGTTGAACTTGCGGGCGGTAAATCGCGCGCAGCTTTTCCTGTTCCTGCCGGAGATCCTCTGCGAAATCGTGGCGAAGCTCGGGATTCTTCAATGCTCCCACCACGCCGACGGCCCGCGAAGCATCCGCCACGTGAACCACCGGATGGCCATAATGCGGAGCAATCTTCACCGCCGTATGCAGCTTGCTGGTGGTGGCGCCGCCAATGAGGAGCGGCACGGAGAAGCCCTCGCGCTCCATTTCTTTGGCCACGTGAATCATCTCATCCAACGATGGAGTGATGAGGCCGCTCAGTCCCACCATGTCCGCGCTCACGTCGCGCGCCGTCTTCAGAATCTTCTCGCACGGCACCATCACACCCAGGTCAATCACCTCGTAGTTGTTGCAACCCAGCACCACGCCCACAATGTTCTTGCCGATGTCGTGAACGTCGCCCTTGACGGTGGCCATGACGATCCGCGCCGCGGACAGCCGCGCCCCCGACTTTTCTTTCTCCGCTTCCATATAGGGAAGCAGGTAGGCTACAGCCTTCTTCATCACCCTCGCGCTCTTCACCACCTGCGGCAGAAACATCTTTCCGGCGCCAAACAGATCGCCCACCACGTTCATCCCATCCATCAGCGGGCCTTCGATCACGTGCAAGGGTTTTGGATATTTCCGGCGGGCTTCCTCCGTGTCCGCCTCGACGTAATCCACAATGCCCTTCACCAGGGCGTGCTTCAGCCGATCTTCCACGGGTCCCTGGCGCCAGGCTTCTTGTTCCTCCTGGGTCTCAATTTTCCCGAGATGTTTGATGGAGTCAGCGAAGACGAGCAGCTTCTCTGTCGCGTCCGGCCGGCGATTCAGCAACACGTCTTCCACCAGCTCCAGCAGATCCTTTGGAATCTCCTCATAAATCCCAAGCTGCCCGGCATTGACAATGCCCATATCCATGCCGGCGCGGATCGAGTGATAAAGGAACGCGGAGTGCATCGCTTCCCGCACGACATTGTTGCCCCGGAAGGAGAAGGAAATGTTGCTCACGCCGCCACTCACCTTGCAGTAAGGCAGGGTGGCTTTGATCTCGCGCGCCGCTTCGATGAAGTCCAGGGCGTAATTGTTGTGCTCTTCGAGGCCCGTGGCGACCGTGAAAATGTTTGGGTCGAAAATGATGTCCTGGGGCGGAATGCCCACTTCCTCCGTGAGGATTTTGTAGGCTCGCGTGCAGATTGAAATCTTGCGCTCGAGCGTATCCGCCTGGCCCCGCTCGTCAAAGGCCATCACCACCATGCCCGCGCCATAGCGGTGCACCAGCCGCGCGCGCTGCTTGAAGAGATCCTCGCCTTCCTTCAGGCTGATCGAATTGACAATGCTCTTGCCCTGCAGGCACTTCAGTCCAGCTTCAATCACGCTCCATTTGGAGCTGTCCACCATGATGGGGATGCGGGCGATATCGGGTTCAGAGGCAATGTAATTCAGGAACCTGGTCATGGCTTGTTCACCATCGAGCATGGCTTCATCCATGTTCACGTCCAGAATTTGCGCGCCGCCTTCCACCTGCTGCCGCGCCACACGGAGCGCTTCTTCGTATTCGCCGGCTTTGATGAGCTTGGCAAACTTGGGTGAACCGGTGATGTTGGTGCGCTCACCAATGTTGACGAAATTTGAGTCCGGCCGCATCACCAGCGGCTCCATTCCGCTGAAACGCGAGTAAGGCTCGGGCTGGGAGAGGACATGCGGCTTCAGTCCGCGCACCGCCTGGGCGATGGCGCGGATGTGGGCGGGAGTGGACCCGCAACAACCCCCCACGATGTTCACCCATCCGTTTCTGGCAAAATCGCGCAGGTCACCGCACATGATTTCCGGTGTTTCATCGAAACCGCCGAAAGCATTGGGCAGCCCGGCATTGGGATAGCAACTGATGTAGACCGGAGCAATTTGGGAAAGCTCCTCAACGTACGGGCGCATTTGCTTGGCGCCGAGCGCGCAGTTGATGCCCACGCTCAGCAGCTTCATGTGCGAAACAGAGATCCAGAATGCTTCCACTGTCTGGCCGGAGAGCGTGCGGCCGCTCTGGTCGATGATGGTGACCGAGACCATTACTGGAATGCGCTTGCCGGTATCTTCAAAAAGCTGATCGATGGCGAAGAGTGCGGCCTTGGCGTTCAGAGTGTCAAAGACGGTTTCAACCAGCAAGACATCGGCTCCGCCTTCGACCAGGCCGCGGGCTTGGGCGTAATAGGCGTCGCGAAGCTGATCAAAGGTGACCGCGCGAGAGGCGGGGCTCGCAATATCCTGCGACGCGGATAGCGTCCGGCTGGTCGGTCCCATCGAGCCGGCCACAAAGCACGGCCGCTCCGGGTGTTCCGCCATAAACCGCTCCACGGCCCGCCGGGCGTTGCGCGCGCCCGCCACGTTCAATTCATGGATGTGGTTCTCCAAGCCATATTCCGCCATGGAAATGGCGGTGGAGTTGAAGGTGTTCGATTCAATAATGTCCGCGCCCGCAACGAGATATTGCAAGTGGATGTCTTCAATGATCTGCGGCTGAGTGATGTTGAGCAGGTCGTTGTTCAGGCGCAGATCCTTCTTGTGATGGGCGAATTGGCTGCCGCGATAATCCGCCTCCGTCAGCTTGCGCTCCTGGATCATGGTTCCCATGGCGCCGTCAATAATCACAATGCGCTGGCGAAGCAGCTCTTCGAGCGGATGAACGGGATGTGCTCCCTCAGTCATGAAGTTGAAAGGTGTCCTCCCCGGCAAAATGCCTACTTCTATCATATCATCCACCGGTGAGGGTTGGGGCTGCGGAAGGGCATTAGCAATGAGGTATGGGTAGCCACGGTCAGTGTTTTCGTGACCGTGGGCTTTTCATTGTGAAACAGCCCACGGCCAATCAAAAAACGATTGACCGTGGCTACCGGCTTTTAATTGCAAGTTGTAAATTCTCAACGCTGGTTGCGATATGATTTCACTGGCAACACCACAAATGGGAAACTCCGTAGTATGCACCAAAAGGAGCGCCAACAATGACCGACGATCATCACCAATACGAGTGCTTGAAGTGCGGGAAAACGTGGATCTGCCATGATCCAGAGTGCAAGTCTGCAGGCTCAGATTTCGAGCGGTGCCCTGAGTGTCTCAAGAGGCAGTCCGAGGCGTTGGGGCTGCAATTCACACCCAGGAATCAGATGCCGTAACTCCTTAATCCGGTATTTAACGTGCTCGGGAGCTTTCGAATCTCGAGCTGCGCCGAACACGAGAAAGGCGCTTGCCTCTCAATACGTACATCGACAGGTGAAAAAGAGCATAGCCACGATCCACAGAAACGCTGACCCTGCGCTGCAAAGAGGCATTACTGTGCGCGCTGAAAATATGCTCTTGCCAACGTATCGTTGGTAATCTTCTCGATTGATTTCTGCACTAACTGCGAGACGGGGCTCGACGCGCAAGTCTTCCTCGATCTTTCGTATAAGTTCTTCTAACCGAGCAATGTGGCCCAGCGCGCGCTTCTGGATCGCGCGCCACACGAGCGCTATCGCCAAGCCAACGGCGGAGATCACGATTCCTACCCAGCGATTCTTAGGAAGGTCGCCGGTCGTAAATAGCGCCACCAGTAAAATTGCATTCGCTGCCCAGAAAGTCCCGAAGATGCTCCAAAGCACCTGGTCTTGACTGCTCCGCAGAGCAATGGCATTTTGGATCTGCGTCCACATGTTTATTGGGCATGTCGGCCCTTTTTCGGTTGATTCCATCTTGGTCCCCAGCTCGCATACGCCCCAATCGGGCAATAGTCACCGTCTACCTCTTTAACGAAACCGACGCTGGCTTTCCCACTGACTCTCTCGCAGCGGGCTGGAGCGGGTAGCGCAGAGTTTGCGGCTTTCAAACGCTGCGGTTCTTGGTTGGGGGAGCCGGGGAAATGCCGCAGAGTTTCTTGGAAGCGAAACTCTGCGCTACGGCCTCGGAACCCGAGTAGTCACGGATGGCATCGGCGATGTTTGCCAGAGCTTCTTCCCGGGTCGTCCCTTGCGACCAGCAGCCCGGCAGGCTCGGCACAGAAACCGCGAAGCCTTCTTCAGACGGATAGAGCGCAACCTTAACCTTCATCTCATACTCCTGCCGTCAGTATACCCAAATCTCCTGGCACCGTCTAACGGTCCGAAGATGATGCCTTCGGCAGGGGCGGCTGGCGGTAGAGTAGGAGAGGGAGCAAACAACGCCCCTCTCCTACTCTACCGCCACCTGTGATACCCACGCGCTATTTTTTGGTCAACTGGTTCAGGATATCTCCGAGTTTTTTGATCTCCGCGCCGTAACCTGCCCAATCACCTTGCCGTTGTAATTGCAGCGCCTTTTGATAATCCTGGTCGGCTTCCTGAATCAGTTTTTGAACATCGGGCGTGGGCTTCCCAACTGAGACAGAGGTGGCGGTAGCGGCTTTGGCGCCCGGAGTTGCCGAGGCAGCGCCTGCGCCTGGCCCGGTCTGCACGTTGCCGCCAAAGATCGCACTCAACGCTTCGTCCAGCGAGGGTTCCATCACCACCTTGTCCGAGTAAGCAACGATCACGCGTTCTAATTGGGGCAGTCCACCGCCGGCTTCGGCTGCCAGATACAAAGGCTCAATGTAGAGCACGGAATCACCGACAGGGATCACCAGCAGTGTGCCGCGGATCACGGTGGACCCGCCCTGGTTCCACAACGTCAACTGTTGGGAGATGGCGGGAACTTGATCGATGCGCGCTTCGATTTGCTGCGGACCGTAAGCCAGCTTCTCCTTGGGAAAAGTGAACACCAGCACTTTTCCGTAATTCGGCGCATCGCAGCGGGCGGCCATCCAGGCGATCATGTTGTCCTTGCGAGCCGGAGTGAAGGGAACCATCAGGATGAATTCTTCCTTCGTGCCAACCTCAGCCAGCTTCATAATCGTGTAGTAGGGGGCCATGGGCGCAACCGCCCCTCGGGACGAGCTTTGCGCCACGCGCCACAAATCTTCCTTACTGTAGAAGACGCGCGGGTCTGTCATGTGGAAGACGGCGTATTGGCTGGCCTGAATGCTGAAGAAGTCTTCGGGATAGCGGATGTGAGCCTTCAGGTCCGTGGGCATATCGCTGAGCGGATGAAAGACTCCGGGGAAAAGGCGCGAATAGGCCTGGATGATGGGATCTGTGGGATCACTGATGTAAAACTGGACGTCGCCGTTATAAGCATCGATCGTGATCTTTACGGCGTTGCGGATGTAATTGAATCCCAGATTCGGAGTGGGATTCGAATAAGGATATTGGGATGAGGTGGTGTAACCGTCGAGCATCCAGTGCAGCGATCCATCATCCGAAATCACCATGTAGGGGTCGCTATCGAACGAGAGGAACGGGGCTAGACGGCTGGCGCGGTCCATGATCTGGCGGTAAATCATCATGTGGCTGCCCGGCTGGATGTCCGTGGAGAGCAGGATGTTGATTTCGCCGAAACGCAAAGCGAAAAGCAGCCGGCGCCAGATGTTCTTCACCGCAATTCCGCCGTCGCCTTGGTAGTTGGTGTAGACGTTACGGTCTCCTGAAGGGTAATCGAATTCCAACGCTTTGGTCTTCACGAAGCAATATTCGTTCGGCAATTCGCCAAAATAGATTTCAGGACGCTTGATCTGAAGCGGAATGGTGGAGACGGGGGGAATATTCTTGATGAAAAGTTGGGGCAGACCGTCCGGCGTGGACTCGTTCACGGGACTCATGCACACGCCGTAGCCGTGGGTGTACGTCAAATGCTCATTGATCCAATTACGCTGGGGCAGGTTGGCCCCGGAAAGCTCGCGCGGAGAAAGCGAGACCTGGCGGTAGACGCCATTGATCCAATAGCGGTCATTGTCCACATTGGCAAACGTGTAATAAGTCCGGATTTCCTGGAGCTGGGCGAAGGTGGTGCGAAGCGGTTTATGATCCCACAGCCGGATGTTCCGCATGGTCGCGGTATTTTGGTTAATCGTGTCCAGCGTCAGGTCCTGAAGGTCGGAGAAAGTCCGCTCGGTGAATCGGTCGAGGGCGTAGGCCTTGCGAGTGAACTCGATGGCCCTCGCGATGTAAGGCCGCTCTTTGTCGATTTCGTTGGGGGTCACGATGTACTGCTGGATGATGGCCGGGTAGAGCCCGCCGCCGAGAACTGCCACCACCAGCAGCAGACCCAATGAGAGTAAGGGCGGGCGAAGCCGCCCGGAGAGCGCGCTGGCGGCGAAGGCCAGCGCCGTGATCACGCACAGAGCCATGAGGATGTACATCACGGGAAGCGTGGCATGAACGTCCGTATACCCCGCGCCGTAGATCAAGCCTCGCGGCGAAAAAAGCAGGTCATACATAGCGAGCCGGGCGCGGTAGGCCATCAGGAGCATGAAAGCAGCGCCCATCAGCATCAGGTGCGCTTTGGCGGAGCGCGAAACGATGATGGAGCGCGATGTAAGCTGAACGCCGCCCTCCAGAAAATAGAACATCGCCAGGATCACCAGGCATGCCAGAACAATGAGAAGCGCCAAGTGAAAAAGAAACCAGATGAAGGGCAGCCGGAACAGATAAAAGCTGATATCGATTCCAAAAAGCGGGTCGGCTCTTCCGGCATGGACCGGATGCAGGAACAGCAGATAATCCATCCAATGGTCCGAAGCCCACTGGCCGGCAAAGTAACCGAGCAACAGGACGCCAAACCAGATCAGTCCACGAAAGAGCGCCGAAAACCGGTCCAGGCCGGGGAACTCGATGATTTCGCCTTGAATCCGGTAGGCAGAGCGGCGTGCGGAACGCCGCGCGATCAGCAGATTTATTCCTACCAACACGATAAAGGCAAAGCTGGCGAAAGTGCTGACGGCAATGCGTCCCTTCAATATTGTGAGGTAGATCATGGCATAGCCCAGATGCTTGAACCAGATCCAATCCACCAGCAAGTTGATGCCGCCCGAAAAAAGTGGCAGGACGAGTAGGATTAACAGAAATAGGCCGATGGCGACCCGAATCAACCGTTCGCTTTTCATGGAATTCTCCACCCGCATCATTTCACAGAGGGTTCGCTGTGTCAAAAGTTTGACAGGGCAATGCCGTACCACTTCCAGGCGCAGGGCTTGCTACAATGGATTTATTAGTACCTATGAAAACAGGTTCTGACCAAATCAGGCAGAAAGTTTTGTTTAGGGCGCAGGGGCAAGTGCCAGTTGGGGAATGAGAACGAGGTTCTTGAGTTTCAATCCGCTGGCGATCACCTGCTTGCCGAACACCGTCAGGTCATAGCGATAGCTATGCGCCACTTTTTTGACCAAACCGTCGAAGCGCAGCCGCTTGAGCAGACGCGAGACTTGCCCGCTGGTCTTCTCGCCCAAATGAGCGCGCAGGGTTTTGTTCTGCAATCCGTGCAGGTTGAACTCGCCCCTCGCCAGAGCTTCGATCAGGGTTTGATCTTGGTCGGAGAAGAAGTTCAAGCCCCGATACGACCGCTCGTTCTCCCGCACCGGTTCGCTGACCTTCTGCAAACGGTCGATCCCGGCCGTGGGATCATCCAGGGTGGAGAGAAATTCCAGGTAGCGCCGGTTGACGGACTGCAAGGCTTCGCGCAAGGCCGGCAGGCTGTAGATGCTCTTCCTCATGGGCGCCCACTTGGTGACGGTGCTCCCGTCACGCTGTTCTACCGTGCGGTAGTGCTGGAAAAAGGAAACGTCGTTGACGGTGACCTCAATGCGCAGGATCAGCCCGAACTTGTCATACATCTTGATCGAGACCGGTCCCATCGTATGTTTGATGCGGGTGCCTTCGACGCGGGTGTTGAAGCGGTTACCCATCTCCCCCTGGTAGAGAGGACTGAGCTTGCGGCCCAGGAAGGTGGCGATGTTATCGGGCTTCACGGTGTGGATGGCGGTGCGAGTGAGGTGGCCGTAGATCGCTTGCAAGTCCTCCCG
>DATKST010000037.1:0-4974 GCA_035531475.1 Terriglobia bacterium
GCATCCTGTCCTGTTCCTGTGTAGGGTTTCTCGCTCAAATTACCCATACAGGAATTGGGATGGGATGCGCTATCTTTTTCTCCGCGAAGGGTCAAAAACTATCCCCGCTCCACCCACAAATTCTGCGGAGGAACCAAATAATGAAGAAAGAGAGAGACCCAATGAATGAATTGAGCCCGGGGCTTTACGCGATTCTTGACACTTCGCTTGGGGAAATCACTTGCCAGCTATTCCCCGAGAAGGCCCCGAAAACAGTAGAGAATTTTGCAGGTCTGGCGAAAGGCGAGAAAGAGTTCGTGGACGTTGCCACTCGCAAAAAGGTTCGGCGCCGCTTCTTTGACGGGCTCGCGTTCCACCGGGTGATTCCGGATTTCATGATCCAGGGTGGTTGCCCCCTAGGGACAGGAACGGGTGGCCCCGGTTACAAGTTTGAAGACGAATTCAGCAAGGATTTGGTGTTTGACAAGCCCGGCAAGCTGGCGATGGCCAACTCCGGACCCAACACCAATGGCAGCCAATTCTTCATCACCGTCGCCGCCACCGGTTGGCTGAATCACCGGCACACGATTTTTGGAGAAGTAGTGAAGGGCTACGATGTGGTGGAAGCGATTTCCACTACATCGCGCGACCGGCAGGACAAGCCCCGCACCCCGGTGGTGATGAATGCCGTGCAAATTGTCGAAGCAAAGTAGGCGGTCAGACTCCGATCACGCCCACCAGTTCCTTCACGGAATCGGCGGATTTCTTGAGCGCAGCTTCCTCTTCTGCCGTGAGCTTGATCTGGATAATCTGTTCGATGCCGCGCGCTCCAAGCTTCACGGGCACGCCCACGAACAAACCGTGGATGCCGTATTCGCCTTCAAGATAAGCGGCGCAAGGCAGAATCTTCTTGCGGTCGTTGAAAATGGCCTCGATCATTTCAACCGCCGCCGCCGAAGGCGCGTAATAGGCGCTGCCGGATTTGAGCAGATTGACGATTTCCGCCCCGCCGCTTCGCGTCCGCGCGATGATGGCCTCCAGCTTATCCTTGGGCAGCAGTTCGGTGACGGGAATTCCGGCCACAGTGGTGTAGCGTGGCACCGGAACCATGGTGTCGCCGTGACCGCCTAGGACAAAGCCTTGCACGTTCTGCACGGAAACATCCAGCGCCTCCGCGAGGAAAGTGCGGTAACGCGCCGTATCCAGCACGCCGGCCATGCCCATGACGCGATTCTTGGAGAACCCGCTCACCTTCAGCGCCGTCTGCGCCATGGCGTCCAGCGGGTTGGTCACCACAATGAGAAAACATTCGGGAGAATAACGGGCCGCTTTTTCCACGGCGCCCTTCACGACCTCATAGTTGGCTTTCAGCAGATCGTCTCGGCTCATTCCGGGTTTACGAGGGAACCCGGCCGTCACCACCACCACATCAGATTGAGCCGTGTCCGCGTAGTCATTCGTTCCCCGGACCTTCACGTCATACCCTTCGATGGGACCCGACTCGAGCAGGTCCAATCCCTTGCCCTGCGGAATGCCCTCCACAATATCGATCAGGACGACGTCGGCGAGTTGCTTATCCGCCAACCGGTGCGCCACCGTTGCCCCCACGTTCCCAGCCCCTACCACCGTAACCTTCTTCCGCACAATTGCCTCCTTCAACGAATGAATTGGATATTGATACCTGCCCACACCGATGGAATCACCTTCGGGCGGCCACGAGGGCCGCTCCTGTGCCGAAAACAAGAGCCTTCCGCAAATATTAGCGAACAACTCGCGCCAAATTGTTGTCTGTTCTCAAGTCGCCATTCCCGGGTAAATTTGGATGAGGCCGCCTACGCTGTTTGTGATAACGGTCGACGCACCTTCCCTGGCACGGAGAGGCATTGAAAACGGGTAAAATGACCTTCTCTTAATAACTGACGATATCATCCCTTCAATCTCAAAATCAACGTCAGTGTGGGGCGCCAGTTCGTGATGTAACTTGCTGTGGCGCCGCTGCTCTTAGTGCTGGAACTCCGATTCCTGGCGGATTCGCTGCCAGGCCTGCTCCACGTGGCGCAACTCGGTATAGGTTTGGCCCACACAAAGCCGAAGCGCCAGGCGGCCGTCCAGCTTGGTATGGGTAAGGTAAAGCGCGCCGCTCCGGTTGAGCCGGTCGAGCAACGCCTGATTGAACTCATCTCCGGTGCGGTGACGGAAACAAACCAGATTCAAGGGCGCGGGCGCAGCCAGCTCGAAGCGATCGTCTTCCCGCACCCATGACGCAAACCTCTGCGCGAGCTGCACGTGGCGACGCACATGGTATTGCAATCCCTCCAGCCCGTAATGGCGGATGACAAACCAGAGCTTCAGCGCCCGGAAGCGCCGTCCGAGCGGAATGTGCCAATCGCGGTAGTCAATCACCGCGCCGGATTCGGTGGCCTTGTTGCGCATGTATTCGGCCGAGACCGACAAGGTCTGAATCAAGGTCTTGCGGTCCGCCACGTAGAAGCAGTCGCAATCGAAATTGGTGAACATCCACTTATGGGGATTGAAACAGTAGCTATCCGCCAGCTCCAGACCTTCCTGAATGTACCGGAACTCGGGGCACAGGGCGGCCGTGCCGCACATGGCCGCATCGGCGTGAAGCCACAAGCCGTGTTCACGGCAGATGGGCCCGATCCGGGCCAGTGGATCAAGGGCCTCTGAAGATGTGGTCCCCACCGTGGCGCAGACAAAGCAGGGCGTCTTTCCTGCCCGCTTGTCACGCTCAATGGCCTGGGCCAGCGACTCCGGGCGCATGGCGAATTGTTCATCCACCTCGATCAGGCGCAGGTTCTCTTCACCGAGGCCTGCGATCTTCATCGCCTTCAAGATGGAAGAGTGAGCTTGGGCGGAGGTATACGCTACCAGATGGCCGTCACATCCGCGCTGGTTGCTGGCGAAATTCGTGGCGCGCTCGCGGGCGGCAAGTAGCGCGCAGAGAGAAGAGCTGGAGGCCGTGTCCTGGATCACACCGCCGCCGGCGCCGCTGGATAGGAACCGGGCCGGCAGTCCCAGCATTGCAACCAGCCAGTCCAATACATGGGTTTCAAGCTCGGTCGCGGCCGGGCTGGTGGCCCACAACATGCCTTGCACACCGAGGCCGGCCGAGAGCAGTTCTCCCAGAATGGCGGGCCCTGAGCTGTTCGACGGGAAGAAGGCGAAGAAATTAGGCGATTGCCAGTGCGTGATGCCAGGAAGTATCAGCTTTTCGACGTCGGCAAGAACGGCGTCAAAGGATTCGCCCTCCGCGGGCGGCTCGGTGGGAAGCGAGGCGCGAATCTGGCCCGGTTCCACTTGCGCCAGCACCGGGAACGACTCGATGCGCTCGTGATAGTCGGCAATCCAATCGATCATGGCTTTCCCGTAACGCCGGAATTCGGCCGTGCTCATGTGATAGTTCTTGGCTTCTTCTACCATTCGATCTCCTGGTCCACCCACTGATTTGCCGACGGGCGGACAGACTGTCCACCAAGCGCCATGCGATTGCTCGAAAACCTTGTAACCCTGCCCGAAATCTCAGATCAAGCCAACCGTCAATAAGCGCTCAATTCTTTCCCCTCAGCCATTGGCGCGATCAGAGCATCGGGTGAAAAGCCGCGAGGCCGATTCACGGATGCCCATGGTTCCGCCATGGCAGTCCTTGAGATAAGAAAGGCAAGTCCCCTCCCCAAAGCCCCCACATCCCTTGTTGGAAAACCGGCAACAATTCGAGCATGAAGGCAGAGTTTTGCTCACCTTTGCTCACCATCTTCCCGGCCAGCACCGCTATCAACGGATCCCGCCGCAGTTCATCATGATCGTTCAAATCCTCGTACCCCAGCGCCTACCCGTACACCCGCTGCGCCACCAACTCCTTCACCGTGTGCTCGACCCGCTCCGCGTCCCGATGGTCCGTAAAGCACGCCGCAAACCGCTCGATGATTCCCGTCCGCTTCTCCACCTCGCGCAACAGCAACCCGCTCCCATCGCTGGTGATCGCCCGCACTTCCCGCTTCCCCAGGGACTGACATTCAAAAGGTTTCCGCTACACTCTGTACTCATAAGGCTGTCTCCATTCTCTGGCGCAAGTTTTTCTCAATAAAATGCTTATGCCAGAAGAGACAGCCTTTTTCAATTGTTTAGTGAGAAATGCGCGCTAAGCCCCTCATTTTGACGCCGAGTTAGTGCCTATGAAAACAGTTTCTGACCAAATCAGGCAGAAAGTTTTGTTTAGGGCGCAGGGGCAAGGGCCAGTTGGGGAATGAGAACGAGGTTCTTGAGTTTCAATCCGCTGGCGATCACCTGCTTGCCGAAGACCGTCAGGTCATAGCGATAGGTATGCCCCACTTTTTTGACCAGACCGTCGAAGCGCAGCCGCTTGAGCAGACGCGAGACTTGCCCGCTGGTCTTCTCATCCAGATGAGCACGCAGGGTTTTGTTCTGCAATCCGTGCAGGTTGAACTCGCCCCGCGCCAGAGCTTCGATCAGGGTTTGATCTTCGTCGGAGAAGAAGTTCAAGCCCGGATACGACCGCTCGTTCTCCCGCACCGGTTCGCTGACCTTCTGCAGGCGGTCGATCCCGGCCGTGGGATCATCCAGGGTGGAGAGAAATTCCAGGTAGCGCCGGTTGGCGGCCTGCAAGGCTTCGCGCAAGGCAGGCAGGCTGTAGATGCTCTTCCTCATCGGCGCCCATCGGGTGACGGTGCTCCCGTCACGCTGTTCTACCGTGCGGTAGTGCGAAAAAAAGGAAACGTCGTTGACGGTGACCTCGATGCGCAGGATCAGCCCGAACTTGTCATACCTCTTGATCGAGACCGGTCCCATCGTATGTTTGATGCGGGTGCCTTCGATGCGGGTGTTGAAGCGGTTACCCATCTCCCCCTGGTAGAGAGGACTGAGCTTGCGGCCCAGGAAGGTGGCGATGTTATCGGGCTTCACGGTGTGGATGGCGGTGCGAGTGAGGTGGCCGTAGATCGCTTGCAAGTCCTCCCG
>DATKST010000038.1:0-27500 GCA_035531475.1 Terriglobia bacterium
ATGCATATAATATATAAGACGGGCTGGCTTGTCAAGCCCCAAATACGAATGCGAATTTGCTCTGAAACGAAGGGGGGAAACAAGGCCTAGCGCGGCAAGGAGTTAAGCCCGTTCAAGAATCGTGGATGCGGAATCGCTGCCCAGTTTTCGCTCGGGATAGGGAGAGCGCACAGTTCACGCTTTCCGAACTCGGCGGTTCTTGACCTGGACACCTGCGAAGGGCCGTCAGAGTCGAAGGGGCGACAACACCAAGAAGGTGCGACCGGCTCTCCCCTCTTCTTGAGCCGGACGTGCCGGAAACGGCATAACATGCTCGGGTATTAAAATACGGAATGTTAAAGATGGGACTAATCCTTGACATTTCCTCCCTGCAAAAAATACAATTCAAAGTGGACTCGGGGGTTATGCCATGAAAGAAGCATTCCTGCACTCTGAACCCAAGGCACCGGTGTATTCAGTTTACCCGGCGCGAATCTTTTTAATTCCAGCCCTTATCGTTTTCTTTGCCAGCAGTGCGGCTCTCACCTATTCAGCCCCAACACCCGCCAGAGATTCTTCTGTCAACTCAAGCGGTTCAAAAAAGAAGAAGCTGACCCGTGAAGAAAAGAAGCGACAAAAGGCCATCCGCAAGGAGATGGAAAGTCCTTACAAGAAGTGGCTGGATGAAGAAGTGCCGTATATCATCACTCCTGAAGAAAAGTCCTCATTCAAAAAGCTGACGACGGATGAAGAGCGGGAGCAGTTCATCGAGGCGTTCTGGGAGCGGCGCAATCCCAATCCCGGAAGCCCGGAAAACGAATTCAAGGAAGAGTATTACCGCCGCATCGCATACGCCAACGAGCACTACAGTTCTGGTATGCCGGGTTGGAAGATGGATCGCGGGCGCATTTACATCATGTACGGTCCGCCGGATGAGATCGATGCCCACCCCAGTGGCGGCTCCTATGTGCGGCCACCGTGCGAGGGCGGCGGCGAAACGTCAACCTATCCCTTCGAAGACTGGACCTACCACTATATTGAAGGTATCGGTGAAAACATCCAACTGGAATTCGTAGATCCTTCGATGTCCGGCGAGTATCACCTGACCATGGACCCCGGCGAGAAGGACGCATTGCTGCACGTCCCCGGCGCCGGCCTGACCGAGTACGAAATGATGAACGGCGGATCCAAGCTGGACCGTTTCCAGAATACGGACGGGACGACCATGGGCATCCCGATGGGCGGCCAACCGGAAAGCATGGAAGAGTTCACGCGCTTGGACCAGTTCGCCAAGATCTTCCGCCCACCCGCCGTGAAGTTCAACGACTTGCGCGCCGTAGTGACTCACAAGATCTCAGCGCAACTGTTACCCTTTAATGTGAAGACCGACTACGTGCGCATCACCAGCGAAAGCATTCTGACACCCATCACCATCCAAATCGCCAACAAAGACCTCGAATTCCAGAACAAGGACGGGGTGATGCACGGGGTGGTGGACATCTACGGGCAGTTGAGCACACTGGGCGGAAGGATTGCGAATTCCTTCGAGGACAGCGTGGTGCTGGACGTACCCCAGCACGATTTTTCGAGCTACGTCAACCGCCAGTCGGTTTACCAGAAGGCGGTAACGTTGAGCCCGGGCCGCTATAAGCTGTCCTTAGTGCTGAAGGACGACACCAGCGGGCACATGGGATCGACCGATCTTGGCATTATTGTACCGAATTACAGCGATGACGGCCTGTCGGCGAGTTCGCTGATCCTGGCTGACCTGATTCAGCAATTGCCGACCAACGAAGTGGGAACCGGGCCGTTTGTGATCGGCAGCACCAAGGTGCGACCCAGCGTCACAGCTTCCTTTA
Source organism: Terriglobia bacterium (assembly GCA_035531475.1). Taxonomy (GTDB): domain Bacteria; phylum Acidobacteriota; class Terriglobia; order UBA7540; family UBA7540; genus CALCEB01. The sequence goes on from DATKST010000038.1 coordinate 1,839, forward strand.
AGCGGGACCAAAGCCTGGGTATGTACCTTCAGGTTTACAATCTGGGGGTTGATCCGAAAACGCACCGGCCCGACGCTGATATCCAATATCAAATCTTGAAGGATGGTAAGACCATATTCACTGCGACCGAGGCGGCAGCAAAAATTCAACACGCTTCCGAGCAAGTGACCATCCGGAAAAGTCTGCCCCTTGCACCTTTGCAGCCGGGAGACTACACTGTTGCCATCAAGGTGACGGACAACATCAAGAAGAAATCGATTCAACCCAGCGCGACTTTTGCGTTGCATTAATCCACGCGGGGAGTGAAGCCTCGGGAAAAGGATTTTGACGCCTTTTATGAGTTTTCCGGTTCGGCGGATGCCCACATTCTTGGCGATCGTCGCGGCGGGAATTGTTCTCGCTTCCAGCTTGCAGCGGGGTTATGGCGTGAATCAAGACCGCCTGGGCGGAGTCTCCGGACGGGTGACGGACGCGCAGGGTAAGACCCTTGCCAACGTCAGCGTGTTTGCGGTCGGGCCCTTGTTCGAGTCCGGCTTTGCGTGTGGAGCGGCGGCGCTCCACACGGTGACCGACACGCATGGAAGATTTTCACTGGCTTCGCTGGCGCCCGGATGGTATGCGGTTCAGGTCCGTGTTTACAGCAAGGGGCCGGAAGTGACCCATAAAGTCCGTGTTGAGGGTGGAACAACCTCCATCCGCAACTTCGCTTTCGGCGCGATTCTCAGTTCCGCAAAACTTCAACCGCCAACTCCTGGCAGCGTTCTCTCCGCGACGGACAACTGGAAATGGATACTGCGGACCTCGGCCAGCACCCGGCCGATCCTAAGATTCCAGGGTCCGTCTCAGGACGCTTCTCAGGTTCCGCAACCGAAGGCGCCGGTTATGCCTTCCGAAATGATGGCGGGACTTCTGCCCGGCAGCCTCTGGGAGGGCGGTACGAACGCGGATACGGGCGAGCAGAACGTTTATGTGCTGCTCAAGACCCTTTCCGGCAATTCTGACCTCCTGGTGGCTGGAGCCCTTTCATCGCAGAGTATCCTGGGATCCTCGATTTTAGCCTCTTACCGCCGGGACATCGCGGGAGGCAGCCAGCAGGAGTTCAGTGTGGCGATCCACCAACTGGCTCTGACAACGGGATCCCCCGCGCCTGTGGCCGGTGCCGCGCAGAGCGGTACGCAAGCCCTGAGCTTTAAGACGACCCGCGAGATGCGTATTTCCGATTCCCTTCGCTTGACGGCGGGATTGGACGTGGATTACGTTAACGCGGCAGGAGGAGCTGCAGAGGCGCTTCCTCACGTCAAGCTTGCCTACCAGATGGACGATGGCAGCTTGATCAGCGTGCAATATGGGGCGATGGATCCTGGCCAGGACACTTCGCTGGCCGGGAGAGTGGCGGACCTCAGCGCGTTTCCTGAAATGTCGATGGCCGGACACCACATGGCGCTCGAAAGGGTCGATCACGCCGAAGTGCGATTTGACCACCCTTTGGGTCCCAAGGCCCATCTGCAGGTGGCGGTTTACCACGATGCCTTCGGCAACACTGCGGTGAATGCCGTGGATGGTCCCCGATCCATCGGTTGGCTTGAAGGATATGCTCTTCCGGGACCCGTTGCTGGCGCCGCGGTGCTCAACGCCGGGCATTATGACTCCACGGGATTTCGCACGGGCGTGAGCTTTCAAGTCAATTCCCGTACCGTAGGCACGGTGCTTTACTCGTATGGCGACGCGCTGATCGTCCGGCAGATGGCAAATGATCCTTTGACCAGTCCGGAGCAGATTCAGGGAATGCTCAAGCCCGGCGCGGGGCAATCCCTGGGCGGAAAGATCACCACTACAGTGCCCCATCTGAACACCCGGATTACGACGTCTTACTTTATGGCGCCGGGAGGCAGCGTTACGGTGATTGACCCTTATGGCATGGCAAGCGATGGCGTGATGCCTTTTCTGGGGATCGAAATTCGCCAACCTCTGCCCAGCGTCGGATTCCTTCCAGCCCACTTTGAGGCGATGGCTGACTTTACCAATGTTCTCGGCCAGGGTTATTTTCCCATTGCCCGCAGCGGAGATGAACCTTTCATGATGACTGCGGATTGCCGCGCGTTCCGTGGCGGCTTCTCCGTGCAATTCTGAAGCGGTTCAGGCTGCGCCTGTTTGCCCTTACCGCAATTTCATTGCCTCAGGTATCGGACCCGCAAGCCCGACTGCCCTGTTTCCTCGCGTGCTACAATAAGGTTGCCTCGGATGATTCGCGAACTTCCCGCAGGGGACCGTCAGGGCACGGTCTTAATCCTGCTCTGGAGTTTCTACATTTGGGCGGCCAGCCTGTTATTCTGGGCTCTTCGCTGAAACTCCCAGACTCCAGAAATGTCGAAACTCCAGGGCCTCGAGCAAAACATCGAGAATCACCCAGTCCACAGATTTTTCAGCGATGCGCTACGATCCCAATTCAACGGTCCGGAAAATTCTTGAAAACGATCAAGCTGCGCAAACACTGCGCCAACTGAAGAAGAGGAACGGCAAACGAATTGTGTTTACCAACGGCTGCTTCGATCTGATTCACCCCGGCCACGCCCAGTTTCTGGCCGAGGCGCGCCGGCTTGGCGACTGCTTGCTGGTGGCCGTGAATAGTGACCGGAGTGTCCGCGCCATGAAAGGACCGCAGCGGCCGTTGTTGCCCCAGGCTGAGCGCGCGGAGATTCTGGCGGCTCTCCGGGCAGTGGATTACGTGACCATTTTCGACGAGCCGACACCCCGTGAGCTGATCGCCCGCATCCTTCCAAATATCTTGGTAAAGGGGTCGGACTGGGGGGAAACCCAAATCGTGGGGCGGGAGGAAGTGGAGGCAGCCGGTGGGAAAGTAATATCCATACCGGTATTGCCGGGTTATTCCACAACCGCCATCATCGAAGCCGTCCTTCGCCAGACCCATTCAGATAAGATACTTTAATGCCACCGGCCCAATCATTACTGCAACCCATTCTCGATCACCCTTCCTTCGATGCGGTGATTCAATTGTTGAGTCACGGCCGGGGTGAAGTCCCGCCAAGCGGTTCGGGCCTTTATTCCAATCCAAGAGTTTCTCCTGGTGGGCAACCAGCGGGGATAGTCCCAAGTGTGGTGGATGCGCAAGCCCGGACCCTCTCCGCTGCGGCCCTGGGTACCGAAACTCCGGCCGGGTACCCACTGGCTTGCTCACTGTCCGGGCTCACGCGCACCGCCAAGGCGATGGTGATCGCAGGGCTTGCCCACCGGATAAGACGTCCGCTGCTGGTTGTGACCTCGGACAACGAATCGGCCGACCAAATCTCCCGGTCGGCCGGGGCTTTTCTTGATTGGCTCGAACCAGGGACAGCAAATTCCGTCCTTTCGCTCCCCGATTACGACTGCACTCCTTACGAATTGCGATCACCCCATGCCGAAATCGCAGAGCGGCGCGCGGTCGCACTATGGAGTGCGGCGGGGGGCCGAAGCCGGGTCTTGGTTACACCGCTCATTGCTGCCCTTGGCAGATTCCAAGACCGGTCCTACTATGCGTCACTGGCCTTGATCCTCAAAGTAGGTGATGAAGTTCCCCTCGACGACCTGATCGACCATTTGGCGGCGGTAGGTTACGAACGGGCAGAACCCGTTGAATCAATGGGAAGCTTTTCGGTGCGGGGCGGAATCCTGGACGTTTTTCCGCCGGAATCGGAGTGGCCTCTCCGGATCGAATTCTTCGGAGACATGATTGATTCGTTGCGCGAGTTTGATCCCGGCACGCAACGATCGCGCAAGGCTGCGCCCGCCGCTTCGCTTCTGCCGTTATGTGAAATTCGGACTTCCTCAAAGCTCTTCGAATCCATCGTACAGGCGCTTGCGGCGCGGATTGGCGTCACTCATCACACCAATGGTCAATCCTGGGCGCCGGAGTATTCCGGTAAATTCCCGGGATGGGAATTTTTTGTGCACTTGGCGGAGCCGCGCCCCCGGACGATTTTTTCTCTCCTGGAGAATCCCATCGTTGTGTGGGATGAACCGCAAGGCTTGCTCGCGAAGGGCAAGAGGGTTTTTGAAAGCTGGCAGGCAGCCTACGATGAATTGCAGGACATGGTGCCCCCTCGCCCGCGGCCGGAGGAGTTTCTGCTCGGCTGGGCCGAGTTCGAAAGAACTTACCGAGGTTGCTCTCAGCTTGAGCTCAATGAGCTCGAGATCGTGGGGGACAAAGAGTCAAGCGGAGCACCGGAAGCGAAAGGCGGAGCAGCCCCGGCGATGACCGCCAGTGAACTGCTTGACTCACTTCCCGACGAAGTGATTGCTGACCTTGAGGCTGATCTGGGCCTGGAAAGGCCCGCCAGGAATCCGAAGAAATCGAAGCTGCAGGGAATGCCAGCCGTTGAAACTTCCGCGGCATCAAGCCCCGGCTATAGAGATGCATCTCCGGCAGCCGATGCGGGAGCCAATGCGTGGGCCATTCTAAATGAGGCGGGTGGAATCGAGCCGGAGCATCGTGAGGAAGTGTTTCTGATCGAAAGTGGCGCGCCAGGCAGCGGCATGGCGGCCAATATCACGAGCCGGTTTGTTCTCATGTCCCGGCCAGCTCCATTGTTTCAGGGCGGAGTGAAGACCTGGGCCGAGGAGGTCCGCACGCATATTACGAATCATGAGACCGTGATCGTAGCCCTGGCAGTGGGCGGCAAAGCCGAACGCATGCATGAGATCCTTCTCGATTATGGCATCGCTTTCATTGACGCCACCAGCCCGCCGCGTCAAGGCCGTGCAAAAGGGGCCCCGGCCGACGAACCATCCGAAGGTGTCCTTCACATTGCGAGGGGGGATATCGAACGCGGAACCATCATCCCGGAAGCGCGTTTTGCGCTCTTTACGGACTCCGACATCTTCGGTGGTATCGCCTGGAGAAAGCCTGAAAAACAACGGAAGACTTCAGCGGCACGCTTCATCTCCGACCTGAGCGATCTGAAGGTTGGAGATTATGTGGTGCACGTGGACCACGGCATCGGCCTCTATAACGGCCTGCGGCAGATTGAAGTGGATGGCAAGCGCCATGACTTCATGCTGCTGACTTACCAGGACGAAGCCAAGCTCTATGTCCCGCTCGAGCGTCTGGATCTGGTCGAAAAGTACCGCTCCGGCAGCGTCCTTGAGGATGGGCCGCGGCCAGCGCTGGACCGGCTGGGCGGGACGGCGTGGGGCCGCACGAAGGCGCGAGTCAAGAAGGCGCTGCGCGATATGGCTGATGAGTTGTTGGGCCTTTACGCGGACAGGAAAATGAGCGGCGGCGTAGCATGCGGCCCCGATACCCCGTGGCAGAAGGAATTTGAAGAAACCTTCGAATTTGAGGAGACACCGGGCCAATTGACCGCCATCGAAGCCATCAAGCGAGACCTGGAAAGCCCCGAACCGATGGACCGGTTATTGTGCGGCGACGTGGGCTACGGCAAGACGGAAGTCGCACTGCGGGCAGCCTTCAAAGTGGTGCAGGAGGGAAGACAAGTGGCCGTGCTGGCGCCCACAACCGTCCTGGCCTTCCAACATCTCAACACTTTCCGGCGACGCATGGCGGCGTTTCCCGTGCGCATCGAGATGGTCAGCCGCTTCCGGTCTCCCGCTGAGCAGAAGCGAATCCTGGCGGAGACTCGCGATGGCCGGGTTGACATTCTGATCGGAACCCACCGTCTTCTTTCCAAGGATGCAGGTTTCCACGGGCTAGGATTGCTCATTGTCGATGAGGAGCAACGCTTTGGCGTGGCGGCCAAGGAGAAATTGAAGAGGTTCAAAACCAACGTGGACGTGCTCACGTTGACGGCCACCCCGATTCCCCGAACCTTGCACATGTCGCTGGGCGGCCTTCGTGATCTCTCTTTGATTGAAACACCACCGCAGGGAAGACTGGCCATCCAGACAACGGTTGCCTCCTTCAACCCTGGATTGATTCAGGCGGCGATCCTGCATGAACTGGAGCGCGGCGGCCAGGTCTATTTTGTCCATAATCGGATTGAATCGATCTTCAGTATCGCGGCCGTCGTAAACCGGCTTGTTCCGGCCGCCCGCCTGGCCGTGGCCCACGGGCAAATGGGCGAAGGAGAACTTGAAAAAGTGATGCTGAAGTTCATCCAGGATGAATATGACGTGTTGATTTCCACCGCCATCGTGGAGAACGGCCTGGATATTCCCCGGGCCAACACCATCATCGTGAATCGCGCTGATCGTTTCGGTTTGGCGGACCTATACCAATTGCGTGGCCGCGTCGGCAGATCGGACAAGCGCGCTTATGCCTACTTTCTGGCGCCCGCGGAAAACGTGCTCACCCCGCTTGCCCGCCGCCGGCTGGCGGCGCTTAAGGAATTTTCCGATCTCGGCTCCGGCTTCCGGCTGGCGGCGCTGGACCTGGAGTTGCGCGGCGCCGGCAATCTGCTCGGCGCCGCGCAGTCCGGCCATTTGAATTCCGTCGGCATTGACCTTTATCTTAAGATGCTGGAACAGAGCGTTGAAGAGGCCAGGGGAGTGTCGCCGAAGCCGGAGTTGCGAGTCACGCTCAAATTAGGGCTCGACATCAAGATCCCCGAATCGTATATTTCCGATGAAAGCCAGCGCCTGCGGATGTACAAGCGAATCTCGACAATTGCCAGCCCGGAAGCCCGCCTTGAACTCCAAACGGAGATGTTGGACCGCTTTGGGAACCTGCCCGAATCGGTTTCAAACCTCCTGGATTACGCGTTGCTCAAGTCAAGTGCGGAGGAGATGCTGGTGGAAGCCATTGAGCGCAAGACGGACGAAGTCTGGCTCCGCTTCCACCCCGAAGCGCCCATCCAGCCGGAGGACTTGAAAAGCTTCATGCAGCGTCACCGCGGCTCCAGCTTCCGCCCGGATGGGACGCTACGGATCAAGTTTCCGCCCGGACGGGAATCGTTGATCAGCCAACTCCGAAACAACTTGCAGGAGCTGCGGACCGCGAATTAAAATCAAAGAGCGTGAATCTCTGGAGGGTTCACAACGGGAAAGAAAGGTAATCTATGAGTCAGAGAGTCCGGCACTTATTGTCCGCTTTTGCGGTTTTGTGCATCGTGTCCAGTCCGGCGGCCGCCTCCCGCCAGATTATCGAGCGGATTATCGCCCGCGTAAACAATGAAATCGTTACCATGCACCAGTTCGAGAGTCAGCGCGACAAACTCCGCGAGCAGCTTGGCCAACAATATTCCGGCGCCGAGCTTGAGGACCAGTTCAAGGAACAGAGTAAGAATCTTCTGCGCGACTTGATTGATCAGGACCTGATGGTGGAGAAGGCCAAGGACCTCAATATCAATGCGGACACCGACGTGGTGAAGCGCCTGGACCAGATTCGGGCCCAAATGAACCTGGCTACCATCAACGATCTTGAAAAAGAAGTCGAAAAGCAGGGGATTATCTGGGAGGATTTTCAGGATAACATCCGGCGAAATCTGCTGATGCAGCGGGTGATTGAGCGTGAGGTGGGCTCGCGCATCATCATCACGGACGCGGATGGGCGGAAGTATTTTGAGTCGCACCAGAAGGAATTTGATTCACCGGGTGGCGTCCGCCTGGCGGAAATTCTGGTCGCCACGGACAAACATCCTCCCACCCAGGCTCAGAAGCTGGCGGACGAAGCCCTGGCTGCCATCAAAGCAGGAGGCAAGTGGGAAGATTTGGTTAAGAAGTATTCCGACGATTCCAGCGCTCAAAATGGCGGAGACGTTGGCTTCTTCAAGGACGGAACTTTATTGCCCGCCATTTCCAGTGCCGTTCAGCATCTGGATGTCAATGAAACCTCGGGCATCATCCATACCAAGTATGGATACATGATCGCAAAAGTCCTTGAGCGGCGCAGCCCGGGAGCCCCCAAATTTGAAGAAGTCCGGACGGATGTGGAAAACGTCCTTTATCAAAAGCAGATGCAACCGGCATTGCGCGACTATCTTTATAACCTGCGCAAGGAAAGCTACATCTTCCTTGCGCCTGGCTATATCGATACCGGCTCCGAACCATCCAACCAAACTGAAGTTGCTCAAACCCGCAAATGAAATCCCAATACGTTGAGGACCTCGAGCCGGGAGCGCGCATTGACACCAGTTTCCTGGTGCAAAGCAAGGAGCGGAAGATTGCCCGGAATGGCAGTGCTTATCTGGACCTCACCCTGAGGGATTCGACCGGAAGCGTCCGCGCCAAACTCTGGGATTGTGACCGCTCCGGCCTGGATTTTGAGCAAGATGACGTCGTCTCCGTGGCTGGCTCTCTCGAAATGTATCAAGGGGCGCCGCAGCTTACGATTCGCAGAATCACACGCCTCGCCATCGACCGCCAGGATTTGATCGATTACCTTCCCAGGAGCCGCCACGATCCTGAGCAGATGTTTGAACAACTCCTCTGCCGGATTCAAGAGTTACCTGAAACTCCGCTTCGGCAGTTGTTGCTCGCCATCTTCACGGACCCCGAAATCACTGCAAGATATAAGCTGGCGCCGGCCGCAGTGGTAATGCACCATGCCTTTCTGGGAGGTCTGCTGGAGCACGTCATGTCCTTGCTCGATCTTGCGGATCGAGTCTGCGATCACTACACCTGGTTGGACCGCTCGTTGATCTTCGCCGGACTCCTTTTGCACGACCTTGGAAAGGTCGAGGAGATCAACTTTGAGCGGGGTTTCCGGTACACCACTCGAGGCCAACTTTTAGGACACATCACGATCGGGATTGAGATGATTCAGGAGAAGCTCCGGAACCTTCCCGATTTCCCCACGCCGCTGCGGGACAAGCTCCTTCACCTCGTCCTGTCCCATCATGGCAAGACTGACTTCGGGTCTCCGAAGGAACCCGTGTTTCCAGAAGCCCTGGTGGTTCATTATCTGGACGATCTGGATTCCAAGCTGCAAAGCATGTGGGAGCAGTACCAGGTGGATAAGAATCGCCTGGGCGAATGGACCAGCCGCAACCGGGCGCTTGGCCGCGAGCTTCTGAAAATGACGCCACCGGAAGCTCTCTCTGCTACCGCTTCGGCTGCAGACCACACAACAGACAAGGCGCCCCTCCGACATGCCGAGGAAAAGCCATAACCACCCATTCGATCTTCCCGCGCTGGAGCTCGAATGCATGAGCGCCTTGTGGTCGCTTGAGCAGGCGACCGTTCACGAAATTCGCGCCGAGATTATTCAGCGGCGGCCCTTGGCGTATACGACGGTGATGACGGTGATGGATCGTCTTGCGCGCAAAGGCGTTGCCAGCCGGCAAAAACGCGGGCGAAGCCACGTCTACCGCCCGGCGATTGCGGAGCAAGCGATCAGAAGCAGGGCGGTCGAGAAGCTGGTCAATAGTTTTTTTGCGGGATCACCGCAAAAGCTTCTGGAATATCTGCGGACGCCGTTCAACGGATGGGATAGTAGCGGAAACCCCACGATGGTCACTGAACCTGCGGTCCGCAAACCAGCTCGTGACTCAGAAAATCTCGCTGGCGAAAGTATTGATCCCAGCTTGCTCTGAGTGCTTTACCTGGATTACTCACAAAGGCTTAATGGAGAACCGCCGGGACACGGTTAAAACCGTCCTCTGGCAGTCCTCGAAGACAGGTTCGTGAGTGATCCGGATCGAGTAACCGTCGCGGCCCGAAGTTCACTTATCATTTTCGTCGGCATGGCGCTTCAAAAGAACCCACCCGGGCCAGCGCATCCTGCAGATAGGTTGCACCGCTTATGAGTGAGACTCGCGCTGACTCCACGCTGCGGCAGGACTCGATCCAGAGGATCATCCCCCACCGCTATCCTTTCCTGTTGGTGGACCGCGTCATCGAATTCATTCCGGGAAAGAGCATCCGGGGTATCAAGAATTTTACGGTGACGGAAGGTCTTCTTCACGGATTCCAGCCTGAGACCACCATGGTGCCGTGCGGTATCCTGCTGGAAATGGTGACGCAACTCGGAGCGATTCTGGTGATGCAGCAACCCGAAATGGAAGGCAAGGTCGCGGTGATTCTTCAGATCCCATCGGCAACGATGCATCTTCCGGTGATGGCAGGAGAATCCGTGGTGGCGGAAGCCGTGGCCGTGAAACTGCGGGAAAGCTTTGGAGAATTGCACGGCAAAATCTTTCGTGGTGAACAATTGGTGGCAGAGGGCCAGATGCGCTTCGCGATTGCCAGCGCCCAGAGTCTTCTACCGCAGGTATCCTGATGGTGAAACCCGCCGAGAGGTCGCGTTGTATCTGACTCTTGAATTCCTTGCCCTCTCACTGCGAGAATGATCCATGCCCTTTGAGGAGCTCAAAATCCGTCACGTGGTGATCCGTCCAGCCCATATTCTTGCCCCCATGGCCGGCATTACGGACACCGTTTTCCGGCGCTTCATCAAGCAACTGGGCGGATGCGGGCTCATCATGACTGAGTTTGTTTCAAGCGAGGGCATGCTCCGGCAAAACCTCAAATCTCAGCGGTTTCTTTACTACAAGGAAGAGGAACGACCCATCACTGCGCAAATTTTCGGTTTCGAACCCGCTCATCTGGCCGAGGCGGCGCGCATGATTGAGGGCCTGGGCTTTGACATGATTGATTTGAACCTGGGATGCCCGGCCAAGAAAGTGGTGAAATGCGGAGGGTCGGGACTTCTGAGAGATCTTCCGCTGCTGGAGAGGATTTTCACACAAATCCGCAAGGCAGTTTCAATTCCGTTCACCATCAAAATGCGGTCGGGTTGGAATGACGAGGAAATTGTTGCGGTGCCCGTGGCGCGGCTCGCCGAAAACTGCGGCGTTGAAGCCGTGGCCGTACACCCCCGAACCCGAATGCAGGGTTATAGCGGCCATGCCAATTGGGAGACTATCCGGGCGGTTAAGGCCAGCGTCAAGATTCCGGTGATTGGCAACGGTGACGTGATGACTCCCGCCAACGCCTGGGCGCTCCAAAAGGAAACCCAATGTGATGCGGTGATGATCGGCCGAGCCGCCCCCTCAAACCCCTGGATTTTCCGGCAAATGCTGGAGTTTTCTGCGGCAGGCGCTTACGCGGAGCCCACCGAGATCGACCGCTATAATTTGATCCGCTCATACTATGCCATGCTGGTGGAGGATGACATGCCCGGGGCCATCGGCAAGATGAAGCAATTTGCAAGTTGGTTTACCCACGGGGTCCGCAACGGCGCTGAGCTTCGCCGCCAGGTTCAAAGCGTCGGCGCCACGCACGAGGTGCTTGATCGAGTTGATGAATTTTTCAGCAGGAACCGCATGGCGCAGGGAGCCGAAAGCGAAATGGCCAGGGGAGCGGCTTGAGTCTGTAGCGCCGGTCTGCGACCGGCGTATTTCGCCGCTCATAGAGCGGCGCTACAGCGAATGACCGCCGCTGACTTATTGCGTTGTGTATAAACGCTGGGTAGATCATTCCGGAGCGTCTTCGACGAAGATTCGGCAATTCCCGGGGAGGCTGAGTTCGTCTAGTTCGGCTAATCCTGCAATCCCTTTTCTGCCTGCCATTGGCGGTAGGCTTCACTTTTTGAAATACCTCTGGCCCGCGCCAAGACCTTCAGGGCGCCACGATCGTCCAGGCTTCGGTCCTTTTTCAGCCGGTCGATTTCATCACAAATAGAGACGGTCGAAGGCGCTTGGACAGGACTGTCCGATGCAGGATCGTGCCCACCCACCAGGACCGTGATCTCTCCTTTAATGCTCTTCATCGCCAGCCGGCTTGCAAGTTCCCCTGCTGTTCCCCGCAAAAACTCCTCATGGATTTTTGTCACTTCCCGGGCCAGAACCATGGGGCGGTCGCCAAGAATCTTCCCGATGTCTTCCAGCATTTCCAGGAGTCGGTGCGGGGCCTCATAAAACACCTGGGTGCCGGGAATCTCCCTCAGTTTCCGCAGCGCCCTTTGCCGGGCAACGCCTTTCGGAGGCAGGAAACCTGCAAAATGGAAATGGTCTATGGGAAGGCCGGCTGCGCTCAGAGCGGCTGCGAATGCTGAAGGTCCGGGTACGGGGACAACGGCAAAACCGTGTCGAATCGCAAGTTTGATCAAGCGGTAGCCGGGGTCAGACACGATGGGCATACCTGCGTCCGAAACCAGAGAAATTCGATTCCCTTCTTCGAGGCGCAGGATTAGTTCCGGCGCCCGCGTCATCTCATTGTGTTCGTGATAGCTGATGGTGGGAGTGGAAATTCTATAATAGTCAAGCAGCTTCTTGGTGCGCCGAGTGTCCTCACAGGCTATCAAGTCCACTTGCTTCAAGGTATCAACCGCCCGGAAAGTGATGTCCCCGAGATTGCCGATCGGCGTCCCAACCACGTAGAGTTTTCCACCCTTGGTGGTGGCAGTAACTTGTTTCGATCTTGAAATATCAACACTGGCTCTTGACGTCATTCAAACTCCCCGAAGCAAGTTCCTCGCAGTTTATCAGGCCCGGATGCTGGAAGCAATTCCTCCCACGTGTGGGTAGTGGCGGAGTTTGGGGCAATGGGTCAGTTTGGATGTAGTCTCTGACCGCCGGAAGCTGTTGAAAAACGCAATTCGGCGGTCAGAGACCGCCGCTACAGAAAACTGACCCACTCCCCGAACCTTGAGGGTTCGCCGGGGCGTTGGGAAACAACTCCGCGCGACCCGCGCCGTGATATCATCGTGACATCACGATGGGGAGTATGACGGTTATGGCAACGACCACGGTACGGAATATCCCTGAAGAACATTACGGCCTGCTCCGGCGGGAAGCGAGCCGGCAACGAACCAGCGTCAACTCGGGAATTCTCGATGCGATCCGGAGCAAGACGGAGGAGTTGAGGCGGCGCAGACGAGCCGCCAAAGCTATGCAAAGGATTGACAAGCTCCGGGCAGAGATCGCGACGAAATATCCCCATCAGACCGATAGCGTGGAGTTGATTCGCAAGGACCGGGATAGCCGATGAGGGTTGTCCTGGATGCCTCGGTCGCAGTGAAATGGCTGCTCCCCGAAGCGGACAGTGAGAAGGCACAAGACGTGCTGTTAGACTGGAACGCGGGCCGCCTGGAACTTGTAGTCCCCGGTCTGCTGCTTGCTGAAGTGGCGAATGTTCTTTGGAAAAAGGCCGGGAAAAGAGAAATCGGTCCCAGCTAAGCAGGGCGCTTGTTCAGAGAGTTCTGCATCCTCGGCGTGCCCCTTATCCCAGCCGAAGGTTTAGTGCCCGCCGCACTCGATTTTTCATTCCTTTACAAGCATCCCGTTTATGATTGCATCTACGTCGCACTCGCGATTACAGAGCAATGGGCCCTGCTAACGGCGGATACAAAGCTATTTCGAACCTTTAGCAAGTCCGCTCTTAGAATGATTCGCCTCTTGAAAGACTGGCAGTCTTAAGAAGGCAGATTGGTTCTGCAGCACTGCGAATGGTATACGAACCCGTCAACCGGCAAGCCGCGGACTTTCAGGACAAGTCCGCGCTTGGCGAGATAAACTCGCGGGTGGGGAGACTGGAAGTTCAAAAAGTCCTTGACAATTATATACTTATGTGATATTAACTGAAAATATATAATCCTTTGGGAACGTTTCCCATGATCGGCCCATCCACGCTCTTTGCTGGTCCACATGACGTCTTGTGCCCGTACCGACCGCGCTACAAAATCCGGTGGAGTATCAACAGCGCCTGTAAAAATGTGGGGTTCAGACCTGTGGAAACCGCCAATCCGGGCGTGAATGCAACAAGTGACGCGCAAATCATTGAAAACAATAGGGGGCGATTTGCCCTTCAGGAACAAAGCCATTCCGAACACGCAACATCCCCAGTAAAAATGCGGGTACGAGCCAAAATGAGGCAAAAAAAGAATTCTTTTTTTGCCTTGAAAAAGTCCCCAAGCTATTGAAAACGTTATAAACCGACACGGAACAAACCCAAAACAGAGCTATTTTGGGTGGCTTTGTGACCGTAAGACATTGATTCTGATTGAGATAGGTAAGTTTCAGCGACAAATCAACTTAACCTATTTGGAATCAACGACTAACGATAGATTGTGCGATTTTTCCCCGGAACAAACCCAATTTAATGCCAAAAAAACTGCCCTGGCCGCGACATGCCGTAGCGGTGGTGAATTCGAAGCCCATTGAGAGAACCGGCGTGCCCGCATCGTGTGATCCCTCCCAACTGGCGAAACCTCCGGAGCGGCGCAGGTTCCGGTGCCGAGGACTGCTCCTGTACGGTTGACCGTGCCACTTGCCCGAGTGCTGGCCGGCTTGGCCAGTGTCCCCGCCCTCGAAAAGCAATTTGCTAAACTGGGGGATGGATTATGACTTCACCGCGTTGCATTTTGCCGCCGGGCGTGGTATTTGGGAAACTATGGGAAAATCAGGACAGGTGATGCTGGCTTTGGTCTTCCTGCTCATCGGCTGCGTGAGTGGGCTTTATGTTGGACCGGCGTCACTCGAGGCCGGCCAGTCGAAGACGACACCGGAACAGTCCACCTCCCCGCCATCGCAGGATTCTTCGTTGGATTTCCTGGGAACTTATTCAGCGCCCAGCGCCGTGCTGGCCACAGAAACTGGCCACACCAGCGCCCATCCACCTTCGCCAACGGCGGCCCAGCGCCTTCACCAGATCGAATTCGCCGTTGCTGTCCTGCCGCCCTGGCCGGAAGACTTGATCTGGCCCGCGCGCACGCTCGAAGCGAGCTGCGGCGGGACTGGAAAACGAGACGCAACAGTTGGCCTTACGCCCCGCCAAACTGGCCGGCATGGACCTGTCCCAGCAAGTGCCGGGAACCCGCGGCGCGACAGCCATGCGTACCTGATTCTTACCGCAGAACGATATATCCGGCGGCGGCGGTTTGCGGACGCGCGGTTGCAGTATGCACAATTGGTCCGGCTTGATCCGGACTGCAAGGCCGCCCATTGGAACCTGGCGGTGGTCGAGGCTTACCGCAACGATCCCCAAGCGAGCCGGGACATTGGACGTTGGCTCACTGCATCACCCTCACCGCAGAATGGCGAGTTGCTCTCCTGCCTCTTGAATATTCGCGCGGGCAATCCCGGCTTGGCCAAAATTCCCCCGGCCTCGCCCTCTGCGACGCTCGATTCCCGCATTCGGCCGGAGCAAACTGCCTCGCAGCGGACTTTGATCTGGTCACGCGCCTTGGCGGCGCAATTTCAGGGAGACTTGCCGCAAGCGCGCGCCGGGCTGTTGCGTTTGCTTCCCACGAACCTGCGGTCATCCGAGGTTTGGTATGCGCTTGGCAGTGTCGCTTTGGACGAGGCTCGAACCACTTCCCGCACCCTGGCTGAGATCGCGCCCCGCAGCGATTGGAACCGCAAGTTGGAATCGGAGGCACTCGCCAGCCGATACCCTGAACTAGCCCAAGAAATCTGGCCGGGGAAATCGTCAGCCAGCGGCACAGAGCCCGGAACGCTGATTGGAGTCGGCGGCTCAAGAACCACACCAAAACTTGCTCCGGCGCAGGCGTTATCCCAGGCCCGCGCCATTGCGGCCCGGCTGGTCCCTCTTGAAAGTGGGGCAATCCGTCCCCAGGCTCTCTATGCAAGGGCGCGCCAATCGATTCAACTGGCAGGCCTTTCATTTGATCAAGCCACCCGCTCTCCGGGCTTCGAAGCCCAAATGGAGGCCTTGCGGGCGCTTGCCGCCGAGCAGGAAGATGACGACAAACAGGCGCTGGCCATTTACCTGGAGGGACTGAAGCAGCACCCCGGCAGTGCCGCCTTGCATTCAGGTCTGGGCGAACTGCTCCGTCACCGGCTGGAGCTTCCCCAGGCGCGCGCAGAGCTTGAAAGAGCCTGGCGGTTGGACCCGAATGACCCGATGGTAGCTTATGAACTCGGCGACGTGTACCAGCGCCTGGATGAACCACGGCGGGCGATCCCACACCTGAATCAAGCACTGCAGCTTGATCCCGGCCTGCTCTTCGCCCAATGGAGCCGCGCCAAGGCTTACCTTGCGCTCGGTAATCTCCTTCAGGCCTCCAGGGATTTTAAGGCGGCTGCGCCCATTGACCCGAGCGGCGAAGTGGAATGGCAACTTTCCCGCGTCTATGGGCGCTTAGGAGAGGCCGGCCTCGCCCATCAGGCAGCGCAGAAGGCTGAGGCCTTGCGGAGGAAGCAAGCTGTGTCACAGGCAGCGGATGATTAGCTCGGATTATTCACGACGTTTTACTTGAGGACCGTCAGGGCACGGCTTTAGCCGTGCCGTTTCAGCACCGGGACTTTTTTCCTTTATCTCGCATCCCGAACGGTCAGTTGTAACGGACCGTTCGGGATGCGAGATAAAAAAAGAGGCTCAAAACGTCGTTCTTCGGCACGGTTAAAACCGTGCCCTGCCGGTCCCCTATCGGAAGTTCGTGAATAATCCAAATTAGGCCGTGGTGTCGTCCCGTGGAGATTACCCTTGTGGCCACCTGTAGCCGGGCACAAGACTCGCCACTAAAGGACAATGAGATGGCCTTACGCATCCAAGTTTTTGGCGGGGTAAACTCGCGGCCCGCCGGGTTAGCCAACCCTTGAACTCTAAAAATCCAATTCATCTCGAATTTAATCGGAGAGGGCTTTGCAGCCGCCGCGAGTTTTTCCTCAACGGTGCCGGGATTCTTGCAGCAGGAAACGTTCTTCGCCCCATCGCATTCTTCCCTTCTCCATTGCAAAATCCTGGCGTTGGTCCGGGCAGCGCGGCTTCCTCGAATTCTGCGAGTCATGCGGATCAGCAAACCCGTGCATGGTCTCCGCTCAAGCAGGCCCTCGCAGGTTTTCACGACGGCAAACACCGCTTTTCGAGCGAGCGGAATTTTGCCAGGCTCTCACCGGGCTTTGAGGCCTTGCGCGCTTGTCTTCTGTCCGGCGGCAGAAATGTGGAAGCGCTGCTCGCTCCAAACTTTCAGGGATCGAACCTCCATCCTGCCCGCCAACCGGTTCTTCGCCAGGATGAGCTGTTCGAGATCCGCAAAGCCGTATGGAGTGCGGCGGCGGACAGGGTCGCCGCTGCCGGCAGCTTAGGCGCAATGGAAAAATCGATCCGGCATCAAGGTCCGGTGCTCAGGCGGAATGAATTTTTGACTCAACTTCGCGCCCTGCTAAGCTCCTTCTCCAGGATCGCTTCGGTGGAGCTTGAATGCACCGCCATCCAGGAGGACTCACAGAAAGCAGGGTTGCTGCGCACCAAAGTCATTTTTCAAATTGCGGGAGAAGCCGCACCTGTGGAAGCGCCATCGGATTTAGTGGCGCCGGCATCGGGCCACCAAGCGCCGCCGGGAAAGCGGCACGCCGCCAACTTAAATGTTGGACATCCTGCCGGCCAACATCCTTTCACCGAACATCATCCGCCGCAACTTCCGAACCACGAAGTCTCCGGCGAGTGGCTGATCGATTGGAATCAACCGGACCAAGCTGGTTCTGTCCATTCTCAGGTGATGACGCCTTCTGCGCAGATTGCCGGTTGGTGGTTCCTGCATATGTCCTCGGTAAAAACCACCAGGACACTTTTTACTGATGTCACGGCCTCGGCGTTCAGCCAAGACCCCACCTTCAAATCTCATCTGCTGCGCGACACCAATTATTGGCGCGCCGTTCTTGATTCCGCCAGCGGCATCGATATTTTCGGCAACTGCGGGGTGAGCGTGGCCGACGTCGACGGCGACGGCACAGAGGAGATATACCTGTGCCAGCCGCAAGGCTTGCCGAACCGCCTTTACCGGCAAAAGCGTCCGGGCGTGTTTGAGGAGTTTGCAGCCGAAGCCGGAATCGGCTTGCTCGATTCATGTTCGATGGCGCTCTTCGCTGACATCTTGAATCGTGGCCGCCAGGATTTGATTGTGATCAGCGAATCCGCCCCGCTGCTTTTCTTAAATGACGGCCACGGGCGGTTTACGCTGGCGCGCCGCGCGTTTCCGCCGTCATCAGGAGAAACTTCGCTCACGGGGGCGGCCCTGGCAGACTACGATCGCGATGGCTATCTCGACCTTTATGTTTGTGCTTACGGCTACTTCCAAGGTCAAGGTGGCAATCCCTTGCCCAGCCCTTATTACGACGCGCAGAACGGGCCGCCGAATTACCTCTACCGCAACCGGGGTGATGGAACGTTCGCCGACGTGACCGAGGCGAGCCAGTTGAATCGCGGTAACAACCGCTTCAGCTTTGCGTGTGCCTGGGTTGACTTGGAAGGTGACGGCTGGCCCGATCTTTGTGTCGCCAACGATTTTGGACGCAATAACCTCTATCGCAACCGGCGTGACGGCACCTTTGAAGAAATCCCAGACGGTATCCCCGGCTACGGTTCTGGCATGAGCGTGAGCGCGGCGGACATCTCAGGCACGGGAAGGCAGGAGCTTTACGTGGGCAACATGTGGGCGCCGGCGGGGATGCGCGTCAGCCAAGATCCGCAATTTGCCGGACGATTCGAGAATGCTTCTGAATCCTCAGTGGCCCAATTCGCCATGGGAAATGCGCTTTACCGGGAAGCCGGAAAAGCTGACGGTGCGCTTCCATCTTCACGGCCATACCCGCCGGGACGGAGGCGGACAGCGGCCCTTGCGCCCGTCCCCGATGCGGCCGGCGCGCGCCGCGGCCGTTGGGCATGGTGCTCGGACAGCTTTGACCTTGAAAACGACGGCCATCCTGATCTCTACGTCGCCAACGGTTTCCTGACTGCGCCGGAGCCGGGCCGGCCGCCAGCCGATGCGTTCTTGTGGGAAGAAGTGGTGGCATCCTCGCCTCATTCATCCATCGTCAGCAGCCCCTATCGCGCCGCTTGGACGGCCATCTTTCAACTCGCGCACGAAGGGCACTCTTGGAATGGAAATGAGCGGAATGTGCTTTTCCTGAACTTGGGCGGGGGGAACTTTGCGGACATTTCCGCAGTATCGGGGATCGATTTCCCGGATGATGGCCGGGCATTCGCGGTTTTCGACTTTGATGGCGATGGCGATGCTGACATGATTCTGCACAGCCGCACCGGGCCGCAGCTTCGCCTGCTCCGCAATGATTCGGCCTCGCGCAATCAATCGATTTCCCTGCGTCTGACCGGGACCAAAAGCAATCGTGACGCCATCGGAGCGCGCGTTGAGGTCCGAACTCCGTCCGGCTGTCAAGCCCGCTTCGTCACCTGCGGCTCCGGCTTTCTGGCCCAACACAGTAAAGAACTCATCTTCGGATTCGGAAATCAACCGCTTGCCTCAGAAGTCTCAATCCGATGGCCTTCGGGCAGTGAAACCAAATTTGAAAATCTGGAGGCAGGTTATCGTTATTTCATCATCGAGGGGCACTCGAAGCCACGGCGCGAAAAGCTGGCTACGCCCGCGCCCGCGCCTCCGATCGAGCAAAAACAGCTTGAGGCTGACCCTGTTCCCCAAACCTTCTCCGCAGCATTGATCGATCCACTGCCACTGCCGGAGATCGAGGCGCTTCGGGGCTTCACTCCTCCCGCGCTTCATCCTCGTTCGGCCTTTGCCGGAAGAGACGAACGGCAACGCGTACTGCTTTGGCTGTGGAATCCCGCGAAATCCAGGCCGGAAGACTTGGCCCCAATTTTGAAAATTCAACGGCAAATTCCCGCACGGCTGATTATTTTGGGCGAGGCGCCACTCCCCACTGCCGCAACCAGTGAAACCCCGGACTTAAGCCATTGGGTGAACCCGCCCTGGAAAGCCGATGCACGGTTTGAGCAGTTCGTCTGGTTGGCGCTATCTTATCTCTTCGATTATCGCCGCAAGCCACCCTCTCCCACGGGACTACTGGTTGAAATGGGTGGCCCGGCCAGCGGCAATGACCACGGCCCCGCTGTGAAACAGCGCGAACATCCGGGTCCAGCGTCAAAACTTGTGAAGGTCTATTGGGGCGGCGCTGACCCGGCGGAGATTCTGCAGGATGCGGCAAAAGGCGTGCCCAACGGTCAAGCTGCCCTTCCCTTTTCCGGCAGCAGTGTGCTGTGCTCGTTCGCGCGCCAGACCCGGACACTGGGAGCGGCGTTGGCCCAAGCCGGGCTTTACACTGAAGCCGAAATCTATTTGGCCGAAGCCGCAAGTGGCAACCGCAAGGATGCGGACACGCTTTACAACCTGGCTCTGGTTCGCCGCGAATTGGGCAAGGCTGACGCGGCGCGGTCCGACGCGCAAAACGCCCTGGCCCTGCGGCCGGATTTTCCAGAGGCTGAGAATCTGCTGGGTGTTCTTCTGATCCAGTCGGGCAATTTGGTCAAGGCCGAAGGGCTCTTCCAAAGGGCCGCCATCCAGTCTCCCGATTTCGCAGAGGCCTGGAACAACCTTGGCTATGTGATGCTGCAGAAAGGCGATTTGCCCGGAGCCGGAAAAGCGCTCAGCCGGGCAGTTCAACTCGCCCCGCAATTCCCCGACGCCTTGAACAACTTCGGCATTCTTGAAGCACGGCAGGGAAATCTGGAGAAAGCCGGGGAATTATTCGGCCACGCCCTTGCCCTTCAGCCTGCGAATGAGCAAGCGGCCAACAATCTTGGCGTCGTCTACTTCCACCAGGGAAAAGCAGACGATGCCCGGCGCACATTCCTCAAATTGCTCGAACACAATCCCGAGGCCCGCTCCGTGCTGCTCAATCTCGCCAAGCTCGACATCACTCTGGGGGAAAAAGCAGAAGCCCGGCGACTCCTTCAATCTTGGATCGCCCGGCATCACGGAGATGCCGCCGCCCAAGCCCTGCTGCTGAAAGCGAAGTAGGGGCGTGCTTGGTGATTGAGCTGCGCAAGGTGGGAAGCGGGAAGCGCAGAGATTAAAGTTCGAACCGCGACCGTGGCATGGGCATCCTGCCCGTGCCACGAATACGATGACCCCGAAGGAGCCACGGTCACGAGAGCATTGACCATGGCAACCCACTTGACATTGGTACCGTATATGTTACCATCATCCATGCATGATCGATGTGCGAGAGTATTTGGACCATGAGGGAAACAGTCCTTTCGCGGATTGGTTCGACGACCTGAACGCGCCGGCTGCCGCGAAGGTGACCACGGCGGTCACGCGGTTAGGGCAAGGCAATTTTTCCAACGTCAAAAGCGTGGGCTCTGGCGTCTTGGAGTACAAGGTAGACTTCGGCCCGGGCTACAGAATTTATATCGGCAAGGAAGGTGATTGCCTGGTGATACTTCTCGGGGGCGGCATTAAGAAGCGTCAAAGCACGGATATCAGCCAGGCTATTGCCAGGTGGCAAGACTACAAGAAGAGAAAGAAAGAGGGAGATCGGTAATGGCTTTGACCCGCGATTTTAAGGAAACCATCAAGGCGCGTGTCCAACGCGATCCCGCCTTTCGCAGGGAACTTCTCCGGGAGGGCGTGGAAACCATGCTGAACGGAGACGTAGAGACCGGCAAGACCGTGCTCCGCAACTACATCAATGCCACGATCGGATTCGTCGAGTTGGCCGAGGTCACACACCGCTCGCCCAAAAGCCTGATGCGTATGCTGGGACCGAAGGGTAATCCCCAGGCCCAAAATCTATTTGAAATCGTTTCCTATCTGCTGGGTCAGGAAAGGATTCAGTTTGAGCTGCGCGCCGCTGGAGTATCGTAAGCGCTCCTGAAACAGCAGGCCTGGCGAGGACTTGGGCACTTGTAGCGCTGACCTTTAGGTCGGCACCGAACGGCGACTGAGGTTCTGTGACCCGGAGGTAGCCACGGTCAATTCGTCTTTGCAATTGACCGTGGGTTCGTCATCGAAGGAAAAGCCCACGGTCACGAGAGCGCTGGCCGTGGCTGCCCGCTAGCGTCCGACCTGTTGTGCTGCCTGATCGATCCATGCGCCGACATTCCTATGCCCCTCGCCGTTCACGTAATCGTAGATGGCTGCCCCGGTTGACAACACTCTCACGTAGCCTGCACCAACATCGGCAAGGTAGCGGGGCAAATTCACGGGCTTGGTGTAATCCTCATAACGGACCCATTCCTGCCGGGTCAGCTCGAACAGATAATACTGTGATGCTGCCCATTGATTCGCCTGCACCTTCCCAACACCCATGTACGCCAGCGGATTAGAACCTAAGGGGTCTGGTTGGTGTCTCTTATGATGCTGAATGTTATTCAAGTGCACGGCCAGCAAGCCGCGATCATCAATCACCGCTCGCGCGATCTCATAGCGTACCCAACGACGAGACCAAGTTTCCGAACCTACCAAGACACAAACGGCGGAGGTGTACTCCACTCCATCACGGATGAGGTTCTTAAGGGATTCGGGACCATCTGACCGGCGACTTTCCCACAGACTGCTGTCGTAAAAACTCCGCATCAGTGGCGCGTCCGGGTGATCTATTTTCCATGCTTGGCGAACGTTGTTCACACGCATGATGTCGTCGAAGTGGAACGCGAAATACACCTTTCGCTTCTGGGTTTTTGCCATAGCCCCGAGCAGCGAGCCGAGCTTGAAAGGGTAGGGAGGATAATTGATACCAGCCATAGTAGCCTCTCTTTCTTCTGTCGTAAATTAGCGAGTAGTTAGCATCAGGAACATGACCAAAATTATTGTCCCTGTAACCGTTCCATGGAAACCAAGCAACGTTTTCGACAAACAGGTTCCAAGCCAAGGTTGAATCACTTCGGAGACTGAAGTTGTATCCATGGAGAAATCCACGCTGTCTTCCGGCTGCGAGCGCACCTCATCATAAAGTTGCCGATACAACCTTTCTTGCCGCAAGAAAAATCCGTCCAAGCCCCAAAAGGCAAAAGCTGGAAAATAGGATAAGTATACGAAGACCATCTTTGCATCTTTGCCTGCCAGAGCGAACAAAGCGGACACCAGAACCACGCTCCATCCCTTAAGAAGAAATGAGTTGGTGGAAAGCCGATCCACAATCCGAAGAATCATCTCTAGGTGTTTTTGTTTTTTATCCATTCGCTCGCTATTTCCCATTGTGTGCAGCCTCAAATCCCGATCGTCTCAACTTCACCGACGCTGCCGTCATCGTTGCGCCGGTCGGGGTGGCGCAGATATCACTTCTTGATGTCCGCGAATGATTCTGTGCCCAAGAGGGGCGCCGCGTTGTCGGAAGCCCTGCACCACCCGCGCCTCAGCAGAGAACCGCTCCTCCGTGAGCCTCCACGGAATCAAAGCCCAATTACCCCGCAGACTTTCTCGAATGCGTTGCGAAGCGGAACCTGCTGGGTCATCAGTCTGTTTTCCAGAATGATGTTGCCCACCCACATCTCAGCACTGCGTCTCCAATCGATTTGTCCCAGCTTGTCGGCATACTGCTTCCAATTCTTGTCTTTGTCGCTGGTGAGCTTGTGGCCGATCCGGCCAATCAGGTTAAGGCCGGTGGCCGTGAGGCATACCCAGCCCTCCTCGCGCTTCTGAGGGATGTGGCTTGCTTCCAATGTTCCCGGTTTGACGGCGGCAATCTCTTTCCAGACCGGGATGGCTTCTGTGAGGTAGTTTATGTACTCCGAAAATTCGTGAAGGGCAGCGCGATACTGTTCGTCTGTTCCCAGTAGTTCCACGGCCAGTCTCTCGAACTGAACATCCGGCAGGGCGTACGAACCCTTGAGAAGCTCTTTCACCAGTTGGCGTATCTGGTTTGTCAGAAAAAGGAAGGTTGACTTCTTGCTGAGCGATTTGCTAGTTGAGTCAATGCGGTCCCGAAACAAAGGGCACCGCTCTGCCAAGTCAACAACGAGACGGTTCGCAGGATTCCGAGTGTCGTACAACGCGACCATGCTAGGAGGAAGCTGCTTCGTCTTACTACAGTCAGCAAAATCTTGGTGAATCTGCTTAATTTCGGTTTCGCACGAGATCATCACTGCGATGGCGTCACGGTTGAAGCTGGTTTGATCGTCGTCGCTCATCCCTTCTAGAGCCATGATGATGCCGCTCCTTCTATGTTGGCCGTCGGTGATCGCCAGCTTGGCAGTTGCTGGAATGACCAAATAGCCTGGAAGAAACTCGGAGGGGTAGTCGGGTATGTACAGATTCACCTTCTGCTGAATGTTCAAGGTGAGTGGGGGGATAATATACTTATTCCTAAAGTTGGCCCTCACGTAGTCAGCGATGGCTGTGGAATGCTCTGGTATCTCGGGGCGGTTCCAGGCTTTGCTGGTCTCCAATAATTTCCCATGACGGCCAGCGGGCTGGGCCTCCAAGCGGCTGCGAACCCAACTCATCGGCAGCGCGCCGGTGAGGTGCGTGCGCACCCCTTGATGGAAGACGACCACTGGAACAGAGAAGCCAGCCGTGTTGGCTGCCTCGTCTCCCGCTAGTTTCTGCGCCTCCTCCAGGCTCGATAGCCTTTTCACTTTCACCAACTCGTTCTCTTTGTTCAGTTCGACGGCAGTGTGATTCATGACTTCATTTCCTCCTTTATGGTCTGGCATTTGGTACAGATCCGAACTCCGGGAATGGCCCTCAACCGCTCTTTGGCAATCGGTTCGTTACACAGATTACAGCAATGATCACCCATAGACATCGGCGGGAGCGAATCGAGGTCGCGCTTGACTTGGGCAGCAACCCACACGTCCTCACGGTCACTGCGCCGCATCACGCCACGGAGAGTCAAGGGGTGATGTAGAACGAGGAACCCGAGTGTGTGCTCGGACGCCCCAAGCAACGCTGCCCATGTTGTGTGGAAATTGCCTAAGCTGCGAGACACGATCATCGGTCGGCGCTGTAGTGCGTTTCCTTTTGCACCGACAGAGGCGTCAGGAATTAGCCCTATGAACAACAGAGCCTCGCGTCCAATTTCGATTGAACGGACCTCGAGCACAGCGCCGCCCGTGTTGGCTGCTTCGAGCAAGGCTTGTAATTTTGCCGCACTGAGGTTGTTCCAATACTTGTGAGCGAGATGTGCATCCAGTATCGTCTCCATGTGCCAATAGTTCCAGATGTCTTTTCGTTTGTCAAGTGAAATCTACGTACTACGTGCGTTCATGCACGTTTTTATAGAAGGCGCCATAGAATTAATGGCTACGATATGAACAGCAATGAGCGGTCTAACTGGTTCTGCAGAGCGCGGCGAACACTTTGTTCTTGGATTTCTGGTCTGCACTGACGTGAGCTAGAGTCCGGCCATGCCGCGGCAGCGCCATTTCTACAGCGCCCGACTCGTCTTCGAGTCCATCCCGCACCAAGCCTTGCACCTGGTCCCGCGTCAAAGGCTTCTGCTGCGCCCGCATGGACTGCGTCAGAATCATTGGTATGACAATGATTAGGATGGTCACGAATGGTCGACGCCACATCGGCACCTCCCGAAAGCGAGAATCGCTTCAAGGATGTGGGAGCATTCTACCACGGGAAGTTCACGCATTCTGATTCCCGCGCTGGTGCGCCGGTAGGCGTTCATCAATGCCCGAACGCCGGAAGGTGGAGCAATAGCGGTCCTGTAGGGGGGGACACGGAGGAAACGCCTTGACGAAATGCGTGCTTTGATTGGGGCCTCGCATGACCTGGGCAGGATGATAAATCAAGAGTGGCGAGCTCGCGCCGGAAGAGCTGCGCCGCCGCGAAGATTTCCTACACTTCCATGGAGTAATCCCATGCCGTGCAATGTGCTGAACGCGGTCGGGCGTCCATTCCAGGCCGTCGATTCTCACAAATCGCGGTTATACGCATTGAGCCAAAAACCCAAAAGGCCGCGATGGCTCGCGGCCTCTTTCCAGCTAATCAGATCTCGAATTAGGAATTTGAGATTAAATGAAACCTTGACAACTGAGTTGAGCAGCCACGCCACACTGAGCATCCGTTCCGAGCCTGTCACCCGAAGGCGACCTCGGAAC
>DATKST010000039.1:0-23821 GCA_035531475.1 Terriglobia bacterium
ACCGCTGAGGATCCAAGTTCGGCGCTCATAGAGCGCCGCTACAGCAAGCAAACTACGCCACTACCCCCAGGTTTGGCTCGAAAGCGGGAGTGGTGAAGTGTGTTATTCTCAAGGAGCAGGAACCGGCACTGGGTTTGTGGAGCAGGATTATCCGGGGTCGTTAACCTGCTGGGTTGAAAGATTTTCCGTGAACTTGTGTCTTGGCGTCTGGGCGGTTTCAATCCTTTGTGCATCTAATGATGGGTGCGGCTTGAGGGAACTTTGACGCTGGAGGTTGGACGGCAAGTGCTTCACTCTTGTGAACCGCACGGAGAATTCTAATCATGTGGAACAATTTCAAAACCACGCTGTTGCTGGGCTTGATGACAGGCGTCCTGCTGGTGGCCGGAGAAGCCATTGGAGGAAGGCAGGGGCTGATTTTTGGACTGGTTCTTGCCGCAGTCATGAATTTTGGCAGCTATTTCTTCTCCGATAAAATCGCCCTTCGGACCAGCGGCGCTGTGCCGATTGCCCGGGAGGACGAACCCCGGATTTATACCATCGTGGAAAGGCTTGCCGCCAAAGCCAATATCCCGGTCCCGAAGATTTACATGATCCCGACCGATTCGCCCAATGCTTTTGCCACCGGTCGCAACCCGCACCACGCCTCGGTGGCCGTGACGCGCGGTATTTTGGCCATTTGTACCGATGACGAGATAGAAGGCGTGCTGGCGCATGAGCTGGGGCACGTCCGCAACCGCGACATCCTGACCAGCGCCGTGGTCGCAACGCTCGCCGGTGCCATCACGCTGCTCGCGCGTATGGCCTGGTTTGCGGAAATGTTCGGGTTTGGCGGCGGGGGCGGCAGTGACGACAACCGCGGCGGCGCTATTTCTGCGATTGCCATGATGATCCTGGCGCCCATCGCGGCTATGCTGATCCAACTCGCCATTTCCCGCTCGCGCGAATACGAGGCGGATGCTACCGGCGCTCGTATCACAGGGAATCCACAGGGTCTGGCGCGAGCTTTGGAGAAGATTGATAAGTATTCAAAACAATTGCCCATGCAGGTCCCTCCCAGCATGGCGCACATGTTCATTTGCCAGCCCCTGACCGGCCGGGAAATGTTCTCCAGCCTTTTTTCCACACACCCACCCATTCGCAAGCGCATTGAGCGGCTGCTGAGCGGGCAGTATTCCTGATGGGAAGGCTTTTCTGGATTTACGGCTGGATTCAAGAGATAAAGCAGTGTGGTGGTTGACGATTTTTGCTGCTGGTACGGCGGTCTCTGACCGCCACACCAGCAAACTGACCCACTACCAACAGTCCTGCCTTGTCCCGCCCTCGTCGATCAACGGATTACTTCGGATTACTTCTTCTTTTGTTTCCCTTGCTGCCGGTGCGCCAACAGGCTGCACGCCTCAACGGCGCTGGTTGGATCGAGCGCCTCCGCATCCTTGGTGATGCTGCGGATGATGCCTTGCTTGTTGATCACGAAAGTGGTGCGATTGGCGAACTCCTGTTGTGGGTTAAAAATACCGTATTCCTGGGAAACGTTCCTCTTGAAATCACTGAGCAGAGGGAACGTGACTCCGATTTGTTTGGCGAAGACGTGATTGGCGGGAACACTGTCAACGCTCACACCCAAAACCTGGGTTCCGGACTTTTCGAGCTTGGGGAGATCAGCCTGATATCCCTGAAGTTCCTTGGTTCAACCTCCGGTGAAGGCAAGCACATAAAAAGCCACCACCACGTTCTTCTTGCCCAGGAAGCTACTCAGCTTCACTCGCTGGCCGTTCTGGTCCGGCAGGGTGAAGTCGGGAGCTTTATCGCCCACCTTGAGCGTGGCGGCCTGGACAAACAAGGGAAGCGCCAGCGTCATGGCCAGAACAGCCAGTGACGTTTTTGATCCGGTCATCTTCTTCACTGTGATTCCTCCTTTGAGGTTTTTCTCAGCAGCGAACGCTAAATCAAGCTAAGGGTGATTCTTATCCTTCATTGCCCAGGACCCGAAGATTCCTGCTTGCGATGATTCAGCAGATTGCAGGACTCCAACGCCTTGTTTGGATCAATGGCCTCGCCACCCAGTTGAATCTCCTGGATGATGCCATCCTTGCCGATCAAGAAAGTCACGCGTTTCGCAAGACGAACCAGAGGCATGAGCACGCCATATTCGCGGCTAACCGCCCGATTGGGATCGCTGAGGACGGGATAAGTAAGGCCCAAAGACTCGGCAAAAGCCTTGTTTTTTGCGGGACTATCCACACTGATTCCAATCACTTGGGTCCCGGCTTGCTCGAATTTGGCGATATCATCCTGATACGCCTTGAGCTCCTTGGTTCAACCACTGGTGAAGGCCTTGATGTAAAAGGCCAGAACGACGGCCTTCTTGCCTTTGAAATCGCTCAGCTTGATGGTTTTTCCATTCTGGTCAGGAAGTGCAAAATCCGGGGCGTTCCCGCCTACTTTAACGACCGCGGCACGAGAACTGGCAAGCCATAGAAAACAGAGCGGAACCAGTACAAGAACCCCGACCATCAGGACTCTCTTCACGTGGGAGACCTCCCGCCTCTACCACCGCGCCCTCGCATTATAACCCCAGCACAGAAAAATCCCAGGAAATTGTTCGCCATAGGTCATTGAAATAGCAAATAACACACTTGCAATTCTTCAGGAAAATGCCGACCAAGCCTGCCCTCCTGCCTGACGAGTAGCGAAACATACCTGACGAGTGCGCAATGCAAATTATGGGTAAGCAACAGAAGAAAGGCAAAAATAATTATTGACAAGTACACACTAATGTTTTATGCTTTGAATGCAATCAATGTTTAATCGAGGAGGATCGAATGACCACTATCAGATTTCAACCGTTTCAAGAACTCTTTGAGGACCAGAAGCAGTTCGACCAGTTGTTTGGTCAGGATTTTCGCCAGGATTCCAAGGGCGAGGAGGTTCAGCCGCGGGCTTGGACTCCGGCCGTAGATGTCCTTGAGAATGACCAGAAGTTCACGATAAAGGCGGATTTAGCCGGTGTTGATCCGAAGGCTGTTGAGATCCTGGTGCATGAGGACTTGCTGACAATTCGAGGGGAACGCAAGTTTGAGAATCAGGCCGATGGAGCGAACTATCACCGGATTGAGCGGACTTATGGAAGCTTCTCCCGAAGCTTCAGGCTGCCCCCCAATGTGAACCCGGATGGGTTGACCGCCGAATACCAGAATGGCGTGCTGATTCTTACGCTTCAAAAGCGCGAAGAAGCAAAGCCTAAGAGCATCAGGATCAACGTCAGCAATAATTGAAGCAATACCTTGATATCGTGAAACTAAAGTTTTATCACAGGCATCTAAGCACTGTGTGAAGTAAGAAACACCAGAAAGAAAGAACAGATGGAGGTAAGGAAAATGGCTATCGTTCGTTGGGAACCCTTTCGCGACCTGCTGACAACGCAGGATCGTTTCAATCGACTCTTTAACGAGACTTTCGCCCGTGCCTTTAGCGGCGACACCGGCGAGGACACAGGGACCCGAAGTTGGGCGCCTGCGGTGGATGTGTTGGAAAACGACCAGAATGTTACTCTGAAGGCCGAGTTGCCCGGAATCGATCCGAAGGATGTTGAGATTCGCATTCAGGACAACACCTTGACCCTGAAGGGCGAGCGGAAGTTCGAAAAAGAGGTGAAGGAGGGCAACTACCAGGTGGTGGAGCGCTCCTACGGCAGCTTCTCGCGCAGTTTCTCGCTGCCGGCTTACATCAACTCGGACAATGTGACGGCCGATTACAAGGACGGCCTGCTCACCATGACGCTGCCGAAGCGTGAGGAAGCCAAGCCCAAGGTGATTAAGTTGAATGAGGTTGCCAAGGCGATTGGCGCCCACAAGTAAAACATATACTCTGCAAGCCCCGGGGCGGTGGATGCCGCACAGAGGCTCGAAAGGCCGCGCCACAATCCTCTTGTGGCGCGGCCTTTTTTTCGGCATACAATTAGCTGTCCAATCTAAGTGCAGCGTTTCGTGAGTTTGCTCACGTATTCTCGCAACCCCTCACCCGGCACTACGCGCCACCCTCTCCCCGCTTGCGGGGAGAGGGGCTGGGGGTGAGGGGTTGTTGAAAAACGTTGCAAGAATACGTTACCGTAATTGCGAATGGTGGTACTAAGGACTGGAATCAAAGCCATGGCCACTCGATTTGACAAATTCACGATTAAAGCCCAGGAATCGCTGCAATCCATGCAGGAGATTGCCAGCCGGTTCGGCAACCAGCAGCTTGAGCCGGTTCACTTGCTTTTGGCGCTCGTCCAGCAACAGGATGGCGTCGTCCCGGCAATCCTCACGCGGCTGGGAGTCTCAACCGGAGCGCTGACGGCGGAGGTGGAGAAGGCCATCGAATCCCTGCCCAAAATTGGCGGCGCGGCGGACCATTACCTTTCACAGGCATCGAAGGAGACACTGGATCAGGCCTTTAAGGAAGCGGAGCCTTTCCGCGATGAATTTGTGTCCGCCGAGCATTTGCTGCTGGCTCTCACACACCGCAAGGATGACCCGGCGGCGCGAATCCTGACGCGGCTGGGCGTCACGCATGATGCCATCCTGAAGGCGCTGGTGGCGGTGCGCGGCACGCAGCGCGTAACGGACCAGAACCCGGAGAGCAAATTTCAAGCGCTGGATCGCTTCACCAAAGATTTGACGGATCTGGCGCGCCGCGGCAAGCTCGACCCGGTGATTGGCCGCGATGATGAAGTCCGCCGCGTGATCCAGGTGCTCTCCCGGCGAACCAAGAACAACCCGGTGCTGATTGGCGAGCCTGGTGTGGGCAAGACGGCGATTGTGGAGGGCATCGCGCAGCGGATTGTTGCAGGCGACGTGCCGGAATCGTTGAAGTCGAAGCGCCTGAACCAGCTTGACCTGGGCGCGATGGTGGCGGGATCGAAATACAGGGGTGAATTTGAGGACCGGCTGAAGGCGGTGCTGAAGGAGATTGAAGAATCGAGCGGCCAGGTGATCCTGTTTATTGACGAGCTGCACACGCTGGTAGGCGCAGGCAGCGCCGAAGGTTCCATGGACGCTTCGAACATGCTGAAGCCGGCGCTGGCGCGGGGCGAGCTGCGCTGCATTGGCGCGACGACGCTGAACGAGTACAAGAAATACATTGAAAAGGATGCTGCCCTGGAGCGGCGCTTCCAGCCGGTCGTGGTAGGCCAGCCCAGCGTGGCGGATACCATCGCCATCCTGCGCGGCCTGAAGGAGCGCTACGAAATTCACCACGGCGTGCGCATCAAGGATTCGGCGATTGTGGCGGCGGCGGTGCTTTCGAACCGTTACATTTCCGATCGTTTTCTGCCGGACAAAGCCATTGACCTGATTGACGAGGCGGCGAGCGGCCTGCGCATTGAGATTGATTCGATGCCGTCGGAGATTGACCTGATTGAGCGCCGCCTGACCCAGCTTGAAATTGAGCGCCAGGCGCTGCTCAAGGAAGAGGACACGGCTTCAAAAGAACGGCTGGAGAAATTGCAAGCCGAACTTTCCGGCTTGCGTGAGCAATCCGACCAGTTGAAGCTCCGCTGGAAGGCGGAAAAGGAAGTCATCGCCCGCATCCGGCAATTGAAGGCGGAGATCGAGCAGGCGAAGCTCGACGAGCAAAAGGCAACCCGGGACGGAGACCTGAACAAAGCGGCGGAGATTCGCTACGGGACTCTCGTCTTGCTTGAAAAGCAACTTGCCCAAGCGAATAGCAAGCTGGAGGAAACACAGAAGAACGGCCGCATGTTAAAGGAAGAGGTGGACGAGGAAGACGTGGCCCGCGTCGTCTCCAAGTGGACCGGAATTCCCGTCACCAAGATGCTGGAAGGCGAGATTTCCAAGCTCGTGCGCATGGAGGACAACCTGCGCCTGCGCGTCATCGGCCAGGATGAAGCCTTGAAGCTGGTGGCCAACGCCGTGCGCCGCAGCCGGGCCGGGCTGGCCGACCCGAAGAAGCCTATCGGCTCGTTCCTTTTTCTGGGGCCGACCGGCGTGGGCAAGACGGAGCTGGCGCGGGCGCTGGCCGAATTCCTGTTTGATGATGAACGCGCCATGCTGCGCATCGACATGTCCGAGTACATGGAAAAGCACGCCGTGGCGCGGCTGATTGGCGCTCCCCCTGGCTACGTGGGCTACGAGGAGGGCGGCCAATTGACGGAAGCGGTACGGCGCCGGCCTTATTCAGTCCTGCTGTTTGATGAAATCGAGAAGGCCCATCCCGACGTCTTCAACATCTTCCTGCAGATGCTCGATGACGGCCGCCTGACGGACGGCAAAGGCCGCACCGTGGACTTCAAGAACACGGTGATCGTTATGACTTCCAACATCGCCTCGCACTTCCTGCACCAGCACGCGGCGCGCGGCGGCGAAGATTCTGAAGCAGTGACCGAAGAAGTGAAACGCAAAATCCATGAGACGCTGCTGGAGCACTTCCGGCCGGAGTTCCTGAACCGCATCGACGAAGTGGTGATCTTCCGGCCGCTGGGCAAGGCCCAGATCAGCCAGATTATTGAACTGCAGCTTGAAGGTCTGAAGGCGATGCTGGCCGAACGGAAAATCGAAATCGAGCTGACGGATAAAGCTCGTGAGCTGCTCTTCCACGAGGGTTACAATCCGCAGTTCGGAGCAAGGCCGCTGAAGCGCGCCATTCAACGCGCCATCCAGGACCCGCTTGCCCTGAAGATGCTGGACGGTGAAATCGCGCCTGGTGACACGGTGCGGATTGACGCCGACCTGAAGAAGGGCGAGATGGTGTTTGAGAAGAAGCGGTGAAGGCGGCGCGCTCGCGCTAATTGCCCGGCTGGCGCAGAGCGCAGCTCTGCGATGCGAATCGGCATGTTGGGCGCCAACATAGAGGTAGCTACGGTTGATTGTGTTTTGATTGACCGCGGGCTTGCCCTGTGCGAATGGCCCACGGACAGAAAGGCACTGTCTGTGGCTACCCGCTAAACTGATTGCTAGGTGGGTTCATTCCGTGATGGAGTCCCGAGTATGGGTATCATAGCGGTTGCCTTGTGTGCTATTCCCGCGGGTCCCCCGTGGCTTTGGGTTCTCAGCATCCTCTCGCTTTTCTTGGGCGCGATTTCGCTGGTTTGGCAATCGTTCACATGGTGGCAAGACAGGCGAGTCAGGATATTGATACGGCAGGTGGGGACTTCTGTCACGGACACTGCCCGCCAAATTCCCAACGTCGGAACCGTCTACACAGTTGATGTAGCAATCGTCAATCAATCTCCCCGAACTCCGGCCGTAGTTTGCGGGCTGCTTCTGAAACCTCCATGGGAGGACAACACGTTCAACCTACTTCCTGACCCGCGGGAGTCATACCCCAGCGGCGAAATATACGTCGTCGGTGGCAACGTCGAGAGATACCCCCGCCAGGACGTCATTAATCATCGCGTTTACGAAGAAGGCAGGCTTGAGGTTGGCGGAGTCATCAGGGGGACACTCCTGGCAAGAGGACCTGCGCCAATCCCACGAAGTTATTGCAATGGGGTGTCCGTCGAATTCACGGTTTCAGTCAGGGACCAGAACAACAGGTGGCACAAAGCCCAGGTCGAGCTTAAGCTGCTGCCGGGTGACAAACTGCAACATCCCCCCAGGGTGAGCAGGTAGATACAAAGCGCGGACCAGGTCTTCTTGGTCCGCGGCCCTTGGTTAGGGACTTGAAGGGATAACCGCAGACCTCAAAAGCGAGGTCTGCGCTACACGCTTCTGCCAAGGCAGCCGAATTAAGCCGGGTACATTCACACAGACAGCCAGCTTACTGGCGATATCATGTGGCCCATGGCGCGAGCCATGGGAAAAGTAGGCAACAAAACTCTTCGGGAAGCCCCGGAGGGGCGGCATCGCTATGACGGCGCGGAGTGAACTGGTAACGGTTCATCCCTGACGCTGCTCAGCCAGCCAGTCGCGTTTCTTCTCCTGCAAGCGAGCACGAACTTGATCGGCGTCGATGAGTTCTCCCCGTTGAGCAGCAGCATAGCCTTCCTCGATCTTGGCGCGGTTTTCGGCCAGCAACGCTTCCTGTTCGTGGAGCAGTTCGAGCGCCCGCTCGATCACTTCGTCGGCACTCAGATAGGCCCCTGAGCACAACGCTTCCGCGATCAACCGCTCGTGTTCCGGGCGCAGCGTGATGGTCATACCGTATCCTCCTTGCTCACACCGTAACCCGATTCAGGGCCGTGGGTCAAGCCGATCGGGACCTAAGCCAGCATAAGGCGCTGTCCCTTGGGCTCCGGTATGGGATCTCCAAATTCTTTTGCCGTATCAAGCCACAAACGGATGGCTTCGTTTACATTCTGCTGCGCTGCTTCGTGACTCGCGCCGTGCGCCATGCAGCCGGGCAATTCCGGGACCTCAGCGATAAACACCCCGTCCTCGGTGCTCCAGTAAATAATGATTTCGTATTTGTGTCCTGGAAGGCGCATAAACACTGGGCTCGCAGAAGCCAGCCGTCAATCTGAGCAGGCGTCGCCTCTTCAGCATGTTTTAGCTGCGGCTATGCCGCGTTGCGCTACCTACTTCGGCCGAGTGGAAGAGCGTGACTCAGGATGCCTCTGCCTTGCCGGCCTTGATCTTCTCTCGAATTCCCGGTGTGATGCGGTTGGCGTCAAGATGGCCACTATCCACAGCAGTTCTGATCAGTTCGACGACCCGCGGTTGCGAGACTCGTAGCTTCTCGCCCTTCGTAAGGATTTCCTTGGCCAAGGCCACAAGATTTAGCCCGGATAGGCCCGTGAGGTCGCGATGCCAGGAGTTGTTGACCGCTTGGTCAGGAAGCTGCCCCACTGTTTTGATGCAAGTGATGCCTATTTTCTCCAAAAGTTGCGCATCGATGAGAGCGTAGTCCAGGTTTGCAATGATGTCCCGGTTGGAGGCATAAGCAGCCAGTACGCGTTCTAGATTTGCCTTGTCTTCGTCGATACAAAAGACGGAAAGGCAGTTGCCATCGGTTCGGAGATCAGCCAGCGGATCCGCAGGTACGTCGCCACTTGCCAAAAAGGGCTCGGCGGGTTTTTCGTACCACCTGTTCTTCCTTATTGCCCTCAGCAAGAAAGGCACGATTCAGCGTCCTGAAGTTGAGCTAAGACCTGCTCCATGTCCTCGCGGAGCTCCCGTATCGTCTCCTGCTGGACAGCGCCCCTGATGTATGGGATCGCATGCGGATCGTTGAGCGAAGCCAGAGCTAGGATTGCACCGTCACGCACCGCCGGCGATGGAGAACAGAGGCTTTCCTCGAAGAGGCGCATGCGAGCCCAATGGAACTGAGATTGTTCCATCCGGCCAAGCCAGCGAAGAGCTTCCCCAGCAACCTCTCCCCCTGACCTCTGGTCGGCAATGAGCCGGCCAATGATGGCGAGTGCAACAATGCCGTGCAGCTCGACCAAACGAACCAATTCCCTAGAGAACTCGGATTCCATGCCGTCCTCAAATCGCATGTCTCGGCCTCTCTCGAAGGTACTGTCCAGATGCTCAAAAAGGCTTTTGATCCGTTTTTGGTCGGCGGTGGAGCTTTCAGGTCCTTCGAATGGGGCACCGTCACCACGCGCCGTTTGCGGGTCGTTGTCTCGTCGGGCCCAAACGGGGAATTGGTGCGAGTGCAGATCTATAGCTGGGATTGCGGCGCCCGAGTCCGACCCGAACCACGCGCCGGACTGCAGCGCAGTTTGGACGACGTCTGGGTTCACTGAACGTCTCCTTTAAGAACGATCTCTATGCCCAGTTCGATTACTTCTTTGAACACTACTATGACCTTGTCAGCCTGAAGCTCGGTCGGTGACACCTGAGTAGTGTTGATATCCAGTTCCAACCGGCAAGCCGTTGGGGGCTCGGGGTAAGTCTGACGGACCAACGGTGGGCTGCCACCAGGGCTAATAGGCCCAATCTCCCACGCCTGGCGGGCGGAGACCGACCACTTTGAGAGTCGGTTAATCTCCAGTCCACTGATTCCCGAGCGAGAGGGACGGGGGCGGTTGATCTGATAGCTGAACTCCGATGAACCCTTCGCATCTAATTGCACAGATGGAAGGTACAGTGACAGCTTTTCATATCCGGACCTTCTATCCTGCACAGGTAGGAGCAGGACCGCTCCAAAGGCCAGCCTCCAGCTCTGCGGAGCCTTCTCGAACCAACGAAGCATTAGCTCTTTGAAAAAGGCTAGGGAGTCGAGAAAGGAACCGACGGAGGGAAACTTATCCCCTACGGCGGCAGGCGGGACAAGACTCCAGTCAATTCGGCCCGGTAGAACCGCCAGCACCAGCTTGCCCATCTGAACTTCGCCTTCTTCCAGGTACTGGGCGCTCTTTCGATCAACAGTCTGTTTCTCCGGCGGGGATCCTACTATTTCGCTCCACCATTCCGGCTGGGTCGGCGGTTGCAGCGTCGGAAGCGGAAACGCTGTGACCCTCAGCGACTCAGCCAGCCAAGTACCCAACGGGGACAGCCCTGGCGCAATGCCACGAGGCGTGATGTCATTCGATGCTGCCATTGTTATCGAAGCGTAGTTTATCCTTGATCGGATCGAGAGAGCAAGTGTCCAGAGTGGGTAGCGCGGAGTTGTTTTGTAACCCCGAGGCTGTAACACCGGAATACCGGCAAAGCCGCGGACTTAAACAACATGTCCGCGCTTCCCACTTCGCCTTTCGCCGCCACGCCCCTTTCAATGTCACCCCCGCGAAGGCGGGGGTCCATTTATCACGGGCAAAGATTGGATTCCCGCTTATGCGGGAATGACGGCGGCGGCACGCACATAAAAATCATCGTATGCGGCACCCGCGGCTGTAGCGGCGGTCTCTGACCGCCGGAAGGTGTTAATTAATAAAACGCGCCGCTCATAGAGCGGCGCTACAGCCGCCGAAACGTGCCACTGCCGAAATGTGCAGCGATTGGCACGGCTCACGCTTTCAGCTCCACGATGGTTGCGCCCGTGCCTCCGTCGCGTGGAGCGGCGGCATAAAACTTCTCCACGTGCGGGTGAGATTCGAACATTTCGTGAAGATTTTTCCGTAGGATGCCTTTGCCGTGGCCGTGAATCACGCGCAGGCGCAAGCGTCCGTCAAGGTACGCATCATCCAGAAATTTATCCACGAGGTCCATCGCTTCTTCCGCCGTGGCGCCGATCACATTAATCTCCGAGCCGGGGGCGAGCAACAAGGGGTCGGATTCACCGGCCGGTAATGCGGGCGAGTGCGCGCCGGAGGGACGGGCAGAAGCCGGATGGAAGCTCTTGCCGGGATTTGCAAGGGCCGCTGAAGCCTGTCGGCCGGCGACCCGCGAAAAGACCGGAGCGGTCTTGCCGCCTCGAACCATGATTTGAAGCCTTTCCTTCTCCACTTTCATGCGGATTCTTCCCACTTCAACTTCGGCGTGCGCCTCATCCGGCAGGGCGATTACAACGCCCGGAGTTGGAAAGCCCGCGACGCGGACTTGATCGCCGATTTCGACTGGTGCTATGGGCTCGGCCGATGGTTGGCCTTCGCTCTGCCCGCCCAGCGTTTCCAGTACCTGCGCGTTCCAGGCTTCGCGGCCTTCGCGGGCCAGTTCCGAGCCCTGGCGCTGAGCGCGAAGTCCAGCTTTGCCGGGCTGCTTGCCTTCGGCCAGAGCTTGACGGCGAATCTCCTCAATCGCTTCCTGCCAACGCTTCTCCTGGCGGCGCAGCGTTTCCTCCAGGCGCTGGTCCAGGTCCTTCAGGCGTTTGCGGCGCTCATTTTCATATTGTCTTTCGAGCTCGACAGCCCGCTTTTCGAGATCGAGTTCATGCTGATGGGCTTGCTCAAGCTGCCGTTCCATCTCATGCTTTTTCGTATGGAGGAAATCGAGGAGAGACGAGGCTTGGCGCGAAGCGGGATCGAGCATGGCTCGCGCCCGGTCCACAATCTCCGCATCCAAGCCTAGCCGCTGGGCGATATCCAACCCGCTGGATTTTCCCGGCAGGCCAACGCTTAGCCGGTAAGTGGGACGAAAGGTGGCTTCGTCAAAGTCCATGGCCGCGTTCAACGCCTCGCCGCTGCCGGCAGCGAAAGTCTTGAGTCCGGAGAAGTGAGTGGTGACGACCGTGATGGGTCCGACCCGGAGGAAGCGTTCCAGCAAGGCCACGGCCAAGACTTCACCTTCCGTGGGATCGGTGCTGCCGCCAAGCTCATCCAGGAGCACCAAATCGCGCGCGGAGGCTTCACTGACGATGGCGCGGATGTTCTCAAGATGCGAGGAAAAAGTGCTCAGGTCCTGCTCCATGGATTGGCGGTCGCCAATATCGGCCAGGACATGGTCGAACCACGGCAGGCGAGCCTCTTTCGCGGCAACGGGCATGCCGGATTGGGCCATCAGCGCGGCGATGCCGATGGATTTCAGCGTGGCCGTCTTGCCACCGGTGTTCGGCCCGCTGATCACCAGCATGGTGTGTGGCGGCACGAGCTCAAGCGAAAATGGCACGGGGCTTTGGCCGCGCGCGCCCAGAACCTTGATGAGCAGAGGATGGCGTAAATCGCGAGCATGGAATTCCCGATCTTCTGTGAATTGGGGAATGCAGCAATCGTATCGCCGCGCAAACTCCGCCTTGGCGAAGACCAGATCAAGCCGGGCCAGGATGTCCACCGCTGCCGTTAGCTCATCATGCTTGTCGCGAAGGCGCGCCGAGAATTCCGCAAGGATGCGCTGAACTTCCGCGAATTCCTGATCCCGCAATTCCACCAGCTCATTGTTGAGCGGGACGGTTTCCAGCGGTTCCACAAAGACCGAAGCGCCGGAAGAGCTCGAACCATGAACGATCCCCTCGACACGCCTCTTTTCATCCGACTTCACCGGAATCACGAAACGGTCATTGCGCAAAGTCACCACGGCATCCTGCAAGAGCTTTTCGCGGTCCAGCCGATGAACAAGACGTTCCAATGTGGCTTGCAATTCGTGACGCATGCGCTCCATGGAACGGCGAAGGGCGGCAAGCTTGGGACTGGCTGATGAATCGACCGAGCCGTCCGGCAGGATTTTGCCGTCCAGTGCCGTGAGCAATTCCCGGAAGTCCGGCAAAGCGGCTGCCATCTGGTCAAGCCGGGTGAATGGAGTCTTCACAAAAAACGGGCGAATTTCGCGTGCGGCACGTGCCACCTCCACGACGCGAAGGATTTCGAGCGCCTCGCAGGTAACGCCTTGGACCTGGACCTTGTCGAGAATCGGGCGGACGTCATTCAAGCCCGACAACGATGGGCGGGAGCTTCCGACCAGGTATTCCCGTGCCTCGTCCACCCGTGCCAGCTCATCCTCAATCGCGCTGCGGCTGGAATTGGGGCCAAAAGACGCCAGCAGGTAATGGCCAACCGGCCCGGAAAGAAGAGGCCGGAGCATTTCCAGGATAGCCGGGAATTCAAGGGCTTCGAGAGAGAATGAGTTGTTGAGCATGGTCCTTCCGGTGGTTTGCCTCCCTCTAGCCCCAAGACTGTTCACTTAAGGTCCGTTCGAGAATAATGCACGCGGTTGAACCAGAGCCCCGCACCCACCGCTGTGCGGCTCTCCCTCTCCCCGCTTGCGGGGAGAGGGCTGGGGTGAGGGGGCAGGCGACGCCTCTGACATCAAGATCATGAGACTCACCTTAACTGAACAGTCTTGCCTCTAGCCCGGCTTATTCGCGACCTTCCCTAATGGTCCACGAGCAAAACCTGGTGAATAATCCAGGCTAGTCTATCGTAATAAGCAGGATACTGGCTGTCAAACAGACGCAGACGGTAATCAGCGAAGGCAAGCTGAGCCGCTTGCCGCTACAGCAACCAAACTGAGACACTGCCCACTTGCCCGGGCAATGCTTCTTCCCGCCGTGTGACCTGGGACAATCTGGAGTTCGGAGTATCTATTTTGACCCAATTTGAATCTAAGTTAATGAACAAGCTTTGGGAGTGACTTCGATGGTATTGGTACAAATGATCCTCTGGATTGCCGTAAAGATTGCAATTGCCGCAATTGGATTGATTTACGCGGGGCTAGTCCTGACCAGCTACTCATTGGAAGGCCGCCGGTTCCAGCCGCGCCTGAAGCTTACCGAGCCGGCACGTTCGGGCGAACGCCTGCTGGTTTGGTGGGGTGTCAAACTGGTGGATTTCCTGGTTCGATCCGGCCAAGCTATCGCTCGGGTGCTCTACGACGCGTCGGCTGAAGTCGTGACCTGGGTGATTGACAATAGCAGCCCAGAAATCCGGCAGAAGGTTCGATCGCGCTTTCTTTGAATTGAAACGCACCGCAACTACCCTCCTAATATACTCATACCATGAGACTTACCAAAGAGCATCTTTTTCTGCTTGCACGTCAACCCGATTTTCTCCATTTTATAGATGAGATCGGGACTGTTTGCCCGATGAATCCGGCAGCCCCTTGGGGCCTCTGAAGACCCTGGCTCCGTGTGCAACTTTCCGAAGTGACGACCTGAGAAATTTCAGACTGGAAGGCGGGGACGCCACTTTGAACTCCTCCGATGCATGATGACCGGCAGTATTGGCTGGCGCTTAATTGGGTGGAAGGCTTGGGCGTCCGCGGGGCGCACAAGCTGCTTGCCCATTTTGGTACTCCTTTGGCCGTCTACGCCGCACCGCTGACTGAACTTGAGCGCTGCGGGATTCAATCGCAGGCGGCGCAGCAGATATTTGCCCAGGCCGGACTGAAAGAGGCGGAAAATGAACTGGCGGCGGCAGAGAAGGCCGGCAGCAGGGTGGTCTGCTTCTCCGATCAGGATTATCCGGCGCTCCTTCGCGAGATCGCAGATCCGCCCCTGGTGCTATACCTGAAGGGAGATGCAAAGGCGCTTTCCTCGCCCGCCATCGCCATGGTGGGCACGCGGCGGCCCACGGCCTACGGAAGTTCCGTGGCGCACCGGCTGGCGGAGGATCTGGCATCAAGACAAGCCGTGATCGTGAGCGGTCTGGCGCGAGGCATCGATTCGGCCTCCCATCGTGGTGCGCTGGAAGGCAAGGGCAGGACAGTGGCGGTGCTCGGTTCCGGGATTGACGTGATTTATCCCCGGGAGAACAAGCACCTGGCGGAAAAGGTGGCGGAATCCGGAGCCTTGATCAGTGAGTTCCCAATGGGGACCGGGCCGTTGCCGGAGAATTTCCCCATTCGCAACCGCATCATCAGCGGGATTTCGCTGGGGGTGGTGATTGTGGAGGCTGCGGAATACAGCGGATCGCTGATCACAGCGCGGCTGGCGTTGGAGCAGAACCGCGAAGTGTTTGCGGTTCCCGGGCCGATCACTTCTGCACAGAGCTTTGGGCCAAACTTGCTGATCAAGCAGGGCGCCAAGCTGGTGGATGGATGGCTGGACGTGGTGGAGGAGTTGCCGCCGGCGGTTCGCATGCAATTTCTGCCCGCCGAAAAAAGGGGTGGAAATGGCGGGACGGTAGAGCCGTCGCTTTTCGAGCAATCCTTGAAGGGCGATCAAAAAATGGTGTTTGACACCCTGCGCGTGGATGAGGCGCTGTTTGTGGACTCGATTTGCGGATCCATTTCGATGCCCCAACCGCGGGTGCTTACGGCATTGTTGGCGCTGGAGATGGGCGGGTTGGTGAAGCAATTGCCGGGAATGAATTTTGTGCGGAAGTTGTAAGGATAGAGAATTTCAGAGAGTTTGCGGTGAGCCCGCAGAATTTGAAATCTGAGATTCCAGATTTGAGATCGATTCCGCTCAACCTTTTGACTCAGGATGATGCTTACAGGTGGATCGAGAAAGTCGCCGGCAGAGCATGTCGCTGGCTTAATGGCGTTGACTCAGGCTGACGCTCAGTGGTGGACCGAAAACCGCCTCGGGTGCAATCCTAGCTAGTTGGGAAAGGAAGAAAACGCAGCGCCGGCGGGCGCTGCCCCGTAGAGTAGCCTTATGGCCAAATCGTTAGTGATTGTCGAATCGCCCGCGAAGGCAAAAACCATCAACAAATATCTGGGTCCGGACTACGTGGTGAAGGCTTCGATGGGACACATCATGGATCTGCCCAAGAAGGATCTGGGCGTGAATCTGGAGAAGAACTTCGAGCCCACTTACATCACCATTCCAAAAAAAGAATCTGTGATCCGCGAGCTCAAGGACGCCGCAAAAAAGGTGGATTCCATTTACCTCGCTGCCGACCCGGACCGCGAAGGTGAGGCCATTTGCGCGCACCTGCGTGAGCTGCTGGATTCGCAAAATAAAAAGTTCTTCCGCGTGCTGTTCAATGAAATCACGCGCGACGCCATTCGCGAAGCCTTCGAGCACCCAGGCCAAATCAATGCGAATTTGGTGGACGCGCAACAGGCGCGAAGAATATTGGACCGGCTCGTCGGCTATCAAGTGAGCCCGCTCCTGTGGGACAAAGTGAAGCGCGGCATTTCCGCGGGCCGCGTGCAGACGGTGGCGCTGCGCCTGATCGTGGAGCGCGAGCGCGAGATTCGCGCTTTTGTGAAGAAAGAATATTGGACGATTACGGCAAACCTGGCGGGAAAGAATCCTCCGGCTTTTGATGCGCGGCTGGTTAAATACCAGGGTAAGGACCTGGAGATTCCCGATCAGGAGTCAGCGGACCGTCACGTGGCCGCGGCGCGGGCCGCAGGCTTCACCGTCAAATCGATCGAGAAAAAGGAAAAACGCCGTTATCCTGTTCCACCCTTCATCACCAGCAAGCTGCAGCAGGAAGCCGTCCGCAAGCTCTACTTTTCAACCAAGAAAACGATGCTGCTGGCGCAGAAGCTCTATGAAGGTGTGGATTTGAGTGAGGAAGGTTCGGTGGGCCTCATCACTTACATGCGCACGGACTCGACGCGGGTGGCGGAGTCAGCGCTGGCGGCGGCGCGGGAATACATCGGCAAGAAATTCGGCAAGGATTATCTGCCACCAGCCGCCATTCACTACAAGAGCAAGAAGGGCGCCCAGGATGCGCACGAGGCTATCCGTCCGACGGCGGTGGAGCGCACGCCGGAAGCCATGAAGCGCCATCTTTCGCCCGATGAGCTCAAGCTCTACAAGCTGATCTGGCAACGCTTTGTGGCGTCGCAAATGAATCCCGCGGTGTTTGACCAGACCACGATTGAGATCGAGTCCGGGGATTACCTGTTCCGCGCCACAGGTTCCGTTGAAAAATTCAACGGCTTTCGCGCCGTCTACGAGGAGGGCAAGGATGACAACAGCGGCGCCGGTGAAGACGAAGAATTGAAGAACCAGTTGCCGGCCGTGGCCGAAGGCGAAAAGCTGAATCTTAACAAGATCCTGTCGGAGCAACATTTCACCGAGCCGCCCCCCCGTTATAACGAGGCCACTCTGGTCAAGGTGCTGGAGGAAAAGGGCATCGGCCGTCCGTCCACCTATGCCAGCATTCTTTCCGTGATTCAAAACCGCGCCTACGTGGAAAAGCAACAAGGGCGTTTTTATCCCACCGAGTTGGGCTTGGTGACGAGCGATCTGCTGGTGAAAAATTTCAGCGAGATCTTTGACGTAGCCTATACGGCCCGGATGGAAGAGGAATTGGACGAGGTGGAGGACGGAAAGCTTGGTTGGATCGAAGCCCTGGATGAGTTTTACCGGAAATTCAAGAAGGCGTTGAAGGCGGCGGGGAGGGATATGGCGGACTTGAAGGGCGAAGGCATTGCGACCGATGTTAAGTGCGAGAAATGCGGAAAGCCGATGGTGATTCGCCTGGGACGAAACGGCCAGTTTTTGGCCTGCACCGGCTATCCGGACTGTGACGGCACGCGGGACCTGACGCCCGAGCTCGCCGCGCAATATGGCTCGGCTTCTCCCGCCCCCGAAGTGCCGGAGCAGACCTGCGAGAAGTGCGGCAAACCGATGACCGTCAAGCGCGGACGCTTCGGATATTTCCTGGCCTGCACCGGCTACCCCGAATGCCGCAACACCAAGAAGATCGTGATGGGCGAAGGCACGGTGAAAACGGTGGCCGATGTTCCGCTGGAGGAAAAGTGCCCGCAGTGCGGGTCGAACCTGGTGATCAAACACGGGCGTTTCGGTGAGTTCACCGCGTGTAGCAATTACCCTACTTGCAAGTTCGTCAAGAAGCAGACACTCGGCATTCCCTGTCCGGAAAAGGGTTGCAGCGGTGAAATCGTAGTGCGAAAAACCAAGCGCGGCAAGACCTTCTACGGGTGCAGCCGCTATCCAGATTGCAAGTTCACGGCTTGGGACAAGCCGGTGGCGGAACCTTGCCCGAACTGTGGCTACCCCATCCTGCTTGAAAAGACCTCCAAGAAGTCAGGGCCGGTGCGCTCCTGCCCCAACGAGGCTTGCAAGTACGAGCACGTCATGGCCTGAGACTGGGTTCCGCTTGTAGGGCTAGCCTTGTGCTCGCCCTCGGGCGCGGAAAAGTCCGCCCCTACTGCGCCGGGTGAAGGTAGCGGTCCAGAAAATCCGACGTCGCCTGATAAGCCTTGATCCATGCCCCCTGGGTAAGGAAGCCGTGAATCTCATCCGGCAAAACAAGTTGCTCAAACGCGACGTGCTGGACGCGCAGTGCCGCCACCAGTTTGATCGATTGGCTAAAAGGCACATTGCGGTCATCATCGCCCTGGATCACCAGGACGGGCGAGCGCCACGTGCTCATGGAAGCGGCGGGTGAGGATTCAAAAGCCAGGTGCGCGGCCTTGGGATGGGCCAGCGGATTGTAAGCAGGAACAAAATTCCGGATCACATCATTCCAGTCAAACACGCCGTGCATGTCCACTCCCACCCGGAAGAGCTTTGAGGCTCGAGAGAGAGCCATGGCCGTCA
This sequence comes from Terriglobia bacterium, assembly GCA_035531475.1. Taxonomy (GTDB): domain Bacteria; phylum Acidobacteriota; class Terriglobia; order UBA7540; family UBA7540; genus CALCEB01. The sequence goes on from DATKST010000039.1 coordinate 18,727, forward strand.
GATAACCCCCGTAAGAGCCGCCCCAGATGCCGATGCGCGAGGGATCCACGTCCGGCCGTTGCGCCAGATACAGCCCGGCTCCCATCACGTCATTGAATTCGCTGGCTCCGGTGGCGCCGTAATTCAAAGGCTCGCGAAAGTTCAAGCCGTAGCCGATGCCACTTCGATAATTAATGGCAAGGACTACGGTGCCCCGGCTGGCCAAATATTCATTAAGCGCGTAAGCGTGATTGTAATAATCCATGGGATGCCAGCCCAGCAGCATCTGGCGGCGTGAGCCGCCGTGCACAAAGATGACGGCGGGATGGCGGCCACTCGCTCCAGACGGGGGCAGGAAAATGTCGCCGTGAAATTTCAGGCCATCCGAAGCAGTGATGCTCACCGGCTGCGGGCGCACCAACGCATTCACCGGGAAATCCGCAGGAATTGTCCCGGCGGCGAGATCTTGAAATTTTCCATCGCGCAGAATCGCCACGCGCGCGGGACGGCGGGCGTTGGACCGAAGCAGGGCGACGGCGTTGCCGCCGCTGATGCCGTTCGGCGCCCACTCGATGCCGTCTCCGTGAGTCAATTCCACGGGGGTTCCACCGGATGCAGCAACGCGCCACAGGTGTCTGCGCTCAATGTCACTTTGGTTGGAGTTGTATAGCACATCGTTGCCGTCCGGAGCGGGCGAAACATCCTCCACTTCGAAAGCGCCGGGCGAGAGCAGCGCCGCCGGGCCGCCGCTCGCGGCAACCGAATAGAGGTGCAGCCAGCCTTCTTTTTCCCAGGGGAACACCAGTCGGTTGTTCTTGGTCCAGAGCAGTTGGTGATCCGCGACGACTCCCCGGAAGACGCTGCCCGGTCCCTCATCTGCCTTCCAAATCTGTTTGCCAACTCCGGTGGCGACATCCGCCACTCGGATGGACCAAGGCTCACCCGCGCGGCGCGGCCCGAAGGCGAAGGCGTGGGTGGATGCCGGAATGCGGATGAAGGCAATTCGGGTGTTGTCCGGGGACCACACGGGCTCGACATCCCGATCCACGCTGGGATCAAGGTATTCGACGGCCTGCGCCGCTCCATTGTAAACACCGATCAGGCTGTGGCCGGACCGTCGGCTCACATAGGCGAGCATCGTCCCGTCAGGGGACCAAGCGAGCCTGCCTTCTTTGCCCAAAGCATGAATCAACTGCGCGGGTTTGCCGCTGCCATCGGCCTTGACGGACCAGATCTGGTCCTTGAGGATGTAGGCGATCGTGTCGCCGCGCGGCGAAACCGCGGGTGAATGGCCTTCCGCCAGGCGCCGAGGCAAACCACTCTTGATCGAGACGATCCAGATTTCCTGCTTGACGCCCTGCGGATAGGACCGCGGATTCGGATCGGCCCGGCGCATTTCAAAGTCGCCGCCCCGCACGTAAACGATGGATTGGCCATCGGGCGTCCACTGCAACTGGTCAATTTCCTGGCCGTCGTCCAGGTTGTAGGTGGTGAGCTTGAGGGCGTGATGATCCGGGGGCGTTGCCACCCAGACGTTGCGTGCTCCGCGCTGGTCGAAGACCCAGGCCACGGTGCCTCCGGCCGGCGCCGCCGTCAGCAGTTCGGGAAATGGCGCGCTCATCGCCTGCGCTATCGTGAATGTTTGGGGCATCGCCCGGGCTGGAAACCCAGCCAATGCCAGAAGAATTGCAAACTGCACTGTCCATCCGAACCTGTTCTTGACGGCATCCATCTTCATTACCTCCGAGGGGAGACTTGGAATGATTTGGACCTTTACCCTGCGCTTTTCCTGAATGATTTCCGACACCGCAATGTATCAGGAAAAGCGCATGAAGACTATCATTCGCAAACACCCGTTCGAACAGGGCCGGGAAATCTGGCAGCCGGAGGCTACAGCTCCGGCCGTCCATCTGCACTCCTAACCCAATATTGTTCTGTTAAGGCGAGTTCTCATAATCATGATGTCAGAGGCGTTGCCTGACCCCTCACCCCAGCCCTCTCCCCGCAAGCGGGGAGAGGGAGAGATTCAAGCGGGACGATGTAAGTCTGCGTCCGCCTTCTCCCCGCAAGCGGGGAGAGGGGGAGATTCAAGCGGGACGATGTAAGTCTGCGTCCGCCCTCTCCCCGTAAGCGGGGAGAGGGGGAACCGCGCAGCGGTGGGTGAGGGGCTCCGGTCCACGAGAAAAACTCTTGAATAATCTGGGCTAACCTAACCGGCCGATATGCTTCTGGCGCAGTCTGTGACAACCGCGTTAGAATGAAGTTCCTGGGGCTCCCGGCCGCGCCGTGAGGGCTAATCGCTAAGGCTTAGTACTGCCATTTGTAATTGCGGTGACGTATTCTTACAATAGGCTTCAATAATCCAATAACCCCTCTCCCCACGGGGGAGAGGGTGGCGCGCAGCGCCGGGTGAGGGGGGTTCAAAATACGTCAGCGAACTTTCGAAATACTGTGCCGAGCATTTCACAGTTGAAAGATTCAGACCCGAAGCACCTTGAGCGAACTGACTTCCTCGTGTCCAACGAACCTCCAATCGAACTTCGCGGCGTTTCACTTTCCTTTGGCGATAAGCTGGTATTGTCGAATATTTCATTGAAAGTTGAACGAGGCAGCACTTTGGCCCTGCTTGGAGTCACCGGCTCCGGCAAGTCCGTTTTGCTGAAGTTGGTGCTGGGACTGCTGAAGCCGGACGGCGGCGAAATCCTGATTAACGGCACGAATATGGCGCCTTTGTCCGATCAAGAATTGAATCCTTTCCGGAAAAATATCGGCATGGTCTTTCAAGAAGGCGCCTTGTTCGATTCGCTTTCCGTTTACGAAAACACGGCCTATCCACTGCGCGAGGAAGGCGTCGACGACGAGGACGCCATCGAGCGCCGGGTGCGGGAGGTGCTGAGCTTTGTCGAAATGGAAGAAGCGATTGGCAAGATGCCGTCTGAACTCTCCGGTGGAATGCGGCGGAGGGTCTCCATCGCCCGGGCCATCATCAACCAGCCGTCCATCATGCTTTACGATTCTGCGACCGCCGGTCTGGACCCGGTCACTGCCCACACCATCAACATTTTGATCGCCAAGCTCCGGGACACGCAGCACGTCAGCTCCATTCTGGTAACGCAGCGGCTTCAGGACGCGATCATCCTGAATGACGCCGTCTATTCCCCGGAAAGTCACAGCTTGGTGCCCGCGGCGCGGAATGGCAAGCCCGGATCGCCGGCGGGAATGCTGTTTATCGTCCTCAAGGACGCCGGAATCTGCTTTCAAGGCTCGTGGCGGGAGCTGAGCCATGCGCAGGACCCTTACCTGCGGCGCTTTATCTCTTGAGATCGCAGGGCGCATTAGATTTCGTGAATCATCCGGGCTTAGTGCAGCATTTTGTAAGTTCGGTTGCAAAGCCCGCCTTGGCGGGCGTCATCGTGTGGCCCACGGCGCAAGCCGTGGGAAAAGAGGAAAGCGCAGACTTCCTAGCCCCGTCAGGGGCGGCATCATGCGCGGGAACAATGTCGCCCCTAACGGGGCTTCAGAGATGGGTTTCGCAACTCGACCCCACGGCTAATCGCCGTGGGCCATATGCTATCGCCGCTAGCGCGGCTAGGGGGGTCACAAACGCTTATTTTAACGCCTATTGGGGCTGGGAGTGAGGGGTTATTGCAGAGCGTTGTAAAAATACGTCACCGTAATCACGAATGGCGGCACTTAAGAAGGTTCTCGAACCACCCGGGCTAGAGCGAGCCTCCGTTCGCCACGCCTCCGGGCAGGGAGGCGGCGAAGCAGGCCACAAGGTTTGCCAAGGTGACACTCCATACCGATTGCAGCTTGAATCTCCGGAAAGGAACCGAAAGACATGGCTCATCAGAAAGCAATAAGCTGGGCGCAGCTCCGGGTCGGATTGACAGTGGCGGTTAGCCTGATCGTCTTCGCCATCGGAATTTTCTTCATCGGCGGGCAGGTTGGCTTTTTGAGCCGCAAGTATACCGTTCAAGCCTACTTCGCCGACGCTTCGGGATTGCGCGGAGGGGCGGCGGTGCAACTCGCAGGCATTCCCGTAGGAAACGTCAGCAAGTTCATCATCACCAATTCCACTCAACCGGATCACGCCGTGGACGTGACCCTGAAGATCGCCCGCAAATATCAAGACCAGATCCGCTCCGATTCGGTTGCCAGCATTGAAACCGCCGGGCTGCTGGGGGAAAGCTTCGTCAACATCACCCGGGGCACGCCCGGAAAGGCAATCATTCCGCCTGGCGGCCAAGTTGGGACCCAGGAGGGAGCGGATATCAAGCAAATCGTGGCCAACACCAACGACGTGCTGGTGAACCTGCGGGCCGTCAGCACTCAACTGGGCGACGTGGCCCACCAAATCTCTTCGGGTCAAGGCTCCATCGGCAAGATGATTTACGATCAGCAGCTCTACAACCGGATGAACCGGGCTACGGAGTCTATGCAACAAATTGCCAACAATCTCTCCGAAGGGCATGGGACCCTCGGCAAGCTCCTTACGGATGAGACCGCCTACAACAAGCTCAACGCCACACTGGATCGCGTCAATCTGCTTCTTGATACCGCGCAGAATGGCAAGGGCAGCTTGGGCAAGCTGATTAACGATCCCGCGCTTTACGACAATCTGCAGACCTTGGTCACCAAGAGCAATACGATGATCGATAACGTTAATCAAGGCCAGGGGACGCTTGGGAAGCTAGTGACGGACCAACAGCTTTATAATCGCATGAATGACTCGGCGGGAAATCTCAATACCCTTACCAACCGCATGGTGAAAGGGCAGGGAACCATCGGCATGTTGTCCACGGATAAGACGCTTTACAATAACCTGGCTGCGAGCTCGCAGTCCCTGCGTGAGTTTCTGGACGAATTCAAGAAGAATCCGAAGAAATATCTTGTCATTCGCCTGCACATCTTTTGAAGTTTAGCCGGGCTAGCTCCAATGCTGTTCAGTTGAGGCATGTCTCATGACCTGACATCAGACGGATCTTCCCCGCTGGGGAGGGGAGGGATTGGGTGGTAAGTATTTCTCGGTGAAGCAGTTGGCAAGTTATTGGGGGACGCGAGTGTCTGGCTACATTTGCATGTTGGGGAGATGGACTCCGAGCGCCGCCAGGAT
>DATKST010000040.1:0-19916 GCA_035531475.1 Terriglobia bacterium
CTCTGAGCGCGGAACTTGGGTCCTCAACGGTTTCCGGCGCTCAGAGAGCGCCGCTACCGCAAACTGTGCCACTACCTTTTAATGAGTGTAAGATGTCTTTCAAAGACTTATCTGGTAACTTTGTAAGCCATGGCCTTTCTCACTAAGAAGCGTGGACGAAAATGCGCGACTTGCCGTAACGCGAGACTTACGGATCCCGCCGTGAGGGTCCTGTGCCTGCTGGTGTTCGCCATGGTGTTTGCGGCGGCGGCAGCGTTGGCTCAAAAAATCTCTAGCCTCAAGCCGGCGGGCTACGTGAATGACTTCGCTGGAGTCATCAGCTCCGGGACGCGCACGCAACTTGAGGCTCTTTGCACGGAAGTTGACCAGAAAGCGCACGCCCAGATCGCCGTCGTCACCATCCGGTCGTTGAATGGGGACACCATCGATGGCTACGCCAACAATCTGTTCACCGCATGGGGGATTGGCAACAAGAAAAGCGATCGTGGGGTTTTAATTCTGGTCTCGCCCTCCGACCGGAAATACCGGGTGGAGGTAGGGTACGGGCTGGAGCCGATTTTGCCGGACGGGAAAGTGGGTGATTTTGGCCGGGCGATGATCCCGGACCTTCGCCGCAATGATTACTCAGGCGGCCTGCTCTACATCACTACCCAAATCGCCCAGGTGATCGCTGCGGACAGCCATGTTACACTCGCTTCCGCGCCAGCGCTCGCGCCGCGCAGTTCACATAGGGAGAATCCGGGTTTTAGTCCGATCGCCATCCTATTCACCCTCGCCATGCTTGGCTTCGGAGGTTTTGGACTCTTCGGCCCATTGCTCTTCGGAACGCAGCAGCGCCGGGGTGCAGGGCGGAGCGGGCCCTGGATTGGGCCTTGGGGTGGCGGGTTTGGAGGCTTCGGTGGGGGAGGTGGTGGAGGCGGCTTTGGTGGGTTTGGAGGCGGTATGTCCGGGGGCGGCGGAGCAAGTGGAAGCTGGTAACCTTTGCTGCGTCCGCGGCCCACACCCCCTTGCTTTCAAGGCTGCCACATAAAAATGGTGCAGACACAAACCGCCAGCATTCCAATCCAGGCTAAGGCGGTTTGCCCTTGTTGCTGACAATGGGTTGACGGAAATTGGGTAGTGGTACATTTTCGCTGCTGTAGCGGCGGTCTCCGACCGCCGAACTTCATTCTTCAACAATTTCCGGCGGTCTCTGACCGCCGCTACAGCAAACCAACCCACTACCGAAAATTGACCGTTCTTGAAAAAGCGATGCAAACGGAGACCATGGAAAAAGAATTGAATGAGTTGGTAGACCGGCTCAAGTCCGCAGCCGGTTCCAATCTGAGCTCTATGGTGCTTTACGGTTCGGCGGCAGAGGGCGAGTTTCATCCTCAGCATTCGGACTTGAACATACTTTGCCTTCTTGCCCGGATGGAGGCCGCCGATCTGGTGCGCTTGGCGGCGCCCACCCGCTGGTGGATGAAGAAAGGCCATCCGGCGCCCCACCTGTTGACTCTGGAGGAGCTGCGGCGTTCGGCGGACGTGTTCACCATTGAGCTGCTGGACATTCAAGCCGGCCACCGCATGTTGTTCGGCACGGACCCATTTCCGGCGCTTACGGTTCCCATGACCTTGCACCGTCACCAAGTGGAGCGCGAGCTGCGGCAGAATCTGATTCGCCTGCGCGAATCCTACGTGGGTGCGGCAGGCGATGCGAAAGCCGTGCTGGGCCTGATGACCGGATCGATCTCCACCTTCGCCACTCTCTTCCGCCACGCCTTGATCGCGCTGGGAGAGAAACCCGCGAAGTCGCGGATCGGGATCACCCAGCAGCTCTCTTCGCTGCTGGAATTTGATCCAGCAGCCTTCGTAACCATTCTTAGCGTCCGTGAGGGAAAAATCCGGGGCCGCGAAGTAACGGTCGAAGCCGTCTTTGGAAATTACCTCGAAGCTATCACGCGGGCGACCGAGGAGATTGACCGCCGGTTCCAGTAAGCCGCCATGCCAGCCTCCGACTGCGGCCTATGAATCAGAAATCACGATCTTTTGGGAGGAATGAACCATGAAGAAGCTGTTGGTGGTTGTGGGCGTCATCCTGCTGGTGGTGATTATCTTTGCCAGCATGTACGTGAGCGCCCGGAACAACATGGTGCGCAAGCGCGAGGCGATGAATCAGTCGTGGTCGCAGGTGGATGTGGTGCTGCAGCGCCGCGCTGACCTGATCCCCAACCTGGTGGAAACGGTGAAGGGCTACGCCGCACAGGAAGTGACCGTCTTTACCAACATTGCCAATGCCCGCGCCGCACTGCTTGGCGCCCACACCCCATCGGAGCGCATCGCCGCGAACGGCCAGCTCGATGGCGCGTTGGGGAGGCTGCTGATGGTGGTTGAAAATTATCCCCAGTTGAAATCCAATGAAAATTTCCTGCAACTGCAGGATGAATTGGCCGGCACCGAAAACCGCATCGCGGTGGAGCGGCGCCGCTACAATCTGACATTGCAGGATTACAACACTTTCATTGGTTTGTTCCCTAATAACATCTTCGCCGGCTGGGCCGGCTTCCAGCGTAATGACGCTTATTTCAAAGCAAGTGAGTCGGCCCGCCAAGTGCCCAAGGTTCAGTTCTCGGGTCCCAAGAGCTAGCGGAGCATCCATTCATTGAGTGAACAGGGTAGCGCCGCCGTCCCGGGGGCATTTGCTGAAGGCTTCAGCAAGAGATAGAATGCGGACGATGCGCAGAAGGCAATTTTTGGAGCTCACGGGCCTGGCCACTGCCCTGTGTCCCTCTTCTCTGTTTGCCGCTCGCCACCTGATATCCAATGACCCGCTCATCATCGAAACCGATTTTGCAGGACACGTTGAGCCGGTAACCTCATTCGACGATTTCACAATTTACAATCATTTCAGCCTCCCCGTCCTTCCGCCGCCGGCAGAGCTCCCCATCGATGGCGACGTGGCCCATCCCTATAGCATCGGCATCGAGCGGCTCATCACGTTAACACCGGCCAAAGTCACGGCAGTTCTGGAGAGCGCCGGGAACGGCGGTGGACCACGCGGGCTGATGTCGAATGGAGTATGGGAAGGTTGGCGGCTGGCGGACGTCCTCCGCATCGCTCAACCCGAAAAGGAAGCCGCTTGGGTCAACTTTTACGGCGCGGATGGCTACGTTCGAGGCGTTCCGCTGGACCGGGTGATGGGTTGCGGCCTGCTGATAGACCGGCTGAACGGGCGGTTGTTGGATAAGACTCACGGCCTCCCTTACCGCGCCGCACTCCCGGGCTGGTACGGCATGGATTGGGTGAAGTGGCTGAGCTGGATCCAAGTGGTTAAGGAACCGCTCGCCTCAACCGATAATGATTATCTTGAACTCTGGCGAGGTCCCGGCGGGCACACCATCCGCCGGCAGCTCCCGCCGGTTCAGGTGAAATCGGTCATCGTGTCTCCTCTGAAAGGAGCCATGCTGAACGCGGGGAAGGTGGAACTTTCCGGCGTGGCGTGGTCCGGAAACGGCATTTCCAAGGTCGAGGTAAGCGCCGATGGCGGCTCGACATGGAGCGAAGCTCAAATGGACGCGGCTGAAACCTGTTCCTGGCGGGTCTGGCGGACAGAGCTTGTTCTGCGCGAGCAAGGACTGGTGACCCTGGCTTGCCGCGCCACGGATTCCCAGGGCTTGGCACAGCCAGCAACACGCGACCCCGCCCGGCTTGATTATTTTGCGCTTAATGAAATTCAACGCATCCGTTGCCTGGTAGTTTAGAATCATGTAACGTCTTACTGGCTGTATCGCCGCCAGCCACGATGAAAAGGGCGGATGCGTCGCGGAATTCGAAACGGCCACGGCGGGGAGAGCGGGTGTTGTGCGTTTCGCAGGCCGTGGCCAGCGGCCCAATTGTTGCTGGAACCCAGGGAGGGAGGTGGGTGATGGCTTCATGTCCAAAGTGTGGAAACGGACTTCCCGATGGGGCTGGACACTGTCCGGTTTGTGGGACTGAGGTGGTAGCGCGTGGATCAAAGGATGATCTGAGCCCGAAGCCCGCAAGCACTCCTGACAACCAACGCTTGGTGACGGTGCGCAGCTTCAGCGGCCCCCGGGCGGCATTGGAAGCCGATTTGGTCAAGAATTTCCTGCAAGCGGAGGGCATCCCCTGCATGTTACCCGGTGAAGGCTCCGCATCCGTGCTTCCCGGCGTCAATGTGCTGAACTTATTGGTGCGGGAAGGGGACGCCGAACAGGCGGCGGAGATTCTGAAAAGCTTTCTGGATACGCCGCTCGAAGACGCGGGTGACTGAATCAGTCGGATTGCGGGGCCGGCTTGGGCTTGTACCCACGCTTGATCCGCGCCGCCGTTTCCCCGGCAATTTGCCGTTGCAGGCGCCTCATGGCGCGGTGAACGTTGCGCGCCCGGTCGGCTTGTTTTTCTGAATCGAGATTGTCCAAGTATTTCTGGTAGTCCTTGAGCGCGTCCCGTTTGAAACCCATCTTGTCATAAGCTTTTCCCAACCCGAGATAGGCGGGCGCATAGTCAGGATCAATCTTCACCGCTTCCTTGAAACGGCTCAAAGCCCCGCGATATTCTTTACGCCTCAGATAAAAGTTCCCGATATCCACCGCCGTCTTTGCTGAGGGATGATATGCGGCAGGAGGATGCCACGTCGAGGGTTTGGGGCCCTGCCGCGGGAACTGCCCGGCTCCCATTGCAGCGCCCAGCAACACCGCGCCAACCGTGATTGTCACAACCCGGGAAAGACGCATCATTCAAATTTTCTTGCGGCGCTTGACCGGTGTCAACCCTTTTCAATAGCGTAAATTCCAATGCAACAAGGGTGGCCGCGCTACCCTTTGACAAGCTCGATGTTGAGAAGGGAATGGAGATTTCCGATCCAGTGGGCAACGTGCGATGGCTAAAGCAACCTTGGAGTGTGCTGGCCTGGCAGATCGCCGGCGCGCACGGCCTGGAGTTGATTTTACCGCGAAGCCGACCCCATCGTATGTTCTCGCACCCAGGAGGGCTTTGGGCCTACTTGCTGGACAGGCGGACGGTCACAGGCTGGTCTACCTTGCTCCGCGTGCAGCATTCCTGGTAGAGGAACGCCTGCAATTCCGGCAGCATCTCGTCGTTTGCGGTGTATCAAAGAAATGTTCCCTCGCGGCGAACGTTCACCAAGTTATGGTTCTTTAGCTTATCGAGATAATGGCACAGCATCGAGTTTGGAAACCTGAGCTCCGTCTTGATGTCGCTGGCAATCATCGCATGAGGGTGTGCTGACAGCAGAAGCCGCACTACTTCCAACCGGGACTCGGTCCCCAGCGCTGAAAACATCCGGGCGCAGCGGGCAACGTGTGTTGAAGCAGTTCTTCGTCCCATAAAACCTCGCCTACTATATTACACTCCGTCTCCGGCTTAACCGGCTTGCTTGACGTCCTTCACTTCAAACCAATTCATCAACGAAATCGGATGCGGCCCTGTCTGGCTTCTCTGCAGCCGGTTCTTTCAAACGCGTGACCCAGATTTAACCCGGAGCGGCAGGGAGGCGTACCGCGAATCTCGAAAGGGGATTCTACTTTGGCTGCAGGACCGAACATCTGCTGATTGGATTCCCACACGAACTCCCACCTTACCCCATGCCGCTGCACTGAGTTCAGCCATACATGAGGACGTAAGGTGGCGACTGCGGGTGCTCCGCGAGCGAACCGGATGGAGAAGGAAAATTCTGGATTCTCTCTCAGCTTCCTCCTCCGGGAAAAGAAGGGGCGTGCCGGTGCGCACACCGGGTGGAGGCAGGCGGCGCCTTATTACAGGTCGCGATGCATTGATCTCCACCCTTCCACTCGGAGATCAATTAACTCCAGAACGGGTTTGACAAGGGTGTACACGACAAAGGATGATGTATCGGAAAGAGACGGTAGACAGCCGCGCTAGCTTGAAGGAGATGCTTGATGGCCAGGACATTGAAGGTGATTGACGCGCATGCCCACCTTGGCGAATGCTGCGTCTTCGATCTGGTCAGCACGGAGGAGGAATTAATCCGCCGCATGGACCAAAGCGGGATTGATGCCACGATTGTACAACCGTATCCTGGCGCCAAGGAGGCCGCCAAGACTCACGATCGTATCGCAGAACTGTGCCAGAAACATCCCGGCCGTTTCTTTGGGCTTGCGAGCGTCAGCCCGCACGGGGATCATGATGCGTATCGGCGAGAAGTGGAACGTTGCATCAAAGATTTGCATTTTGTCGGCGTCAAACTGCACACGATAGGCCACGGCGTAAACCCGCTCACCGAAGATGGCGATTTCGTGTTCGCAACGGGGCACGATCTGGGAATTCCAGTGATGGTCCATACGGGTCCTGGCATCCCGTTCGCGCTGCCCTCGCTGTGCATTCCGGCGGCCCAAAAGTATCCCCGGCTGAAAATTGTCCTTGCACACGCCGGATTCGGGGTCTTCTCGGCTGAGGCCCAGGTAGCCGCTTCCGTGTGTGGTAATCTCTACCTCGAAACGTCCTGGTGCATCGGAGAAGATATTCGGTGGATGATCTCGACCCTCGGACCGGAGCGGGTGATGATGGGCGCGGACCTGCCAAGCAACGTCCCGGTGGAGATTGCGAAATACAAAGCGCTCGATCTGGAGCCACGCGTATACGCTCAGGTAACCGGCGCAACGGCAATCGACGTGTTCAAGCTTTCTTCGTGAGGTGACCATGTTCGTGCTACACGTTGAAATGGAAATCAAACCGGGCCTCCAGCATGCACTGGAGAAAACATATGTGGAGACCTTCCGTCCGGCTATTTCCCGGCAGGAAGGGTTCAGCGCCATGAACTTGTTACGCCCCAGTGAAGACGGCGATTACCGGCTCAGCATTGCGTTTGATAGCCAGCCATTGCAACAGAAGTGGGTGGCCACTGACGTTCACCAACAGGTATGGCCGCTAATGGAAAACCATTGCTCAGCGTATTCCGTCAGGTACTACAACACCGTCGAGTGAAGCAGTCGCCGGATGGCTGGAACGCGGCTCGACGCGGCAATTTCCCTGGTCGATCTTTCGATGGAATTCGTTGTCCGCAGCTTTGTCCAATACGTCTCATCGAATTGAGCAAGCTTCAGAGCATCTAAAGCTTTTTCAACTACCAGAACCGCCGAAGTCGCCAAACCCACGATCGGTACCTTGCTGTCACTGGCGAATGCGGAAAATCCAGGAGGTTGAGTTCGAGCATGGAACAGGCAAGCAGATTGTCGCGAAGGAATCTCCTACAGAGTATGGGAACGGTCGCTGCATTGGGGGCGCTGGGTGGCTCCGAAGCGCAGAGCGCTTCTCAAGCTTTCACTTCGCAACCCGAAAGCAACGATAGGCCTCCCCGTGTACTCGCCTTGATTGGGGACCGGTATCACAATTCGGATTACATTCGCGTCAGTCTGGATCAGCTTTTTAACAAGTTGGGCCTCCCGGTGGACTACACAACGAACTACGACCATTTATCACGAGGCTCGCTCAAAGACTATCAGCTCTTTGTCTGTTTTCGGGATGGAATGATATGGCCAGGCGGCTATTTGGGGCCGGACTCATACCCGTACGAGCAAGACCTGGAGAATCGCGGCGATTTTCCCAAGGAAACGCCTAAGAACTGGATTACGGAAGAGCAAGGGGAAGCGGTTAAGGACTTTGTCGCGGCCGGAAACGGCTTCTACTCGCTGCACAACAATAGCCACGTTTCCCTTTCCTCAAAGAATTACAGAGAGGTGATGGGCGGGGCCTATATAGGGCATCCGCCTCAACGTCCCTTCAAGGTACGGATCGTTAACAAAGATCACCCGATCACGCAAGGCATTCAAGACTTCATGGTGAACGATGAACAGCATTACGTAACCTACGACAAAGATCCGAAGAATATCATTCTGCGCGCGGAGAATATCGACGGTCTAACTTACGAAAATCTTGGAACTGAATCGATTAGCGGGTGGGCGCACGAATATGGAAAAGGGCGTGTTGTCTTTACTGCCGTCGGTCACAATATCCATGCCATGTGGCAGCCGGAGTATTTCAAGATTCAGAAAAATGCGGTTCGCTGGTTGTTGAAAATCAGCTAACCACCTTGGTCCTCCAAAGTCACGAACCCACAAGGGGAACGAAACGGTCCGCTTTCGCTTGTTCTCCTACAATCGCTGGACCGTGCAGTTGTCGATAAGATCCCAGTCAAAATCCACTCCAATCCCAGGTCCTTCGGGCGGATGCGCATACCCTTCACTGTCGATATTGATCTTGTTTTTCATCCCGAAGTCCATATACGAAAGCGGATAGAGCAGTTCGAAGAATTCGCAATTGGCAATCGCACAGCAGCAGTGCAGATTGACGATCTCCAAGGGATGATAAATGGCGGTGTGCAACTCACACTGCAGCCCGAAAGACTCAGCAAGATGGGCGGTCTTCATAACCGGCGTGATGCCTCCTTTCCAGGAGACATCGGTGCGGACGATATCGACCACGCCGCTGGTGATGCATTCAGCCGTCGAGTAATGCTGGCCTGGCAGCACTTCAGTGCCGCAGATGGGGATGTCAAGTTTCTCTCGCAGATCTCTGAGCCCCTTGAAGTCAACGTCGAAAAGCGGCTCCTCAAACCAGTAAAAATTCAGACGTTCGAGCTCCCGGCCGGTGCGGAGAGCCTGCTGATGGTTATAAGCGGCCACGGGGTCAGCCATGAGCTTGAATTCCGGGCCCACCGCCTCCCGGCAGGCACGATAAGCCTCGAGATCAAACTCAAGCCTTCCGGGTGGGTGGAGTTTGTAGGCGTGCCAGTTCTGCTTCTTCACCTCAATGGCTTGTCGAGCGTAGTCGTCTGGCGTAGGCAACACAAACGAACTCGCGTAGACGGGGACCCGGTTCCGGAACTCACCTAAATATCTGTAGAGTGGCTGACCCGCAAGCTTGGCCCCAATGTCCCAAAGGCAAATATCAAAAGGACCATAGGAATAGATTGGTACGTGGTTCCACCAGCGGTCGTACATACGGAATTCTTGCCAATGCTTTTCCCTTGCCAGCGGATCCTTGCCCAAAAAGAAGGGCTTGAGGGCGGATATGGCAATTTGGCCGGCCATCTCGGCTCCCCGGCCCGCAAAACCGAACGAAGTGGACTCCACGCCTTCGTTGGTCTTCACCGTGACGACGAGAAAATCAAAACTCGACCGGCCTCCGACGCGCATCTCTGAATCTTCCATGGCTAAACGGTTGTTCTTGCAGACCCGGACCTCAATAGAACTGATTTTCACGACCACCTCCTTTCTCACCCTCCCGCCACGAACCTGAGTCACCTGACTGGGAGGCTACGAACTGTTCAACACTGCAGAAGTGCCTCATCCGGTCTGGAAGAACCGGTATCACCGTTTTGGGGGATGAAGACGTCCTCCTACGAGCCTCTGCACTTACAAAATAACATTTTATACATAAAATTACGCATTGACAATGAGCCAGCAATTTGATACTAGATTCGCGGGGAGAAAGAGGAACGAAGATCCATAATTCGTCGGACGCTTGCCGTCAAGAACGCCCTTGTGCAATGGCGCGATGCAGTTCGCCGAACAAGCGCGATCCGATTGTTCATCAGTTCTTGGCCGCACCGCACGTTCACATCAAAGCGCAAAAGAAGAGAATGACCTCCGGAGGTATGAGCAAGCCATGAAGTGGAGCCGTCGCGAGTGTTTAGGACTACTGGGCGGGATGCCAATGATTTTGCCAGCCCAGAGATCTCGGAGCAAGGAGAATCGCTTCATCGGGAGGACTCTCCTTTTGCCGGGCGGGGCCCACGGGAGTCCAGGTCTGGGCGGCAAAATCGTGGAAGCCCACACCGCTGAGGGAATTGGGCATACGGCGGATTTCTACCGTGCCCCACAACTATCCCTCATGGTGGGATTCATTAAGGATCCAGAGCATCGCAACTATGCTCTGGAGCAGTGGGCGCAAAGCATTGGAAGGGAGTTTGACGCCCAAAAGCTCGCCAGCCAAGTTAAAGCCGCAGGCATGGTGGAGATCATCTGGTATGACAAATGGATTGACGGTCTCGTCTTCCACAAGACTCGGACGACCTCCTTTAGGACGTCAAGAGATTTCCTGGCTGACCTCGCCCCTGAATGCAAGCGGGCAGGACTAAAGTTGATCATCTACTTCAATACTTTTTACGACGGGAACCCGGAATTTTCACGATGGGCGTGCAAGGATCAAAGGGGCGAACCCCTTGTATTCTCGCCGTTCTGGCCAGCCAATTTGCAGAGTATTTATTCTCCGTTCCGTGAGAAGGCGCTGGAGCAGATCCACGAACTCTTTGTTGACTACGGAGTTGACGGCCTGTGGCTTGACGTTCCCAACTACCCGACCATTTCCTACGACCCGTGGACCCAAGCGGCCTTTCGGAAGCAATACGGTAAGTCTATGGAGGAGGCATCTGCCGCGGAAAGGCGAATGTTTGGTGTCGATTCCATTGTCCACTGGACGCAGGAGGTCGCCGCCACCGTGAGAAGGCTTCAACCCCCTGCAGTCGTTACCTACAACGGTGCTTACGATCCATTAGGTTCAGGACCAAGGCTGGCCATCGGTATGGCAGGTGCAGTCGATTATTTTAGCCAGGAAATGCACACCGATGATTTGCAACAAGAACGAGTTCCTGTCCTTTCACAGTTTGAAAAGCCTGCGGAAGCCGGCTATCTCGTTTCCGATGATTGGTTCACTCCTTTGGGAACCGGCCCTGTAAAAACTGCGAAAAGCGAAGACCAGATTGATCGCGTGGCGGCTACGGTACTGGGTGGGGCAGTCAATCTTTACTCTGCCGTAACTTTAGATCACAACGGGACGACTGACAAAGGGACGATGGAGTTGCTGGAGGAAGTCGGGGCATGGTTGCGGGAGCGGCGAGAATACATCAAGGATTCGATGGCTTTTTACGATGTTGGGATTGTACTCGGGACGGCCGATGCGGGCGACTTAAGCTGGCCCGGTGGATCTGAAAGTTATGATCAGGAAGTGACCAGGCTTGAAAGCAGTCTTCGCACCGCTGGCTACTCACCCTGCCGGCTTTTGAATTGTGCACACCTACAGACGTGGATGGAAATTCCCTCTGGCGTGCGGGCCCTGATTCTTCCTGACCGGGTAAGTTTGACCAACCATGACCGGTTGAAAGTTCTCAACTTTTGGGACCGGGGAGGAAATATTCTGGCTTTTGGACGGGGGGCATGTTTGGGGAGAAGCGAAGAATCCCCTGGGGTTGCTGACCTGTTTGGAGTTGTCAGTGCAGGATACCTTGAGCCTGCGGAAAACAGAGGCATCGACTTCCAGTGGAGGGGGAAATCCACTCCAGTTAAGCCGCCGGTCATCTTCACCCGCCCCAGGTCAGCTCAAGTTCTACTGTGGGCAAAAGCGGCCGTAGAGGGTTCTTTTCCTCTGCTTCTCAGCAATCGGAGCGGGTCCAGAGCGGCGTTCCTTTACTGTGGAATCGAGTCTGGGCTGTTTGAAATTGCCGGTGTCCTTGAATACTTGTGGAAACAGGTTGTTGGCGAACCACTGTGGAGAACTGACGGACCGCGACGCTACCGGGTATCGATTCGGCGGCTACAGAAGCGCTATGCCGTACAGGTTACTGATGATCTTTCCTGGCGTGGAGGACCGATGGACCGTTACCGACCCGCATACAGCCGGCTGCATTTCAATACACGCGAGATCCCATTTCAAAGGGCTACAACAGTTCCGGACGATCGGGTTCTTAAATTATCGGACGATGGAATTTGGAGGAGTTTCCAGATCTATCCGAATCCCAATCTCACAATTCTGTTGGAATAGGTATGGTGCAGCTCCGCTGGCAAGAGGCGCGCCCATCAGGAATCAGGCGTTTGTGGAGTGGAAGCAGGGACTTTGGCAAACACTCCTCCGAACAGCAACAAGAGGAAGTCAAGGCCGTTCCTTGTGTGTATGGAATCCGGCCCACGAAAGGACGACTATGAATCGTCGAAATTTCAGCTCCGCACTGTTGAAACTTGGTCTAGTCTCCCCGCTCCTATCGAACCTATCGAAGACGCCTTTTGCGGTCGAGCCTCCGCATTCCGCGCGGGACGGCGCTGATCTGCTCCCAAACCCACCGAGCCTGGAAAATCAATACCGCGGCTACATTGTCGACCACCACTCTCCCGATCCACCCGCAATGACCTATAGCAAATTCGACCCTGAACAATGGGTTCATCTTTACCAAGCCGCCGATCTTGATCACGATTGGGTCTTCTGCAAGGGCCACCACGGTGAGGCCTATTACCCGACAAAAGTGGGCCACATGCACCCCGGCCTCAAAATTGACTTTGTAAAGGCCATCAGCGAACGCTTGCGGCAGAAAGGCATCGCCTTTCATGCTTATTACTGTATTGGATTCGATGACTGGGCCGTGATTAATCATCCGGATTGGGCACTGCGCGATGAGGAGGGGAAAAACCGCCGGGTGGAAAGGAGTGAAGGCGCTCACTCCTGGGGTCAATGGCACTGGACTTGCGTCAACACCCCTTACCGGCAGTATGTTTTCACCCAGTTAACTGAGATTGTCAAGGGCTATAACCCCGACGGGATTTTCATCGACATTCTCGGTCAGCCGCTCTGTTACTGCAAATACTGCGAAAGGCTTTACCTTGCGCGCTTCGGGCACGAAATTCCGAGGGACGGGGCCAGGGAGCGTCAATGGCAGGAAATCGACCAGTTTCTTTATCAGACAACGCAGCTTTCCTTTATGAAGGAACTCATTGGAACCGTGCGGGGTCTCGGATCGAAAGCCGCCATCACGGTGAATGGAGGGCATCTTAGTTTTCGCCGGGAACTTCTGGAACTTCTTGATTACACTTTCGCCGAGCCCTGGGCGGGAAATTACTTGTCCGCGATGTTTGCGCGAGGCACCGGCAAGCTGCCCGAAATTGGTCCCGGATCCGTTGCGCCGGTGTATGATCCTTCTCCCGCCTCGATATTTGAAATTGAGTCAGCCATGATCGCTTCCCAAAACTGCCGGGTGTTCATGTACTCGGAAACGATGCACCCGGATGGCACGCTCGATCCGCTCTGGTTCCACGAAATGGGTACGGCGTACAAGGCCATTGAAAAGGTACAGCCTTACCTGGTTGACCGTGATTCGGTGCCGTGTGTTGGAATTATCTACAGTGAAAAGAGCCGGTTCAACGACCGGGTGGATCTGCGCCCTGCCCTGCGAGGGGCCATGGAGGCGGGTGTAAATTCTCAGTTTCCTTCTGATGTTCTTCCGGATTGGAGGCTGGATCTTAGTCACCTTAAGGCCTATCAGGCGGTTGTCCTGCCCGAAGTGACCTGCCTTTCGGAAGAAGACGTTCAAAACGTCACGCAGTACGTGCGCGATGGTGGACTGCTCATCGTCACCGGAATGACAGGAACGAAGCAGGGGGACGGTCAGGAGCGTTCCAACTTCGCGCTGGCTGAACTCATCGGATGTGATTTCGTTCGCGTAGACAAGAGTTATTTAGGTAACTTCTGGGGAAGTTACCTGAGGCGAAACAATGATCCGTTCTGGAACCACTTGCCTGACACAAACCTTGTGGTTGAGGCTCCATTCGTTGTCGTCAAGCCACGCCCGGGAACTCGCGTCCTCGCCACGCACATACTCCCGGTAGTGGTTTGGAGGAAGGACACGGACGAGAATGATGAGGACTGGGTGAACTGGGAACCTCCTCCGCCAGGAAAGGAGACGAATTTCCCAGCACTGCTGGAAAACAATGATGGGAAGGGAAAGGTTCTGTACTCTTCCTTTAACCTGTATGGAATGATTGACAAGGGCTTTGAGTGGCCTTTGGAGTTTAACTACCGGTTGCTGACTTCAAATTTAAAATCCCCGCCCCTTCGCGTTGAGTTGGACGAACGCCAGAGCGTAGGAACCACCTTTTACAGGAAGCGTTCAGGGCGACGGATTGTCATCCAGCAGATTAATCGGACAGTTCCCCTGCTGAAAGGCGCCGTGAATCCGGTGAAGGGGGGCAAGCTTATCGTCAACGCCTCCCATTTCCGGCCTACAGCCTGCAGACAGATCTATCCGGCGCAACAGCAACTCAAATTGCAGCGGTCCACCGGTTTCGTTGAGATCGAATTGCCCGACGTTACGGTGCATTCTGTGCTGAGCTTGGAGGTCGAAATTCTTTGACGTGACGAACAAGGCTTTCTGCTCGCTGCACTTGAATGGATCCAGCGCATCGGAAAACCCCTGGTGAAAGCTATTGGCATAGCCAAGATGAAAAGTCATCCCACGAAAAGAGGAATCGCTCATGAACCGCAGGGAATTCTCAAAGTTGTCAGGACTCGCATTGTCAGGAATGGCCCTGATCAACGCCGCCACCCCCCAGAGGGCTGCTGCTGCAGGGGGGGAGGGCCACGAGACCTTGCACGGCAGCGAACCGCTTCGGCCAACGCTCGCCAATGCGTACCGCCAGTATTGTTTTGATTTTAATTGGGTCGATAAGCTCGTGGACCACGTAAAACCGCTCTCCGACTACGCAAATATTCGTGCGCAGCGGCAGATCCAGGATCTTCTCGAAATCGACGCAGACGCTTTGCAGGTTTTCTGCATGTCGATATCCGGTTACATGTTCTATGACAGCAAGGCGGGTACGCGGCACCCCTCGCTGCAATTCGACTACACCCGGGAAATGATCCGGCTAGGTCACGAAAAGGGATTGGCGATGGAGCTTTATGTCCCGACGATGTGGGCAGACTACCTGATCCATCAACATCCCGATTGGGGGATCCGCAATCCCGATGGCACTCTATTTACAGCGTTCTTTGGGGGATACAATCCGGATCTGAATTCGCCTGCGCTGGATTGGTACATCGAGGTGATTCGAGAACTCATTCCGTCTTACGGGGCGGATGGGTTCTTTGCGGATGGCATCACCTTTCTCAAATACGGTCAGTCTCAATACACGGTAGAGAAGTTCAAGCAGGACATGCAACGCGACTACCCGGCATCGCTCGAGAATGATCCGGACTGGAGGGCGACATTCCGCTGGGAGATCAAACAGATTGACCACATTTGGCAGTCGCTTCGCAATGCTGTAAAAGAACGGGATGCCCGGGTCGAGGTCACTTTCAACGGTCCCGGACCGAATATCGCCATGCCCGGCCGCATTGAGATAGGAAGCTTCGTCCCTGAGCCTCCGCACCTGAATCCACACACAGACTACGTGTTCACCGAGGCGGGGAGTGCCGGCGAATATGCTGATTGGACCAGAGGCATTTCCCATCCCAGGCCTTTTCGAGTGACTTTTAATAATTCCTTTTCAGTTCTTGATCCGTTTGACCCCAATGAAATGAGGGCTAGAGTTGGCCGGGCCCTCGCTATCGGCGGCATGCCGTATCGCTACGACCGGACTTCAGTCAACGGTGAACCCGATCGATACTTCTTAGATCACTGGGGAGCCATTTTCAAGGAAGTCCAGGAGAAGATGCCGTATGTGGAAGGCGCGCACCCGCTGAAGTATGTGGGTGTGGTGAGCAGCGAACCGACCATGTTTTACCGGGGTCGATCGGACCAGAGCTGCCATGCCGATGACATGCTGGGAGCCCTTAAGATGCTGGATGCGCTGCACATCCAGCACGATGTGATTGCGGATTGGAACTTGAAGCCGGGCTTTCTTGAGCCCTACGCCATGATCGTTCTTGCGAATACCGGCTGTATGAGCGACGGGCAGGTTGCCGCCGTCAGGCATTATGTGGAAGCCGGCGGCACTCTGATCGCAACGGCAGAAAGCTCACTTTTTGACGAGAGCGGAAATCCGCGGAACGATTTCGCTTTGGGTGATGTGCTGGGCGTCCGCATTGATGAAACTCCTTCAAATGCCATCCAGACCGGAGACAACAAGAAGCCGGTTTATATCAACCCTGCGGGATCTTCCCATCCCATTCTTCACTCCCTGCCCGGCACCGCGCTGATTCTCCCCGGAGATTCCACCTACGTCTGTGCCACTCACGGGAAACCTACGGCGGTGTTAATCGAAGACGCCGGGGCCGTAGCGAATTCTCCAGGCCGTGCCTCCCATCGGGCGGCGCTCCAGGTCAGTGCGTTTGGTAAAGGGAAATGCGTCTACATTTGTGGCTCAATCTTCGCGCGCTCATCCTGGCAAATGGGCCAGGATGGAGGAGTCCGCTGGGCCGGATATTTTGTTAATGCCATGGTTCATGACCTCGCTCCCAATGCACCCTGGAAGTTGAGAGGATCAGAAAAACTCTGGGCAGGCGTAAACTCACAACCCGCTCAGCGCCGTCACGTACTACACCTGGTGAACTGGGCGAATGACCTCGCCGCGTGTGACGTTGAGGTGAGCATTGCCACGACTACGGGAGCCGGCCCCAGAGCCACAAAGGTCTGGCCAGCCCGTCAACCTCTTCGCGTGGAGAGAAGCGGGGAATTCCAGGTGATCATGGTTCCCGAGGTAGGACCCCACGTGATCGTCGTGTTCGAATGAAGGATTCATTTGTCGATGTCGTCCCTACAGTTGAGAAAGCCACTGAGCCTTTGGTGATTTGCTATTTCAGGTGCTCGCTTCTTCACGCCTGTATCGCGAAGAAACTGCGGTGACTCGTTGGGCTGAGTTCCTTGCCATGCTTCTCCCCACTGAATATCGAGCAATTCAACCGGTTGACGGGCCCCGGTTACTCTGGTGTCAGACGAAGGGTGGTAACTGAAGGAGAGGCGTTGAAGTACAGTTCAACGGAACCCTTTCGACGGCTAACGAGTAAGGCCCCCTTTGAAGGAATGGGGTGAGCGGATTTAATTCCACTGATAATGGATGTATTGATGATCAAGCGCACGGGTTCCCGCGTCGAAAGGCGGGGAAGCGCGGCCGCCTCCGACCGGCGGCCGCCGACGTAGGTTGGCGCGGGAGTATCCCTGTTAAGAAGGTAGCACAGCAGGTCTTTGTTCTTGCGATTCACCATGAGGACGTAATGGCGAGAGCCTTGAACAGTGAAGGCTGGTGTGCCGATGAGCCGGCCGACTAATTCCTCAAGAAGCGCCCTTCCTTCCCCAATGGCCGTTTCCTCAGCGCTAACGTAAATACACTTGCCCTTTCCAAAGATATTTTCGATGATCGCCGGAGTATTGCCGGCATACTTCCATCGTGCGAGTACCCTTCCAGTGCTGTATCTTACGGCCAGCGCGCCGGGATTTAATGAGAGTCCCGAAGCCAGCTCCGACCCCGGCTCGAAGGCCAGTAGCTTGTATCCCGGCAAGGATCCCGCATAATCAGCCCCGAAAACGTCGGAGAGACCAAAGTTCTTCCTCGGATGGCCGTCAGGGTCGAACAGCGAAGCGTGACCGAAAGCAAGCAGAGTTCCACCCTGCCGGACATATTCGCGAATTTCTTCAATCTCGTTTTTGTTCAAGAGAGCTGTTTCCGGGACGAGCAACATACGGTAAGAGCCCAGATCGAACTTGTGGGAAGCGAACGTCCCTCCGACTCGTTCTGTGAGATATCCCATCTTCCGCAGGGCCCTGGCGGTATCAAAACCGGGTTGTGCGTCGGTATCGACCACCTTGAACCGGTGAGACGCTTTCCACAGTTCCCCCAATGTTGGGATCGATATAAGGTCAGACGCCGGGTCACCCGTCAAGACCCCAATTTCCGCATAGGGCTTGGCGCCAACCAACCAGGATCGATTCTGCTTGAGCCAGTCCCCCATAGCACCGAGCACGCGAAGATCGCCGTCTTTGTTGAAAATGCCTGAATGTCCGGGTGTCATGGCTGCGTAGACGTTTCCTCCCTCAATCCAGGCGGTAGCGGCATCAACTACGGCTTCATCCTCCGACATGGAGGGCGGTGGCGCCTGGCGGCTCATGGGAACATACCATGAAGAGTTGATGAGCATCGCCACTTCGAATGGCCGGTCAGCGGCATGCAGCACGCGCGAGTCGCGGTCAATCTGCGGCCAGACGTGGCCCTCCACGGAAAACCAGTCCACGAGCGAATCAGTAAGATGAGCCTTCTCCGGATTCACAACGTCATCCATGCCGGCTCCATTGTATGTGAAACTCAAATTGGGTTGAACCTTATGGAGGCTTTGCCGAAGCTGCATCAGGAATCCCCTCAAAGTTTCCAAATCGAATTCGGACTTCTGGCGGTCAGAAGCCTGCCGGGGCAGGATGCCATCATGTTCCTTAAACTCACTAAGCGTATACTGGTCGTACGAAATCGGTGATGGCTGCGTGTACAGGTCCAGCCAGAGGCCATCAATGGGTCCGTCATTTTTCACGACCTCTGATAATTGATCCATGACGTATTGTCGATAGGGCGAGTAAAATGACTTCCAATCCCCGGAAAACGCCAGGCCCATTGGGTTGCCTTGTGCATCAAGGCAGGTCCAATCCCGAAACCTGGGATCGGGATTGTCGTCCAAGCCTACGGAGTAATACACAACCGCAGCCATATGATTCCTACGTATGGCTTCAAGCGTTTCTTTGACGAAATCGCGTTGTGTTTTGAAACCTGTTAAGCGGGTCGCATGATGGACCAGCCCATCGTGCCATTTGTCATAGAAGATAACGCCAGTCGCCCCGGCATCTTTAAACTCCCTGATCACCTCATCGGCGTTGTAGTCTTCACCCAAACCTTTTCGCCAATCCGCAAGAGCCAGTTGCTGCTTTTCAGGTGTCCATTCGCCATTTACGATGAAATCGGGTCCCCAGACGCCATCCGTCGTGTTGGCGATGAAGCCGGTCATTACAAATAATTGCGGAGGCTTGTACCAGGGGGCCTTATTCAAGCCACTCTGGGGGCCGGCGGCAGAATAAGCCACCGGCAACACAACAGATAGAACCAGCATGCAGATTTGAAACAACATCCACCGCACCATTTGTCCGTGAGCAATTTGGAATCTTCCGAAGATTGAACTTGGCTCCTTTGAGAAGATTCCACTCTCATATGCTTCGGTCATTACAAACCTCCAATGAGGAATCTGATGCGTGCAGGAAGCCACACTGCTATCCTTAGGGTGGCGATCCTTCGTCAACTGCGATCTGTTGCTTTTCCTTTTCGCCAACACTGGGATCGAGAAGAGCCGCGAAACGAATAAGCCATTTGCAAGGCAGCGAATGCGGTGGCGACCCCTTTGGAATCGGTTGTCGCTCCCAGTCGTCTCCGGTGCCCTCCAAGAACACCGGCTTTTCTTCTTCCAACTCCGTTTCCATCCGCATCGCCGTTCCGAGCAAAGGGTTTCGGATCGTCAGAGCGCTCAGAGTATCCGCAACCGGCAGCACACCCACGAGCAACAGGCTGACGCCAACATGCGGGATCAAGGAAGCCCATTTATTCTCCAGGTACCGCAGTTCCCGGCTCGTCTGTCCCTGCAGCTAACTCTGTAGTGGCCGGAAGGTCTTGCCCTCCGTTGGTCGGCACGGGCAATGCCGCCAGCGACGATTGGGCAACCGGACAGCCCCGTAGACGGAGCGCACGGGAATCGAACCGTTAACCTTGATCGACTGGTGCTGGCCGCAACGTTGGCAGGCCCGCGATCGCTGGAGGGACTCCACGGTTTGCTGTTTGGCGACAAACTGCCGCATCCCTTTCAGCACCGCCTTGCCTTCGGCCATGCTCAGGCCGAGCGTTTCCATCGCCACCGTCTGGCGTTCAAACTCCAACACAGGCTGCATTTGCTCGGTGCCATCGTCGGCTATACAGACCACCTGGACACGGAACTTCATCGGCCTACCCTCCCCTTAGGACAGCCGCAAAATTAACTAATCAGATACAACCGTTTACCTGTCATAACCTATCTTTACGGCAGTTCTCATCTCCAAAATGTAAAACGCCTTCACGCCCCTATAAGAACAACTATTTGTCGCCCTCGGGGAGCGGTAGCCAACGACGTCGTAATTTGTTATAGTTCCGATTAGGAGGAACCACTGTAGTCGG
>DATKST010000041.1:0-8280 GCA_035531475.1 Terriglobia bacterium
GTCTGAACAACCGCCTGAAACTGACTCTCAGAAAAGCCTATGGCTTTCGAACCTTCAAAGCGGTTGAAGTGGCGCTCTACCATAGCCTTGGGGCGTTACCAGAACCAGAATGGACCCACAAATTTTGCTGAGGAACCAAAATTAGGAGGCTCCACAGAATGACCTGCCGCCGAGGGAATCGATCTCCGAGATAGCCTCCATTTGGCGAATAGATCGCGTAAGCCCAAAGGAAAGTCGAACCGATCAACGCGAGTCCGATGTCGGAAAGACCCTTCTCTTTTTTGAGCGCTGGAAACACCGTAAAGATCGTCATTCGGTCGGTATAGTTCATGCAGGCGATAAGCCATATCACCGCAACGACAAGCCACTTATGATACCGATTTACTTCTGAGCGTTCACAGCTTACGGCTGCCCATATTTCGCGGAAACTCGGTGCGTAATCGGGCGGAGCGGCAATGCTGAATTCAAAAGACTTACGCGCCGAATTTCTGCAGAGATCAATCTAGGCTCGCTTTCTCATCTGGTTGGATGGATTGGATACTGTGACGGTTGTAATGATTGTCGCAGGTATCGAAGACCCGATTCCCACACGGCACATTGAAATCTTTTTTCAGATCGTCTTCGCCATAAAAGAGCCGAATTGGTTCTTGGTCAGTGCATTTATCCTGGAAAACGCTCGCTCTCGCGACTTCGGCAGAGATCGACATTGTGTGACCGTGTTGATCAGATCCAAAGCCGGGCAGGGGTCGACGAGCAACAACGCAAATCTGCCATCGACAAATACCAGACGATCATAGCACTGAACGCGAATCTCGCGCCGACCTGCAACCGGAAGGGGGGCCAAGGTTGCCGTGAGTTTAGCTGTAGTTTTAAGTGGCAGCCCGTCGTCCACCGGGGTTGGCGATCTACCCACGGGGTTACCTGATGATCAGGCGTCAAGCCCCTCGCACCGGGTCGCGACCTTAGGTTTAGAAGTTGTGCGGGATGCTGGACGACCTATAAGAATTTCAGCGTATTGAACATGCTTGACATTCCCTCGAAACCTGATTAAAAAGGCGTAAACAGGCGAAGCCTGACGATTCCAAGCCAGTATCTTTGCGTTAGGAGTGGATGGAGGGAACGAGGTCGGCAGGCGAGCGTGCCCAGCCCAAGCATCGATTCTCTAAAGCAACGGAGTGACCTTTGAATGGGTTCTATGACAAGTTCCCTAATCTTAGTTTTTAGTAATTTGCCTTTTGAGGTTGAGTTCGTTAATGCCTTCAACCGAGTGGTGTTCAGCGGACCCGATGGATATGTAAGCGACACTCAAGGATTTCGCCACATCGGTAGCCAATGAAATAATCCGAAGGATATTCGCTTCGGATTGAAGATAGGCTTCTAGTATTAGTCTGCTAAGTTTAAGGGTGGCGATTTGCAGCAAACCCGCATAAACACTCATAAGAAGGCGAAATTAAACCCTTTCTAAGTGGCAATAAGGCATGTCGTTTAGAGCCGCAATTTTCGCTGCCGCACGCCCGACTTGACACGGTATTAGTAGGTCGAAAGTGCTCGACAGTTCCCTCTAACCTAAATCCGGCGTGAAACACGGATTTTCATGGCCGCAGCGGTTTGAGCTTCCTGGTTCTCGCGAGGATTTGATGGGCAGTTTTCTCGAGGAAGGGAGAATCCTTCAAGCGGAGTACGGGACGGTTCTGTGGGCGGGTGATCTCACCGGGAAGCAGGAAGAGATTGAAACGGAGTTTCTGCAAAGTGAACGATTGCCAGTTTGGCTCCAGGCAGGTTCGCTGGAATGCCGTGACGAGGTTGTAAGCCAGGCGGACAATCTCCAAGTAGAGGGCATTCGCCGCAAAAGAACGCGTGGGGATTTTCGGCAAGGCGAAGTCCTCGCGCAGCTCCCGGAGGCGCCGTTCCATGGCCGCGCGGCCATCGTAGAAATGCCACACGCCGGGGGGAGTCAGCGGCAGATCGGTCACCCCAGCGCGATAGAGGTAAGGGCCCCGGGTGAAGAGCGTCGGTGGGGGTTCCGCTTCCGGAATAAATCGTCGGGCGACCACGAAACGACGGGCTTTGCGCCAACCTTGGGAGCGATGTTCGAAGTCGGCCATTTCCCAGTAGCGGTTAACCGGCTCATAGCGCAAGCCGGGCCGCAAGTTTCGGAAGGACCGACTGAGGCGGGCCACGACGGCATATTGAGCGGGCCGGGATTCGAGGGCATCGAGCACGGGGTTAAAGGCGAAGCCTGCATCGGCGCGGGCACGAATCTCCCGGATGTCAGGCGGCACGTTGGCGAAGCAGGTATCGAGTAACTCGACGCTGCCGTCCCAGGTTCCCGCGTTTCCGGCGCGGAGTTCGGCATCCCACAGATAAGCAGAGTTGGCTTCGATCGAGAGCAGGGGGTTGTAGGAGCGCTTACCCCGGTAGCGGGGGTTATAGCCAACCTCGGCGCCATCCTGGTGGCCGAAGGTTGTGACGACCGTGCTGTCGAGATCAAAGATGAGGCGCGAGCGGTGGTCGGGTCAGTGGATGAAGTGCTGCAGCAGTCGGTCGTTAACGCCATGAAGCTGCTCCCACAGGCGAGCCGGCGCGTGAAGGAGGAATCGGCGCAGGGTTTGTGCATCCGGGAAGCTTTGCAGGCCGGTCAAGTATTGGAAGGTGCCGTTGGAACGCAGCAATGACGCGGTCTCGATACGATCCAACCCCAGCACGATAGGGTAGACGAGAGCCAGGACCATCTGCGAGAGACTATACCGGCGGTTGCGCCGGGGGTAGGAGAGATGGAGGGCCAGGAAGTTACGAAATTGCAGCACTCGCAGAAATTCATGGAAGAAATAGATTCCACCGAAGTGCGTCAAACCTCGATGATTGCAGGCGACCTTTATGTTTCGCGGCGAATAATGCATTCCAGGAATTCCTAACCGGAGGTTAGTAATTCCTGGACAACTTACAACATGCTCCTCGGGCGCGTCAACACAGGGCCGAGGACCACTTCAACTGATGAAAATGCGCCGGATTTAGGTCTAAGGAGACCGTCCTTCTGTGCTTTGCGTACAAATGTCCGTGAATCGGATCCAGGGCCCAACTTTCACTCTCAATGGTTCCATCCGCGCACCAATGAGACTGGTCTTGTACATGATGGGAACGCTTTTAGCCCTCCACGCCTCTGGCCAATCGAGCCAGGGACGTGACAGCTTCAAGCGCACGGCTGACGTGATCTACGGCCGGAAAGCCGGTATGGCTTTGACCCTCGACGTGTTTCAGCCGGCCGTCAAGAACGGTGCCGCGGTCGTCTTCCTCGTAAGTGGCGGTTGGCTTTCAAGTCACGACGACCCCACAATGGTCCACGTCACCACGGAGTACTACAAGCCCTATCTCGATCGCGGCTACACCGTTTTTGCCGTCGTTCACAGTTCGCAGCCGCAATTCGCGATTCCCGAGATTGTTCTCGACGTTCAACGCGCAGTGCGGTTCATTCGGTACCACGCTGCTGAATTCAGTATTGACCCTATCCGGATCGGCATCACCGGGTCCAGTTCAGGAGGCCAACTCGCGCTGATGGTCGCCACACAGGGAACCATGGGACCGCCCGGTGCGACTGATCCGGTGGACCGCGAGAGCAGCGCGGTCCAGGCGGTCGCGTGCTTCTTCCCACCCACCGATTTTTTGAACTGGGGTGCGCCGGGTGTGGACGCCGTTGGGCGAGGGCCCATGTCTCCTCTGGTTTCAGCTTTTGGATCACTGGCTGATACCGAACTTGGGCGGCAGGTAGTTGGGAAACAAATCTCCCCTATCTATTTCGTTACATCCAGTCTGCCCCCGGTGCTGATCATCCACGGTGACGCCGACGTAGTAGTGCCGCTTCAGCAATCTGAAAGCTTTGCGGCGAAAGCAAGAGAGGTTGGCGCCCCTATAGTCAAGATCATCGTGCGGAAGGGCAAAGGCCACGGTTGGGGAGAATTCTGGAAATCCCAAGAAGACGTCGAGGCCTTTGCCAACTGGTTCGACCAGTATCTGCGCGGAGTGGCGGCCCAACATCACACGGCACCCTGATCGGAGGACCTGAAATAACATACAATCTCTGTTCATCGTATTGAATTCTCTTGACCGCGCAGTGATTGCTAGTAAAAGTGAAGTGTAAATGTAGTGGATACGAATAATGGCGTCCTAGTCGGTTCGTACGACGCTCGACAAAGGGGAACCGCAACTCGAATAAGAATGAGAAGGAGGATCATCATGAAGAGATTGTGGCATGTGGCAGGTGTTGACTTTGCCGGCTTGTTGCTCGTGGTATACCTTTTCGCTTCAGGCACCCTCTTTGCGCAAGGCGTCTCAACGGGTTCCATTCAAGGCGCCATCACGGATACCTCGGGATCTTTCGTTCCAGGGGTCAAGGTCACAGTGACAAATACTCTGACCAACGCCAGTCAGACCATCACTACCGGGCCTGACGGGAGTTACTCCGTGCCTAATCTCGCCATCAGTACCTACAGGGTGACTGCTGAGAAAGAGGGCTTCAAGAAGGAAATACGATACAACATCCAAGTGAATGTCGGCCAGGCCTCCGTCATCGACATTCAGATGGCAGTTGGATCTGTCTCAAGCAGCGTAACGGTGCGTGCGCAGTCAATACCCATCACAGAGAACAAGGGTGACCGCGCCGTGATCCTGCCGGCGGAAACAATCGAGGAGTTGCCTCTGGAAGTTGCTGGTAGCCAGCGCCTGGACGATAGCTTCTTGACTCTGTCGCCCGGCGTTACCGGCAGCACGTTCACAGCCCGGATTAACGGCGGGCCGGATCAGAGTCAGGATTTCTATTACGACGGCATCCCCTACATGAACGCTGATGGTGGCGGGAGACAGGAAGGCAATGGCCCGCCGGTCGACGCCGTCGCTGAGTACGCCATTGACACCAACGCTTACTCGGCCCAATACGGGCGCGGAACGGGTCTGTTAAACTTCTCCATCAAAAGCGGGACCAATCAGTTGCATGGCGGCGCCTGGGAGTATATGCGCAACAATGCTCTGGATGCTCGCGGCTTCTTCGCGCCCACGGTGGGCACCGAAAAGCAAAACGAATTCGGGGGGATGGTCGGCGGTCCAGTTATCATTCCGAAGGTCTACAACGGCAAGGATAAGACCTTCTTTTTCTTCCTGATGGATGGGTTCAGGTTTCGGGGTGGGCTTTCCACCAGTTTGATCACCCTGCCCACAAAACAGATGTTGGCCGGGGATTTCTCCCAACTGCCGTTCCCGATTTACGACCCGTCCACTACCCGTCCGGACGGCCATGGCGGCCTTACGCGGGATCCGTTTCCCGGAAACATTATTCCGATGAGCCGTCTCAGCGCCCTCAGCAAACCGTACCTTGACCTGATGCCCACGGCGACGTTGCCGGGCGTCTTCAACAACGCCGTCGCTAGTGTGCCGACTGCTCCCATTAATAACAATAACGTTACGGCCAAGGTCGATCACTATATTCGTCCCGGGCTGGTGCTTCACGCCTCGTACTACCAGTGGGGGATCGTTGAGCCCACTTCACCCATAATCCCAGGGCCATTAGGGACGGGAAACAACTTCTTCGTGCATTCCTGGGAGCCGCGACTGTCGCTCGATCAAACTCTAACGCCCAATGTCGAGAATCAGCTACTTTTCTCGACCCAGTACACCGAAGGAGTGCGTGATTTCTACCCGCTTGTCCCCTCCGGCTTCAGCAGCCCGCTCGCGACCCCGGGACTTCCTTATCCAGGCATCGCTATCTCAGGGATGCCCGGGTTCGGCGTTGGCCTCAACAACAACCAGAACAGTGGCGGCTGCTGGCCGTGTATCTACTTGGCCGATAATCTCAAATGGATGAAGGGAAAGCACTCCCTCAGCTTCGGGACAGAGATCCGTGCGGAGGACGAACGCGACGCTTTCGCACAAAACATCGGGCAATACAGCTTCGGGAACGGCACCACCTCCCTTCCTGACTCGCCCAATTTTGGGACCTTGGGATACGGCCTTGCAAGCTTTTTCCTGGGAACTCCTTCTCAGGCCAGCCGGACCGGATTTGCGCCCCCTCGCCTTGCCAAGACGGCCTATCGCGCCTTCTATGGGCAAGACGATATCCATGTCAACCAGCGACTTACATTGAATTTAGGGCTGCGTTGGGACTACTCAGTGCCGGTGAACGATCCCCCGCACAACTTGTTTTCAACCTTTGACCCAACGGTTCCCAATCCCGGTGCCGGCGGTCGGCTGGGGTCGTTAGTCTTCGCGGGCACGAGTGGTGGTCCCTGCATAGCGCAAGGCGGGGCCTCGCTGTGCCGCAACGTGATCGCTAACACGTATTACGGGATGTGGCAGCCTCGGGTCGGCTTCGCTTACCGTCTGGGTGACAAGACCGTCGTCCGCGGCGGTTTCGGGAAATCAAGCATTCGGGGTGGAGCGACTACTCTGATGGGCCCATCAGTTGCGGCCAGCTTCCTGACGGGATTCCAGTTCCAAAGCGTCTTGCAGACCCCGGATAACGGTATCTCCCCACCCGTCCAGTTACAGCCCACATGGGATGTGGGTATACCTCCGATCGGTCCCGCACCCGCGCGCACCCGATCATTGGCTAACGGCCAAAACATCGATTTCATGCAGAACGTAGATGGAACGAATGGTTATATCATGGACTGGAACTTGACGGTCGAGCGCGAGCTGCCATGGCAGGTCGTCCTTGAGACCAGTTACGTAGGGAGCAGCGCCGTCGGGATCGGGGCCAACTTGCTAAACGAGAACCAAGTGCCTGCGGCGGACCTCAGTCTCGGTTCACTCCTTTATGCTGACATCAACTCGCCAGCCGCCCAAGCTGCCGGTATCCGGCTTCCTTACGCAGGGTTCACGGGTACTGTAGCCCAGGGGCTGCGCCCATTCCCGCAATACCTGGCCATCAATGCCAACACCCAGGCAGATGGCCACGCGACCTATCATTCTCTGCAGATGCGGGGCCAGAGGTATTTCTCAGACGGCGTGACCTTCCTGGTAAGCTTTACTTGGTTCAAAAACCTGAGCAACGCTCGCAGCCAATTCTCCCCGTTCTACGGTCCCCCTCTCGATACCGCGAACCAGAGCCTGGAAAAGGCTAATGAAAATGGTCCGGGTTCCACAGGCCCTATGGATTTGTCAATCGCTCAAGTTTATGATCTGCCTGTGGGTCCTGGGAAGAAATATCTAAACACGGGGGGCCCTGTCGGAAAAGTCATAGGGGGATGGAGCCTGAGCAGCATCCTGACGTACGATAATGGAGCCTATCTGAGTATGGGCGGAGGGACTCCCAATCCCATCTTCAACTCGGCCTATGGCGATGCCTTCTTTGGAGGAGGAGCACCCCGACCCAACCGCGTTCCGGGCGTAAACCCCAAGTCGTTTCAGGGTGGGAACTTTAATCCGGCCGTCAATTACTATCTGAACCCGGCGGCGTTCAGCGATGCCGGCGCGTTCGCGCTGGGCAATGCTCCGCCAGTGCTTCCTGATGTGAGAGGATTCCCGTACCTGGACGAAGATCTGGCGTTGATCAAGCAGGTGCAAATCACGGAGTCCACAAGCCTCCAATTCCGGGCTGAGTTTTTTAATGCCTTTAACCGTGTTGTGTTCGGCGGCCCCGATACTAACTACAGCGACGTGGCTACGGGAGCATTCGGCAAAGTTGGGGGTCAAGGCAACTCACCGCGGCAAATTCAATTGGCACTTAGGTTCACCTTCTAACCCCGAACGATATGTCCTGACGCAAATCGGCCTCCGCGCGTTGTTCGCCACGTGCGGAGGATTTTTCTTCTGAGGACCGCTCTTCGGACTCGGAATCTACGTTTATTAATCTGCCCCTCGTGGCCCAAAAGCCCGGACTAAACCGTAGACCTAGTGACCTGTCCCACTTAATTCTTTACAGGCGCTCAGTGCTCGAGTTGGGTGATGTCTACTCTTTGCTCGCCGCTTACGAGAGAAGGCGGTAGCTGCCGCTATCGCAGCCCACGGCGGGCTTCGCCCGCAAGTTCACGGCAGCGCCGCAGGCGACTTGGAGTGCGGCTGCGAAGCTGCCGCCTTACCCTATCATTGTCAAGAATTAGGTGTGACAGGACACTAGGCGAGGCGACTTCCCAGCTTCGATTTTCCAAATTCCCCATTTTTACTTCGAGGGACGATGGTTGAATGTTATTGAAAGCAAAGGTTATGAGTTTTAGGGGGGATTGGCGACCAATAAACTTGCAGCGCTCCTGGCAGGCGCTTGGTTGTAAACTGAAGACTGACCATGAAACCGTC
>DATKST010000042.1:0-5023 GCA_035531475.1 Terriglobia bacterium
TCGGGGAACAGAAAACGCTGTGTTGTGGTATTCTCGGACAAGTAAAAGCCTCCCTGTGTGCTCCAAAGACTGAACTGACAACATCTTTATAGCACCGGAGGCTTTTCTTGTCTCCAAAAACACGAATTATCCAGGCTAAGGGATCGAATACTGAGGCTTCTCAAAATAGGCCTATATCATGGCGTCTTGATCAGGCGGCCCAAAGGCAAGCGCTTTCGAGAGTTGCCGTTATCGCATAACAGGCTCAGCTCTTAGGCTTATCGGTCGCTGTCCGATCAAGGACCATGTCTCGTGTCAAGATGCACCCAGCATGTTATCTATCTGGTTGCCTTGAGTTTGGTAATAGTGCTTATCGTTCTCTATTTCTTGTGACCATCCCGTGGTCCGACGGAGTCCTGAGTATGTGGCATATTCGTATCACTGTGTCGGTCGCTAGCTTACTTTTTATCAGCTCATCCGCGGCCTTTTCGCAAGGGCTAATTACGCAAAAGGTGCTGTCTCTCAACATGGCACAACGCGCTGCTCAAGGGGCGATCGAAAAATGCCGCGCCGATGGCTATCACGTCAGTGTGACTGTCCTCGATGGCGGCGGTCTGCTCAAAACATTCTTGCGAGATGACGGGAGCAGCCCAGGTTCCATTGATGTCAGCCGGCGTAAGGCGTACGCGGCGCTCATATTCAGGCGGACCTCAGCCGAGGCCGCCAAAGCATGGGCGGCCCACCCGCCGGCGCCTAACATCCCGGGAACTGTTTTGCTTGGAGGCGGAGTGCCGATCAAAGCGGGTAACGAATTCGTCGGCGCGATAGGCATAAGCGGAGGACCCAATGGCAAAGAGGAAGAGGCATGCGCAAATGCCGGTGTCGCTAAAATTGCCGACGAGCTGAAATAGGGCTCTGCGCAGGAATCTGTGAAGGCGCGTGAAATCATGCGGTTGGGGTAAACTGGCGGGGTGCCAACCGACAACGATTTCACGAAGATTCTTGATTGGCCTGGGTATCGAGTCTACCGGCACGAGATCGACGAACGAAGGAAGAGGCTGACGCTTTGGGTACGGCGGAAGCGTGGCCATCGGAAGATCGAGTGCTCGGGCTGTGGGCGGAAATTCCGGGAGTTCTACGATGTGAGCGAGCGGGCGGTGCGGGACCTTCCCTGGGGTCAGTTTCAGACCACGGTGTATAGCGAAGTCTACCGGGTGAAATGTCCGGACTGTGGGGTGAAGCGGGAGAAGGTGGTGCAGTTGCCGAGCAAGGCGCCGTTCTCGAAGCGGTTTGAAGAGGTGGTGGGGGAGGCGTGCGAGAGCGCCTCGGCGCGGCAAGTGGCGCGGCGGTTCAGGCTGCCGGGGAGCACGGTGCGGGCCATCGACCTGCGGTACCTGGAACGGTGGGCGGCGGGGAGACGGAAGCCAGCCTTGCGACAGAGGGGGGTGGATGAAATTTACCTGGGAAAGCAGCAGAAGTTTGTGACGGTGGTGAGCAACCTGGAGACGGGGGAGCCGTTATGGTTTGGGCGGGAGCGGAAGAAGGAGACGTTGGATGAGTTTTTCCGCAGCCATCTGCGGGCCGGGCAACGGCGGGGGATCGAGGCGGCTTGCGTGGACATGTGGGAGCCGTACCGGCGGAGCCTTAAGCAATGGGTGCCAGGCTGCCGGATCGTCTACGACAAGTTCCACATCCTGCAGCATGCCAATGCGGCCATCGACGAAGTGCGGCGGGCGGAGTTTTTTCGCCAAGGGGGTCGGAGGCGGGAGTTAGTGAAGGGGAAGCGCTGGCTGCTGCTGAGCCGCTGGGTGAACCTGGACACGGAGAAGAAGCGGCAACTGAACCGGCTGTTCGCGCTGAACCGTAGGGTGCTGAAAGCTTACCTGCTCAAAGAGAGCCTGAGCCGGTTGTGGGAGTACCGCTATGAAGGAGCGATGCTGCGATATCTCCAAAGCTGGATGGATCAACTTCGCTGGCAACGGCTGAAGCCCTTCGAGAAGCTGGCCGGGATGCTGCTGGACCATCTGGAAGGCATTCTGAACTACTGCCGGACACGGGTGGCCATGGGCGTGGTGGAAGCCCTCAACGGAAATATCAAGTGCTTGCTACGGCGGGGCCGGGGCTACAAGAACCTGCACTACCTGCTCTTGAAGGCTCAGCGCATGGCCGTGACCAAGACGGAATTCGTCACCTTAAGGAAAGCAGCCTAAAATGTGGTCGCCTACAAATTCTTGCGCAGAGCCTGAAATAGAACAACATTACTCTGTCGTCGACAGGCTGAAGCTGATCTTAGCGAGGCAGACCGTACTTTAGATCCACATCGTGTTTATTTGGATAGAAAGCTCAAACAGTTCGGTTGTTCATGGCTTTGTTGGCATCGCTGGTGCGGAACTCCTCGCGGCTGACGAACAAGAGTTGGCGGAGCGTGAGGTCGTAGCTCTGCTCGTTCTAGTTGAGTTGAAGTCGCACGCTCTCGCGCAGCTTTTCGTCATCAGTCTAGTGTTGTGTCTCAGAAGTTCGTTCACAAAATCGCTGAACCTTGCTGAGGATCGCATTGGCCGTCGCGGTCCACACAAACGGTTTCGGGTTCTGGTTGTGGTGTTGTAAGTAGTCATGAATCGACTGCTCCAACTCGCGCACGTGAGTGAAGGTGCCACGTCGAATGCGCCGCTGCGTGATCTCGGCAAAGAAGCGTTCCACCTGGTTGAGCCAACTGGCACTGGTGGGAGTAAAGTGCAGATGGTATCGGGGATGCCGGGCGAACCAGCGCTTTACCTTGGGCGTCTTGTGCGTCCCGTAGTTGTCCATCACGATGTGCACGGCCGCGGGCGTCAGGAGTTGGCGATCCACCTCTTCCAGGAACTTGAGAAACTCCTGCGAGCGATGGCGACGCTGGCACTTTCCGATCACTTTGCCGGTAGCAACTTCCAGGGCCGCGAACAGCGAAGTGGTTCCGTGGCGGATGTAATTGTGGCTCTGACGCTCGGGCAGGCCCGGCCGCAGAGGCAGCACCGGGCGCGTCCGATCCAGGGCCCTGCACTTGGCTCTTCTCGTCGATGCACAGCACCACGGCGTGATCAGGCGGGTTCAGGTACAGCCCTACCAAGTCGCGCACCTTCTCCACAAAGAAGGGATCGGCAGAAAGCTTGAAGGTCTCAGTGCGATGTGGCTGCAGGCCGAAGGCTCGCCAGATGCGGGAGATCGTCGCGCGCGACAACTTCGTCGCCCGGGCCATGGAGCGCGTGCTCCAATGGGTGGCCTGGGGCGTCGTCGACTCCAGCGTGCGGGTGATCAGATCCTCCACCTTGGCATCGGTAATCTCCCGGGGAGCTCCCGGGCGAGGTTCATCCGCCAGACCCTCCAATCGGGCGGTGCGAAATCGCTCGCGCCACTTACCCACCGTGGCCCCGGTAATCCTCAATTCGCGGGCCACCGCCTGGTTGGAAAGGCCTTCGGCGCAGCACAGTACGATGCGGGATCGCAAGGCCAAACGCTGGGCCGTTTTCGGTCGGCGGGCCCACTGTTCCAATTTCACATGCTCCTCGTTGGTCAAACCCAGCTCTTTCTTGGGGCGCCCTGTAGCCATGCGAAGAGCATAGCAGGACGTCTGCCATTATGCAACGTATTTATGAGACACAACACTAGCGGAGGACGATCGTATTGATGGTCCGGGCAGCAGCCGTCGCAGTGGTGCACTATAAGGGGTTCAACCGTCCGTAACTCCGACGACGATCGGGCTTGTAGAGGTGCTGGTCCGTGAGAGATCGCGCAGCCCCGGTGTGAACGAATAACCCAGCGGATACGATAGCACGAACCCGTATTCGGTAAGGCAAGGTTATGTGTGAGTTGGCGTGCTCGCGTATGCGCAGAATCGTGTTTTTCAAGCAGCCCGCTGGGCACGTAGCAGGCTTCGCGCTGTCCGCAAGAGATGATGCAAGCAAATCAAAGCCACCGGCTCGGGGATTGCGAGCACCGCAGCTTGGTGCGATACTTCGAACGGCTTGCCGGTGTGGAACTGAGGCGGGGGTCTGAAGGGCATATCTTTACATTGGCATACCTCTGAATTAATATGCTAGAAGAAGCGATGTTTGACACGGCCGATTCCCTGCCACGAAACAGACTTAAGGCCGCCCTTCTCGACCGGCGTCAACAGATTGGGTTGTGGAGTGCCCTGTGTAGTAATATCGTCGCGGAGATCATTGCCGGTTCCGGTTTCGACTGGATTGTGCTCGATATCGAGCACGCACCCAACGAAATACCTGGACTGCTGTCTCAGTTGCAAGCGATGGCCAAAGGGACGGCGGAGCCGGTGGCCCGTTGCGCCTGGAACGACGCTGTGCTGATCAAACGCATTCTCGACGTGGGTGCTCGATCCCTTCTGGTTCCGTTCGTTCAGAATGCGGAGGATGCTCAGCGTGCAGTCGCTGCGACTCGGTATCCACCGCGCGGAATCCGTGGCGTCGCAGCTGCCCCACGTGCGAATCTCTACGGGAGAGTAGTTAACTATCATCGCCATTCTCACGAAGACCTCTGCGTGTTGGTCCAGGTGGAAACGCGTGCAGCTCTGGGTGAGATAGAGGCGATTGCATCGGTCGAAGGCGTCGACGGGATTTTCGTCGGACCCAGCGATCTTGCTGCGGATCTCGGACACTTAGCCAACCCTCGCCATCCGGAGGTTCAGGCCACCATGGCGGAAGCTTGTGCCCGTATTAGTGCTGCTGGTAAACCCGCAGGGACGCTAACATCGGACCCACGCGAGGCTAATCGCTACCTCGAAGGAGGTTTCACCTTTGTGGCAGTGGGCAGTGATGTAGGAATTCTGGCACGGGGTGCCGAAAGGCTGGCGGCGCTGTATAAGAAATAGAGGTTCTTCTGACCTGCCCCCCGAAAACTGGACCAGTAGAAATGTGAGTCTTCCGGGGTATAACAAGCCCAGGAGGACGAGCGATGAAATCAAACCGGTTCACGGAGGAACAGATCATTGGGATTCTGAAGCAAGGCGAAGTGGGGATGAAGGTGGGGGAGATTTGCCGGGAGCATGGGA
>DATKST010000043.1:0-41695 GCA_035531475.1 Terriglobia bacterium
ATCCTGGCGGCGCTCGGAGTCCATCTCCCCAACATGCAAATGTAGCCAGACACTCGCGTCCCCCAATAACTTGCCAACTGCTTCACCGAGAAATACTTACCACCCAATCCCTCCCCTCCCCAGCGGGGAAGATCCGTCGGAGAGGATTATATTGACCCGATTCAGCGCGCTAAAGCTGAATCGCAATCGAGTTGAATTATGGTGCAGAATGAAGTTGAGATCGAGACTATGAAAAAGTGTGGGGCGGCCGCCCTTGAGCAACTGGGGGACCGGGACCCCGTCCTGCCGCGCGCTGAGGAAAGTCATAGGCCAACACCTTTTCAGGCTTGCCCGCGGGTCTCCAGACGCGCCCCGCATTGTGAAAGGCTCCCACCCACTCCTTTTGCTGCACATTTCTCCAATTGCACATTCCATGAGCAGACAGAAGCTCTACCACCGGGGGCACGCGAAATCAGTGCTGGCTTTGGGATTCAAGCTCTGCCGGTGTCTTGCGCCCCGTGACCCCGGACGTAATGTCCTGGTTGGCCTTCCGCAACTTTGCCAACGCCTTCTGGTATTCGGCGATTTCTTTGCTCCCCGCCTCCCTATGCCCTGAATCCCTGTATGCCGTAGCCAGGAGATAGTGAGCACCAGGGTTTTCGGGTTGAAGCTTAACGGCGGATTCGAGAGGCGCGATTGCTTCGGCCGGTTTCCGCAATGAGATCAGCGTCTTGCCCAGTTCCACCATCGCCTGGACGAAGTTGGGGTCATCCTTGACGGCCCGGGAAAGGTAGGCGGCCGCTGTCGTCCAATCCTGCGCTTGCAAAGCGATTTCACCCAAGACGTATTCCGCGCCCGCATTGTGAGAGTTGACGTCGAGTTCCGCCAGAAACTCCTTCTTAGCATCATCGAACGTCGTCGCGGTCTTCGGCTCGGAGAGAATCAGCCGTCCCAATCGATAATGGATGCCGGGCAGTCCGGGCTTCATTTTTAGAACCTTGCGGTATGCCGCCGCAGCCTCGTCCCACTTGCCTTGCGCTTCAACCGCCTCGGCGTTGAGTTCCTCCGCCTGGTAGGAAGCGGGATTTGTGACCAGCAGCTTCTGGGACGCCCGGGTGGAAAGATCGGAGAAGACGTGGACGGTGAGATATAGAACCTCCGCGTCACGAGGAAACTCGCGTTGT
Organism: Terriglobia bacterium; assembly: GCA_035531475.1. Lineage (GTDB taxonomy): Bacteria > Acidobacteriota > Terriglobia > UBA7540 > UBA7540 > CALCEB01. The sequence continues at coordinate 1,164 of DATKST010000043.1, forward strand.
AGGTTTCCTAGAAAGTCAAGCGCCGCGTCCTCCTGGTCGAGTTTCATCGCGCACCTTACGCCGTCCATCCCAATCGAACGCTTCAGATGGATGTCGGTGACGTGGCGAGATGCTTCCTTCAGATCAGAAAGCGCCTCGCGGCAGCGGTCGCTCTCCGCCAGGCTCGCGCCCAAAATATAACGCGCTTCAGCAATGCCCGGCTTCAACTTCAGAGCCTCCTGAAGCGGCTCGATAGCGTCCCGAGGGTGCCCCGCCGTGTAATAAGCATCACCCAGTCCATACAGGAGTTCGGCAGAGTGCGGAGCGGCCCTCACCAGCCTTTCATAAGCCTGAATTGCTTCCTGCGTGTTTCCCTGTTTTAGGGCAGCTTGAGCCCTCCGCAGAACCTCACTTTGGCTCTCATCCTTGCCTGCGGTGCGGGAAAAATCTCTCTGAAGTGAAAATGAGAGGGGGAAAGCGCAGCACATCAGCAGGGCGACGAAGATGATGCCTTGAAGTGATTTTCCCAATCTTGTCCTCTTCTACCTGAAGCTTTCGCTGACAGTGAACTGCATCGGTCTAATTTCAAGATAGAGAAAAGCTATGTTGCGGTCAAGAAGCAACGCACAACGCCCGCGTGCTGCCGGCGCGATTCCACCAGATTTCAGGTAGTCGCGCCGTCTGCTGTAGCGGCACTCTATGAGCGCCGGAAACTTTTGAGTATCCAATGTTCGGCGCTCATAGAGCGCCGCCTGGAGTTTCGACATTTCCGGAGTTTGGGAGTTTCTGCCAAACCTCCAGCGCTGTCATCCTGAGCGGAGCGAAGGATCACTGTATTTGATCTTCTGCCCGGCAGCGAACTGGAGACCCTTCGCGGAGTTTACCCTGAGCGAAATGCCGGGATTCCTCGCTACGCTCTGCAGAAACTCGATGCGTAAGTCATTTAGATTCAGCATTCGCTCTCCTCTGGCGACGCGTCGAGTTTCTGCCAATGATGGGCAGCCGCAAGGCTGTGATCGCTCAGAATGACAGGCGAAGGGCTCAGGATGGCAGGCGAAGGGCTTGGAATGGCAAGCTGGCCGGCCAAATGTAGAAACTCGACTCGGCGCTCATAGAGCGCCGCTACAGCAAACAAATTGCGCCACTGCCAGATTTCACGGGGTTTTGCGGCGGCGACATCCACATGCTATTCTCTCTCGTTAACACTGAGACAGAGGTTCGATTTTGAACCAAGCGAAAAGGACCACACGCTGCGGATTCACAACCTCCCTGTTGCTGGCTGTGTTATTGCTATTTGCGGGCGTTGGTGCTTCTCAGGGTTACGCTCAATCGGTTGCGGATTATCTCTCCAAGGCTGCTCAGTTCGAAAAGAACCAGGACTACGCCGGAGCGGAGAACGTCTTCAAGGAGGCTCTCCGCGCGTTCCCTGACCAGCCCGAACTCCTCAAGCAGCTCGGCATTCTCGATCAGACAGAGTTGAAGTTCCCCGACTCCATTGAGATTTTCCAGCGAGTTCTGCGGAAATCCCCCAATTATCCCGAGGTGAATTTTTACCTGGGGATCTCTTACTTCGGTCTCAACCAGTATGAAAAAGCTCTCCAAGCGTTCAACGCCGAGCTGAAAGCACATCCCGATTACCCGAGGGCTCACTACTACTCGGCCGTGGTCCTCGAGTCTCTGAGCCGGAACGTGGAAGCCATCCAGCATCTCACCGCCATCGTGCGCGCCAACCCCGCGGATGCCAAGGCCTGGTATGAGCTGGCGCGGCTCTACCGTTCCCTGGCCATGGACGCCTTTCAGCATGTGGCGACGCTGGCTCCAGACTCAGCCTTGATCCATGCGCTCAAGGCTGAATCGTATGACCAGGATCAGCAATACCCCCAAGCCGTCAAGGAGTACGAAGAAGTCCTCAAGCAGCAACCAGATTTTCCCGGCATGCATTTCGCTTTGGGCCAGGCCCACTTCAACAACGTTCAATACGCCCAGGCCGGGAAGGAACTGAAGGTGGCGCTCCGGGAGGATCCCAACAATCCCATGGCAAATTATGAACTGGGAGATATTCTCCTGAGGAACCAGAAGGCCGGCGAAGCTCTGCCCTTGCTTCAGATCGCTACCACAGGAAGTCCCAAATTCTTGCCGCCACTCATTGACCTCGGCAAATGTTATCTGGCCCTCGGTAATCTCCGGCAAGCGCGCGAAGCATTGCTAAAAGCGGCGGAAACGCATCCGAACGCCGCTGAGCCCCATTACCTTCTTGCCCGAGTCTATGCGCGAATGCATGACCTGGAGAAACAAAAGTACGAGATGTCAATATTCGCAAAACTGGCTAAAAAGAAGGAAGAAAGAAATCTAAAATCCGCCAGGGAAGTAATTCAAAAGTCACAATAAGCCCCAATGCTGTTCCATCTTTCAACCGGCACCCCTCACCCCTGCCCTCTCCCCACAAGCGGGGAGAGGGCAGGGGTGAGGGGATGTATTGGGTCCGAAATGGAACAGTTATTATCTGACAGTCCCTTGCCGGAAGTTCGTGAATAAAAAACCCGCAGCGTCACTCGTGGAAACGAGTCACACTGCGGGTTAACGGGCGGCGTCCCTTAGTGCAGCGTTTCGTAAGTTCGCTCACGTATTCTCGCAACCCCTCACCCGCCGCTTCGCGTCACCCTCTCCCCGCAAGCGGGGAGAGGGCAGAGGTGAGGGGATGTATTGAATCCGAAATGAAACAGTTATTATCTGGCAGCCCCTTGCCGGAAGTTCGTGCACAAAAAACCCGCAGCGTGGCTCGTGGAACCGAGTCACGCTGCGGGTTAACGAGCGGCGTCCATTAGCCAAAAGCGGCCATTAGTAATAGAGCTTCAGGCCGAACTGGATGTTGCGTTCACCTTGCGAAGTGTTGATGGCCCCAAAGCCTCCGCCGAGCCACACGCTGGGCGCATCGAGGATTGGAGTGTTCGTAAAGTTGATAAACTCGGCCCGAAATTCGAGCCGCTTCGTTTCCTTGATCGGGAACTCCTTCTGGACGCCCAAGTCGAACGACTGTAAACCGGGTCCGCGGACTGTCCCGACCCCACAAGTGCCGAACTGTCCTAGTTGCTGCGGACCAAACGAGGAAGGATTAACCCATTGAATTCCTGGCTGAGCTACACCCCCTGCCATGTAATACGGAGTTTTGGGATACGTGACGGGCGCGGTGCAGTCGGCCCGCGCGGTTCGTTCACCCGTCCCTGAATTGTCACTGGCAAAGACCGTGCTCGGGTAGCCGCCATGCAACTGAAAGATTCCGGTTACCTGCCAGCCGCCAAGCACTCCATTCTCGACCGGGTTCCAGGAACTGCCAAATTTCTTTTGGCGTCCGAACGGCAATTCATAAACGCCATAGCTCGAGAGCATATGGGTCACGTCGTTCTCGCAAGGCGCCCACTCGGCCTTGGCGTTATAGAGGTTTTGCCAATAAGCAGCCGTGGGAATGACCTGCCCGCCCCATGACCCGTAGTACCCGATCGAATTGGTCATGCACTTGGAGTAGGTGTACGCGACCTGGTACTGAAGGCCATTGCTGAAGCGCTTTTGCAAAGTCGCTTGCAGGGCGTTATAAAACATGTCGCCATTCGACTCCGTCCCGGAAATCTGGCTGATATTGGCGAGCGCGGGATTGCCGGCAAGGAACGGGCTGGCGCATGTCGGTACGCTACCGCCCTGAAAAAGAACGGAGCTCGCCGTAGTGCAGCCAGCCTCACCCACTAGCCGCCGCTGGAAATACGGCATGGGGTTCATCAAGTGAGTGGCGTTCTGCCCGACATAACCAATGGATAGCAACGTCTGGCCCGGAAACTGGCGCTCTACCGAGAAATTCCACTGTTGCGAGAGCGAAGGCTTAACGTCAGGATTCCAGAGCCGGATGACAGCATTGGCAAAGGGATCGGTGGGCGACGTGAGAATGCTGAAACCCTGATCTGTGGTGGAACCGGGATAGGTAAAAGCGTCATAGAGGGTATTGTGTTCCTCGGCAAAAGGCGGGTTCAGCGGGAGTCGGAGATTCGTCCCGGTCCCCTCCAGGTAGCTTGAAACCGTGTAAGCGCCGCGAACTACAACCTTTCCGTCGAACATGCCGGGTGACCACGCGAAGCCCAGGCGCGGCTGGAAGTCGAAACCGAGGTTGTAAGAGTTGTAGAGCGCGTTGCAGTTGCTGTAGGGGCAACCAGATTTCCCGGCAAAGTATTCTGTGCCACTGAGCATACCAAAATTTGCCTGGCGGTTATCCACTTCCCCCCAGGGCGTGTGAGTTTCGTAGCGCAAGCCCATGTTGAGAGTCAGATTATCTTCAGCGCGCCAGTCGTCCTGGAGGTAGGCAGCGACCGTATTGTTACGCTGGCCCCAGGTCCCTGTGTCAATACCGCGCTGGACTGCCTCGGGAAGTCCAAGCCAGAAGTCCGCCTCCGGGAATCCCGCGGCCGCGCTTGCTGACGAGGTGTCGGCAGGTCCGGCAGTGAACTTTCCATTGAAGTTGATGATCCCGGTCCGGCCATAGTTTCCAGCGTAGAACGTGTCAATTCGTTCCCGCCAGAACTGGAATCCGGTGTGGAAGATGTGCCGGCCGTAGGTGGCGACGATGGCATCCTCGGCCTGAATCACCGTATCCCCAAATAGTTGCTGTGCTCCAACGTTGGCATTCCCGATGCCACTGGCATAGGTAAATCCCCCAATTGCGGGCAACCCCGGACCCCGGCTGTTAGCATCCGCGATGCCAAGAGTCTGGCCAACATTCCCGAGGCCTTTATCCTGCCCGCCGTTGTTTTGCAGGACGTAATTGAAGCCAATTCTGGCCTCATTCACGAGGCTGGGGCTGAGGCTTCGCGTCCAGTCGAGCGCCAGGCTCTTGGTGGGCGCGTTGTTGAAATTGTTGTAAAGCAAAGGAAACGAATTATCGGTCGGCGTGTCCTGTCGGCTCCACGAGAACCGGCCAAAGAGCCGATCTTTTTCGGTGAGGTTCGCGTCTAGCTTGACGTCGAACTGGTCTCCGATCGTCTCGCTGCGGGTGGTGTTTATTTGGTTGTTCACCAGGTTGCCGTTGAGGGCAGCGGGATAGAGGCTTGAAGAAGAGAAAAGCTTCTGGGCTACGGGATCCATCGTCAGGCCGGCTGCGGCAAGGTTGTTGAAAGGAATGAAGGCCCGGTTGCCGTTGACTACATTCTTAGGATTGTAAAGCTGGATGCCGTTCGTACACATCCCGGCGGAACTAAACGCGCTGCAGATCTGGCCAAAATCACCGGCGCGTTCCCTGGCGTTGAAGACGTTAATAAAACTGGTCGAGGCCGGAAAATCAAAGCGCTCGCCCTGGTAATCGCCGAAGAAGAAGAGCTTGTCCTTCTTGATCGGTCCGCCGACGGTCGCACCGAACTCGTTATATCGCATTTTAGCCTTGGGGGCGCCCGTCAGATTGTTGGACCACGAGTTGGCATTCAGAGCGTCATTCCGGAAAAACTCGAAGGCGTCGCCGTGGAGCTGATTGGTTCCGGACTTGATGGTGGTGCTCACGATTGCTCCCTGAAAGTTGCCGAACTCGGCCGGCGCATTTTGGGTGATCATGTTGAATTCTTGGATGGCGTCCACGCTCGGCGTGTATCCGACCAGGTTGTCCGAAACCTGATTGTTATCCAAACCGTCAAGCAGGAAGTTGTCGGACTGCTCGCGGTTGCCGTTGACGAAAGGCCGGCCGGAGGAGCCTGTCGTCTGCGGGCCGGTCATACTGCTGGGATTCGGATTATTCGTGCCTGGCGCGAGCAGGGTCAATTGAACGTAGTTCCGTGTGGCCAGCGGCAGATCCTCGTTAATCTTGGAAGTGATGACCGTGCCGAGTTGCATCGTATCGGTCTGGAGGATTGGCGCTGCGCCGGTCACCTCCACGGTTTGCGTCGTGGAACCGAGCTTCAAAGCCACATCTACACGCGCCCTTTGATCCAGTTGAAGAACGATTCCCGGCCGGATGGACTTCTGGAATCCTTGCGCCTCAACCGTCAAGCTGTAAGTGCTTATCGGCAGGCGCGGCAGGTTGTAAACACCTGCCGCATTGGTCTTCGTCGGGTAGACCGTTCCGCGCAGGTCATCCTTCGCCGTTACTTTAGCTCCGGCAATCGCCGCACCTGAAGGGTCGGTGATTGAACCGGTGATGCTGGCCGTCACTTCCTGGCTCCATCCGCCCCTTATATTCGCAAAGAAGACCAGAAAAGTCAGAGCCCCCATCAGCCAGGCAGAGCGTTGCCTTGTAACTTGATGAATATCAAGCTTCATTGCCTCTTCTCCTTTCCGAATCCTGCCGTAAGACTATCGCGGCTCGCAAAATCGTGCCGACCGGCTGGTACCGGATCTGGCTACAGGTCCGCTCCGTTTGCATCCCTACAGCAATGGATTCGCCACCACAATTGACCCTTACTACCCGACTGAATGTCATAATCGCTACCACGGGCAGTTAATACATGTCAAGGACTTTGTTATTCGGGTAGTGGTACATTTTCGCTGCTGTAGCGGCGGTCTCTGACCGCCGACTTTTATTTATCAACAGCTTCCGGCGGTCAGAGACCGCCGCACCAGCAAACTGACCCACTACCGTTATTCGCAACAATCGTGATTTGAAGGAAGGGAGAATTGCAGAACGCCTTGTGGGTGGAAGTGTAATAAGGATTTGGGAAGTCCCAAACACGACACCAACAAGGTGTTCTGCGATGAACAAATTACAGCAAACTTTATTGCCGATTAAGCAGGAGCAGACCGAGCGGCGGCTGACCAGCCTGGCAGGACTGATCGTGGTGGAGGAGTTGAGGGCGGAGCGGGAGGAGCTGACGCTGGATGTGGACGCGACGATCATCGCGGCAGAGAAACAGGAAGCGGAGTGGGCCTACGCCAAGGTGAAGGGCTATCAGTCCTTGTTGGGGTAGGTGGAGGGAGTCTCGGTGCACCTCGATTTTTGGGCCGGGAATGAACCGGCGGGAGCGGGGGCGGTGGAGTTTCTGAAAGGGCGCGAGGCGTAACTGCCAGCCGGGGAAAAGGTCTATGTGCGCAGCGACAGCGCCTTCTACAAGCGGCGGTGATGAATCATTGCCGGGAGCGGCGGGAGACGTTCACGATCGCGGCGGACCGGGACTGCGCAGTGAAAGCCGCCCTTCGACAGATTGCGGAGAGTGACTGGAAGGCGTATCGCTCAATCGCCGATTTTGGGAAAATAATTGGGAAAATAATTCCGGCTTGATCTCTCCAAATGTGGTATTATGTCGTACATGTTCAGTTCACGCAGCCGGTTCATGTGTTGTTGTCGCCCAACCGCCGCAGTGTGAGCTGAGCCTCTCGTTTTAGCCGTCCCAAGCTTAAAATTCAGGCAGCTCCCACCCAAGGCCATCCGGACTTGCGCCGGGTATTTCCATTTTCAATTCAAAATTTAGACTCGTTTAGAGGAGGATTACATGGGGTTCCAAAGCAATCAACGCCGGGTGAACCGGAGAATCGTTATTGTCGGTGGTGGAACGGCGGGTATCATCACAGCCAGCCTGCTTCATCAGGCAGGGCAACACGACATCGCAATTCTCGAACCCTCGGAGCGGCACTTCTATCAACCCATCTGGACTCTTGTCGGCGCCGGCGTGGTGGCGAAAGAGACCAGTTCCCGAAGCGAAGCCCGCTATGTTCCCAAAGGAGTTCAGTGGATTCAGGAGCAAGCTGTTGAAATCGATCCCGAGGGCCAACTTGTGAAGACGGACTCGGGGACGACGGTGGAATATGATTTCCTCGTCGTCGCGGCAGGCGCACAGCTCAACTGGGGCGCGATCCCCGGTCTGACAGAAGCGATCCGGAGAGGGGATGCCTCCAGCAATTATGCCTACGAGCTCGCGCCGAAGACCTGGGAGCTAATCCGGAACTTCAAGGGAGGCACGGCGTTGTTTCACATGCCGGGCACGCCCATCAAGTGCCCCGGCGCGCCCCAGAAGATCATGTATCTGGCGGCTGATTATTTCCGGCGCAAGGGCATTCTGCGCGATACCCATGTTATCTATGGCTCTGCCACACCGTCGATTTACGGCGCCAAGGAGTACGCCGCCGTGCTGAATCAGGTGCTGCAGCGATACGGCGTGGACGCGAAGTTCAATCACGAACTTGTAGAAATCCTTCCCGATAAGAAAGAAGCCGTGTTCCAGCTCAAAAATGATCCCGGTGGGCAGCGGCTCACCATACCGTACGATATCCTGCACGCTGTTCCTCCTCAAAGCGCTCCGGACTTCATCCGGCAAAGTCCGTTGGCCGACCCCCAGAAACCGAAGGAAGGCTGGGTTCTGGTGAATAAGCACACGTTACAGCACGTGAATTACGCCAACGTGTTTGCGGTTGGTGACGTGGCAGGCACTCCCAATGCGAAGACGGGAGCCGCGGCTTCACGTCAAGCGCCGGTCGCTGCCGCAAACCTCCTTTCGGTGATGCAGGGCAGGGAGCCTCTGGCTCAATACGACGGTTATATCGCCTGCCCCATCGTCACCGGTTATGGGCGCATGCTGCTTTGCGAGCTCGACTACTCAGGCAAGCCCTCGCCACGCATTCCATGGATCAATACCTTTAAGGAGCGTTACGACATGTGGCTGCTGAAGAGATATGGCCTGCCCTGGCTCTACTGGAATGTCCTGTTGCGTGGACGAAAAGCGCCGTTCTTAGGACGGACGTTAAGCGTCGAGGGACTGCAGCCCGCCAAGGTGGCTGCGCAATAATGGAATTGCGAAATGGGAGAACGCAAAGTACTCCTATTCGTAATTACGGTGACGTATAAATCAAGCCGCCGATCCTGCCCCCAGCCCTCGCCCCCTTTGGGGGAGAGGGTGGCCCGCGTAGCGGGACGGGTGAGGGTCGCCTCAACTACGTCACCGCAATTGCGAACATCAGTATTAAGAGCAAGCTACGGTCAATTGCTTTTCGACCGGCCGTGGGCTTGTCCTGGAAGAAAAGCCCACGGACAGTAAAGCACTGTCCGCGGCTCATTTAAGGCGTAGGCGAGAACGTTCTCGCAGCGTTTCAAGGAAACGCAAAATAAATATTACCGACAGTAATATCAACGACCAATTCAACATCTTGTCCATTTTTCCTAGCTGCAAGTTCTCTTGTGCCAGCCATGCCGCCAAATCGCCTCGGCCATACGATGCAGACCAGTCCTTCTTACGAAAGATAGCCTTCAATTGAGAAGCCTCGAAGTTGCGAGTGCTGTACCCAGCGTACATAAGGGTGAGCGTTTCGCCTGGATTAAGGAGACCGATTCGCCATTGGTCCTTCTCAGTTCGGCTGGGTGGAGAATCGTGCGAGAGGCGCATTGCATCAACGAGTCCGGGTGGCTCAGTACGTTTCAGGGGTTCCCCGACGAGAGTAACACCCGCCGGGGCCCTTACGTATAACTCCCCATTTTCCAGCGACTCTCCACCGGTGTTGGTCACGCTGATGCGATAGATAAAATAGGATTTGATCACGGTCTTGGGATTAGAGAGTAGAGTAAATCGTGCTCGGACTCCTATTAGTTCTGCATCGGGAAAAACGAGGTTCGGCACTTTGTCTGAAAGCACGGACACAGTCTTTCTCAACGCAGTCGCATCCTTCAGGGACCGTCTAAGATAGAATTTGGGGACAACGAACAAGAGCGCCAAGAGACATAAGATCAGAGCATTTCTAATGCTATGTATGACCGCTTCCAAGCCGCGATTTTGTTTCTCGCCGGGCGGCATTCCCGGGTCGTCAGATTTCATAAGCAGTCACTCAGAATTTCCGTTCTGGCCTCCCAGCAAACCTACAAGATACACCGAGTGCCGTCAACCCGCAATCGACCAGCGAGGCCCTTGAGCAGGTAGCGCGGTGCAAGTAGCGCGGAGTTGTTTTTTAACTCCGCGGCTCTTCGTCTTGAGCACGTAGCGCAGACTTCCGTTTTCTTGGAAGCTTTTCCCGGTCCCGAGACAAAACTCGCAAAGTTTGAAACACGCGAACTCTGCGCTTGTATCTACCCGCTGGACGAAAAGCCCACGGACACTAAGGCGCTGTCCGTTGCTCCTTCTTGGCCCGGCCTGGGCGTCACGGCCCTTTCATATCACCGCTGAAAGCGTTATATAACCACGCAAAGAAAAGGCCTCCCAGTCCACCGTCAACCAGCGCGTACCCGGTTCCGATCAGTACGCTGGCAATGGTGCGGGAGTTGTGGAAGCCGGGATACACAGAGCTTATCATTTGCAAAAAGGTGAACCCGTAGCAGGGAAAGATCAAGTTGAGGAGTCCGACAAGCAGGACGCTACCCGCCCACAAGAGCGCGAGAGAAATCGTACAAGCCTTGATGGATAGACGCATGTTACATGCCCCCTTGATTTAGATTGGAAGACCAACTGCCGGACATGATAGTTAAGCTGGCCCCCATTGTCTAGACCATTTTTTTCTTTCAATAAGCCGGGTGCACGAACCTGGCCTTCCAGGTCCGCGGCCCTTGGTTTGGGACTCGGTGGAATAACCGCAGACCCCAAAAGCGAGCTCTGCGCTTGGATCTTGGTTTTTGCCCGTGGCTTTGCTCTTGTGCTTGTCGTTGATTTGGGTTTGTGAGCTGGGCTGCTGCCTACACGCTTCTGCCAAGGCAGCGGAATTGAGCCGGGTACGTTTACAAGGACAGCCAGCTTGCTGGCGACATCATGTGGCCCCGGGCGCGAGCCATGGAGAAAGATGGCGATCATAAAACTCTTCCGGGAAGCCCCGGAGGGGCGGCATTGCTATAACCGCGCGGAATGAGCCTCGACCGTGACGATGGTATCTGTGTGGCCCACATAACATGCCGCCGCTGACGGGGCTTGCAGCATTTCGTCGCGGCCTTCTATCCCACGGCTACTCGCCGAGACTCACCATCGTCCTGGGATGGCGGCACCCGGAGGGAGAAATTCCGGCCTGCCGCTCGAATTGGGCCAACGTTGCGAGGGGCGAGGGCCCCAGGGGGGTTGGCGAGAATCTGAACCATCTGGGGTGACGTCCAAACTCGGAGTTTGCCCACAACCCATTACCCAGCAATAAGTTATATACAACATTGGCACTGCAAAATATGGGTTTCGCGTGGAGCAATCGCTCCGCTCGCATACGAGACGGGGGATAGGTCACCGTCACAATAACCGATTGGGTTCCGGTCTGGTGCAGTTCGACGTTGACTTTCCGGGGCCACTATTGTAGATTCTGGCGGTCCCATGAACTTCGATTGATGGCCAGGAATGCCAGCTAGGGGTAAACGTCGTTGCTGCTGCCGAGGGGATTTGCAGGAAAACAAGGGATAGGAATTCAGGTCTGTCCCCGTAACGCCGTGGGTGCCGGAAGTCAAAAGCGTGCCGGCCGGGGGTCCCGCCCGTGAAAATCCGGACCCAAGAAAATATGAAAGCGGACCCGAATACCGTGGAAATCACGTTGGCGAGCGACTTGCGGAGTGTTGAGGCGGCGGAAGAAATTACGCACAAGGCCTGCGAGGCGGCAGGCTTGGATGCTGAGGACCAGCACAAGGTCGAAATGGCAGTACACGAATCCATGATCAACGCCGTTTGCCACGGCAACAAGTTCGACGACGCCAAACGCATTTGGTTCCGCCTGCAAGTTTTTCCCGACCGTCTTGAGATCCGCATCCGCGATCAGGGTGAGGGCTTTGACCCTGACTCGCTGGCGGATCCGCTTGAGTCCGAGAACCTGCTTCGTATCTCAGGGCGAGGGATCTTTCTGATCCGGGCGTTCATGGACGAATTTCGCGTCCAGAAACTTCCCGGCATTGGCACTGAGGTCACTCTGCTCAAACGAATCGCTACCCGTAACCAAAACTTAATCAAGGAGGACTAGGACTGTGAGCATGAAGACCACAACGCGCCAGGTCGATTCTGTGGTGGTGGTCGACCTGAACGGACGAATTACTCTCGGTGAGGGTTGCAGCCAGTTGCGTGAGTTGATCCGCGACTTGCTGGCAAAGGGTCACAAAAAGATTTTACTGAATCTGGCCGACGTCACTTACATCGACAGTTCGGGGATCGGCGAGCTGGTGAGCGGTTTCACCGCCACCTCCAATCAGGGCGGAGAACTGAAGCTGCTGAATCTTACCAAGAAGGTGCATGACCTTCTTCAGATCACCAAGCTGCTGACGGTTTTCGACGTTCATGAGGATGAGGCCAAGGCGATTGCCAGCTTTGAAAAAGGGGCGACAGCCTAAGCCAACTTTCTCGAATAGCACGGAGGCTTGGCGTGGCAACCCGTTGTTGGGGGTTGACAAGGTTTTTGATCCCTCTGGACCGCCAGAGGCGACTCTTCAGCGCCGATCCTAGATTGTACGGACAGAGGCTCCCGCCACCGGTCAGTGGTGTGGCAACCCGCCATTGCCCGTTGCGGCAGCCAGAATGTGAGCCTTTACCCGTCGCATCATAGGGTCCCCAGGGTGGGCAGGGCCATGCAGATACGATTTGCAGTTTTTCCAATTCCGCAGCTTAAATCCCATTATTGCGCAAAATCCTTGTGGAATTACGCCTCTCCTCCAAACAAACCGCACTTCATTGCTATCCCCTGTTATATGAACAGTTTGTATATACATTCCTTGGCGGGGCATGACAATTCAACTCCCGGCCTGGCGGCTTTACCCTTTGGCGCGATCCCTTCGCTCCAAAACTTAACATGCGCTTAAAATGAGCGTAGTAGGATGGAACACTGTGCCGAAGAATTTCGCCTTTGTGAAAAATGCCGGCTGATCAAGTTAAGGGGGGGAAGCTTAAAAAGCGTGCAACGCCGGACCGGCATTCAACGACATTGCGCGAAGCTCGAACCGCTCATGTTTTTGAGATTGTTTGAAATTACATTAATCACAAGGTGGACTTCAGCCGATATTACCTATGGGATGAGAGAATTTAAGAGCCAGAAGGTAGGAAGGTTCGGAGGCCGTCACCCGAACTACTTCAGCCCCAACGGTCCGGACAAAGGTGGGAGGCTTGGTGAGCTTGGGGAGTGGCGCGGATGGGATTTCCAGAACTATTTTGGAGGCAATGGGCATGAACCGGCGCATGGGCAATAGGACGCCACTGGAGCTGACATTGAGGGTGGTGGTGAATTCAAGAAATTCCTTACCCTTATCATCGGTTCCACGAGCGAACACCGGCACGGCCAGAGGGATCCGTGCCGTAGCGCGCCGTTCCTTTAGCTGTTTCTTGGGCCGCAGTTTCTTGCTCCTTGGCTCGGCTTCCGCAACCATGACTGTCGTAGGGTGCCTTGACACTGCTTCCACGATGTGATAGTTATAGCAAGTAAGAGGCCAAATCCATCATTTCGTACATTATTAAAGACGGTGCTAAATATAATGAATTATTATGTTTCCAGCTTCCGCAGGAGTTGCCTGGGGGCTTTTAGCACCCCTCCAGCGGACACTGTGCAATTGTTTTCTTCAAATGGGAAGATGTTTTCCACTAAGTTAATGGGAGTCGTCTTCCTCTTCAGTTCATAGAAACCTGCACTTCTTGGTTGTTTGGGCGCGGTCAAAAGCAAAAGGATTGAATGGCCGGGAGGCGCAAGGCATAGCCTGCGGTTGTCCTGCCATCCGGCCCGCAGTCTTGGCCATTCCGGGTGATTCACGGAAGAAATCTTGAAACCCGTAGAAGGATCGATCAAGCTTCGAACATCCATTTCGGGTGCTTGGCGGGTGACGAGCCAGAGCAGGTTTTAATCATGAACAACAGTGAAAGCCGGACAGAACCTGCTTCCCTAATGCGGCAGGGGGTGATGGAAAGCGATGAAACGCCCTCTGGATACATGGAATTGTTGGAGGCCTACCAGCATCTTCAAGAGGAGAACCGCCGCCGCACCGTGGCCCTGGGCACCGCGGCTCACCAGTTGAAGACTCCCCTGGCGATCATTTCAGGCTACATTGAACTCCTCTTAACCCGGAAGGCCGGCGACCTCAGTGACCGGCAATGGAACATCCTGGAGGAGGCGCGTTTCAATTGTAACCGGCTGCAGCAATACATCGAAGATTTTCTAAGTTATAGTGCCTTGGAAACGGGAAAGCTGGCGTTGAAGTTTTCAGAAGGGGACCTGAATGCCTGCCTCCTGGAGCTCTACTCTTACTGGCTGTCGTCGTTCCAGAAGAAAGGTGTGGCGCTCTACCTTCCGGCGCAAAGGGAACTGCCCCGGTTCCCGTTCGACTACGACAAGGTTCAACACGTGGTTTCAAACCTTTTGGAAAACTCACTGAAGTTTACCCCCATAGGCGGAACCGTCTGGCTGAACGCTGAGCTTTATGCCTGGGAACGGCGTGGCCGCCAGGAACCAGGCATCCCAGAGGAGAGGCGCAAGCGGCCACTTTCCACCCCCAATGCGGTCCGTGTCAGCGTATCCGACACCGGCTCTGGAATCGCCCCGGAGTACCATCAGGAAATTTTCGACGATTTCGTGAAGCTGCCGCAGCCTTCGGAAGCGCCAGGGGGGATGGGTCTGGGATTGGCAATTGCGCGGCGGCTGGTAACGGCGCACGGAGGGAAGATCTGGGTGGAAAGCGAGATCGGATCAGGGTGTGCCTTTTCATTCCTGCTACCTTTAAGACCTCCTTTCAAGTGAGGGTTTACGACGATTTGGCGGTGGCAAAAGGGCTGGCAAAAAGGCAGGGGGAATTTCTCTTTGGCAACGGCCGCCGCTGCCCCGGTTTTGAACCCGGAGGCCGGACGGTGTAACTTGGGAGCTTAACTAATATGAGCAATAACGCACGGATTCTTGTTGTCGATGACGAGCCGAGCATGCTTCGCTACCTCCAAACGGTATTGGAGGTTGACGCCTACGAAGTGATGACGGCACAGGGCGGAGCGCAAGCACTTGAAAAGCTGAAAAAAGAGCCACGGCCTGACCTGGTGCTGCTGGATTTATTGATGCCCGAATTGGACGGCATGCAAACGCTGGAGCGGGTCCGGCAGATTCATCCGAACGTCAGCGTGGTCATGCTTTCCTGCGTCAATGACACCCGCAAGGTGGTGCAAGCGATCCGCCTGGGCGCGCAGGATTACCTGACCAAGCCCTTTCAGAAGGCTGAACTCGATGCCGTCCTGAGCCACTGCCTGGGAGCACGCTCGACCTCCTTTGGGAGCAACGATCAAAGGGGGGATATTGAGGACCTGGGTGATGACCAGTTCTTTGTCGCTGTCAGCCCAAGCATGAAGAAAGTGCGGGATCAGGCCCGCCAGGTGGCCAATGTGAATGTGCCTGTCCTGCTGCTGGGAGAGAGCGGCACCGGCAAGGAAGTCGTGGCCAAGCTGATCCACAAGTTTTCGCCCCGAGCCAACCGCCCGCTGTCGAAGGTGAACTGCGCGGCACTGCCGGAGGAGTTGCTTGAAAGCGAGCTTTTCGGCTACGAGCCCGGCGCTTTCACCGGCGCCACGCGGTCCAAGCCCGGCAAGTTTGAGCTTTGCGACAAGGGGACGATCCTGCTGGACGAAATCGGCGAAATGCCGCCTGCCTTGCAAGCCAAGCTCCTGCACGTCCTGCAGGACCAGCAATTCTCCAGGCTGGGCAGCCGCACCACGGTCACGGTGGACGTGCGCATCCTTGCCGCGACCAACATCAACGTTCAGGAAGCCATCGCCAACCGTAAGCTCCGCGAGGACCTTTATTACCGCCTGAATGCATTCACCATCCACCTGCCTCCCCTGCGCGACCGGCGGGAAGAGATCCCGCTGCTGCTCCGCCATTTTATGGCGCTCTTTGCCACGCGTTACGCCCGTAATCCGCTTCCAATTTCTCCCACGCTTATCGAAACGAGCATGCATTACCGCTGGCCCGGCAATTTGCGCGAATTGGAAAACTTTGTGAAGCGCTATCTGATCCTGGGCGATGAGGCGGCGGTACTCAGTGAGATCGAAATGAAGCAGGATGAGGTAGCGCCCTCTCCGGAAGCGGCGCGCGCCGCTTCCGCAAAAGCCCATGAGACGGGAGACCTGAAGATGCTCGTCCGCAGTATCAAGGATGAGGCCGAGCACGATGCTATTTCCCACGCCCTGAAGCGTACCAAGTGGAACCGCAAAGAAGCAGCCCGTCTTTTGAACATTAGCTACAAGGCGCTACTTTACAAAATCCGCCAGTATAACTTGGACCAGCAGACGTAGCCGCCGGCGCGCCGGCGCCAACCCCACCGTTGTTAGCCCGCATTCCTCACCAGCTTTTTTGAAGGCTGACAGCGAGGCCGGAGGGTGGCTATTCGAGGGTCTTGGGCAGGGCCGTGTCGCCGAAAAAAGGAGTGCGACTTCACCTCGAGACCACAGCCCCCTTTCGAGAGGTCGTGCCACCTGAATTACAAGGATTTGCCCATGCCATCAGACACACTTCCCCCGGTGGATATTGCGCAGTGACCAGGAGGGAAATTCTTACTCCACTTTTCAGCTGCGCAGGGGAATCTGCTGAAGCTGATCCCAGATTCTCGCCCACCATGCCGCGTAGGGATAGCCTCCCGCCAGCGCCATCCAAACCTTCCGCACCGTCACCCGCATCAACGCCCCGATCTTCAGCACCTTCAGCCGAATCGTCGCCGCCTGCGCCCGGATCGTTTTAAGGATGCCGCCCGCGCGTGGCGCGTAACCCGTTGCGTGACCGCAAGTCAGCCCTCAGGAAGCAAGAATAGGTCAACCCCGGCCCGCTCCGCCGCCGCCCGCAGTTGCTTGTCGAGCGTTGCCAACGGCAGGCCTTCAAACAGGGCCAATTCGAGGTAGCTTGCATCGTAAGCGGAAAGCCGGTAATCGCGCGCCAAGGGGGGAATGGAAGTGTGGGCTCTCGGGACCACGGCGGTGTCGATCTCCACCGGCAGGGCCTTGAGGTCAGCCAGGAATGCTTCGAACTGATGCCCTCGAAGTTTCTTGAAGCGCTGGGCCAGGACCAAGCCGTTGATCATCTCGAGTAGCCACAGGACCGGCGCCACCGCCCGATCGCCTTCCGCCATCCGGTCGAGCACGGCTTCGCTATACGCACTCTTTTGCTCCTCGAAGTACCAGCACAGGCTCACCGATGCGTCGACGACGAAACGACTCAAGACCGTCTCCCTGCCTCGATCAGGCGGCGGATGGTGTATCCCTTGGGGAGCCGCGCTCCCTTTCGGACAGCGCGCAGATGGTCAACCACCACGCGAGCACTCCGATTGGAACGTCCTGCCGCCGGCACCAGCATGGCGACGGGCTGTCCGCGCCGCGTGATAGTGATCTCCTCGCCTTGGGAAGCTCTCTCTACAAAAGCGGAAAGACGGTTCTTGATTTCAAACAGTCCAACGGATCGCATGGGTTACTCCTCCTGAATAAGCTAGCTGACCAGTTAGATTGTAGCACGATTGAGGCTGCTATGTTAAGACCTGGTTGGAGGCCGATTCACGGCTGTGTTCATCGGGTGTGCGACAAATCTGTAGGTACGAACTTCCGGCTGCGGAGCCGGATTTGGCGGTACCTGTGTAAGTATAGGCCGATCCGTCCTCTGATAGTATTGAGACTATTAGAGCACGCCATTTGGCCTTGATCTGTAAATCGAAACCTACATCCGTAACGCACACGCGTGTTCACCCTCTAGGTCTTCGAATCGCCTGCGTTATGTTAGTATGGCAATTTAATGCCTTTCTACTCTTCCAAACCTTCAAGATCAAGAGGCCTTTGTGCTTAAGATCGGTATCGTCGGACTTTCCCAGGTGGGCAAGACTACACTGTTCAGCATTTTGACTCACGCTCAGATTGAGGCGCTGATTTCCGGCAAGCCGGAGGCACACGTGGGAGTGGCCACTGTGCCCGACGCGCGTCTGGACCACATGGCTCAAATGTACAAGCCGCGTAAGCTGGTTCACGCCACAGTGGAATACGTGGATACTCCGGGTGGCGTCATCGATCTGGCCCGCGCCGGCGCGCAAAGCGCAACCTTGCGGGAGGCTGCGGCACTCGTCCACGTCGTCCGCGCCTTTGGGGAGGGTGATTCAGAGGACGCCGCGCGAATTCAAGGGGACATTGAAAACGTCGAGCTGGAGTTGATCCTTTCCGATCTCGCCGTGGCGGAAAAGCGAATTGAGCGTCTGGAAAAAGATGTGAAAAAGCAGAAAACTCCAGCGCTCGAACAGGAGCTTCGCACCATCCTCACTTGCAAGGCATCGCTGGAGAAGCAAGTTCCGTTGCGCGAATTGACTCTCGATGCCAGCGAAGAACGCGCCATCCGCGGCTTCACTTTTCTCTCCCAGAAACCCATGCTCTACGTGCTGAACCTGGATGAAAAGGCCGCGGCCGAGACTGCCCATCCGGAAAAACTGGCCGCGCGCTTCGGGCTGAAACCGAGGGAGAAAACCTCGATCACCGCGGTGTGCGGCAAGGTGGAAGCCGAACTCTCGGAACTCTCCGACGCTGAGGCCATGGATTTCCTGGCCAGCTTTGGACTTGCGGAATCCGCCATCGCCCGCCTGATCCGCTCCAGTTATCAACTGCTCGGGTTGATTTCCTTCTTCACGGTCGGTGAGGATGAGTGCCGCGCCTGGACCATCCGCTCCGGCGAGACGGCCTGGGAGGCTGCGGGAGAAATTCACACCGATATCCAGAAAGGATTCATCCGCGCCGAGGTCGTCCGGTAT
This sequence comes from Terriglobia bacterium, assembly GCA_035531475.1. Lineage (GTDB taxonomy): Bacteria > Acidobacteriota > Terriglobia > UBA7540 > UBA7540 > CALCEB01. Next base: position 19,759 of record DATKST010000043.1, read on the forward strand.
GAGGATCTAGTTGCGGCGGGAAGCCTTGCCGAAGCCCGCATCCGGGCAACGCTGCGGCTGGAAGGTAAAGAGTACGTCGTCAAGGATGGCGAGGTCGTCCATTTCCGGCATTCGTCGTAAGGGGGTTCCCAGGTGCGGAAAAACTAAAATGTGGGCTGCGTGCCCGGAAAGTGGAGAATCTCTCACAGGGATCAGCAGTCAGCCACCAGCCGTCAGCAAAAAGAAGCAGCCACGCAAGCTGTGAACTGACGCCTGATTGCTAACAGCCTTCTCATGTCCTATCTCTGGATCAGCCTGATTCTTGGATTGGTGGCGGGAATTGCCAATCTTCTGGGATGCGGCATTGTCGGCGCTCGTCCCTGGAGCCGCTCATTCCTGACCTACTTCATCGCTCTCGGCGCCGGCTTCATGCTGGCGACGGCGCTGGCGGAGATGATTCCGCAAAGCTTCAAACTTTCACCCGCCGCCACGCCTTTGCTGGTGCTGCTCGGTTATTTCATTGTCCATTTCTTTGAGCACTCCTGGCCTGGCCATTTCCATTTCGGCGAAGAGACCCATAAGGAAGCTTTCATCAAGCCGCGAGCCGCTTACACGGCGCTGGGGGGCTTGCTGATTCACACTTTTTTTGACGGGGTCGCCATCACTTCAGGATTTCTGGTTTCCACCAGCCTCGGCATCCTGATTTTCGGAGCCATCCTGCTGCACAATGTTCCGGAGGGCTTCACCATGGGCTCCATCATGATGGCGGCGCGTGATGACATCCGCAGTGGTTATTGGGCCGTGTCGGCGTTGGCCCTATCACGGATCATTGGCATTTTGTCGATGGCGGCCACCCACCGGTTTGTGGGCTATGGCCTGGCAATTTCAGGAGGAGTCACTCTCTACGTGGCCGCTTCGGACTTAATCCCGGAGGTCAACAAGGCGCACGGTTTGAGGATTGCCCTCTTCGTGGCCGGCGGCGTCGCTGCTGTGATCTTATTACAGAAGGCTTTAGAATAGGGACTTCAGCGGGAGTCTCACAAGCATGGCGGTCCTTGCCATGGCGCCAAGCGAGAGGCCGCAAGAGAAAAGGCATGTATTCTTCCAGGATTCTTGACCACTTCCATCATCCCCGCCGTGCGGGCGAGATTCCCAAGGCCGATGCCGTCGTTGAAGCGCAAAACCCGGTTTGCGGCGACGTGCTGAAAATGTGGGTGACCGTGAAGAACCAAACGATTGTGGAAGCCACCTTCAAGGCCGCCGGCTGCGTGCCCGCCATCGCCTGCGGTTCCTGGCTTGCGGAATGGATTCAAGGGAAGAACAAAAAGGAGGTCTCAGGTCTTTCTCCGGCCCAGATTGAGGACGCCCTGGGCGGCTTGCCGCCAGCCTCAAAACATGCTGCGGCTCTCGCATGTGAGACCCTGAAGAAACTCCTTGAAGAGCTTCGCTAAACCGGCGTCCCCCGTTGCGAATTTCGATTTTCCGATCTCCGGAGCCCCATCAGTTGAAACAGGCTCTGTGTGATCCAAGACAAACCTCATCTGGCTTCGAGAGCGAACCCCCATCGGGATTTTGGTTGCAAACATGTTCAGCCGGCGGTTGACGCCTTGAAAACCAGCATTGACACAGTTTATCGCATCGGGTAGAATTAAAGTTTAGCTTATGAATAGTCATCTGGCACATTCCAACCATCATTCAAGCTCGCATGAAATGTGTCAGTGGGCGGCTGCATAAGCCGGCAAGAAGGTTCAAGAACAAAAAGCCCGCTGACCTTAAAAAGTCAGCGGGCTTTTTTGTTTCTCTCCCTGCGCGCCTTTGGAATGTATAGACCGGCAAGGTTGCATGACGTTGATGCGTAGACACAAAATCCGATTCCTTGCGGAAAGGACCCAAGATGGATCTGAGATTCCAAGATGGCTTGATTCCCGCCATCGTACAGGACAAACAAAGCGGCCAGGTGCTGATGCTGGGATATATGAATGCAGAAGCCTTTGATCTGACGATTCGCACCGGCTACGTCACGTTCTTCAGCCGTAGCCGCGGCAAACTGTGGGTAAAAGGAGAAACATCGGGTCATCGCCTGGCGGTACGTGACGTTCGGGTCGATTGCGACCAGGACGCTCTGCTGATTGAAGCGGAACTCGGTGGTCCCGGATGCTGCCACCTGGGCTATCTCTCCTGCTTCTTCCGCCGGATTACCGCCGAGGGTGAAGAAATGATTGCGGTCCGCGAATTTGATCCTGCCGCAGTCTACAGCGGAGAAGCATCCAAGCATCGCGCGGAATGAGGGCACGCCCGAAGCCTCAAACGTTTTGCTGATTCACCAGAAAGGATATTCTTCATGAAGCTCAAACTGGGCATACCCAAAGGAAGTCTGCAGGAAGCCTCACTGCAATTATTCAAGCGAGCTGGCTATGAGATTACTGTAAATCCTCGTTCTTATTTTCCCCACATCGACGATGAAGAAATCGAGTGCATGTTGATTCGCGCCCAGGAAATGGCGCGGTACGTCGAGGATCGAGTGCTGGACGCTGGCCTGACGGGAAAAGACTGGATTTTGGAAAATGAGGCTGATGTCGTTGAGATAGCGGATTTGGTCTACGCCAAGCAGACGCTGGGCAAAGTCCGTTGGGTGCTCGCCGTGCCGGAGAATTCAACCATTCGCAGCGTCAAGGACCTGGAGGGGAAAACCATCGCCACGGAGTTGGTTCGCGTCACCCAGAATTACCTGGCGCGCAACGGGGTGCGGGCCAAGGTGGAATTTTCCTGGGGCGCGACGGAAGTAAAGCCCCCGGTTCTTGCGGACGCTATCGTGGAAGTCACGGAGACAGGATCTTCGCTCCGCGCCAACGGCCTTCGCATCGTCGAAACCTTGATGGAGTCGAACACCAAATTCATTGCCAACCACATGGCTTGGGACGATGCGGCCAAGCGCCAGAAACTCGAAACCCTCATCATGCTGCTGAAAGGCGCGATTGAAGCGTCCGGGAAAGTGGGCCTGATGATGAACGTGAGGCGGCAGGACCTGGACGCGGTGCTGGGCGTATTGCCGGCCCTGAAACGCCCCACCATTTCCGATCTCACCGAATCGGATTGGGTGGCCGTTAACACCGTCATAGAAGAAAAAACTGTGCGCGAGATCATCCCTCGACTGAAGGCCGCCAACGCTCAGGGCATCGTGGAATATCCGCTCAATAAGATTGTGATGTGATGATCAAAATCATTCGTAGCACCCACAAGGAGGCGCTTGAACGCCTTTTCGCTTCGCGCATGCAAATGGGGCGCGAGGGCATGGAAACGGCGCGGCGCATTCTCGAAGAAGTGCGCAAGGACGGCGACGCGGCTCTGGCGCGGCTCGCCAAGAGGCTGGACGGCGTGGACTTGAAGGCGGTCGGGTTTAAGGTGAGCGAGGAAGAAATTCGCAATGCCGCTCGCGAAGTTCCTCGTGAATTTATGAAGGCCTTGCGCGAAGCGTCCGTCAATATCCGGCGCGTCGCCCAGAGGCAATTGCCGCGCCCGTGGCGAATGGCAAACGGCAAGGGCGTTGAAATCCGTCAGATTGTCCGGCCGCTGGAACGCGTCGCGTGTTATGTTCCGGGAGGCAGGTTTCCGCTTCCCTCCACGGTCCTCATGAGCGTGATCCCCGCGCAAGTCGCAGGCGTCCATGAAATTTTCATCACCACGCCGCGCCCTTCACACGCTATCCTCGCCGCGGCCAATCTGCTCGGTGTTCGCAACGTCTACCGGTTGGGCGGCGCGCACGCCATCGGCGCGTTTGCTTATGGCACGAAAACCGTGCCCCGGGTAGATAAGATCGTGGGTCCGGGCAACCGTTATGTCGCGGCAGCGAAGAGCCTGGTGGCGGGAGTTTGCGGGATTGATTTTGTCGCAGGCCCCACGGAAGTTGCGGTGGCTGGGTCTACGGGCAATCCGCGATGGATTGCCGCAGAACTTGTGGCGCAGGCGGAGCATGACCCGGACGCCTTGGCGGTTTTCATCACTTCTTCGGCGCGCCTCGCAACCCAGGTTCAAAAAGTGCTGGATGCAATCGTGAAGAAGTTGCAGGTGCCTGTGGCTCAGGAATCGCTGGCGCGGCAAGGAGCCATCATCGTGGCAAAAGACCTCGCTGAGGTCATGCGGCTGGTTAATCGGCTTGCGCCGGAGCACTTATTACTCCTCGACGATGCCGCCAAGAGGCTCAACGAAGTTCAATCTGCAGGTTCGATCTTCTTGGGATGCTGGAGTCCGGTGGCCGCCGGCGATTATGCCTCCGGCCCGAATCACACCTTGCCGACGGGTGGAGCGGCGAGAGTGCGCGGGGGGTTGAGTTCAGCGGACTTTGTGAAGGCGATCACCGTGCAGCGGCTTCGTCCTGCAGGCCTTGCACGCCTGCGCAGAACCATCGTCACGCTGGCCGCCGCCGAAGGTCTGAAAGCACATGCCCATTCCATCGAGACGAGGTTTGCTGATGCTTCGGCCGCGCAAGGCGATTGAAAGGCTGCAAGATTACCATCCTCCTCAGGAGGGCCGCGCGGAATTCGTGCGGCTCGACTTCAATGAGAACACGGTGGGGTGCTCTCCAGCGGTAGTGCAATCCCTTCGCCGCGTTATCTCCCGGGGATGGCTGGCAAGCTATCCAGAATATCAAGAGAGCCGCGCCACACTGGCCCGGCATTTCGGCGTGGCGCCCGCCGAAACCATCATGACCAACGGCGTGGATGATGCCATCAAGCTCATCTGTGACACCTTTGTTGAACCCGGCGAGGGACTGGTGATTCCGTCGCCGACTTTCGCGATGTATCAGTTTTTCCAAACCGTTTCCGGCGGCGAGGTCCGGCTTGTTCGTTACGACGAAAAGATGGGGCTGCCCCCGGAGCGAGTGATCGCGGCCATCAACCGCAAGACGCGCTGGGTGGCGCTGGCTAACCCCAACAACCCCACGGGAACTCTGATTCCAAAGAGTGGCATTAAGAAGATTCTCGAAGCCCGGCCGGAGGCGCTCATCTTTATCGACGAAGCCTACTTCGACTTCTCAAACCAAACCGTGCTTCCCTGGATCCGCAAATATCCGAACCTGCTGGTGGGCCGGACATTTTCAAAGGCATTTGGCCTGGCAGGCCTGCGCACGGGCTTTCTGTTTGGCAATTCTCGCTTGATCGAATTGCTGCGGCGGGCGCACGCCGTCTTCGCCGTCAACTCGATGGCCCTGGCGGCGGGAGTCGAAGCCATCAAACACATGAGATATGTCGATCGTTATGCGAAGATGATCGTCAAAAACCGCGAGAGCTTCTCGAAGGCTCTGGGCCGCAGGGGAATAGCGCACTTGCCGAGCGCCGCCAACTTCATCCTGGCGCGCATGGGCGCGCGCGCGCCGCTGATAGCCAGGCGCCTTCGCCAAGCGGGCATCCTGGTGCGCGATTGGAATCATGATCCACAATTGCGGAAGTATCTGCGCATCACCATCGGAACCAAAACCCAAATGAGCCGTCTGGCTGTGGAACTGAAACGACTTGAACACTTGATCGAAACGCAATCCGGCGAGAGTCCCTGGCAGGACCTGGCCTCCGGTTCGCCGGCTGAGCATTTCCCATGAAACAACGCAAAGCTGCGATTCATCGTAATACCCAGGAAACCCGTATCCGCGCCACGCTCAACCTGGATGGCAGCGGCCGTTACTCGGTCTCCACCGGCATTCGTTTCCTCGATCACATGCTGGAACTGTTTGCCCGCCACGGAGCATTCGATCTGGATCTCGAGGCCCAAGGCGATCTTGATGTGGATCAACATCACACCGTCGAAGACACGGGCATCGTGCTCGGCGAGGCGGTCCTCCAGGCGCTTGGCGACAAAAAGGGAATCAACCGCGCTGGTTATTTTGTGATGCCCATGGATGAAACGCTGGCCCTCGCCGCCCTCGACCTGAGTGGGCGTCCATTTCTAGTGTTGAACGCACCGGTGCGGGCAAGCCGCGTGGGCGATTTGCAAACCGAGCTTGTGGAGGATTTCTTTCAGGCATTCGCCACCAGCGCCAAGGCTAATCTGCACTTGAAGGTGGCTTACGGAAGGTCGAGCCATCATGCCGTGGAAGCGATGTTCAAAGCGTTTGCTCGAGCTCTTCGTTTTGCTTGCTCCCGCGACCCACGGCTGAAGCGGCAGCTCCCCAGCACCAAAGGATTGCTATGATCGCCATCCTGGACTATGGCGCGGGCAACACCGGTTCTGTTTTGAAGGCCATCAAGCACCTGGGTTATTCTGCCCAGCCTGCCGATTCTCCGGAGCGCCTCGAAGCCGCCACCAAGCTGATCTTTCCCGGCCAGGGTCATTTCGGGACCATGATGAAGTCACTTCATGACCGGCGACTCCTCGAACCGTTACGCCGTTGGTTGCGCGAGGGAAGACCGTTTCTAGGCATTTGCCTTGGACTTCAGGCGCTTTACGACGGCAGCGACGAAGCTCCGGATGTTCCTGGCTTAAAGATGTTTTGCGGACGGGTCCGCCGGTTTGAAAATGTCTTCAAGGTTCCGCAAGTGGGATGGAATCAAATTGAGATTTGCCGGGAATCCAGGATTCTGGCTGGGATTCCAACCGGAAGCTACGCCTACTTCTGTCACTCTTATGTGGCCCCGGTGATGGATGGAAGTGTTGCCGTCACTGAATACGGGCAGAAGTTTACGTCGGTGGTTGAGAAGAGTGCCCTGTGGGCTGTTCAGTTCCACCCCGAAAAATCCGGAGACGTCGGCGTGCAGCTTCTGCGAAACTTCTTGAGTTTGTGAGCGGCCTTAATCCGTACCATCGTGCGCTTGTTGGCAAGGGTCACAGAAAATTGTCCAAACAGGGGGGGACGCTGCGATTTACAAGTTATGATATGGACTTTCCTGGGTGCGGCTATTTTCGGAATTGCCGCGGGATGGCGGGCGGCAGAGGGGAAAGCTAAAGCGTGTTAGCAAAACGAATCATTCCATGTCTTGATTGCAAGGATGGCCGCGTGGTGAAAGGCGTTCGCTTCCTGAATTTGCGCGACGCCGGCCATCCCGCGGAGTTGGCCGAGGCTTACAATCGCCAGGGCGCGGACGAACTCGTCCTGCTGGACATTTCCGCTTCACGCGAAGGGCGCGCCACTTTGATGGAGACCGTGAATCAGGTGGCCAGCCGTCTGTTCATACCTCTGACGGTGGGCGGAGGAGTCCGTACTCTGGACGATGCGAGGCGCCTACTCTCTTCCGGCGCCGACAAAGTCTCCGTGAACACCGCCGCCGTGGAGTCGCCGGGACTGGTCGAAGAGATTGCATCGCGCTTCGGGAGCCAAGCCGTGGTGGTGGCCATTGATGCCCGCCGCAAGGTTGTGAACTCCACTACCCCGCAGGGCGGCGCTTCGCATCGGCCCCCGAAGCCGGCCTGGACCGTGACCACGCATGGTGGCAGCCGCCCGACGGCTCTCGATGCCTTCGAGTGGGCAGAGCGGGTGGAGTCGCTGGGCGCGGGAGAAATTTTGCTGACCTCGATGGATACGGATGGAGTGCAGACAGGATTTGACTGCGAGTTGACTGCGGCCGTGGCCGGCCGCGTTCGCATTCCGGTCATTGCCTCGGGAGGAGCGGGCGAGCCACGGCACTTTGCCGAAGTCTTTTTGGAGGGCCACGCGGACGCCGCTCTCGCTGCTTCGATCTTCCATTTCGGCCAATACTCGCTTCCAGATCTTAAGTCTTACCTGCGCCAGGAGGGAATCCCAGTAAGGGTGATCTGACCCGTGTGCCGTTTGGCGCGTCATATCCGCATGAGAGAATGGAGAAGATAGCAACTTCCGCCAGGACTACGATGATCATTCCTTGCATCGATCTGATGGGCAACAAAGTGGTGCAGCTCGTTCAAGGCCGCGAGAATGCCAAAGCCCTGGAGTTGCCCGACCCTTACAAAGTTCTTGAAAAGTTTTCCGCCTTTCCGGAAGTTCAGGTCATCGACCTGGATGCAGCCCTGGGCCGGCCCCCGCAATCCCATTGGGTTCGCGGTCTGTGCCAGCGGAAACCGTGCCGCGTGGGGGGCGGAATCCGAAACGTGGAAGTTGCGAGCGAAGTTCTTTCCCACGGCGCATTGAAGGTCATCATCGGCAGTGCCGCTTTTTCCGCCGGTGGAGTGAACCATTCGTTTCTGAAAATGCTGAACCGGGCGATTCCCCGCGAGCGGCTTATGATCGCCGTCGATTGCTTGAATGATTGTGTGGCCGTTGCCGGATGGAAGCGCATTCTGCCGCTTCGTTCGGGCGACGCCGTACGGCAGCTTGAGCCTTACTGCTCGGAATTTCTCTGCACTTGCATTGACGTGGAGGGGAAACTCCAGGGCACCGATCTCAACTGGTTTCGCAAGGTCCGTGCGGGCACTTCGCTGCCGGTCACCGCCGCGGGCGGCATCACCACCGATGAAGAAATTCACGCCCTGGAAGAAATGGGCATGAACGCAGCGCTTGGAATGGGAATCTACCGGAAAATGTTTCCGGAATTGTTTCCCGCTGCAAGCGCTGGAACTTTTTAAGCGCCCATTGAAATCGGTACGGGTTTTTTCATCCTGAGCGCAGGATGACAACGGGCCACGGGCAGAATGACGAGGCGTTTCGCCACAGAGGGCAGCGGCGAAGCCTATTCCGATAAGGTGTGATGAACGAAAACTTCATTCCATGACAGGAGATCTCTTTTATGAAACGACGCAGGTTTCTGGCTTCATCGCTCGCTGCCTCCGCGCTCGCGGCGGAGGCTTCATCGGCTTATTTGCAAGGCGCGGCAGTTCCTTCGAAACCGGCAGGCCGCGAATATTATGAACTGCGGCGTTACGAAATTCGCAGCGGGCCGCAAGCCAAGCTCGCCGACACTTATTTTCAAAACGCCTTGATCCCGGCGCTGAATCGTCTCGGCATCACGCCGGTCGGCGCCTTCAACACGGTCATTGGTCCTGAAGCGCCCGGCATCTATGTTCTGCTTCCTTGTTCCACGGTAGAAACGCTGGTTACAGCGAGGTTCCAGCTTGACACCGACGCCGCGTATCAAGCGGCGGCATCCGATTTTCTTAATGCGCCCGCCGGTCAGCCGGCGTATATCCGGATGGAGAGCGAACTGATGCTGGCCTTCAAAGGCCATCCCAAGCTCACCCTTCCTCCGGCCACAGCCTCGCGCGGCGCCCGCATGTTTGAGGTTCGCACCTACGAAAGTCCCAGCGACCGCGATCACGCCAGGAAGGTTGAGATGTTCAACAGCGGAGAATTTGACATTTTCCTCAGCGCCGGCTTCAACCCGGTCTTTTATGGTGACAAGCTGAGCGGGCCGCGAATGCCGAACTTGACTTACATGCTTTCCTTTGACGACCTGGCGGACCGGGACAAAAAATGGAAAGCGTTTGGGTCTTCTCCGGCGTGGAAGAAGCTTAGCACTTCACAGAGGTACGCGTTTGAGGAAATCGTCTCAAACATTACAAACGTGATTCTGAGCCCAGCGGCCTACTCGCAAATCTAGCCTGGATGGCTCATGAACTTGACTTGGAACACCGTCAGGGCACGGTTAAAGACGTGCCCCCAAGGTACGGTCACGCCTCGACATAAATCCTTGGGACTCGTTTGCCAATCGAGCACAGCACCTCATAAGGCACCGTGCCCAGCTCGCGGGCAATTTCAAGCGCCGTGATTCGGGCGTCTCCAGATTTCCCAATCAAGGTCACTTCATCACCCACGGCGACGCCCGGAATGTCCGTCACGTCAAGCAGCGCCAAGTCCATGCTGACGCTGCCCACCAATCCCGCGTACTGCCCGCGAACGATGGCCCGGCCGCGATTGGACAGGGCGCGACTCAGGCCGTCGGCATAGCCCACGGGAAGGGTTGCGATCCGCGAAGCCCGCCGAGTGAAAAACGATGCCCCGTAACCCAGGGGCGTGCCGCTGGGAACGTCCTTGAGGTAGACGACGCGCGATTTGAAGCTGAGGATCGGCTCAAATTCAGGAATGGCGGGCGCGGGTTTTCCGGGACCGGGACGAAGCGGCAGGCAGTAACCATAGAGCAGAGCGCCGATGCGCACCAGATTTTCCGGGAACGGAATTTGCGCGAGCAGCGCGGCGCTGTTCGAAACGTGAATCCATTCCGGATTCATGCCCAATGGGCGCAGCAAGTCCAGCGCCGCAGCAAAACGGCTGCTCTGTTCATCGGTTTGGGAAGCGACCAAGTCCTCGGCCGAGGCCAAATGGGTGAAGAGGCCGGTGAGCCGCAGCATGGGTTCGCGGGGACCTTCGCAAACCTCGAGCCAGCGGGCAACGAAAGTTTCCAGGCGGTCGGGCGGAAGACCCAGGCGACCGAGTCCTGTATCGATTTTCAAGTGGAAATTGATGGGGCGGCCCTCGCGGCGCGCACATCCGGCATAGGTGTCAAGCCGCGCTGTGGAGGATACTCCGGGAGTCAGGTCGTAAGCGATGAGGTCGGCGGGATCGCTCATGTAAAGACCGCCCAGCAGCAGAAGCGGCTGGCGGATGCCGGCCTCGCGCAACTCCACCGCCTCTTCCACCGTCGCCACGCCGAGCCAGTCTACGCCTTGCGCCGCCAGCGCCCGGGCCACGGGGACGGCGCCGTGGCCGTAGGCATCCGCCTTGATCACGGCCATCACCTTGCGCCCGGCGGCAAGTTGGCGCACACGGCCAAAGTTGCGGACAAGAGCGGGAATCGAGATTTCCGCCCACGTCGGTCGAAGCAGCTTGGCAGTTTGAGGAATCAAAGGGTCAAGGGAGGGCAACCGGTTAGATCGCGCCATCGTCCGCCGAGTAGTTTTCGAAGCGTGTGAAGGGTTTCAGAAAAACCAGCTTGAAGGGACCGGTGGGACCGTTGCGTTGCTTGCCGATGTTCAACTCCGTCACCACGCCGGGCTCTTCCAGGCCCGACCCATCGTTGGCGGCGCGATGAATGAAGATGACCACGTCCGCGTCCTGTTCGATGGAGCCCGAATCCCGCAGGTCGGAAAGCTGCGGCTCGCGCCCTTTCCCCGCTTCCGGAGCTCGGCTCAATTGCGAAAGCGCCATCACCGGCACATTCAATTCCTTGGCGATGCTCTTCAGCCCGCGCGAAATATAGCTGACTTCCTGGGTGCGATTTTCAAAGCGGCCGGAACCGGTGAGGAGCTGCAGGTAATCGACGATCACCAGGTCCAGGCCGCGCTCGGCCTTCAGGCGGCGGGCCTTGGCGCGAATCTGCATGATGCTGAGGGCCGGCGTATCGTCAATCAGCAGCACCGCCTCGGAGAGCCGGCTCAGCGCCTTGGTCATCTTTTGCCAGTCTTCGGGCGAAGCGAATCCGGTGCGCAATCGGTGGCTGTCAATGCGGCCCTCGGAGCAGAGCATGCGGATCAACAGCGACTCCTTGCTCATTTCAAGTGAGAAGATGGCTGCGGTTTTCTTCTGGTTGATGGAGGCGTGGGCGGCAATGTTCAGTGCCAGCGCCGTCTTGCCCAGCGAGGGCCGCGCCGCCACAATGATCAGTTCCCCGCGTTGCAGGCCGGAAGTCATATTGTCCAGCGCGCTGAATCCGGTCTCGACCCCGGTCACGGACTGGCGACTGTCAAACAGCACGTCGAGCGTGCCAAAGCTGTCCTTGACAATGTCCTGAACGCGGTAAAAGCCGGAGCGGACGTTCTTCTCGGCAATTTCGAAGATCTGGCTTTGCGCCTGATCCACCAGCGTTTCCGCGTCGTCGGTGGCCTCCATGCAGCGGGAGATGATGTTCTGCGAGGCGTTGATCAGGTTGCGAATCAGCGCCTTTTCCTTGACGATCCGCGTGTATTCACTGATGCTGGCCACGCTGCCGAGGGGAACGCCATCCGTCAACGCCGCAAGGTAGGAGACCCCTCCCGCTTTCTCCAGCAGACCCTGCCGCGAAAGCTCCTCGGAAATGGTGACCAGCTCGGCGGCGCGGCTCTTTTCTGAAAGATTGAGGATGGTTTCAAAGGTAATGCGATGGGATTCGGCAAAGAAGTCGGCGGGCCTCAGTACCTCCACCGCCACATTCAGGGCGCTGTTATCAAGCAGGATGGAGCCGAGCAAAGCGCGCTCAGCCTCCAGGTTGTGTGGAAGGGACTTGTCCAACACCGAGCTTTCAGGCATGGAGCAAACTGAACCTTTTTGCGAAATCGATCAGCCAAGGAGAGGTCATTATAACAGGCGGCCGAACCCACCCGGCAGCATTCGTAGAGTTTTCTCGGAATCGCAAATTTCAGGAGAAATAAACTCACCCCCGCTGCAACCACATGCCAAACCACCCACGGTGTCGCCACCTGGAGGCAATATCCGCCACGTCTGCACCACGCCCGCTTGAAAAAGGCTTTCGTAGAGGCCGGCTTCAGCCGGGCATGATGCTTTACGTAGAGGGCGTGCTGCTGAATTCAAAATCCCGCTCTTTAGGGTGCCTTCAAGATGCCGCCCTAAAAGGCGCCGCTACGAAACCAGCAGACGGCAGGGTCACGGTGGTTGAAGTCAGGGCGCACTTCGTGACCGCGATCCATATGCCGGAGGCGGTGAACTCGGTGGCGGTGGGGGATCCGTCGTGGTTCAAGGTGGAGCACTCGGAGCGTTAACCCGACGTCGTGTTCGTCAAGGCCATGACCACCAAGCCCGTGGAATGGACGAATCTCCTGGTCTCCACGGTGAACGGCCAGGAGACGAGCCTGCTGCTGGTCAGCCGTGGCAGCCGTTCAAATAACTATTGTGTTATCTTATAGATACAAGGAATGCGGCCTTGACAAGCAGTTATCTTGCTTGTTTTCAATAGCTTATACTGATCTTCCGGCCCCGGTGTAGCGCCCGGTTGCAGGTAGCGCGGACTTGTCGTTTAAGTCCGCGGCCTCTGCCGGTATTCCGGAGTAACCGCCGCGGAGTTACAAAACAACTCCGCGCTGCCGTCATTGGAAACCCCGAAAGATTAGAAATGCTGATTCTAAAGGGCATGCCATTCGCTTAGGGTTCGTTCCGTAAATTTTGTTTCCTTTCCCGTACCTGCCCGGCCGTTTTCTAATCGCTCTTCTGCTCTGGCCACCTTTAGCCCACACTTCAGCATAGCAGACGACAAGAAGAATTTTGAGACAAATGGGACGGTTTTTTTGCCGCCCATCCCGGTTCGCCGTATCGCAGACCTTGAAGGTCTGCGCCAGCCCGTAGTGGTGAATTGCAACGGGCCGGATTCAAAGTAATGGTGGTAGAATGGCGCGGCTGGATGGAGTATAGTGGCCCAAGTTGTGCGGTAGGGACGGGCAAGAATCGCAGACCCAAAGGTTCTGCGCCTGCCTGCGCTTCAGCCGTCATTCATCGTGCTGGCCGATCACATTTGCGGTTCGCACAAATCCCAAAGGCAGGGACGTATGCGCCACCCGCGACCTCGGCTTAATGGCATTGCCGATACTCTTGTCGAAGAAGAAGCGCCACTACTTGACCCTTTACATCAAGAACGACCCAAAGGTTGCAGCCCAGGAGCGTGAGAGGCTGGCCAAAGACCCGAAGGCTGCGGCCAAGCGGGACCTGGCTGCCTTCGAGATTAACAAGCACGACTATGCCGACATGATTTCGATTCTCCAGGCCAAGACCGGGGTGGCGGTCCAAAAGGAAGAAGTGAAGCGGTAAGCCTTGGCCCGGTTCTGTCCGGCTCGTCCTGGGGCATCCTGACGCGATGGCGGGATATTTAAATTCCGCCCTGCCGTGCCTTTGATGCCCGCTCGCAAACGCTTCTACCCTGGGTTAATATCGGCAAGAAACTTCCACACGCAAGGAGTATGAAAACGTGAAAACCATAGCCGCTGTTGTTCTCGCCGTTATTGGGACGGCCATTGGCTTTTCTCTGTTGCCCCGTAGTAAGGCAGGAACCGTCCCAAGTGCCCCCGTTGGACGGTACGCGATTCTCCATACCTACCAAAATCGCGTCCTGATGCTGGACACCGCTACCGGAGCGGTTTGGAGGTTCGGTTTTGGCGACTATTGCCAGAGCAAGACTGCCCCATACGATGTACGGCGGGGCGGTCAAACCGAGCAGTGCAAGGCCACTGAGGACTCGATTTCCCACATACCATATTTCGGGCGTGTTTCTGTCGAGGGCCTCTATAAGACGCCGGTCCTGGCGATGATAGATGCACATTTCCAAGCGGAGGCTCAGGCTCAGATGGCGAAGGGCGTGAAAGAGCAGCGGGCCTATGACCGGCTGAAGCAGCACTCGAAGCCCAAGCAATAAACGGCGCGATGGCGACCCATTCCGCGGGTGGCGCATACATCGCGCCTTTTGCGATGTGTGCGACCATCCAAACACGCACACATGGCACACAACGCCATGTATGCGCCACCCGTCGGACGTCGCCGAGTTGCTGGCGCGCATCGGCGGAAGGACCTTCATTTTCGGATGGGTCAACTCAGGCCATCATTGAAAAAGGGCACCGGGGAAATTCGTCATGGACGCAAGGTATGAGCCACTCGCGTCTGATTGGCGGTTACTCACTCACCGCTGAACATAGGCAATCACGGAGTTGTCCCACTGATCGTACAGCCATACGCTGCTGAAAGGACTCTTTTGGAGCTCACTGACGATTCTCTGGTGTCCTTTTGAAATCTCCTCCCGCAGCAGCTCAGTGTGCGGAAACTGATGGCCCACAGCGTAATAGAGCAGCAGGTGCAGCGGACGTCCGCTTGTGAGGTATATTTTCGAGCACTTCTGCTTGAAGATTCGCCACAAGGGAGGCAGTTGTGAGAACCATCCGCCAGAGATGTGCTGTCGTCGCTTTGTTGCCTCACTCGCCTTTTGGGCGATGATCTTATCGGTAACTTCACCAAGCTCGAAATAGTGCTCCTTGCCTGAAATGCGGCAACGAATATCCGGCTCCGGCGGCTTCCGGTTCTCGATGGTCCGTGGATCGACATCTAACGGGGCTACGCTTGCGAACTTTTCAAATGCCCACCATTCCCTGTAGACTTTCTGTTGGTCTGGGCGCAGGTCATTCCAGGCCCGGCCTTTGGGACCATGGGGCAATTTGCTGTGCCAGTGATGAAATTCTGCAGGGTCCCAGTTTGCGGGCATGACGATACCCCCTCTGCTTTTAGGTTGTCCCATTAATCGTAGGCTGTGCCGAAACTCTGTGATTTTGTAAACTAGACACGCACCAAACCGGACGCTCCATGCCTAAGACGGGCACATCGGGGGACTGCAGAACACTGCCCCCTCTCTCGGCACGCACTAATCCGCCTTCTGAGATTGGCTCAATTGCTGAAGTACTTCGCCAAGCTGATGGACACTTTGAAGCATAGTCGCAATCGCTGCTGGTCCTGTTGACTTCGCTTGTTGTTTCTTTGCGTCCTGATAACGTCTCTCGAATTCTTTTTTCACATCGGGAGCTTTCGCAAAAAGAGCGTCCTTGAGAGCCGCCAATTCCAAGCGTAGTTCATAATACTCGGGAATAATCCGTTCAGCGTACGCCGTTATGGTGCGTATCGGTACGGCCGGATCAGAAATAGTCATGTAATCCCTCAATCGCTTGATAGCAAAAACTGGCGGGCTATTTTTTCGAGCGCATAAAGCGTAATGTTACGCCGTCAAAACCCCTAAAGCAATGTTTCCTCGAAAAAACCTTGTCTTCATGTGCTAGGGCGGGTAGATACAAGCCACGATCAGCGTTGTTCCTGACCGTGGCTGACCCACGTTCTTTCGAACCCAGTTCCCACTCCCCATCTGTCCCCGCAATTGGCCTCGCACGGATTTTTGACAGATATTCGCTTCGGGGCTATTACCAATCTCAGACGGGCAACAATCTCAGCCGGGTTGCGCGTCCGACAAGTGATCGGTCTGGCAGCCTGGCGGAAAGGAGAATTGCATGCGAATCAAGCTGGAGGCGGGTAGCCACGGACAAAGCCTTCCTGTCCGTGGGCCTTTCGGTGCGGGAGAAGCCCACGGCCAATCAAGAACCGATTGACCGTGGCTACCAGTTCGGGATCGCGCTACTCATGGGCGGAACTCACGCCTGGGCGCAGAACCTCGGCGGATCGCCCCAGACCAATGTGGCTGTTCAGGGTGAAACGGGCGCGCAGCCCGAGGGCGCGTTTCTAAACTTCGTCAATTGGATCGGCAACGTCATCGCCCGGTGGGAGCCGGCGGGGCTAGGACCGTTGTGGTCCGTGGGGCCCGCTGTAGGCGGCAGGCCTCAAACGGTTATTCCAACTCCAACTCGCGGGAAAGCTTGGCGGGGTCATACGGTGAGCAGTGAAATATGCGGCCATTCACGTCAAAAGTGGGCACGCGGCGCTTGCCCTCGTTTGCAGCGGTTACAAATTGCTCAGCGCCGTCCACTTCCTCAATGTTGATTTCTTCGTAAGGGATATTGCGTTCCTTGAGGAACCACTTGGCGCGGCGGCAATCCACGCACCAACTGGTGGTATACATTCGAATCTTTCTGTTCATCGATTGTCTATTTATCCCCATCTGCCAGGTGGCTCGCCACCCGCAACCGGGCTATGGACTTCATGAGGGCGCCGCGAGCGCGCTCAAAATCAACGTTCGCTTCGTGAAGTTGCTTCAGCCGTTGTTCCGCCCGCTCTTTGGCACGCTCGGCGCGGGCCACGTCAACCTCCTCCGCAAACTCGGAGGTTTCCGCCAGCACAATGACGCGCTCCGGCAGCACCTCCGCGAATCCCCAGCTTACCGCCAGGTAGCGCGCGCCCGAGCTGGTGGTATAGGCAATTTCGCCCGGCTGAAGCTCGGAGAGCAAGGGGGCATGGCCGGGCAGAACGCCGAGGTAGCCCTCTTTGCCAGGAAGCGTAACGGCCTCCACGGATTCGCGCACCACCTGCCGTTCGGGAGTGGCGATTTCGAGTTGGATTCGCGTTGGAAGTGAGTCAGCCATGGTTCAATTCCGTGGTCGGCGCTAATTCTGCAAGGTCTTGGCCTTTTCAAGGGCCTCGTCGATGGTTCCGACCATGTAAAAAGCCTGCTCCGGAACGCCGTCGTGCTTGCCATCCACCAATTCCTTAAAACTGCGGATGGTATCCTCCATCTTCACGTATTTGCCTTCAAGCCCCGTGAACTGTTCCGCCACAAAGAACGGCTGCGAAAGAAAATTCTGAATTTTGCGCGCCCGGGCTACCACGAGCTTGTCTTCTTCGCCGAGCTCGTCAATGCCCAAGATGGCGATGATGTCCTGCAGGTCGCGGTACTTCTGCAGAATCGCCTTGACCGCGCGCGCCACGTTGTAATGCTCTTCGCCCACGATGCGCGGATCCAAAATGCGCGAGGTGGAGGCCAGCGGATCTACCGCGGGATAAATGCCGAGTTCGGCGATCTGGCGGGACAGCACTGACATGGCATCGAGGTGCGCAAAGGCGGTGGCGGGCGCGGGGTCCGTCAAGTCGTCGGCCGGAACGTAGATGGCCTGAACCGAAGTGATGGAGCCCTTCTTGGTGGAGGTGATGCGCTCCTGCAGTTCTCCCATTTCGGTGGAAAGGTTTGGCTGATAGCCCACGGCGGATGGCATCCGGCCGAGCAGCGCGGAGACCTCGGAGCCGGCTTGGGTGAAACGGAAAATGTTGTCGATGAACAGCAGCACGTCCTGCCCTTCCACGTCGCGGAAGTATTCGGCCACGGTGAGGCCGGTCAGTCCCACGCGCAGACGCGCGCCGGGGGGTTCCGTCATCTGGCCATAAATCAGAGCGGCCTTGGATTTTTCAGAATCGCCCGGCGTGATGACGCCGGACTCCGTCATTTCCAGCCACAGGTCATTACCCTCGCGGGTGCGCTCGCCCACACCGGCAAACACGGAGACACCGCCATGTTTCATGGCGACGTTGTTGATCAATTCCATGATGATCACGGTCTTGCCCACGCCTGCGCCGCCAAACAAGCCGGTCTTGCCGCCGCGCAAATAGGGCTCGATCAAGTCCACCACTTTCACCCCGGTCTCAAACATCTCCAGGCGGGTGTTCTGTTCATCCAGGGGAGGCGGATGACGGTGAATCGGGAAGCGCACGTCGCACTTGACCGGGCCCAGCTTGTCCACCGGCTCCCCGATAACGTTCATCACGCGGCCCAGCGTCCCCTTGCCGACGGGCACCGTAATCGGGCCGCCGAGGTCGATGGCTTTCATGCCGCGCACCATTCCATCCGTCGGCTCCATCGCCACACACTTCACGCGGCCTTCACCCAGGTGCTGCTCGATTTCGGCGATCACGCTGATGGGCGAGGGAACCTCAAACCCTTCGGAGACAATACGGATCGCGCTGAAGATGGGAGGCAGATGCCCGCTCTTAAAGGACACCACCACCACCGGCCCGGTGATCTCAACCACTTTACCAACATTGTTTTCTTCTGCCATCGAACTCCCTTCAAACGCTCATCCCGCGGTAGGGGCGGCCCTGCTGGCCGCCCGAGGGCGGGCATCAAGCCCGCCCCTATCAAACGAAATCCCGGTTACTCCAGATACGACGGCCTACGAAGCCGCCGCCGCACCGCTGACGATCTCAATAATCTCCGTCGTGATCTTGGCTTGGCGAACCCGGTTCAGGTTCAGCGTGTATTGATCGATCAGGTCTCCGGCGTTGCGGGTGGCCGCATCCATGGCCGTCATTTTGGAAGCAAACTCCGCCGCCTGGGATTCGAGCAGCGCCCGGTAGACCTCCGCTTCCACGTAACGCGGCAACAAACGGCTGAAAATCTCCTCGGGCGGCTGCTCGTAGATGTAATCGACGGGCGTTTCTGTCACCGCGGGGGTGGCCGGCCTGACCGGCAGCCGGCGCTCCACGACAAGGTGCTGAGTGAGGATGGATTTGAACTCATTGTAGACAAAGTCTACCGCGTCCACCGCTTCGCTCATGTAAAGGTCAATGATCTTCTTGGCCAACTCGTGGGCATGATAAAACTCCACCCGCCGGCTGAAGATGTTCACGTACTCTGCAGACATCTTGATGGACTGCCTGCGGAAGAAGTCCCGGCCCTTGCGTCCCGCTGCGATCAGCAGAATCTCCTTAGTCCGGTTCTCCATAAGGTATTTGTGGGCGGCGCGAATGAGGTTGGCGTTAAAAGCGCCGCACAGCCCGCGGTCCGCCGTCACCAGCACCAGCAGAACCCTGCGCACCGGCCGCTCAACCAGCAGCGGGTGAGAGCGATACGACGTGCGGGCGGAGAGACTCTCCAACAGCGAAACCATCTGCCGCGCATAAGGCCGTGCCCCCAGCACCTGTTCCTGGGCACGGCGCAGCCTTGCCGCTGCCACCATTTTCATGGCTCGCGTGATCTGCTGGGTGTTTTTCACCGACCGGATTCGCCGGCGGAGGTCAAGAATGTTGGGCACGCCAAGCCTTTCTATAATTAACCGTTAGCAATCGGCCGTCCTTCTTCAGAAAAAGGGCGCTGGGACCGCGTTCGCTGAAAGCTGACGGCTGAGAGCTGATGGCTAAGTCTAACTCTTTGCCGCTTGATGTTCCGCTTGGAACTTCACCTTGAAATCATCGAGCGCTTTGCGGATTTCGGCCCGGAGCTGATCATCCAGGGCTTTCTTTTCGACGATCTTCTGCCCGATGGAAGGGAACGAGGTATCCATAAACTCGTAGAGCTCCTTTTCAAAGGCGTGGCATGCTTCAATCGGCAGATCGTCCAAATAGCCGTTGGTGCCGGCGAAAATGATCAGGATTTGCTTCTCCACCGGAAGCGGCTCGTACTGGCCTTGTTTCAGGATCTCCGTCAGCCGTTGTCCGCGATTGAGCTGGGCCTGAGTGGCTTTGTCCAAGTCGCTGCCGAACTGCGCGAAGGCGGCCAAGCCGCGATACTGCGCCAGGTCAAGCCGTAGCGTTCCTGCCACCTGCTTCATGGCTTTGATCTGGGCGTTGCCTCCCACGCGCGAAACCGAAAGTCCCACGTTGACGGCGGGGCGGATACCGGAATTGAACAGGTCCGCCTCCAGATAAATCTGGCCGTCGGTGATGGAAATGACATTGGTGGGAATATAAGCGGAAACGTCGCCGGCTTGCGTCTCAATGACGGGCAGAGCCGTCAAGGATCCGCCGCCAGCCTGCTCGTTGAGTTTTGAGGCGCGCTCCAGCAGCCGCGAGTGGAGATAAAACACGTCGCCCGGATAGGCTTCACGCCCGGGCGGGCGGCGCAGAAGCAGTGAGATTTCACGATAGGCCACGGCGTGCTTGGAAAGATCGTCGTAAATACACAGCACGTGGCGGCCGCGGTCGCGGAAGAATTCGCCCATCGCGCAGCCGGCGTAAGGCGCAATATACTGCATGGGCGCGGGAAGCGACGAACTGGCCGCCACCACAATGCTGAATTTCATGGCGTCAGAATCTACCAACGTCTTCACCACTTGGGCGACGGTTGAAGCCTTCTGGCCGATGGCCACGTAGATGCAAATCACATCCTTGCCGCGCTGATTGATGATGGTGTCCAGCGCCAGCGCGGTTTTGCCCGTCTGGCGGTCGCCGATGATGAGTTCGCGCTGCCCCCGCCCAATGGGAATCATCGCATCCACGGCCTTGATCCCTGTCTGGAGTGGCTCGCGGACGGGGAAACGGTCAATCACGCCGGGGGCGATGCGCTCAATCGGGTTGTAGCCCTCGGCCTGAAATGGACCACGGTCATCCAGCGGCTCTCCCAGCGAATCCACCACCCGCCCGATCAGTCCCTCACCCACGGGGACGGACATGATGCGCTTGGTGCGCTTCACCGTGTCGCCCTCTTCTATCAGGGTGTAGTCTCCCAGCAGCACGGCGCTCACCTGGTCTTCCTCCAGGTTCAGAGCCAACCCCGCAACATCGTGAGGCAGCTCGATCAGCTCGCCCGCCATCACGTTGTCCAGGCCGTGAATCCGCGCCACACCATCGCCCACGGAGATCACCGTGCCCACTTCACTCACGGTCACGCTGCTATCAAAGTGTTCGATCTGCTCGCGAATGATGCTGGTGATTTCGTCAGCTCTAATCTGTGCCATCTTTGTGACCTTTCAGGAATCTCTCTATCGAAATTTTCGGTCGGCTGCTCCCACACCTACCCCGAGGATAGGCATTAAAATAAGCATTTCCCACTCCCTGAGCCGGGCAAGCGGCGATAGCAGTTCCTGGCCCTTATTTTGGTAGTGGTACATTTTCGCTGCTGTAGCGGCGGTCTCTGACCGCCGAACTTTATTCTTCAACAGTTTCCGGCGGTCAGAGACCGCCGCTACAGCAAATTGCGCCACTACCCTTATTTTAACGCCGTTGCCCCTTCTGCCGGTTCTCGGGGAGTGGGCGATGGAGCCTGTGAGAACACACCGGACGTTGCTCCCTCTCCCCGCTTGCGGGGAGAGGGCTGGGGTGAGGGGATTCCGCTCATCGCCCTCCACATTTCACGATTCGAGCAGCCGGCGCCGGACCCGCTCCAGTTGGTCCCGCACGGAACCGTCATAGACCGTGCTGCCCGCCTGCGCCACCACTCCGCCAATCAAAGCCGGATCGATGCTGAATTCGCACTCGACCTTCTTTTGCGTGAGCCGCTCAAACCGCTCCCGCAAGGCTTGCCGCTCCGCTTCCGTGAGCCCGGTGGCGGAAAGCACCTTGACGCGAATCAAGCCCTCGCGGTCATCCGCAACCTTGCGAAACGCCCCCACGGTCTTCTGCAGGAGATTCATCCGGTAATTCTCCAGCAGAACACGAAGGAAATTCGCAACGGTCTTCGAAATCCCCATCCGGGTCAGAATCGCGTCCAGCACCCGCAGCTTGTCCGGCGGGGGCACCGCGGGGCTTTCCATCACATCCCGCAGGCTGGCGCTCTCATTGCAGGTTGCGGCGAAATCCTGCAACTCGGAAAGCGCCGTGCGAAAATCGCCCTGTGGCCCCAGCACTTCACTGAGGGCGCGAGCATAGCGGTTGGCAACATCCATCGACATAAAACAAGTCCGGCTCGTTTCGGATAGAGGCGTCATTTGCTTGCTGTGGCGGCGGTCAGAGACC
>DATKST010000044.1:0-10938 GCA_035531475.1 Terriglobia bacterium
GCGATCCTGGCGGCGCTCGGAGTCCATCTCCCCAACATGCAAATGTAGCCAGACACTCGCGTCCCCCAATAACTTGCCAACTGCTTCACCGAGAAATACTTACCACCCAATCCCTCCCCTCCCCAGCGGGGAAGATCCGTCCGAAAACGACGCCGGAGCCCGAGGGCGAATGGCGACTCCCGGAATAGGCTCAAGGTGGCCTTTCTCCCCGCGGCACGATCCATCGTTTGCAGGGGGAGTCAACGTTTCGAGACTGCTTCATGAAAATCATCAAACCGGCTGAGGTCCCAGCCTATGCTAGACTTCAAAATGGAAACACCATAACGTGGAGGACAAGTGACGGCGCGACTGCTAAAGGGAAATGAAATTCAGGAAGTGATTAATGCGGAATTGGCGGACGAAATCGCCTTGCTCAGGGCGCAGGGAGTAAGGCCCGGGTTGGCCGCCGTGCTGGTGGGAGAAAATCCAGCTTCCCAGATCTACGTTCGGAGCAAGGTGAAGGCGTGCGAATCTCTGGGACTTTACAGCGAGAGGATTGACCTTCCGGTGTCCATCTCAACGGCCGAGTTGATTCAGCAGATCCATTCTCTGAATTCGCGCGACGAAATTGATGGGATTCTGGTGCAACTACCGCTTCCCAAAGGGGTCGATACCCACAAGGCGCTGGACGCCGTCGATCCGGCAAAGGATGTGGACGGATTTCATCCCATCAACGCCGGGAGGTTGATGAGCGGGCGGCCGGGCTTGGCCCCGTGTACTCCGGTGGGCATCATGGAAATTCTCCACCGCAGCCATATTCCGGTTGAGGGTTCCCGTGCCGTGGTCATCGGCCGGAGCGACATTGTGGGGAAGCCGGTGGCCCTGCTCCTGCTCAGGGAAAATGCCACGGTCACTGTTTGCCATTCGCGGACCTCCAATCTCGCCGAAGTCACGCGCCAGGCGGATATCCTGGTGGCGGCGATGGGCCGGCCGGCCTTTGTGACCCGGGAATTCATCAAGCCAGGAGCTACGGTGATTGACGTGGGAACCAACCGGCTGAGCCGCCGGGAGGAAGTCGAGGCCATTTTTGGAAGCTGCAGCGAGGCGCTCAGCAAATTTGAAAGGAAAGGCACGCTGCTGGTGGGTGACGTCCATCCGCAAGAGGTAAGAGAAGTGGCAGGGGCATATACTCCGGTTCCAGGGGGTGTGGGTCCGCTGACCATTGCCATGCTGATGTCCAACACCCTCAAAGCGGCCCGCCAGCGCAGAGCCAGCTCCTTGCGGGGCTGACGGCGCTCCTAACCGATTTACAACAGCAAAACCAAATTGCCCCTCGTCTTCACTCGCGGGCAGCGGGTTGCGCGCTCAGTGTTTGGCCGGCGCTTTGGGCTGGGCTGGCGAGGCAGAGCCGGAATTGGTTGCGGCTGCAATGGGGTTGGCTTGATCGTACAGCTTGACGATGGCGGCAGTGATGTCCGTGCCTTTTGCCACGTAATACAGCGGGAGCTGGGAGTCGTCAAGAACCAGAGAAAGCCCGTGGCCTTGGGCATACTTATTGATGACCTGGACCATCTTCTTTCCGATCCGCTGGATAATTTCCTGGCTGTCCGCCTGAAAGTCGCTATTGGCGTCTTCCTGGGCACGCTTGAAGAGCCGCTGCTTATCCTGAATCTCGTGGGAGAGCCGGAACTTTTCGTCGTCGCTAAGGGTGGTTGCGCCTCTCTGCGCCTGGTCCTGCAGCGCGCTAATCGCCTGCTGCTGTTGTTGAAGGTCCTGGCGCCGGGGTTGATACTTCTTCTGAAGTTCATCGAGCGCCTGCTTGCCTTCGGCACTGGTGGCGATGGCCTGCTGAATATTAATGACGGCCACGCTCGATCCGGTGGCGGAGGGAGTGCCTTGTCCGTGCAGCATCAAGGGCAATCCCAGGGCAGCCAGCATGACACTGAAACTGATCAGTCTGTTTTTCATTCACAAAACCTCAAAAGTTATTTAATTCGTGCCGTCCATATTCTAACTCATTTAAGGGCCGTTTAGAACGATTGGGCAACAGTAAATCCAGCCATGCCGTGCGGCTCAGAGAATGATATCCGTTCGAAGAAGGGCAGCGCCGCGTCGTAAGTCGCAAGGTTCGGGAACAAAGACACCGGCGGAAGGTCCTGAGGCGGCGTGATCAGCGTATTGTTCAGCCGCAACCAATTATATCCGTAATAAACGCGGATGGGCGCGTGCACGATGGGCAGAATCACCTGAAGTTCAAGCCCCGTGGAACTCCTCGGCACAAAGTTCAGAGCAGAAACCGGGTTAAGGTGATTGGTCGGCAGGTATGGCTTAAAGTACGGAAACTCCTGCCCCAAGCTGGATAGCGCTCCGGGTTGTAGTTTCAACTGACCAGGATTCAGGATGAAAGAGTCACCGATGTCGATGAAGTAAGCCAGGGTCACCGGACCGGCAATGGGAATCCGGTATTCGAAGTTGCCCAGCAGTTCTGTATCGCCGCCCGGCACCTGGATGGTGTCATAGGGAAAGTTGGTAAAGGAGCCGCAGGTTCCCACTTGCTGCTTTCCTTGTGGGCTGACCGCCCAGATGCGGTTGCCGTTGTTGTCGCGGTTGCAGACCTGGGCGGTGGTGGGGAAGAAGATAACCGGGCTGATGCTATAGATGTTAAAGCCGCGAAGATCATATTCACCCCCCATGTAGATGCGATCAAAGGGCGGCGGTACTTTGCCTCCAAAACCAGATATGGAGGTTGCCAGGAAGTGAAAGGCCAGAACGTTGCGGTGATGATTAATGGGGTGGTAATACTTCATTTCGATGCTGGGCTGAATGGTGTTGACGTTGCCACCGAGAACGCTGCCCGAAAAAGCCAGTGTGGCTGAAATTGACTTGCCATGCGTAGGCTTCATCGGGTTATCAACCGTATTATAGAGATACTGTGGGGAAACGGTGCTTTGCGTGATGCCCGTCAACTGGTTTGGCCCCGCGAATTGGCCGTAGGCGAGAACGCTGAACATCGACTGCGACGCCGCGCTGAAGGCCTGAATGCTGCTGATGGTGTAACTGTACGTCAAGCCCACCCGCGCGAACGACCGGTGCAGCGGGTACTGGAGAAACGCGGTGAAGCCCTTCGAATTCTGTTGGAAATTCTGGAAAAACGAATTTGCGAAAGGCGTATTCTGCAGCGTGTTGGGGTTGTACCCTCCGAACAGCGCCTGCTGCCGCAACTGGTCAAAGTGGTAATCGTTCACGAAGATCGTAAAGCCCGTGGTGATCGGCCGGTCAAACAAATAGGGCTTCGTAAAGCCGAGGGAGACATTGGTCATGAAGGTCCCCACTTCGCCGCCCAGAGAGAGAGTTTCACCCAGGCCCAGGAAATTATTCGTGGAGTAATTCAGCCCGACGAAATTGCCTTCAATGCCGCTGATGCCGCCGGAAAATCCGATGGAATTCTTGCCCTTTTCCTTCACCTTCATGTCGATGTCCACGGTCTGGTCCTTATTGTCTTGCGTGACCGTGTAATCCTTCTTCTTGATGGGATCAAAAAAGCCCAGTTGATTGACGCGATAGATGCTCAAATCCCAGAGCGCGGTGTTGAACACACTGCCTTCGTCCAGCAGGATCTCCCGGCGGATCACCTTGTCGCGCGTTTTGGTGTTTCCAACGAAATTAATCCGGTGGACAAAATACTGTTTTTCTTCATCGAAATCGAGCGCCAGATTGATGACCTTCTTCTTGCGGTCCGGCTCAATATCAGGATTGGCCGTGAAGTTGATATACCCGAATTCTCCATAAAGTTTGGTGTAGTTCTTGATGCTGTCCCGGACCTTGGTGAGGTTGAACACATCACCGGTCTTCATCGGCAGCACCTTCTCGAGCGGCCCCTGTTTGAAAAGTTTGTTGCCGCGAATCACGAACCGGCCCAGCCGGTACTGGTCACCTTCTTCAATGGGGATGGTGATGTCAACGCGCTTCCCCCGCCCACGGCCCAGGAAGACCAACGGCCACGGGCGGCGCGTATTCACCGTCTTGGTGATGGGCTCATTGGGCACGGCAAAGAAGTATCCGTGACCTTGATAAAACTCACGGATGTTTTCCAGGTCGGCGTCAACCTTGTCCTTGTTATAAGTGCGGTGGAAGAGATAGAACCACGGTGGCGCGCCCATGGGCCGCGAATACTTCATGGTCCGGATGAGGGTTGCATTGGAAAAGACATTATTCCCTTTGAACCGGATATTGCCGAGTTTCACCTTCGGGCCTTCGACCACGATGAACGTGAGGGCCATGGAGTTGGGCGGGATATTGCGGGTGCGTGCCTTAACCGTGGCAAACTCCCTGCCATTCTCCGCCAGTTGCTCTTCCAGCACGACTTCTGCCCGTTTGATCACCACCGGGTCGTATTGCGATTCAATCGACAGCCCCACCTTGCGTTCCCGGAAGCGGTCCATCACGTCGGATTCGCTGACGCTGCTCAGGCCCTTGTAATCGATACTGCGGATCAGCTTCTTTTCACGCACGAAGAAGGTGAGAATCTTACCTTTGGACCCATCCGAAGCTTCGAGGCGAATATCGTCAAAGAAGCCGGTATTCCAAAGAGCCATGAAGTCCCGTTCCAGGGAATTCGGATCATAAACATCGCCCGGATGGGTGAAAATCCGCGCCCGCAGAGTCGATGAAAGAATCCGGCGGTTGCCACGAAAGATAATCGCCTGGATCAAGGTCTGCTTGGTGAGAACTGGGTGATGGACAGCGGGCGTGGGTTTCTTGGCCACCGGGGGGGCTTCCAGTTGGATTCGCCCCGGGGTCTGCGTTTGATGTTGGTCCGGGCTCTGAGCAACGGGAGCCGATTCCAAATGAATCGGACCGGCCGGAGGCGGAGCCGCAGGGGGACTTGCCGGCTTTGGCGCTGAGTTTGCCGGTGGATTCCCCTGTGCCGGGTTGCCTGAACCGGTAGGAGCCGAGCCCTTCGCCGAACTGTCAGGCGGAGAGGTTTGCTGGCTCAGGGCGGAAGCACTCTGCGCCACCAGGAATCCTAGCAGGAAAGAAACCACAAGCAGCCGCGCCGGGCGGGAGAAATCTCTCGTCATTGATCGGCTGACCTCAACGGACAGTGTCACCCCTCCATTTCCTTCAAAGATATAACCCGGCTCGGGCGGCCGGTAACAGGCCGATTGAGTGATGGGTCTACTCGGATAAACCCTTCGGTGTTCCCTGGATAACTATGAATGAAGATCGCACCCGGGCGGAGGCGCACCAGTCTGCCGGCCGGCGCCCGGGAATCTCACCGGGTAAGCGGCGTTGTGGCCACCAACTTATCGTTCACCGGACGGTAGGAAAGACCTTCCCCGCCTACCATGACTTCCAGAACTGCAGGAGATTGAATTTCTCCCTGGATCAGCGCCTCCGACAGGGGATCCTCCACATACTTTTGCAACGCCCGGCGAAGCGGACGAGCCCCATAAGAGCGGTCCGTGCAAGTTTTCTCAAGAATCCAGCGCGCGGCTTCCGGCGTCATGCTCACGGCGATGTTCTTTTGCGCCAGATGGGTGTTCATGTTGGACACCATGAGGTCCACGATCTGCAGCAGGTCTTCATCCGTGAGCGCGCTGAAAACAATCACCTCATCCACCCGGTTCAAGAACTCAGGATTGAAGAGGCGCTTCACCTCGCCCATCACCAGATTTTCCACCTTCTTGTCCCAACCCTCGTCCTGAGTCGTTTGGAAACCCAGTTGGCTGCGCTTTTCGATATAACGGGCGCCAATGTTCGAGGTCATAATGATGATCGTATTCTTGAAATCGACGGTGTTGCCGAGGCCGTCCGTCAGTTGGCCATCCTCAAACACTTGCAGCAAAATATTGAAAAGATCGGGATGCGCTTTTTCAATTTCATCGAGCAGGATCACCGAATAAGGGGACCTGCGCACCCGCTCCGTGAGCTGGCCGCCCTCTTCGTAGCCGACGTATCCCGGCGGCGAGCCAATGAGCTTGGAAACAGAATGCTTTTCCATGAATTCCGACATATCGAAACGGATCAGGGCCCGTTCGCTCCCGAAAAGAAACGTGGCGAGTGACCGCGCGACTTCGGTTTTGCCCACACCCGTCGGCCCCAGAAAAAGGAAGGATCCCACCGGCCGTCCCGGCGCCTTCAGGCCCGCGCGCGACCGCCGGATGGCCCGGGCCAGCGCCGAGATCGCCTTTTCCTGGCTGACGATGCGCTTGTGCAGCTCCTCTTCGATGCGCAGGAGCTTGGACATTTCTTCTTCCTTGATGGAAGTGACCGGGACACCGGTCCACCGCGCCACAACTTCCTCAATGTCGTCGCGGGTGACCTCGCCCATCGCCGTTTCGTCAATGTGATATTTCTCGCGCAACACCCGCAGGTTCTCACGCTCTTTCCGCTCTTCATCCGAGTAGAACCGTGCTTTTTCAAATTCGTGGTTGGCGATGGCCGCTTCCATGCGGTGTACCACGAATTTGATGCGCTTTTGCGCTTCGATCATCTCTTCCGGCAACATGCCCTGCTGCAGTTTCACCCGCGCCCCAGCTTCATCGATCAGGTCGATGGCTTTGTCCGGCAGAAAACGGTCCGGAATGTAGCGGCTGGAATGGTAAACCGAGGCCGCCAGCGCGCTATCGGTATACGTCACAGCATGAAACTTCTCGTAGCGTTCCTTGATGCCGTAAAGGATTTTCACGGCCTCACCTTCATTGGGCGCCGAAACCTTCACCGCCTGAAAGCGCCGCTCCAGCGACCGGTCCTTTTCAATCGACTTGCGGTATTCGCCCGGCGTGGTTGCGCCAATGCACTGAATTTCCCCGCGGGACAGGGCAGGTTTCAGGATGTTGGCGGCATCGAGCGAGCCTTCGGCGGATCCCGCGCCCACCAGCGTGTGCAGCTCATCAATAAAGATAATGGCGTTCTGGGCGTCCATCAATTCCTTCATGATGGTCTTCAATCGCTCTTCAAACTGCCCCCGGTACTTGGTGCCCGCCACGATCAGGGAAAGGTCAAGCGCCAGGATGCGCTTGTCCGCCAGGAATGAAGGGACGTTGCCGTCGGCAATGCGCTGCGCCAGACCCTCCACAATGGCCGTCTTGCCAACCCCCGGCTCGCCAATCAGCACCGGATTATTCTTGGTTCTCCGGCAAAGAATCTGGATCGAACGCTCCAATTCATTCTCGCGCCCCACCAGCGGGTCCAACTGGCTTTCCACGGCAGCTTGGGTGAGGTCACGGCTGAACTCAGCGAGCAACGAAGTCTCTTTGGGGCGGCTGGATGACATCTTCTCATTCTGCGCGCGGTTCAGCTCCTCGCGCAAGGCCGTTAAGCGCAGCCCCCGTTCGTGCAAAATCTCCGCGGCAAAGGATTTCTCTTCCCGCAACAGGGCCAGCAACAAGTGCTCCGTCCCAATGTGCTTATGGGAAAGCCGTTCCGCCTCTTCCGCCGCGAAGGCCAGCACCCGCTTGCACTCCTGGCTCAAGGGAAGGTCCACCGAGGTTGAAACTTTTTCTCGGATCGTTGTCCGGCCTTCAATTTGTTTACGAATGGATTCGATCGAGGCGTGCGCCCGCAGGAAGCGGTTGGTCAGGGCTTTGTCTTCGCGCAGCAGGCCGAGCAGCAGGTGCTCGGTTTCAATGTAGGAGCTGCCAAACTGACTGGCCTCGTAGCGTGCGAAGAAGATCACGCGGCGGGCCTTTTCTGTGTATTTCTCAAACATGGGTCCTCAGTCGCTTCCGAGAGACGCCGAACCGCCAGCCCCAGCAGCATCCCAGACATGCTGGCTCAAGCCCGGCCACGAACCTTCGCACCGCCCATACCCCACGGATCCTGCTGCTTACTGTGCCCGCGGAATCGCTGTTTCGGTCAGCTTCCCGCTTGCCAGATGGAACATGCGATCCGCTCGCTGTGCGATCTCCATGTTGTGAGTTGCCAGCACCGAGGTCAAGCGATATTCCTGGTGCAACTTTTTGAGCAACCCGGAAATCCGTTCCGCCGAACGATAATCTAGGTTTCCTGTGGGCTCATCCGCCAGAAGTAGGGCTGGTTGGTTAATCAGGGCGCGGGCCAGAGCCACCCGCTGCCGTTCCCCACCGGAAAGCTCTCCGGGTCGGCGGTTCGCCGCCGCAGACAGTCCAACTTCCACCAACAATTCAAGCGCCTTGCCCTTGGCGGCGCCGGGATTCATTCCCGCCACAAGGCCGGGCATCATTACGTTTTCCAGGGCGCTGAATTCCGGAAGCAGATAGTGCATTTGCCATACAAAACCCAGTTTAGCCCTGCGATAATGAGCGCGTTCTACTTCACTGAACCGGCTGATCTTCTCCCCAACGAAGTATACCTCACCGCTGCTTGGAGTGTCCAGCGCAGCCAGAAGCTGGAGGAGAGTGCTTTTTCCTGCTCCTGACTCACCCACCAGGGCAACGAACTCACCCGCGTGAATCTGGAAATTCAGGTCTTCAAACACTACGACCTTGTCGCCGCCGGAACAAAAAATGCGGGTCAATCCCTCCGCCCGGACCAGCACTTCACCGCTCGTACCCTGATTCCTTATCATCGGCACTCCGGCTTCCGCCGCTGACATCTTTTTCTATCCATCTGCAATGGCATATCCCTTTGAAGGTACGTCGCCCGGCCGGGTTGTCCATGCGGAGCGGCCAACCGCCCGGTTTGGGCGAGGCGGGAGCATGGTGCGGCGACTCCCTCACTCCCGCCTGTTGCCCACCGTCGTCCGGATGGCGGCCCGGCGTTGTCATTCATACCGCAAAGTTTCCACCGGGTTCAGCCTCGCTGCCGCCAGCGAAGGGTAGAGAGTCGCCAAAAAGCTGATCACCAGGGCCACCGACGCGATCCAGACGCCGTCCATCAGCCGCGAATGGAAAGGTACATAGGCCAAGGCATAGACATCGGCCTGAAGATGGATCAGCTTGTAATGGTTTCCCACCCAGGAAATGCCGTAGCCCAGCACCAACCCCAGCCCCGCGCCAAGCGCCCCAATAATCAGCCCGTGCAGCGTGAACACCGACCACACTTGCCGCTTGGTCGCTCCCATGGACATCAGCACCGCTATGTCGCGGTTCTTCTCCATCACCATCATCGCCAGCGTAATAAGGATATTCAGCGCCGCCACCAACACAATCAACCCAATGGTCAGGATCGTGACCAACCGCTCAAGATGGAGCGCGCTGAACAACGAATGGTTCTCCTCCATCCACGTGGTCGTGACAAAGCCCGGGCCAGCCGCCTTTTGAATGGCCTCGGCTACCGGCTCGGCCAGATCGACGTTATCGATTTTGAACCCGATCACCGAAACCACATTGGTCAGGTCAAAAAGCTTCTGCGCCGCTGCCAGATTCGTATAAACCCATGAGGCGTCAAAATCATAAAACCCCGAATCGAAAATGCCGGCCACCCGGAAGTGCCGGAACTTGGGTACGATTCCCAAAGGTGTTATATAGCCCTGGGGGCTCGTCACCAGCACCGTGTCGCCCACGGACAGGCCCAGCGACTTCGCCAGCTCTTTGCCAATCACCAGCGGGTCGGCATCCTCAGAGTGGTCCTGAAGTCCTTCTATGGAGCCTTCCTTGATGTGGGTCAACAGGTCGCCCACGCGCAATTCACGCTCCGGGTCCACGCCTTTCAGCACCACGCCTTGTGCGCTCGTGCGGCTGGAAATCAGGACTTCTTCATAGAGGGCTGGGGACGCGGCGACCACATGGGGAACGTGCGCCAGGCGGTTGGCGAGCGCGGCGTAATTCTGAATCCCGTCGTTTTTGGCGCGCAACAGGTTGAGGTTCGCGGTGGCCCCCAGCAGCCGCTGCTCCAGATTTTCGCGGAAGCCGTTATTGATGGCCAACGCCACCACCAGCGCGCAAACCCCCGCCATCACGCCCAGCACGGAAATCGCCGTGACCACTGAAATCACGGATTGCCGCCGCTTGGCCCGCAAATACCGCAACGCCACAAAGAACTCAAACTTCATAGGTAGGTTCATTATGTGTCAGCAGTGATTTTCTGAAAAGGCTATTCCGGGATTGGCGCCAGTTCTTGGGTCAGGCGCTACCGGCGGAGGGGGGCCTTGTCCCGTCACTTCAAACCGCCCGATAGCATTAACAGACCCATACCCGCTCCTGCAGAGTTTGCCTGAGGCCTGAAGTTTAAGTATAGTGATGGAGGTGTCAGTGGCTGAAACCTCAACATGGCAAAACTTGCCCGCAGGCGCCTGGGGCCACCCGCCAAAGGATTCGCCAAACTCACTGAGGGCTCATCCAAGCAGGATGGTTCAATATGTTTGAAAACCTGCGCGGGGATATCGCGCGAGTCAGGGATGTGAGTCTGCAGCAGGGTTGGTGGCAACGCCACCCGCTGACTCGCACCCTAAGAGCCTTTTTTCACATCGGCTTTCCGCCCATTGCCGCTTACCGCTTTGGCCATTGGGTGGAGGGTGTCCGCATTCCCGCGGTGCGGCAGGTGTTATGGATCGTCGCCAACATCCTGCGGCGTTTCACATCCATCTTGACGGGCGTCTACATCATCCAGAAGGCCGAGATTGGTCCCGGGTTGGTCATTCATACGTGGTCCGGCATTTTCATCGGGGCCGTTAAGATTGGCCGCAACTTGACGGTCGGCACCGGGGTCTTGGTCAGCAATGGAGTGGTCAGTATTGGCGACGATGTGTGGCTCGGTCCGGGCTGCAAGATCATGCCGGGAGTAACAATTGGCAATAACGTTGTGGTGATGCCCAACAGTCTGGTGCTGACCGACATTGCGGACAATACGACCATCGTGGGAGTCCCAGCCCGCATCAAACTGCGTGGCGGACGCCCGCAGCGATTTCGTGCCTCCGTTGGAAAGAACGATGCCGGGAAGAAACCATGACGGCGGTCTGTAGTGGCGAAATTTGCTGTAGCGGCGCTCTATGAGCGCCGAAAACCGTTGACGATTTCGGGTCGGCGCTCATAGAGC
>DATKST010000045.1:0-24040 GCA_035531475.1 Terriglobia bacterium
GAGGCCCGGCAGCAGGGTTATGTTTTCAATGTTGGCGTCGAGCCGGAATTCATGTTGCTGAAGAAAGACAGTGGGGGAGAGTATCGCCCTTGGGACCCGCTCGATACCCTCGGAAAGCCATGTTATGACCTTCTGGCGCTCCATCGTAATCTGGACGTGATGACGGACCTGCTTGGCTTCATGCAGGAACTCGGTTGGAACCCTTACGCCAACGATCACGAAGATGCGAACTGCCAGTTTGAAATTAACTGGACATACTCCGATGGGCTTACCACGGCTGACCGTCATACCTTCTTTAAGTGGATGGTGCGCACCGTGGCTGAGCAACACGGCCTCTGGGCAACTTTCATGCCTAAACCTTTTGGGAATCTGACGGGAAACGGTGCTCATGTACATCTGAGCCTGGCGGACGCACCAGCAGGACAGAATCTGTTCCTGGATCCAGCCGTGGAGCTCGGTCTATCTCGCCTCGGCCTCTGGTTTATGGGCGGCATCCTCCGCCACGCGCGGGGCCTCTCCGCGCTCCTTGCACCGATCGTCAACAGCTATAAGCGCCTGATCTGGGGAGCGCCCCGATCAGGAGCTACCTGGGCGCCCGTTTACGTGACCTATGGTGCTTCTAACCGCACCCAAATGATTCGCATCCCGGGCCCCGGCCGCATTGAGGTCCGGGTGATGGATGGCGCTGCGAATCCATACCTTGCGCTCTCTGCACTGCTGGCGGCGGGGCTCGATGGCATCGCCAACCAGATCGATCCCGGGCCTGCGAATACGGGCAACCTTTACGAGACGCCCGAAGAGGAGCTGGTGAAGCGCGGGATCGCGCTCCTGCCGACAACTCTTGCCGAGGCGCTTGACGCCTTCGAACAGGACTCCGTCTTGCAGAGCGCTTTGGGTGCGCAATATGCAAAATACTACCTCAAGGTCAAGCGTGAAGAATGGCGGCAGTATAACCAGAGCGTAAGCCAGTGGGAGACCGAGAGATACTTAAGGGTCTTTTGACCCAGGACTGATGAGAATCTATAGTGGACCCCAGTTTTGAGACCACCGAGTAAGATGAGATCTCGGGGTTGATGAACCGGGGAGGATCGGTGGCGACGAAAAAACAGCACAGTGCGAAGTTCAAAGCCCGGGTGGCGGCCGAGGCGATGCGGTGAGAGAAAACGCTGAGTCAGTTGAGTTCGCAATTCGGGGTCCATGCGATGCAGATCGCCTACTGGCGTCGGCTGGGGTGACAAAGGGTCGAAAACCCGGCGGCGCAATGCAGTGGGACGGCTTACTGGCGCAGACCTGAAAAGAAAGGTCTGCGCCAGCCCGCCCCACAGATTCTGCTGAGGAAGCAGAAGAAGAAGCAGATGCATTGGAACCGGAATAGAGTTCAACCCTTCTTCACGGTAAGAACTCCCGTACTGAATGACAAGCTGGAAAACGCCTTCCGGCGGTGGCCTTGCGCCTGCCGACCCATTGCCGGGCAGAAGGAGCAGGAAGCTCGATGAACGCCCCACAGGTTTTCATGCTCTCGTGGTTGAACTGTTGCCCAACGCAAGTTTATGGCTGATTCGCTCCGCTGGACGCGGTCGGGATTTGAGGAAGAGGCAGCCTGCCGAGAAGTTTCTCCGCTTGCTTCTGCCGGAGCGCTGTCTGTAGCTCTCGTGTCTTTGCGAACTCCCGCTGGGCGCTTTCGCGGTTTCCAGTTTTCAAATAGATCTGGCCCAGTTGGTAATGCAGATTGGCGCTGTCGGGCTGAAGCTTGACGGCTTCGCGCAGATAGTGAATAGCCAGATCATGTTTGCCCAAGAGAGCATACGCGCGGCCAAGCCCGCCCAGAGATTTAGGCAGCTTGGAGTTGATGGCCAGTGCCTTACGGAACATCAGCACGGCCTGCTGAGCCTGATGACGGTCGAGATCGACGCGGCCCAGATTTTGGTAAGCCCAGGGCCCATGCGGAGAAACAGCAATCTCCTTCTGGAATTCAGCCGCTGCCCGGTCCAACTGGCCGCGGCGCTGATATACCACTCCCAGATTATAGTGCGCGAAAGGGAGCGGGGGATCACCCACCACGGCTTTGATCAACTCCGCCTCTGCCTTCTGATTATCGTAAAGGTCGAGGTAGGCTTTCCCCAAAAGCAGATGCAGGTGCGGCGAATTCCCACCGGCTTGAATGAGTTTCTCAAAGGCGGCAGCGGACTGATACTTTTGCTTCAGCTTCCCATAGGCAATCCCCATCGCAAACAAGAAGTCGAGATTATCTTGTTCCTGGGGCGCGATGGGCTCCAGCGCTTGAACCGCCGGTTGAAATGCGTCGATCATAAATTCGGAAAGCCCGAGCAGAAAGTGGGCCTGCAGATTTCCCGGGTCCGCGGAAAGCACTCTTTGGAAATGGGGGATGGCGGCGCGGAATTTGCCTGCTTGATAGTAGGCCAAGCCCAGATTCAAATCGATTCCCGCCACCTGCGGCGCAAGCCTTTTTGCTATCTCAAACGCTTCAAGCGCAGACTTGTACCGGCGCATGCGGAGATCGGCCACACCGAGATTGCTATAGGCCGCGGCCGATTCCGGGTCCAGCCGGATTGCTTCGCGGAACCCCTTTGCGGCTTGGGAATAGCGGCCAGCCTCAAGGTCCTGCTGCGCCTGTTGAAAGATTTTCTGAGGGTCCTGGGCGTTGCTTTGCGGCTCTCCGCCAGGCAGCAAGGCGGCGAAAGCAACGGTCAGCATGATCCCCAAGGCAAAGCCGGCAAGGTGGGGAGCCCGTCTGGAGTTTCTGGTCCGGTCCAATCTTTGCATCTCCTTTTCATTCCGTCTTCCAGGGCTTCGAGCGAAGCCTGGAGGCGTCGAGCGCGCTGACTGCGGACGGCGAGAGGCCCAATCCTGTCCGGCTAGCGCATGGAGTGAGGCGTTGGGGTATCTTGGGTTCTCTCCTTCGCCTGCATCATGTGAGCGAATATGACTCTTTCCCGGATTGCCTCAGCGCGGCGATGGCCCCGTTCATAAGCCTCGGACAATAGGTAGTGGGCCTGCGGGCTGTTGGGCGACAGCCGCACCGCCTCCTCAAGCTCAGCGATGGCCTGCCCGGTTTGATCCAGCCGCAGCAGGGTCCAGCCCAGGACATAATGAGCCGTAAAAAGCTTGGGGGCCAGCCTCGCAGCCCGCTCGGCGTAAGGAAAGCCATGCGAAGGCTGGTTAAGTTTGATCGAAGCGGTTGCGATCTGCATCATCGCATTGACGTCCTGAGGGTTGAGCGTCAACGCCAGCTTCATCTGCTCAATGGCTTGGCGGTAATGGGCTGTCGTCATCAGAAAATTGCTATAGGCGTTGTAAAGCACGGCCATTTTCGGCGTCTGGGCAATCAGGTTCTGATAACGGAGCATCGTGTCCGATACACTGGAGTGGGTTGCTTCGGCTTCAACCGATCCCACCGCCTCAACCATTTGTTTTTGTCCTTCTCTCAGATTTTCGGATTTTTCGTTGATCCGAAGGGCGGCAAGGCCCAAGGCCGTAACCAGATCGGGGTCCTTTACCCCGGCCTCGACCAAAGTGATGAGGAGGTGGTGTGCAACTTCAAATTGTCCCCTCTGAATCTGGATCAGGGCAGCGTGGTAGGTAGCAACATTCCGAAGGTCGGCAATCCTGATCCCCAAACTGCGCCCGTACTGGAGGTGATAGTAGGCCTGATCCATGCGGCCCAATTCATATTCGCAGAGACCGAGAAGCGCCCAGCCTGGCCCATCCTTCGGATTGATCTGCAAAAGGTTTTCATAAGCGGAGATGGCGCGGTTGTAATCCTTCCTGTAAGCGAGGAGCAGTCCCACATTCCTCCAACCGTCCCCCAGGTTGGTTGAATCTGCAAGGCGAGAAGATAAAGCCGGATTGCATCCCGGGTGTTGCCATCCCTCTGCGCCTGCGCGGCTTGCTGTTGGAGCCGGCGAAGCTGCTCCTGTTTCGATCCTGGAAGAGAGCTGGAGGGCCGGGCCGCCGATGAGGAGGAGCCAGAAGATGGCGGGGTTTTCTGGGGTGATGCGGAGGGTCGCGCAGAACATTCAGCAATGCCGAAGTTGATGGTGAGAAGGAAGCAACCCATCCGGGCCGCCCAGCGAACCATAAACCCGGTTTGTGTCGCAGGCTGCGCTTCCCGGTGACGGCAAAAAACGGACCAGCAAACCCCTTCCCGGCCGGCCCAAGAGATAACCTCGCTTCCGGCATGGGTTGCGTATTTTCCCTCCCCCAAAGCCATCGTTTCATCACGCTTCGAATATTGCTTTTCCCCGCATGGCGGCTGGTTAGTATGGGTTAACGCGAGTGGATGTCAACTTGAACAGTGCTGGCTCTCGGCCCCGGCCCGAAATGAATTGTACCACGGAGCCGCCCTTTCGACTTGCACCGGAAGCAACCCGGTTATCCGGGTTGCCGGCAGGATTCGAACCGAATTCAAGCATACCCCTCGACTGTCATACTCCCCGATTTTTACCATGCGTTCACCCGTTGCGGGAGCGAGGATCCCATGCTAGAGTTGGTTGAGGGTTCGGAAGTTTCGAGAAACCCGCCCGCCCGTGTTGGGTTAGGAGGCGGTCATGACCGGCACAAACCCACCTTCAAGGTCGTTCCTCGCAGCATCCATATTGATCGGCGTGTTTCTTACATTGGAGCCAACAGTGCTTGCCCAAGAAAGAGTCACCCTGGAAGGGCGAGTACAGACGAATCAGGGCCTGACTCTTACCAGCGGCGTCCATATCACCCTTGAAACCACGGAAGGGAGGGAGGTTGCTCAGCAATTCGCGGATTCCGGTGGCGACTTCCAGTTTTCCGGCTTGGAAAAGCTCTCTTATAACCTGATTGTTTCGGCGCAAGACTTTAACACTTTCGAAGAGACCATTGACCTCCACTATACCGGCGGCTCTTATGAGGCTAATGTCAACCTTGTCCCCATCGGACAAACCACAGCGAATGGCTCCGCGCTGCGATCGCGTTCTGATCAGAGCGCTCCCAAAAGCGCTCGCAAGGATAACACCAAGGGGACAAGAGCTCTGAAGAGCAAAAAACTGGCGCAAGCCAAGATCTATTTTGAGCAAGCCCTTCAGGTCGATCCCTGTTACGCCCGAGCACAGTCCAATTTAGCTTTGGTTCTTTCACAAGAGCACAACATGGCAGAAGCCGAAAAACTTCTCTGGAAGGCCATCAAGTGCGATCCGGATTTCCTGGACTCTTACATCGAGCTGGGAGAGTTTCTGAACGCGGAGCGGAAGTTTCCAGAAAGCAAAAATGTTCTGCAACAGGGGGTGCGACGCGTGCCCTCGGCGTGGCAGTTTTATTACCAAATCGGTCTCGCCGACTACGGAGAAGCAAATTATACCCAGGCGCTCCAGGATTTCCTCAAAGCTCGATCCCTGAGCACGCCCCCGCCGTCCAAGCTGTACGTGAAGCTTGCGGACTGTTACGTTAAGCTTCAGAACTTCCCAAAGGCCGATGCGGAGATGGGATCATACCTTCAGGCTGATCCCAAAGGCCCTTATGCCGCGCGGGTCAAACAGATCATGCGGCAGATGAGAGCTGCAGGGGTGCTGGGCGCGAAGACCTCACCATCCAGCCTTTCGTCGAAGCAGGAGCTCTGAATGGAGCGCCGGATTTCCCGGCCCGTCCATAGTTCTCACACAGCCCGTTATGGTCAAACCCTGAAGTTGCGCCGATTTGATCTCCCCGCTTCAGTACCTAGCCTTGTGGATCTTTCCCTCACCCTCGCGGAGAGTAACAAACTGGTCCGCCTCAATGCGGGTGAACCGCTCCTTCAAACCACTCGGCCAGCGCACTTCGATTGCATCCACTTTCCCTGCTTGACCCAAACCAAAATGCTGGCGGAGATCGTTTTGAGAAATGTAGCTCGATGCGCTGATGACTTCCCTCACTTGTTGGCGGCCACCTGCGCTGATGGTAATCCGCGCCCCAATGGCGGAGCGGTTGGATTGCGTGCCAACCAGCTTGATGGAGAGCCAATGATGGCCGCTGTGATTTTGATTCAGAAGCAATGAAGGCGGCTCACTCATGTTCAGAATCAGGACATCCACGTTGCCATCATTGTTGAAGTCGCCGAAAGCACAGCCGCGGCTCGAATGGGGATGGGCGACCGCCGCTCCGCACAATTGGGAAACTTCTTCAAAAGTTCCATCGCCGAGGTTGCGAAAAACCAGCCTCGGGGTTTCGAACTTGTAGTCCGGGCAAACCTTTTCAACTTCAGGATAGACGGAGCCCGTAACCAGGAAGATGTCCAGCCAGCCGTCATTATCAAGGTCCACGAAGCCTGTGCCCCAACCGACATATTGAGTGTCAACGGCCAGGCCTGCGGCATTCGTCACATCGTCGAAAAAATCGCCTTTCAGGTTTCGGTAAAGCACTGGCGTGTCATCGCTGAAGTGAGTGGCAAAAAGGTCAATCCAGCCGTCTCCGTCATAGTCACCGGCGGCCACCCCCATGTTCGCCTGCTCTTGCCCATCGCCATTGACCGCAACCCCGGCGGCAAGAGCCGTTTCGGTAAAGGTCCCATCGTGGTTGTTGCGAAAGAGAAGGTTCGGCGAAGAATCGCACGCCACAAACAGATCCGGCCAGCCGTCATTGTTGTAATCCAGGGCCACGGCTGTCAGCCCGTAACGTTTCCCTGCCGCCTGGATTCCAGCCTTGAGGGTGACGTCCGTAAACGTTCCATCCCGGTTGTTGTGATAAAGCGAGCAGGTCTCTTCCTGTAAACCCAATGGCCCGCAATTCACCGAGACTCCCCTGAAACGGCAATAACGGTTTTGCCCGCCGACCGGCGTTTTTTCAAGATCAAGATCGATGTAACGCGAGACGAAGAGATCCAGATAGCCGTCGCGGTCGTAGTCGATAAATGTGCACCCGCTGCCGTAGCGCTCCCGGACCTGCTCCAGTCCGGCTCTCTGAGTGACGTCGGTAAAAGTCCCGTCCCCATTGTTACGATAGAGGATGTTCTTGCCGAAGTAAGTCAGGAAGAGGTCGTCATATCCGTTGTTGTCGTAGTCTCCGATAGAGACTCCGTAGCACCAGCCGCTATGGGTCAGGCCTGCCTTGGCGGTGACATCCGCAAACGTCCCGTCGCGGTTATTGTGATAAAGGTGGTTGGTCGGTCCCAACCCGGGGGGGAAGCCCCCAAGACGCGTGCCGCTGGGCACAAAAATATCCAGCCAGCCATCCTGGTCGTAATCAAAAAAAGCGATGCCTGGACCATTGGCCTCCACAATGTAGCGCTTGACATACCTTTCGCCATAGACCGTGGGCTCCGTCAAACCCGCGCGCGCAGCGACATCGACAAAGGTTACGGGAAACGGCCTGCCGGAAAATTTGGGACGTGGAGCGGGCTGAACCTTCCGGGAGGACATGCCTTGCCCGAATCCCGCGGCCGGGCAAGCCAGGGGGCTGAGAATCGCTCCCTGGCTTGCCGCAAATCTCAGAAATTGTCTCCTGGTATAGTTCATTTCAGCGGGGAACCAAGACTGTTCGACGGGCGAAGGTTCCTTCCCTTTCGCGTTGGATCGTCACATGGCCGGGCCGAAAATCTTTCCCGAACTTCTCCCTGCCCATTCTTGGATTTCCCCTTCAGGTTCCTTTTTCTGGGCTGGGATTGTGCTGATCATGGAAGGCGTGGAGATTGCCTAATTCGGGGAGTGGGCAGATGGCGCGCCTGGCATTGGCCCAACCATTTCATTGCGGATGTTTCGCAGGGTTTGCAGCATCTCCTCATGAGTCTGACGGTAAAGCGCCAGCTCCTTCAACGCCTCCTGCGAGCGGCCCACGCGGCGATATGCAAAGGAGAGTTGATAATGCACTTCCGGGTCGTCCGGATCGAGCTTCGCCGCCGTCTGAAGCGGCACAATCGCGTCTTGCGGATTTCCAGCCGCGGTTAGCGATTTGCCGAGGCCAGTCCATGCTGGGGCGTAACCCGGCTGAATTTGCGTGGCGCGCCGGAAGCGCCGGGCCGCTTCTCCCCAGCTCCGTGCCTCAAGCGCCAATTCGCCCAGTTCGAACTCCGCCGCGGCGTCCTTCGGATCAATGGCCAATTCCCTGTCAAATTCCTGCCGCGCCCGCTGCAGGGTATCCGTTTCGCGGGGCCCAAGAAGCAAAAGGCGGCCCAGTTGGTAATGGATGTCCGGCAGATTGGGGTTCAAGGCCAGCACCTTGCGGTATTCTTCCTCCGCCTCGCCGTATTTTCCCTGTTGCGCAAGGACTTCCGCATTCATCCGGTGCGCCTGGTAGGATCCCGGAGCAGCCTTCAATAGCCGGAATGCCTGGCGCGTGGCAAGGGCGGAGTAAACGTGGCTGCTGAGGTACAGTAGCTCAGGATCGTCAGGGTGGGAGCGGTCCATCTCCCGGACGAATTCCACGGCACTGCCGGGATGGTTCAGGGCCATCGCGCAGCGAACAGCGTCTTTGCCGATTTTTCTTTTCAATTGCAGGTCTGCCAGGCGGTGATAATCCTTTTCCAGGTACGGAAATGCCTCCTTGCACTGATGGTTTTCCGCCAGGCTCAGGCCGAGGAAATAATGGGCGTGAGTAAGAGCCGGCTTCAGCCGGAGGGCTTCTTGCTCCTCGCGGGCGGCGTCCGCGAAACGCCCGGAAAAATAGCAAGCCATGCCCAGGTCCGCATGTGCCTCCGCGACTTGAGGAGCCATCTTCAAAAGTTTGGAAAATCCTTCGATGGCAGCCGGATACTGTCCAGCTTGCATCGCCGCTTGAGCTGCCGATGCAATCCGATACACATCGGCCTGCGATGATGGGCTCGTGGTACTTGTCCCATGC
Source organism: Terriglobia bacterium (assembly GCA_035531475.1). Classification (GTDB taxonomy): domain Bacteria; phylum Acidobacteriota; class Terriglobia; order UBA7540; family UBA7540; genus CALCEB01. The sequence continues at coordinate 8,797 of DATKST010000045.1, forward strand.
TGGGCGGGCGGAAGGGCAGCGACCGTTTTCCCACAAGCCACGACAACCAACACTGCCGCGCAGAAAGAAAGAGAATGAGATTCCCTGGCCTGCGCCATTTCTGGACTCCGAAGGAACTCTGGTGGCGGATTTCTCCGCTGACAAATTTACCATAAAGGGAGACCTCTTCAACCCCAAAAAAAGAAAACCCTGACGGCAGGAGTCTGCAGCCGTCAGGGTTCGCAATGAGTCGGAAAATGCTGTGGTTAGAAAATGAACTTCAGCGCAAACTGCACCAATCGCGGATCGTAAGCGCTATTCACTTCACCCAACAGGGCACCACTGCTCACCCCAGTGCAAGGCTGGCCGAAACTTGTTGTGCTCAGGCAACCCGCGTTGACGCCATTCCACTGGGTATGGTTAAACGTGTTGAAGGTCTCCCAGCGAAATTGGATGGTCGAGTGCTCACCATTGAACCAGGGCGCAGTGAAGTCTTTCAACAAAGCCATGTCCCAATTATTGCGGCCCGGACCGGTGAGGAAGTTGCGTCCCATATAGCCGAACATTCCGGGCTCGTTGTTGGCGTAAAGCTGGGATTGAAGGGGCTGGGTGATCAGCGCGGGATTGTACCAGCTCAGCGTCGGTCCAAACGTAGGGTCATTCACGACATGCTTATCGATGCCGACCGCCCCCGCAGAATTGCAGCGGACGCTCCCGCCGATTCCGGTGCCGAATCCCCCCACGCCGCAACCGAAATCAATGGGCAAGCCGGTGAAGAAGGTGGTGATGCCGCTCACCGTCCAGCCACCGATCACATTTCTCACGAAGTGGTTGGTGCTGTTCTTGAAGAATGGAAGATTGTAAACGTAGTTGATATTCAGCACCTGCGCGCGGTTCAGATCGGAAGTTCCATACCAGCGATTCATGTCGTAGGTTTCCACCCCGCCCGGATTGCTCCCCTGGAAATAAGTCGTTGAGGAGTTGTCCAGCGCGTGCGACCAGGTGTATGCGACTTCAAGGGTCAGACCCTGGGCCATGGTGTGGCGGAAGTCCGCCTGTAGGGCGTTGTAACTTGAGTAAGCCCAGTTTCCTTTCATCCCGATGGTGCTGAAGCCGCGGTAGGGTGCGAAGTAAGCGCTGGGTTGCTGTTGGTTAATCAGGACTTGCTGCACGGGGCACACCCCTTGCGCGTTGCATCCGCTGAGACCGGCCAGCGCTGGGACCGTCATGTTACCCAGTCCGATCGGAAGCTCATTCAAGTTGACTTGCGAAGCGAGGTCGCGGCCGAGGGTTCCGACATAGGCCAAACTGAAGAGGTCATTGCTGGAAAAAGAATGCTGGAAGTTCAGGCTGAACGACTGCGCCTGGGGATAACCCTGGTAGGGTGGGATGGGACTAAAACCGCCTGGACCAACAAGACCGGGAGCAATACTCTGAAAACCGGTAATGTTAAAGCCTGAAGGGCTCAACGCTACCGGGGAATTGCCTTCAGCCCCCTCGGTATTCGCTTCGTTGCCGTTGCCGGCATCATAATAAACGCCGTACCCCCCACGGAGCACGGTGGTGCCGCGTCCGGTTGGGTCCCAGGCAAAGCCAAAGCGCGGTCCAAACGTGCTATAAAACGGGAACCGGCAACCGGAGGGAATTCCTCCGCTCCCGCACTCCACAAGGCCGTTCCCATAATTCGCGTAGTAGGCCCCAGTACCTGGAACGATGGTTGGCCCAATCGCGGTATTGATGAGTTGTGCCTGATCGGCGGGGTTATAGAGATTGGGCAGAAAATTCGCGTCAACCGTTTGCGGTGTCGACACATCGTGAATCGGGACGAAGAGGTAATAGCGCATGCCCAGGTTAAAGGTCAGTCGGGGAGTCGCTTTCCAGTCGTCCTGAATATACGGCTCGAAGTCCGTCATTCTCCAGTGCCCTTTTGGGTATCCTCCGACCGGTACCCCGTGGACAGTTTGGGTCCCTTCGGTGTATTGAGCCATTCGACCTAAGTACATATCCGCCAGGGCGTTGCCCGTGGTGTTGGACCCCCAGTTGGCAAACTGCATGTATCCCTGGGTGTCCGCGCCAAACTGCTCGTTCTTCCGGTACTTTTCAAGGAAAAAACCGGTCTTCAATGAGTGGTTGCCGTGAATCAAAGCGACGTTATCCTTCCAGGTAATGACCGGGTTGGAGTTGAACCAGCGTTCATTTCCCTGGTCCTCGCCCATACACGTAGATCCGGAGCCGCCGCAGACCACAATGCCCGGCAGCAGCGGGTTAGTCCTATTGGGTGCGAAGAAGCTGGGAACATTCCATCCGGAGGGCTTGTCGATCGAATGGGCTGGCGATGAGAGGCCCGCCACCGGGAACAGCGCGATGTGGTCTACTGTATATGCCATGATAAATTCGTTCATCAATGTGGGCGTGAAGGTGTGAACGATGTGTAAAACCGCGCTCTTGCCCGGCCCGGCAAACCGCGTGTTAACAGTGTCATAGCTGGACCAGCTCCACAGCGCGGGAATGGTAGTCTGATTCCAGGCGTCCTGGGTGTACCGAAGGAACATCTGAGTTTTGTCGGAAACGTTTTGGTCGATTCGGATCTGTTCCTGCCGCCAGTTGGTGGGAACGGATGGGGCGGCGGTATATGTGTCCGGACCATTATTCGGCAGAGGGAAGAAGCCGTTGAGCAGTCCATTGGCATTGGGATCGATCGGCACGGTGTCGCCATTGAACGCTTTTCCTGTAACGGGGTTGTTGGGCACGTTGCAGCCGGAAGCCACAATGGCATTGAAGTTGGGTGAGGCCGTATCACACTCGCTGAAATCCCCATTCCGCATCCGCAAAGACGGAACGCCGGCATTGATAACTGTTCCCTCCCGGTACGCGCGCCACTCCTCCGAGAAGAAGAAGAAGGTCTTGGATTTGTCGGTATTGTAGTGGCCGGGGATGTACAGCGGGCCACCCAAGGTGTATCCATAGTCATTCCACTTCAAAGGAGACTTCGGGGCATTCGGCACGCCAAGGATGCGGTTCAAGAAAAACGGGTTGGCGTCAAACGCGTCATTGCGGACGTATTCGAATGCGTCGCCGTGGAAATCCTTCGTACCGGACCTGGTGGCTACCTCGATAACCGCGCCCGCATGCCTTCCAATATCCGCCCCGTAATTGCTGGTGGTGATGCGGAATTCGGAGATGCTGTCAAGGTCGGGATAGGTGTTCAAAGTACTCGCGGAGCCTTCATCGGTGTTGTTACCACCGTCAATCTCCCAATTACTGTACTGGGTGCGGTTGCCGTTAAAAGAGATGTTGTTGTTGCCCATCACACCGACGCTCGTCGTATCCAGACCGCCGGCAGGCACCGCGCCCGGTACCAGTGTTGCAAGGGTCACAAAATTGCGCCCGTTCAAATCCAGGTTTTCAATTTCCCTTCCAGTCACCACACCCGAGATGGATGCCGTCTCGGTTTGAACATGAGGAACATTCCCGGTAATTGTGATTTCTTGGGTGGCTTGTCCGACCTGAAGCTTCAAATCCACCCGCTGAAGCTGGCCCACCTGGAGGTGGATCCCGGATCGGACGAGCTTCCGGAAACCCGGCGCCTCTGCCGTCACCACGAAATCCCCTATGGGAAGGGCTGAGGCTTGGTACAGGCCGGCAGAGTCTGCTACCAGGTGCCGGACATAGCCCTTGGCAGGATTTGAAACGGTTACCTTAGCATTCGGGATCACAGCCCCGGAGGGGTCCGTTACCGTCCCGATGATAGTTGCGGTATCTTGGGCCAAAGCTAAACTGGAAAACAGAAGCAAAATCGCGCACAACGAAATCCAGCGATGCATTTTCCTATCCTCCTCGAAATGCAAGTTAGTTCCTTCTAATGAGTGCAAACACTCATCCCTTCGCGCTGGCACGGTTCAGATGCTTCAGCGACGGACCGCATCGGCCTCTAACGCAGGATCAGTAGCTTTGCCGGGCGTTTGCTCAACTCGCGTCTGGCCACGGAGAACCGTGTGATGGGCGTGTTTGTCTCGGAAAAAGCTCATGCCCGCCCTCCGGACCGCGACGCAAGCTTTAACTTTTGCACTGCAGGATGAGCATGAACAAATTATGATGTCAAGCAAATTATATTACATACATTCTTACCTCTTCGATCTGTGGAGTACGCGTCTAACAAGTTTCATGCTGCTTGCTCCAACTCGATGATGCAATGCAATGATGCGTCGGCCTGATGATAAGCCGCTTCCAGTTCAGATTGGGGTTGGGAGTTCCGATCAGGCCGGTGGTGAAAGAGGCTGTGGGCAGGGGGCCGCAGATGCGTTGATGGAACAGGAGGAACAGCAGGGCCACCTTGAGGCCCCTTTTCGGTCAGCCGGTAGGCGTAACGGCGGCCATGGTGATCGAGGAGTCCATGCGCTTTATTTAACCTTGCGCAGGTCGTAGCGCAACTGGGAGAGGCGGTACTGCTCGGTCATCGGAGAGTTGATCGGCCCCACGCTTTGAATGATGCGGAAACGGAGCGCTGTGTGCCTCCTTCATTCAATTTAGCGTTGTCGCGGGCGCATTCCAGGCATCTACGACCACCCTTTCAGGAGCCTCTACCCCCTTCAAAAGGATGCGGATGCGGACCAGCCTCGTTTCACCAGGATCCAGCCAGAAGAAATTATCTGTAGCGTAAGAAGCACAGTTGGTACACAAGACTTTGAAGTGTACAAGAAACGCAGGGCGCGAGCCTGTATTCCGGACATTCACCACAATTTCGCTCCGGTGCGGTCCCAATCTCCTATTCGCAACCAGATTCAGTTCGAGTGTGGTCCTGGTAGTCGCAACTTCCCTTCGCAGCCATGGGCCATGATTGAAAACAAGGGACGGCTGGGGTGAAGAACGATATTGCCTTCGAAATGCCGGATCTCCCATCTGCTTCAGACATCGCGGCCAATAGACTGAACGCGACAGGAGCGTTCCTTGCTGATTCCGCAGTTCCGCCACCATGAGAAAATAATGAGCCTCCAGATCTCGCGGGATCTTGAATTTCCCCAGCTCCAAGTCATTCACAGAAGGCCCTGCTTTCAGCTCAATGGCTCTCGATGCGTGCCATAGCCTTTTGAAATGAGTGTCGTAAACATCCACCGAAGCTGCCAGCCCGCTCAGCTCCTGGGGAGGCGCTTGGATCACGCTTACATCAACCAGCACCTCCTCGCCTGCGCCCCAAATCAAATCCGGCAGCCGCACCGTGATATGCGTGGGCTCATAGGTGCGCTTCAGAAAATAGTAAGCCGCGGTCGACCGATTGAGGCCGTCGATATAGGCAAAGAATTCGATCGGCCATGGGACGGTCAAAGACCACGGCATCAAGCCAGTGGTAATCGGAAAATTCGCCTGGGAAAGGTCTGAGACAATTTGGATGAACTCACCTGCTGCAATCTGGCTGGCATCGCAGAACCTTTGTAAATCTGGCGCCGTCATGTCATCGATTTGCGAAGCGCGAGCCGCAAGGGTCCGAGGTTCCTGGCCCCGGTATTCCAGAAAATGATGGATAAACTCCGGGTGTGAATCTGCGAACTGCTTGCTAAAGATGTCGTGAATGGGTCCCTTCATCTCCTGCTTATCAACCACTTGGAGGATGGACTGCGGCTCCGGCACATTGAAGATGCCTGTTTCACTGATAAATGGAATCCAGTGGTAAAGCCGTGAGTACCAAGTCGGATCCATATTGATGTAGATATGCGCGTCGCCGGCGTCCGGGGTCGTCCGGACGAAAAGTCGCGTGCCGTCAAAATCCCGCACGGAACGCTCGATAATGCCAACCGAGGCTGTGTTTCCCGGCGTATAAGGATTGAATTCGTTCCCGCCAGACCACACCGCCAGCGAACTGTAGTTCCGTAGCCTGAAGACGATCTGCATCACCTGAGCTTCCCACACATCCTGCGGCCATAGTGGCGTTTCCGCATTCCCAATCGGGAAATCTTCCCACACCATGATTCCAAGCTGGTTACATAGCGAATAGAACTCATCGGTCTCCGGGTTGCCTCCTCCCCATACACGGATCATCTGGATCCCTTCGGCCCGGGCTGCTTCAAGCAACCAGCGATAGCGCCAGGCAGGCAGGTGAAGAAGTTCATCCAGAGGCCAGCTCCAGTTGACGCCTTTCACAAACAGCTTCCGGCCGTTTACCACAAACTGCCAGTTGGCCCATCGGTCCTGCGTTCGGGGTCCCGCTGAACGAATCTGTTGAATTGTCCGAATGCCGTAATCAAATTGAAGGCTGTCAATCGTGCGGCCAGCCCGCAGCAGGCTCAACCTCACCTGATAAAGGTGCGGGTCGCCCATTCCGTTGGGCCACCACAGCTTCGGAGAATCCAGCCGCAATTCTTCCCGAACCCAATTGCGACCTCTGTAGAGTGTTAGCGGGAAGTTCCGGAGCAGGACGGTTTGGGATGATGACTTATCCACAAGCTCAACGCGTAACCCAAACGGCAGATCGACCTTTCTTGTTGTCCAGGAGTCCTGGTATGTCCTCAGTTGAGTCTCTTTCCAAGGGTGCAGTGGCTGCCCAATGGCAGTGGAATCTGCCAAGACCTCCACATTCATCAGCAACCGAGCCTCTTTGCTATCTGCATTCATGGTGATAAGAAAAGGCCGCTCAAGATGGGTCTTCGGAACAATCTCCAATCGGACGCTCTGCCAGATGCCGAAGGGGATGAACTCCTTGGGGTTGATCTTGCTGGAGGTTGTGACAGAAGCCGACCCGCCGGCAAGACCCCAGGGAAGGGTAACCTTCCCCGTGTGGTCCGGGTCCCAATTCGGCACGCCGTAACTTCCGGCCTTCACTTCAACAACAAGATCATTGGGGCGGTCGAAGCGTAAGTAGCGGCTCACTTCGATATTGGGCCCGCCAAACATTCCCTCATTGCGGCCCAGCAATGTGCCGTTCAACCAGATCCTTGTGTAGTAGCCGACGCCGTCAAAGCACAGGAAAGCATATTGATTGCGTGCTGATGCGGGGATGCGGAATTGCCGCCGGTAATACCAGACCTTATCCGGCACCCACGTGTACTTCCTTGAATTCAGGCGCTGATAAGGATCAGGCAGCACACCGGCGCGATAAAGCGACCACTGCACGGAGTCTGGCACCTGCGCATGAATCCATTTCTCAATTCCGCCGACATCCTGAAGATTGGTAATCGGCGCGTCCCGATATCCCAATTCCCACTGCCCGTTCAGCAGGAGATGTTCCGGCCCAGTGCGCGGCGAGATATAGTAGGGCTCCCAGAGCGGCTTGCCCTGATCCCCGCTTTGCGCGAGCGCCGGGATCGATGCAAAAAGAATAAGAAGCGCCAAAGACACAAGCGATACCTTCATCGGCCTGGAGGTCCCTACTTGTCGGGTCAAACCGTGGCGACGAGTGCAGAGGGCACGCATCGTATCCTCCTGTAAAGTGACATGGGAATTTTGTCCCTCGGTTCTGGTTAAGTGGCTCCCGGTTGGCCCGTGGATCCAGCGATTAAGCAGCAACTCCTGCGAGCCCAGCAAGAAGGACAGGACTGGATTTGGCTCTTCGAACCTGTAAGGGGCAAATCCCAGCCCGGTTGAGGCCCATCCGGGCAGCTACCGCTCCCGCGAAATACTCCATTACTTATTCGCCTTCAGGACACAAGCCTTGCCCGCCGGGACAATCAACTCCGCATACGTGTTTTGGTCGCGGCGTGTCACTTTGACTGGGGCATCAGTAAGAACATTCGCTACGGTTGTGTATTCTCCGGCAAGACGTATTTCGATTTCGCTCTCTAGACCCCAATTGGTGAGAATTGCGACTGGGCCCGTTACGTGATGGAGAGGCCGGAACCCCACCTGGTCCGACGCCTTTAGAAGCTGGACCAGGGCACTTGAACTGGCCTTAACCGCAGGGGACGTTATCCATTCCTGAACCTTCGGATTGCCCCGGTGAAAGTATCCCAGGGTAACCGCCGCCCCGTAATAGATCGCCTTGCCTTTTCCGAAAGCGTGCTCCGTGGCAAAGGGTTGCCCTTCACCGTCCCTGACCAACACCTCCGCACCGTGCAGTTTCAGCGGGATTTTCCAGAGTTCGCCTGCGGCCTCATTACTTCCGGTCACAGAATACGGTTCTTCTACCGGATTAACGTCGGCCATGTAAGTCTCCCACCCGAAAACGTCGCTCAAGCTCCCCGGCAAACTTGGCCGGATCGCACCGTATTCATTCTTCCATCCCAGTAGACCGTCCGCCCAAAGCGTCCCTCCATTCCGCACGAAATCCTTCAGCGCCGAAACGGCGTGATCGTCAATCGCATAGGAATAAGGAAGGTAGAGAACATCATATTTGCCGGCACCGCCGGACTTCAGATCGTCTACGTCGATGAAGCTGGCAGGCACGTGCTTGCGGCGAAGGGCTTCGTAGCAACCCATCAAAGACCAGACAGCTTCGTGCGTGCGCTGCTGCGGACGCCCGTCAATTTCAATGAGAAGCAGGGTTTCCCGGTTGTAGAGGATGGCAGTCTTCGGCGGCTGCGGCGTGGATTCCGCGAGGAATGGCATCCGTCCAACAGCTTCGAGAACGCTCTTCGAGGCGGCCACTCGATTTGAAGCTGCGCCTTCGAGGCTCACCAGTTGCCACTCACCGGCCTCCCGGCCCAACACCCGGGGATTCCAGAGCCAGAAGACCACGCCTCGGGCACCCGCACCGAAGGCATCCCACAACCAGCGGCTCAGCTCATCCGCAGTGGGATTCATGGGACGATGGCCCGTGAAGATGGTGGGGCCGCCTTGAAGCTCAGTCACCCACCACGGCTTTGCTCCTGCCGCGCCGGCGAGAAGGTCTACGAAGTAGGCAAAGGCAATGCCAAAGTCTTGGCGTTTGAAATCGTTAAAGAGCCAGGCAGGGTGAATCGAAGCGCCAACAAAATCTACCGTCTTGCTTTCCTGCCATCGGTTTCCACCGACGGGGTTAATGTGTGTGGGATGAACGGAATCAAACTGCCTGATCTGGCCTTTGACCCACTGGAGGATCTCGACCAGATTATCGTCGTTGAATTCGTGCCAGTCGATAAAAGAATGGTAATCCACCCAATAGGAGTCCCACTGGCTGGGCGACAATTGAACATCCGAAAATTTCTCAATAGGCTGGAACCAGTACTTGTTAAGCTCCTCCACGGTCCCGTACTTCGACTCGAGCCACTTCCCAAACGCCCCCATCGTGGCCCGGTCAAAGAAATATTCAGGATGGGGTTCGTTCATCAACAACCAGGCACCTTGCCCGGGGTGATTCCTGTAACGATTTACAACTTTCTCCAGATAGGTCGCAGCATGTTCCCGAAGATTAGGATCATTCAGGTTCATGTGGTTGTGATAGAACGGAGTGAGCTTCATCCAACCGGGTGGATCCTCCGAGCAAAGCGTGGCAGCAATCTTTATCCCTGAATCCCGTGCCGCGTCGTAAATCCAATCATAGCGTTCAAAAGTCCACGCGCCCGGAGTGGGTTCGATGTCATCCCAGATGATAAAAATTCGCGCTACCGTGAAATCATAAGACTGCATCAGCCGGAAATGCTTTCGAACACTTTCCTCGGTCGCGGTATGGTTTAGAAAGAATTCCGCGCCAAGCCGGATCTTCCCCACCAGCTCTCGCAGATTTGCGGAGATCGAATCATGTACTTCTGCATTGTTCCGAGCTTCCGCCATAACCCCGGTTGATCCCCAGGCCATGCTCACGCCGGCCACGCCGGTTTTCAGAAACGTTCTTCGCGATGTTGTCATCGGGCCTCCCTCTGATCGAACTAGCCGGCTGGTGTGGCAGGTCCCCCGAGAATTCTTCGTCTTCCGCTACGGAATCGCGGGTCTTCCGCCGGCATGCTGGACGTCAAGAGTGCCGGTAAGGTGAATGTCCTGAGAAGAGTCGCCGACGTATATTTTGTAAACGCCATTCGCGGTATCCCAGCCAAGGACGTCGGTGTTCCAGAAGGACAACGGATGCGACGCAGCCTGCGGGTTGATCGTCACCGTGACTCGATGCGACTGACCTCGATCAAGGTGAACCTTAGCCCAGCCCACCAGACGTTGGGGGGGCTCGTCCGTACTGGAAGGAAGGCCGATGTAAACCTCTGCGACGTCAGCGCCTGCGCGAGAACCGGTGTTCTTGACGTCAAAGCTCACTTGAACGTCGGAGGATCCATCCGTTGAGGCAGGCGTCAATGTGAGGTTGGAGAAGGAAAATGTGGTGTAAGACAACCCATAACCGAACGGGAATAGCGGTTTGATATGGCTCGCTTCGTACCACTTGTAACCAACCTTCAAGCCTTCCATGTAGTCGACATCAAAGTAGCCTTCTCCGGGCGGTGGCTGCTGAATATGGCGGCGCGGAAGGTCAGACTCACTCATCGGAAACGTGATCGGAAGCTTTCCTGAAGGGTCAAACTTGCCAAAGAGGATGTTGGCGATGGCCAGGCCGCCCCGTTGCCCCGGATACCAGGCCTCCAGAACTGCTTGGACATCGTCAAGCCACGGCATGAGGACCGGGTCGCCATTTTCCAGCACAACGACCGTATGTGGATTTGCCGCCGCCACCTGCCGGATCAGTTGATCCTGATTGTCTGGCAGGCTCAGGTTCGGAAGGTCCGCGCCTTCGCGCGTCCACTGATGGACGAACACGATGGCGACCTCGGAAGACGCGGCCAGCTTCGCTGCCGCCGCGAAGTCAGTACCGGCATCGTACTTTACGGCCGCGTTTGGAACCTCTTCGCGAATCGCCTTGAGTGGAGAAGAGGGATCCCAAACCGGATGGACAAATAGGGCGGATCCATGAAGAACACGCTTTGGCGGAACGGCGTCCCCGCCGATTGGGTCAACCTGGGCCGAGCCTCCACCCGAAAGCACCCCGACGTCAGCGTGCGATCCAATGACCGCGATGGAGTGTACAGTCGATGCGTTCAAAGGGAGCAGTCCCCCGGCATTCTTGAGCAGAACTGCGCCTCGTTCCTCAACCCGTTGGGCAATGTCAGCATCGACCTGGGCGCCGAGCGGTTTGACAGCCGACGGGTTGTCGAAAACACCTGCCGCGAACAGGGTCCTGAGAATGCGATGAACCATATTGTCGAGACGCGACATCGGCACTTCCCGCTCTTCCACTGCTTTCTTGAGGGCGTCCCCAAAGTAAACACCGGTAGGCATCTCCTGGTCGAGCCCCGAGAGTGCTGCGTTCACGGTACTATGGGTGGCTCCCCAGTCGGACATGACCCAACCCTTAAAGCCCCAGTCAAGCTTCAGAACGTCATTCAACAGGTAGCTGTTTTGGCACGAATAGACGTCATTCACCCGGTTATAGGAACACATCACCGCACCGACGCCCGAATCCTTAAGGCCGATCTCGAAGGCCAGCAGGTCGGTTTCCCGCAAGGCGCGCCAATTAAGGTTTGAGCTCACGTAAAAACGGCCCGACTCCTGGTCATTCACGGCATAGTGTTTGATAGTCGCAACGATACCTTGGTCCTGGACGGCCCGCAGTTCTTGAGCGAGGATGGTTCCGGCCAGGATGGGGTCCTCGCCGTGATACTCGAAGTTGCGGCCACAGCGTGGATCCCGGGCGAGGTCGATTCCGCCGCCGAGCGAAACATTAAAGCCTTCGTCGCGGGTCTCACTGCCGATCACACTTCCAAAATCGTATGCCATCTTGCGATCCCAGGTCGACGTTTCGGCTAACGAGGAAGGCAGAGTCGTCGCCTGGCCATGAACGCGTTGGCCCAGGTTGGTTATCCCCACCCCTGCACCAATCTGTTGCTGGTCAGGAATACCCAAGCGAAGAATTCCCGGGACAAACCCATCTCCTCCGAGCGATCCCGCGACCCGTTTGAAGCCCGCGGAGAATCCCATGCTTGGGAGTCCGTGGACAACCTGGATCTTCTCGTCGAGTGTCATTCGCTTCACGAGAAGGTCAGCTCGCGCATCAGGGCTCAAAGATTTGTCCATCCACGGCCGGGTTGTCCCCTGGGCAAACCCAGGAACATTCGGCAAAATTACTGAAAGAAGTATCAATAAGACTTTCAGGAAGGGTTCTCTTTCTCGAGTGAACATGTTTCGCCTCATCGGTGGGTTTGCAGATGTCCTTCACTTTCTCTTTTCCCTTGAGCCCATCTCAATTGCTGCCGTTCCACCCGTCCGTTTGCTGATCATCGGTTTGACAGGGCGAATCCAACAGCGGATTTGGTAGACCTTTCTGATAGCTTCGTCGCTAACCCCAAGTCAAGGGTAAAAAAGGCACAACCAGCGGACGGCCGCCCTACCGCTTGTCCCGATACGCGGTGCCGCGGTATCAGCGGACGGCTGTCACCGGCTTGCGATACCGTGTTGGTTCAACCCTTCCTGCATCCGGCCGCAGCCAGAACAAGACAAGAGGGCGTCGAGGAGGCGCGAGCAGAAACAAGCTCATGCCCGTCCCTCGTCGCAGGATTGCCGAACGCCGTCTACCCTCCCTGCCGCGATTACCTAAGGACACGGAAGTCGCACAAAACATCGGATATTGTGGGTTGGAAATCTTCAGGATCGCCCAGGAACCTTTTTCCGTAGACAACCCGGGGCATCTCACGTTATGTAAGTCTGATTTATCGTGGATAATAGAGGAAGGAATGACACTCACCTTGAAGTTTAAGCCGGAGGTTGAAGCCGAACTACTGGCCCGGGCCCAAGCCAGCGGCATGACCGTGGAAGAATACGTTCTTTCTGTGGTGGAAGGGACAGTGCTTCCGGCGGCCCAGAAAACCCTGTCGCCAGAGGAACGAGCGGCTGCATATGAGGCGAGGTCTGCCCATCATCGCCCCACCCCTCCCCTGTCTGACTTCGCTGTCAGCCGCGAAGCCATGTATGAAGGCCGTGACCGCTGAGGCGTGAATGATGTCCCTACTTCCGCGTGACATTCGCGCGCGGAAATCGTAAGATTAAACGGGTTATACGGCAAGAAGGCCAAGTTTATGATACACAAAGCCAAGGATTTATCCCCCGAACAGAAAATGGCCATCGAAAGTCTCCTCGGACGCCACGTGCTGGACGACGAGGCGATCAGCGTGCGCGCCATTGAGCCCCCTGCCCTCTCCGATCAGCAGAAGAATGATCTAGCGGAGCGCTTAAGGAAATACTTCGCGGAAGTAGATGCCCGTCGTCAGCCCGGTTCCCCAGAGGAGGCCGAGGAAATCCTGACCGAGGCCATCCGAAGCAGCCGCCACGGCTACCGTCCGCATCAGTGAAGATCGTTCTCGACAACACTATCCTCGTCCGAGCCAATGAACACGCGCACGGTCTTGCGCGCGAGTTGATGACCAGCATCATCGAGAGCAAGCACGTGCTGTTGCTTTCAAACGAGATGCTTAACGAACTTGCAAGAGTGCTTCGCTACCCAAGATTGCAGCGATTCTATGGCCTTACCGAAGCTCTTGTATACGATTATGTCTCCTTCCTTCGCCGATCGGCGGAAGTTGTAACCCTGAACCCTCTGCTGACTGCGCCCATTCGTGATGTAAATGACGTGCTTGTCGTTCAGACCGCGATAATCGGCGAGGCAGACATGCTCTGCACCAACGATGAGGATTTCTTCGAGAAACCTATCGCTCAATACTTGACCAAGTACGGAATCAATGTTCTCGACGACATAGCTCTGATGGAACGCTTACGTGCTTGACGCGCGAAGGTCTTACGCCGTCGAGAGCGTTTCTTCCGTTCAATATCGCTGATTTCAAGGGTTACGATGGCATCAGCGCCCTTCACCCCAGCTTAATTCTCGTCTGACCCCGTCTGCGCCAATCCCGACGAGCTTACTATCACTTTTGCAGGTATGCACACTTGCAAAAGTGATAGCTGACGGATTGCAAGCTTGCACTCCCATTTGTGCTTTCGCCGTCTTCACATTTCTTGACAACGACGTGACTGCACGTCAGAAGTTCACGTGTACACACCTGAACTATTGCACTCGTGAAGGATTGCAGTTGTGAAGACGATAGCGCTGATTGCACAGAAGGGTGCATGACGGCGCTTGACTGGGGTTAGAGCATCGACGACACGGCGGCCCGGCTCATGGAGGTCAGCGCCAAGGCACGGGAAAATGGCGAGCGGTACGCCGCCCTCACGGCCCAAAACGCGGCTGCCGCTGTGGAAAGAAATGGACAAAAGAAGGGCAGGGGGTAAAGCGCCCCGCCCGTGTTTCATGGTCGCCTGTGACACCTTCAGGAATCGACGCCAGGGCCTCAAACTTGCCCGTACAGATGCGAAAGGGGAGGAGGGAGCACCCGGGGGGGGAGTCTCGCCGAGGCCCTTTTCCGCTTGGCAGGGACGTGGTATTCTGTTAGCACTTAAAAAGGTGCTTTCATATGAGGAGACCCATGCTTGACATCACGAAGGATATCCAATCGCTGACGACTTTCCGCCGCCAGTCCGGCGACTTCATGAGGCAACTGAAGAAGAGCAAGCGCCCCGTGGTGCTCACCGTGAAGGGGAAGGCGGCGGCCATCGTGCAGGACGCCGAAGCCTATCAGCGCCTGCTCGACATTGCCGCCCGCGCCGATACCGAGGAAGGTGTCCGTCAGGGGCTTGATGACGTAGCCCACGGACGCACCCGCCCGGCGAGAGACGTATTTGACGAGATTCGCCGCAAACATGACATATCTCGTTGAGTTTGCCGCGCGCGCGGCCCGCGATCTTGAAATCCTCTATGTGGAAAAGAACGCTGCGGGGTCACACGCTGCCGCTGTGTGGTACAACGGCCTGGAGCAGGCGGTATATGCGCTCGCATCGTATCCCTATCGCTGCCCTGTTGCCCCGGAGGCTCGAAGGACGAAGCGAAAGCTGCGGAACCTGCTTTACGGCAAGAAACCTCATATTTATCGGGTCATCTATGAAGTAGATGAAGCGCGGCAAGCGGTGTCGGTGCTCACGATTCGTCACGGCGCAAGGCGGAAGCTCAAGGCAGCCGATCTTGCATAAACCGTGCGCATTGGCGGGCACTCGCGGAAGAACGAGGGTTGCACGTTGCTGAAGTCGATTGCCAAATCTCTTTTAATTGACGACAGGGCAAAACATCGCTGTAGAATGGAGCCTCAGAAAACTCCATTTGACTCGGGGCGTTGTGCTTCTTAGGCTTCGTAAATAAATGGTTCCTCAGCAAAATTTGTGGGTCCATTCTGGTTCTGGTAACGCCCCAAGGCTATGGTAGAGCGCCACTTCAACCGCTTTGAAGGTTCGAAAGCCATAGGCTTTTCTGAGAGTCAGTTTCAGGCGGTTGTTCAGACCC
>DATKST010000046.1:0-34047 GCA_035531475.1 Terriglobia bacterium
TTGCAATGCCGGCGGCAATGCACGTAGTTCCGTGAGCTCACGTGTGGAGAAGAAGCGCTTTGCTACCTCCTCGCCGCCGAAGTCGGGCCGGATCAGTTCCAGATCAATCCCAAGTTCGCGCCGGTCAGCAAAGGCGTATAAGGCAAGACCATGCGAATGCGAAAGATTAAAACAGATCGGCGGATGGCTATTCTCCGTATGAAGCGCAGGCTTCCCGTGAGGCCCGTAATCGAACTCTAGCGTGGCCGGGGGCCAGCCTAGGTACTTACCCAGCAACTCACGCAGAATGCCTCGCGCGGCAATGAAACTGTCACGGTCGCGATCCATAATGAATCGAGCTGCCCTGGATTTTTCCTCAGGCGCGAGCGTCGCCTCCAGGCGCTTAAGAACATCCGGCTCAAGATTGAGGGATGCACGCCAAATATGAACCTCCTCCCCCAATAGATCGGGCTTCGTGGGTGCAACCGCCCAAACGACGGATGCAAGCTTAATGTCAATCATCAGCAGGCCGCCTTGTCCCTTGTATTCCAAGTACCTGCGGGTAGCAAGCCGTAACGCGGGCATCGAGAATTACTATGTCAAGCCGGTTGAGAGCATCGTCAGGGCATGGCTTTAGCCATGCCGTTGAGAGTGGTCCGCGGCTTCGGGCTTTAGCCCCTGAAGGCCTCAGCGGCTAAAGCCATGCCCTGACGGTGTCCGATTCAACTTAACACAGTAATCCTAACGAGGCTCCGCCTCGAACCAGCGAGTATGCAGGGCGGCTTGGCCTCTGGGTGTGTGGGAAGCCCGTGGCTTCCCGGCCGCCGGATGTGATGGATTCAGATCCAGCAAGTGAAGTATAGAGAACGGGCAAAGACATGAAAAGCAGCGATTATTACCTAAAGTCAAATGTCATGGCGGAGCCGCTGGTAGACAGTTGGTACGCCTGGGCGCACCTTATTCCGCCTGCGGCGGCGGCGAGAAACCTCACCGAGCGCCATCTTCGGATTATGCAGTCTTACATCGACTCGCCGGAGAGCCACGAGGCGGCGGTGAGTAATCCTGCGCTGCTTGGGGGTCCCTTCATGGACTTCGACCGGAATCGCGTCGAAGACGTGAAGCGGTTGCGCGACCGGACTCTTGAGGAACGCGGCCATCTGGTGAATCTTTCCCGTGCGATTGAGCAGCTCGACACCCTGTTGCGCGAAAAGGCAGTGGGTTTCAGTCTCGAGTCGTTGTATGCAGAGGTGCCGGCGTGCCTTCAGGGGTACGTGGAGTTAGTCTACGACCTAAACAACCACCCGTCGTTCCGGCTGATCGAGCCTCTTCTATACAAGAGTCCATTTTATGACACCTCGCTGCAGAGTGTGACGCTGTCAGAGATCAGCGCCGACGACCGGCCATTTGTTCTGAGCACGCCGCGACTCGACAAGCACGATTCCGTCCAATTACAGATGCCGTTTGCCAGCGAACAACTTGATGCGCTATTCCGAATGAAGACCGAGCCATCATCCTTCGAAGCAATCCATGACACTCTTGGCCTGAACGGCGAGGACACAGAACGGTTCCGCTCGTTCTTGACGGCGGAGAAGCCGCGGCCGTACGCCAAGTACGAAGGCGAAGGGGCGCGCTGGCGTTATTTTGGACACGCCTGCATCCTGCTTGAGACGCAAGGAGCCAGCGTGCTGCTTGACCCGGTACTCAGCTATACCTACGAGAGCGATATCTCGCGCTATACTTACGACGACCTCCCCAAGGTCATCGACTACGCCCTGATTACCCACAATCATCAAGATCACATTTTGTTTGAGACGCTGCTGCAACTTCGGCACCGCATCCGGCACATCGTGGTGCCGCGGAACGGCGGCGGCGCGCTGCAGGATCCCTCACTGAAACTTCTGCTGAAGCAGTGCGGCTTTCGCAATGTGATCGAGCTTTCAGAAATGGAGGAGATTCCGTTTAACCGCGGCTCGATCACGGCAGTGCCGTTCCTCGGTGAGCACGGCGACCTGAATGTGTTAACGAAGTCGGCTTACCTGCTGCGGGCAGACAAGCATACGCTGCTATTTGCCGCCGACTCTTGCAACATCTCGCCCAAAATGTACGAGCACATCCACCGCGAAACCGGCGATGTCGATGCGTTCTTCGTCGGGATGGAATGCGACGGCGCGCCGGTTTCCTGGATCTACGGCCCTCTTCTCACACAACGGCTCGAGCGGCCAAAGGATCATTCGCGCCGGCTAGCGGGATCGAATTACGAGCGCGCGCTCGCCATGGTGGACCAATTCCACTGCAAAGAGGTGTACGTGTACGCCATGGGCCAGGAGCCGTGGCTCAATCACGTGATGAGTATCAAGTACACCGAAAAGTCAAATCCCATCATTCATTCGAATCATCTGATTGAGACTTGCCGAACGCGCGGCATCACCGCCGAGCGGCTGTTCGGCGAGAAAGAGATTCTCCTGCCCTAAAGGCGAGCCGCACGATGCGGAGCGGCAGGAGTCACCAAGATGACACCCACGGCTTCCAGTCTTAAAAATATCGAGTTCCACGCGGTATCCGGGCGGACCCTGCTGGAGCCTTTTCGCACATGGAACGAGACGGCCACGGACTATCCGCGCGACAAGACCGTCGCGGAGCTCTTTGAAGAAGTTGCGGCGGCCTGTCCTGAATCCATAGCTGTCGTATTCGGCGGCCAGCAGCTCACCTACGCGGAGTTAAACCAACGAGCCAACCGCCTGGCGCACCGGCTCCGGCGGATGGGCGTAGGTGCCGAGACGATGGTTGGATGCTGCATAGAGCGCTCACTTGAGTTGATCGTGGCTTGTATCGGAGTGCTCAAGGCAGGTGGCGCTTACGTCCCGCTCGACCCATCTTATCCGAAAGAGCGCCTTGACTTTCTAATCGATGACACGCGCACGCCGGTAATGCTCACACAGAAATCCCTCGCCTCAACCGCGCTGGCCGGACGAGAGCTCCCCACCGTTTGCGTAGACGGGGCCGAGACGGCGGTTTTCGAGTCTGATGGCTTAAACCCCTCACGTGCCGGAGGACCGCGGAGCCTTGCGTATGTGATGTACACATCCGGCTCAACAGGATGGCCAAAAGGCGCGATGGTTGAGAATCGCGCCATCGTTCGCCTGGTTCGAAATACGACTTTCTGCCGGTTCGGTGCCGATGAGGTCTTTCTCCAGTTCGCCCCGATTTCGTTTGACGCTTCCACTCTTGAGCTCTGGGGCCCACTGCTGAATGGCGGCCGGTTAGTCGTGATGCCTCCGCAGGCCTCTTCGCTCGAAGAACTTGGCCGCGCGATTCGTGAGCAGGGCGTGACGACGCTCTGGCTTACCGCCGGGATCTTCAACCTCATGGTCGAACAGCGGCTCGAAGACTTGCGGCCCGTCCGCCAGCTCCTTGCCGGCGGCGATGTTTTGTCGCCCCGGCACGTTCGAATGGTTCTCGAAAATCTACCCAATTGCCGCTTGATCAATGGATATGGTCCGACGGAGAACACCACATTTACCTGCTGCCACACGATGCATCCTGGCGACCGCGTGCCGGAATCGATCCCGATAGGCCGGCCAATTTCGAACACGCAGGTTTATATCCTCGACGAACATCTGCGTCCGGCACCGCCCGGACAAACAGGCGAGATCTACGCGGGCGGCGATGGGGTGGCGCGCGGCTACTTGAACAATCCTGACGCGACCTCAGGAAAGTTTTTGCCGGATCCCTTCGCAAAGGAGCCGGGTGAGCGGATGTACCGCACGGGCGACCTGGCGCGCTGGCGGGAAGACGGCATCGTGGAGTTTCTTGGGAGAATCGACACTCAGGTAAAAATTCTGGGGCACCGGATCGAGCCAGGCGAGGTCGAGACAGTCCTGCGCATGCACAAGGGCGTAAACCAGATTTGCGTCGTACCGCACACGGACGACAACGGCTCGAAGCGTCTGGTTGCGTACTACGTTCCTTCGGAGAATCCGGGCATCTCACCGCGCGATTTGCGGGAGTTCCTCCGGGGAAAGCTGCCGCAGTATATGGTCCCAGCGCTGTTTGTCCCGATGACCTCGATGCCACTCTCGCCGAACGGAAAAGTCGACCGGGCAGCGATGCCGAAGCCGGCATTCGCGCCGGAAATTGACGCGTCCACGGAACGGCCGGCGACGCATCTCGAACGAACAATCAGAGATCTGTGGACGCGGATTCTGCGGGTCGACCGTGTGGGACTCGATGACAATTTCTTCGACGCCGGCGGTGATTCGCTGCTGTTGGTCGCCGTGCATTCGAACTTGCAGAAGGCCCTGCAACTTCAGATTCCGGTGACGGATTTGTTCGAGTTCACTACGATTCGAACGCTTGCCAAGCATCTCAGCGAGAAGAAATCCTTCGCGCCTTCGTTTTCACAGATTCAACAGCAGGCGCAGAAGCAGCGGAAAGCCTTTGCCCTTGAGCGCGAGCGGCGGGCCGGCGGCGCATTATGAATTCACTCGAGACACAGATCCCTCTCACCGAAGGTGTTGCGATTATCGGGATGGCTGGACGCTTTCCTGGGGCGCGGTGCGTTGACGAGTTCTGGCGCAACCAGCTCAGTGGGATTGAAGCGATTTCCCATTTTCGCGTCGAGGATCTTGAGGTGCCTGACGCGGCTGACCTCGCTCGGGATCCCAATTACATCCTGGCGCGCTCGATCCTCGATGATGCCGATCTTTTCGACGCCGAGTTCTTCGGCATGTACCCACGCGAAGCTGAGCTGACGGATCCGCAACAGCGAATTTTTCTGGAGTGCTGCTGGCAAGCCTTCGAAGACGCCGGATACGATCCCTCCAGTTATCCGGGCCCGGTCGGCGTCTATGCAGGAAGCAGCACGAGTACATATTTTCTTTCGCGGCTTTGCACCATCCCAGGCTTCATCGGGAAGTTTACAGGCGGCTACCAGGTCGGGAACTATCCCGAAATGATGGGGAACAACCTGGATTTCCTCTCGACGCGCGTCTCTTACAAGCTGAACTTGCGGGGGCCAAGCTTCACGATGCAAGCGGGTTGCTCGACTTCATTACTCGCCGTCACTCAGGCTTGCCAGTCTCTACTGACCTATCAGAGCGACATGGCACTTGCGGGCGGAAGTTCGATTACCTTCCCGCAGAAGCGCGGCTCCTATTATCAGGAAGGCGGCATGGTTTCGCCCGACGGCCACTGCCGTACCTTCGATGCGGATGCGCAGGGAACCGTCTTCGGCAGCGGCGTTGCCGTGGTGCTTTTGAGACGCCTGGAAGACGCGCTACGCGATGGGGACCAGATCTACGCGGTGATTCGAGGCTTCGCCGCCAACAACGACGGTTCTGCAAAAGTCGGCTACACCGCGCCGAGCGTGGAAGGCCAGGCGCGGGTCATCGCGCTGGCACAGGAAGCCGCTGGCATTAATCCGGAGACCATCGGCTATATTGAAGCGCATGGCACTGCCACGCCGCTGGGCGATCCGGTCGAACTCGCGGCGCTCACACAGGTCTTCCGGGCCCGCACAGACCGAAAGCGATTCTGCGTCATCGGCACGGCAAAGACCAACCTCGGCCACCTGGATATCGCTTCGGGCGTTACGGGGCTGATTCACGCGACGCACATCGTCCGCCATGGCGTGCTTCCACCAACGCTGCACTTCAAGAATCCGAACTTGGCATTCGATCTCGAGAGCAGTCCCTTCTACGTCAACACCAAACTCTCCGAATGGAAGGCTGAAAATACACCGCGACGCGCCGGCGTAAGCGCGTTCGGCGTCGGCGGGACAAACGCGCACGTCGTGCTCGAGCAGCCGCCGTCCCGAACCTCGGAGCTTTCGGCGCGCCCCGCGCAACTTCTGGTTATTTCTGCACGGTCGGAAGGTGCGCTCGAATGCGCCACTGGCAATCTCGCCGAACATTTTAATGCTCATCCGGATGTATGTTTGGCTGACGCGGCCTGGACGCTCCAGGCCGGCCGCCGCGGGTTTCCGTGCCGCCGTACCGTGGTTGCGCGCGACGTTCCCGATGCGGTTGCTGCGCTGTTACATCGCGACCGGAAACGCGTACAGACGCGGTTACGGCTGAACGAAAACCCCGAAGTCAGCTTTCTCTTTCCTGGCCAGGGCTCGCAGCACCCCAATATGGCGCGCGAAATCTATGCAACGGAGGCCGTCTTCCGCAAGGCTGTTGATCGTTGTGCCGAAATTCTCCGGCCGCATCTCGGCGAAGACCTTCGGACTCTGCTTTACCCGCCCGAGGGCGTATCCGAAGAAGCCAAGCGGCGTGTGACCGATACTGTAATCGCGCAACCCGCCATTTTCACGATCGAGTATGCCCTTGCGCAGCTCTGGATGAGCTGGGGAGTTCGCCCCCAGGCCATGCTCGGTCACAGCATCGGAGAGTTTGTTGCGGCATGCCTCGCAGGTGTATTCTCACTCGAAAATGCACTGGCGCTGGTCGCAGCGCGCGGACGAATGATGCAGGAGGTGCCTGCGGGCGGGATGCTCTCGGTGCGGCTGGCGGAAGCCGAGGTTCGCGCGCGGCTCAACGGCTATCTTTCGCTTGCGGCGGTGAATTCGCCGTCCCTGTGCGTTGTCGCTGGTCCATTCGGCCCGCTCGAGCAATTCGAGCAACAGCTCATTAGTGAAGAAGTCGCCTGCCGGCGGCTCGTAACTTCGCACGCGTTTCATTCGGCGATGATGGATCCCATCATCGAACCATTTAGTGCGCGTGTGTCGCAGGTGCGCTTGAGTCCGCCGCAGACTCCCTACATCTCAGGTGTCACCGGAGCATGGATTACGGAAAGGGAAGCGACCGACCCGGCGTACTGGTCGAGGCATTTCCGCGAGGCTGTGCAATTCTCGGCAGGCGTCAGCGAGCTGCGAAAGAACCCAAACATCATTCTATTGGAAGTTGGCCCGGGCAACGTGCTGAGCACGCTCGCGCACCAGCACACCGGAGTTTCGACTGACCAACTGATTATTTCCTCGCTGTCGGATGGTTTTTCAGGCGAGGGTGATGCGGCGAGCATGATGAACGCGCTCGGCTCGCTTTGGTTGGCCGGAGTTCAACCGAATTGGCCGGCGGTCCACGGGGGAGAACTCCGGCAACGCATCTCACTACCCACATACCCGTTTGACCGGAAGCGCTATTGGTTGGAGGCGCCCGCGCCCGGTGAGGCCGTAGCTTCGCTTGCTGCCCCGCAGGCAACCTCTTTCCAATGGCCTGCCATCTCCCCGCCTAATATGGAGGAAACAGAACCAGTGAACGTCATCACTCAACCCCCGGCACCTGCGGCAAGCGCTCCGAGCCGTGCAGCTAGAATTTCCAAGATTCTCGCGGAGATTTTTGAAGATCTCTCCGGCATGAACCTTTCGCAGGTAGATGGCGCAACGACTTTCCTGGAAATGGGCTTTGATTCCTTGTTCCTTACCCAAGTGACGCAGGCCGTGCAAAATAAGTTTGGACTGAAGATTACCTTTCGACAGCTTCTTGGAGATCAATCCACTCTGGATGCGCTGGCCGAATACATAGAAAGCGAGCTCCCGGCCGATACCCTCTCCGAGCCTGCTTCAGCTCCGGTCGTCCCAGCGCCCTCCGCCCAGGCGGAGCTGGCAGCGCCTCCGATAAGTGGGAATGGAGATACCGCAATGGCTGAATCCCCTGTTGAGCACCTAATGCACGAGCAACTCCAGGCCATGAATAATTTGGTCGCGAAGCAACTTGAAGTCATACGCGGCGCTTCGCCGGCGGCTGCAGCTACTACTGCTCCGGCCGGGCCGCCAAGGCTGGGGGTGCCAATCGCCCCGGCCACAGTGCCCGCTGCCGTGACCTCAGCAGCGCCCACGGACCCGACATCGGCCTCGAAGGAAGAGTTCAAACCGTTTGGCCCATACAAGCCTCCGCAAAAGGAGATTTCTCCTGAGATTAGCGAGCGTCAGAAGAAGGGGCTCCAATCTCTCGTCGAGCAGTATACGAAACGCACGGCCCAATCCAAGAGCATGACGCAGAAATACCGCCAACCGCTCGCTGACCCGCGCGTGGTGTCAGGCTTCCGCTCGCAGTGGAAAGAGCTCGTTTACCCGATCGTTACGGTGCGCTCCAAGGGTTCGCGGCTGTGGGATGTGGACGGCAACGAGTACATCGACATCCTGAACGGTTTCGGTCCCATCATGCTTGGACACCGTCCTGACTTCGTCGAGAAGGCAATCGAGCAGCAACTCCACGAAGGTTTCGAGATCGGTCCGCAAACCCCTCTGGCGGGCGAAGTTGCGAAGATGTTCTGCGAGATGACCGGGAATGAGCGCATGACATTTTGTAATACGGGCTCCGAAGCGGTCGTGGCCGCACTTCGCGTTGCACGCACTGTAACCGGTCGCAGCAAGGTGGCGCTTTTTGCCGGCGCGTATCACGGAATGTTCGATGAAGTCCTCGTGAAAGGATTCAAGAACAAGGCGGGCTTGCTACAATCGGCTCCGGTTGCCCCAGGAATTCCGCGCGAAAAGGTTGCCAACATTACGGTGCTTGATTATGGCACGCCGGAATCACTCGAATGGATCCGCCAGAACGCCAGGGACCTGGCAGCAGTGCTCGTCGAGCCAGTTCAAAGCCGCCATCCTCATTTGCAGCCAGTGGAGTTTCTAAAAGAAATTCGGATGATCACACAGGAATCTGGCGCGGCCATGATTTTCGATGAGGTCGTTACCGGATTCCGCGTCCATACAGCCGGTTGCCAGGGACTTTTTGGCATCCGCGCCGACTTGGCTACCTATGGCAAGGTGCTCGCCGGCGGCATGCCCATCGGCGTCCTGGCTGGTAAGGGCGAATTCATGGACGCGTTGGACGGCGGAAAGTGGCAATTCGGCGACGACTCCTACCCGGAGGCCGGTGTCACGTTCTTTGCAGGCACCTTCGTGCGCCACCCGCTGACGCTCGCGGCAGTAAAGGCAGTGCTGCAGTACTTCAAGGAGCAAGGCCCGGCCCTGCAGAAGCGGCTTACCGAGCGGACAGCAAAGATGATCCGCACGATCAATGAGTTCTTTGAACTGAACTCGGTCCCTACGCGCATCGAAAGTTTCGGAAGCATCTTCTACTTTGGATTCCCAACCGAGGAGCGCTTCGCAAGCCTGTTTTACTACTACTTGCGCATGAAGGGAATTCACATTCTCGAAACCTTTCCGTGCTTCCTGACGACCGCGCACACTGACGCCGATATCGAGCGCATCATCAGCGCTTTCAAGGAAAGCGTCATTGAAATGCAGGAGGCGGGATTCTTCCGGCAGCCGGCGATTGCGGTAGGGACCGCCTCCCCCCATGCCCCTGAAGTGACAACGGCTGAAACTGAGCGGGTTCGTGAAGCGCCTCTGACCGAACCTCAACTTGAGGTATGGCTTTCGGATCAACTGGGCGAAGAGGCGTCATGCAGCTATAACGAGTCCTTCACATTGCACATGCGCGGAAACGTGAACGAATCCGCGCTCAAAGAAGCGCTCCAACAGATTGTTGCCCGCCACGATGCCCTGCGCGCGTCTTTCAACAGCGAGGGGAATACTCAGCGGTTTGCGGCAAAGTTGAAGCTGGAGATTCCGGCCGTTGACCTCTCTAATCTGCCCCCTGCAGAACGCGCGGAGCGGTTCCAGCAAATCATCAAGGATGATGCGCATACCCCCTTCCGGCTGAGTGAGGGCCCACTGATACGAGCTCAGTTGACAAAGATGGAGCCGCAGCGCGAGTGTCTCATCTTCACGGCGCATCACATCGTCTGTGATGGATGGTCGACCAACGTCCTGCTGGACGAACTTTCTAAAATCTATAACGCGTTGAATCGGGGCGCCGCGTGTGACCTTCCCGCGCCAATGAGCTTTGCAACCTACGCGAAATCACAGAAAGACTTTTTGGACAGCCCGGAAGGCGCAAAGGTCGAAAAGTACTGGTTGGGGCAATTCCAGCAACCAGCGCCGCTGCTTGACCTTACGACGGACAGGCCCCGCCCTTCAGTAAAGGAGTTCAAGGGAGCCACGTACCGCCGGAAAATCGGCGCGGCCTCTTACAACAACATCAAGAAGCTAGGGGCGAGGCAGAAATGCACTCTCTTCGTAACTTTGCTTTCTGGCTTCCAGATGTTGCTGAGCCGCCTAAGCGGGCAAAACGACATTGTCGTCGGGATTCCAACCGCGGGCCAGTCGCTGCTGGAAGACGCAGTATTGGTCGGCCATTGCGTGAACTTCATTCCATTGCGTGGTCGCCTCGCAGGTAATTCAACGGCAGCAGAATGCCTAGCACAGATGAAACAGACCGTCCTGGCCGGCTATGAACATCAGAACTATACGTATGGCAGGCTGGTTCGCAAGCTCGCTTTGCAGCGCGATCCGAGCCGCCTGCCTTTGACCGAAGTACAGTTCAACCTCGAACGTGTCGGCGATGGGGTACACTTCGATGGGTTTGAGGCGGAAGCCGACCCAAATCCAAAGAGCTTTGTAAACTTCGACATCTTTCTAAACATCGTGGAATCAAAAGACGGGCTCGTGTTGGATTGCGATTACAACACAGGCCTCTTCAATGAGGCGACCATTGCCCGCTGGTTGAACCACTATGAAACTTTGCTGGAAGGAATGGCCGCCGATATCAATCAACCCGTTTCAAAGCTCCCTCTGCTAGCTGAGGCGGATCGTACACAGATGCTAACCGGCTGGAACGCAACGACAGCGGAGTACCCGCAGAATGCCTGTGTGCATCAGTTGTTTGAAGCGCAGGCAAGGGCAACTCCGGATGCAGTGGCGGTAGTGTTCGAGGGAGAGGAGTTAACTTACACGGAATTGGACCAGCGCGCGAACCAGGTAGCCAGGCACTTGCAGAAACTCGGCGTCAAGCAAGGCGTCTTGGTTGGGGTTTTTGTAGAACGTTCTTTAGACATGATCGTTGGCCTGCTGGGCGTGCTGAAGGCAGGCGGGGCATACGTTCCTATGGATCCAACCTATCCGCTGGAACGAATCTCGTTTGTGCTGGCAGACGCACGCGTACCGGTTTTGCTGACCCAGCAGAGACTGGCGCAGAATATGGCAATTGCCGGAACCCATCTCGTTTTCCTGGATACGAACTGGGACGATATCAATCGGAACAGCAGTGAAGCGCCGGATGCCGCTGTTACCTCGGAAGATCTCGCCTATGTGATCTATACCTCGGGTTCGACCGGCAAACCCAAGGGCGTCGAGATTCAGCATCGTGCTGTCGTCAACCTGCTGAGTTCCATGCGCAAGCAACCCGGACTGGCGTCGCAGGACACGATGCTTGCGGTGACAACGCTGTCATTTGATATCGCGGGGCTGGAGTTGTTCTTGCCGTTGTGTGTAGGAGCAAAGCTTGTGATCGCCAGCCGTGAAGCCGCTGCAGACGGCGCCCAACTCCTGACGCGGCTTATACGTTCTGGCGCTACCGTGATGCAGGCGACCCCAGTAACTTGGAAGCTCCTGCTCGAAGCTGGCTGGGGCGGCAATCCGCGGTTGAATGTACTGTGCGGGGGCGAAGCCTTTCCGCGCGAGCTTGCGAATGAGCTGGCGAAGCGCGCAAGCACTGTGTGGAATATGTACGGGCCGACGGAAACCACGATCTGGTCGGCTACGGGTGAAGTGGCGGCGGGAGAAGGACCGGTGCTGATCGGCCCGCCGATTGATAACACGCAATTCTATGTGCTTGATGCCGATGGCCAATTGGTTCCCATTGGCGTGCCGGGTGAGTTGCACATTGGCGGCGACGGTTTGGCGCGGGGCTATTTCAACCGTCCAGAACTGACTGCCGAGAAGTTCATTTCTAACCCGTTCAGTAAGAACGCGAGCGCGCGGCTTTATAAGACTGGGGACTTGGTACGCCGCTTGCCGGATGGCGCAATAGAGTTCCTTGGCAGGCTCGACAACCAAGTGAAGCTGCGTGGCTTCCGCATCGAGCTGGGTGAAATCGAGACGGTATTAGCTCGCTACCCCGGAGTTCGCGAAGCTGTGGTGACCGTCCGCGAGGACGTTCCGGGTGACAAAAGGCTGGTCGCCTATATCACCAGCGACCAGCAGGCGCTCACTGTTATTGCGGTTCGCGAATTTTTGACTGGGAAATTACCGAACTATATGTTGCCTTCTGCGGTGGTGCGGCTGGATTCCATGCCGCTCACGCCGAACGGTAAGATCGACCGGAAGGCCTTGCCGGCGCCTGATAGCGGCCGTCCTGCTCGAGAAAAAGAATTCGTGACTCCCCAGACTGCACAGGAGAAGTTACTGGCTGGCATCTGGGCCGAGGTTTTGCACTTGGACCGGGTCGGCATCCAAGACAACTTGTTTGAGCTGGGCGCGGATTCGTTACACATTTTCCAAATTGCCGCCAGGGCGGGGAAGGCTGGAATCACGATTGCGCCAGCGCAATTCCTGAAGCACCGCACAATCGCCTCATTGTTGGCGCAATTTGAGAAAGGCGCGGAAGCCGCCGCGAATGGGAATGCCGTGATGCCTTCTATCGTGCCGGTCTCCCGCGAAAAATACCGGGTAAAGCAACTTCCGTCGTGAAAGAGCAGGAATCCAGCGACATGCCCGCTTTGGAACCCGCAACCTTCCAGCCATCGGATAGCACTCTAAACAGACCGGAGCCTGAAGAGGTCTTTGTCCTCCCTGCGTCGCTCGGCCAGGAGCGATTCTGGCATTTGGACCGACTCAATCCTCGCAACCCGACGTGGATGGTGCCCGTACGCTT
The DNA here is from genome assembly GCA_035531475.1 of Terriglobia bacterium. Taxonomy (GTDB): domain Bacteria; phylum Acidobacteriota; class Terriglobia; order UBA7540; family UBA7540; genus CALCEB01. Next base: position 12,702 of record DATKST010000046.1, read on the forward strand.
CCGTCTCCAAGGTCCTCTTAATCCGGCCTTTGTAGGCAGCGCATTCAACGAGATTGTGCGGCGCCACGAGCCGCTGCGGACAACATTCAGACTCATGGATGGGCAACCCTTCCAAGTCATCAAACCCGTCCTGAAAATAGATGTCCAGGTAACCGATCTTCGCCACCTGCCGAAACCGGAGCGGGATCGAGAAGTTGACAGGCTCTCTTTTGAGGAAGCTCGCCGGGGTTTCGACCTGGCCGTTGGCCCACTCTTCCGTGTGAGCCTGATACAAGTCGAGGACAACGAGCACGTTTTGCTGGTGACTCCACATCATTCCGTTGCAGATTACTGGTCAATCGGTCTCATTTCGAATGAGTTGGGGTCTCTCTATGACGCGTACTCCCGCGGCACGGACCTGAAGCTACCTGAACTCTCCATTCAATACGGGGATTTCGCGGTTTGGCAACGGGAACAGGCAGAGGGCGCGGTCGTGCAGAACGAGCTCGCTTACTGGAAAAAGCAGCTCAAGGATCTTCCTTTGCTGGAATTTCCAGCCGACCACCCTAGGCCCAATTTTCCAACCTACGACGCAACGATCACCTCCATTCTCTTACCTGTAAGTCTGACAGACGCAATGAGGGAGATTGCCAACCGGTCGGGTGCAACCTTTTTTAACACCATGCTGGCCGTGCTCGGGATCGTCCTGCATCAGTACACCAGGCAAACCGATTTTGGCGTGGCCACGCAGGTCGCCGGGCGAAGCAGCGTGGAGCTCGAACCGCTAATCGGCCTGTTTATCAACACTGTGGTCTTGCGCATGGATCTGGCAGGGGACCCGTCCTTCACGCAACTGCTTGCCCGAGTACAGGACGTGGGCTTACAAGCGCTCGCTAATCAGAACGTCCGCTTCGAGCAGGTACTGAGAGAATTACGTCCCAACGATTATCCCAGCCACCACACTCTGTTCCGCGTCAATTTTATCTGTCAGAGAGATCCAGTGAAGCCTCTGGAATTCTCGGGAATTAAGCTAACAGTAATCCCATCGAAGTCGCAGGGAGCGCTGTACGACCTGAACGTCTTTCTGGTGCTGCGAACAGAAGGCTGGCGCCTCGCTTGCGAGTACAATACGGACCTCTTTGAGGCAAGCACGATTACTGGCCTGCTAGGCAACTACCGGAAGTTACTCGAAGCCATCGTGATCAATCCAGACGGGCGTCTTTCCGAGCTTCCATTGCCTGAACTCACCGCTCCCGCCAGGCATGAAAGGCCTGCTGCCGGCCCTCCGGCCAAGCCGTCAGCCGGAGTTGCGTCCGCAGATGCAACTCCTCCGCGGTCGCTGGGCGCCGCCGCAGCCGCGCAGGAAATCTCGCCTAACGCGGATTCTCCTGCCGCTAGCTCGTCTCAGGATGTTTCTGACGAACGCTACGTGATGCCAACAAGCGCGGCGCAGCGGCGCTTCTGGGCGCTTGAGGAGTTAGCGCCTGGTAATCCGGGTCTGCACATGCGCGCGTGTGTCCGGCTGACGGGAGCGTTATCTCAGACTGCGCTCGAGAGAAGCCTTCAATTCCTCGTGGACCGCCACGAAACCTTGCGCACGACGTTCGAGAGGCTGGACGATGATTTCGTTCAGGTAATCGCGCCGTCACAAACAATCTGCCTGCCCGTGACATCGCTCGACGACGTGACTGAAGCGGACCGGGAAGCGAGGCTTTGGGAAGCGATTCGCGCAGAGGCGAGCGCGCCTTTCGATTTGTCCTGCGGTCCGTTGATACGCGCGCGCTTATTCCGGCTCCGGCCTCAGGAACATGTGCTGGTCATCACTACCCATCACATCTTGACTGATGGATGGTCCCAGAACGTCATCCAGCGCGACTTGTGGACCATTTACGAAGCGATAGCAGAAGATCGCGAACCGTCCTTGCCGCCTCTCGCCATTCAGTATGGCGACTTCGTCCATTGGCAGCTCAAATGGCTCGCCTCGGAGTGCGCGCGCCAACAGATCGATTTTTGGAAGAAGCAGCTTGCCTCGCCTCTTCCTGTGCTGAACCTCCCGTCCGTCCGTCCATCCCGGAACCGGGCGGCCTCGCAGGGCCCCATGGAGACTCTTCTGTTGCCCGATGATCTTGTCCGGTCGCTGAAAAGCCTCGGCCAATCTCACGAAGCAACGATGTTCATGGTCATGCTGACGGCTTACAGCGCGCTGCTCAATAGATACACGAGGCAGGAAGACATTCTGATCAGTTCGCCCGTCGCCAACCGGAGATCCGAAACGGAGCCTCTTATCGGACCGTTTGCCGGGCCGGTGGCGTTGCGATTGAACCTGTCCGGAAATCCTACGCTGCGCGAGCTGCTGGGCCGGGTCCGCGACGTCACCCTCGATGCGCTCAGCCACGCGGACCTGCCATTCGAGGCGCTTCTCGAAAAATTAAACGTGCGCTCGATAGGTGGCCGGAATCCGCTGTCGCAATGCTACTTTTTCTATCAAACCGCATTCTTGCAGCCGCGGCAGTTGCCAGATTTGACGGTCGCGCCCCTGCCGGATTTCGGCCTGGGGACGCATTTTGAGCTTCAAATGGGGCTGCTGGAACGCCGCGAGGGAGTCCGCGCCCAACTGGAATACAATCCCGGCCTGTTCGAACCGGCCACCATCAAGGAAATCCTCAGTTCGTACGAGGCAGTGCTCCGCGCGTTCGTTGCAAATGCAGAACAGCGCCTCTCCGGTCTTCCGCTTTCCATGCAGACAGCGCCGCAATCCTCTCAGCCGGCAAATGCATCGCAACCAGAAAACGCGCCTCCGCAAAACGAAACGGAAAAGCAGTTAGCGGAGATATGGGAAGCTCTCCTCATGGTTCGGCCCATTGGCCTTCACCAAGATTATTTCGAACTTGGTGGCAACTCGCTGCTGGCGGTGCGTCTATTCGCTGAAATAGAGAAGGCGTTCAACGTCAAACTGCCGCTATCCACTCTCATCGAGGCGCGAACGATCAGTGAGTTTGCGCATGTTCTCCGGCGCAAAGGCTCTGCGCCCAACTGGTCTCCGCTGGTGGCAATGCGACCGGGCGGTTCCCGTCCTCCTTTCTTCTGCGTGCACGGCGGAGGAGGCAACGTCCTGCTATACCGTGATCTATCGAGGCGCTTGGGGCCGGATCAACCCTTCTTTGGCTTGCAATCTCAAGGACTTAATGGGGGACAACCGCTTCTCAGCCGAATCGAGGATATGGCCGCGGTATACGTCAAAGAAGTTCAGAAGGTGCAGCCGCACGGGCCGTATTTCTTTGGCGGGTACTGCCTCGGAGGGACGATAGCGTTGGAAATGGCTCAACAGTTCAAGGCGCAAGGTGAAGAGGTTGCGCTGCTGGCTTTGTTTGATACGTTAAATTGGTCGAAGCTGAGCCCCGGTACGGTCTGGAACAAAGCCTACTACCAGGCGCAGAGGCTAGTCTTCCACGGGCAGAATTTCTTGCTGTTGAGTTTCGAAGATAAGCTTAAATTCCTTCGCGGGAAGCTCGCGGTGCTGGGTAGCCGGTCAAGCGTTTGGCGAGGGATGTTGCTCGGAAGGCTCGCCAAGGAACAAGGAAAGAAATCAGAATCCTTGTTACTGGCGCGTATCTGGAAAGCCAATGACCGGGCGGCGCTGAACTATGTTCCCCGGCCTTATCCCGGCATCATTACCGATTTCCGCCCCATGAAACAGTACGCGAGATATAACGAACCCGGCGTGTACTGGGACGACGTGGCGCTAGAGGGCCAGGAGATCGTCACGCTCCCGATGTATCCCGCAGGCATGTTGCTCGAGCCATTTGTCGAGCATTTGGCTGCAAGGCTAACCGCATCTATCGATAAAGCGATTCAGGCAAGCTCTCTTGCACACACGACGGAAGCAGAATCAGTCCTCCACCATCAGGAGGTATGTCAATGAGAGCCTGCATGGTTGCGTATACGTTCTATGAGGCTGACAACCGCGTTCGCCGCTATGCGGAAACTCTGGCTAAGCGGGGGTATGGCGTGGATGTCGTTGCACTCCGGCGGGAAGGACAATCTAAAAGACAAGAGACGATTAACGGCGTCCGCGTTTTTCGTATCCAGCGCCGGATCAAGAACGAAAAAAATAAACTCGCGTATCTCGCTAAGTTGCTCTTGTTCTTCCTGCGCTCGATGTTCATTCTGACGCGGGAGCAAATCAAGCAGCGCTACGACCTCATTCACGTTCACTCTGTCCCGGATTTCGAGGTCTTCGCTGCTTGGTATCCAAAACTTACTGGATCCAAGCTGATTCTGGATATCCATGACATCATCCCGGAGTTTTACGTTAGCAAGTTCAACATCTCTACAAATTCACTAACCTTCAAACTGTTGGTCGCCGCGGAGCGAATGTCGGCAGCATTCTCCGATCATGTCATCGCTGCCAATCATTTTTGGCAGAAGCGGCTAGAGGGAAGGTCCGTCGACGAGTCGAAATTGACAACCATCCTGAATTTCCCGGATACTCAGTTTTTTCAACGGCGGGGAAGAAATCGAAACGACAACAAATTCATTGTCTTGTACCCCGGATCGCTGAATTATCATCAGGGACTTGATCTGGCAATTCGCGCCTTTTCACTTCTAAAGGACGAAGTCCCTCAAGCCGAATTTCACATTTATGGTTCGGGGGAACAGCTTGAGTTTTTGAAATCGTTGATCGGACAACTTGGATTGCAAGACAGAGTCTTTTTGAAGGGATCGCTCCCGCTCGACCAGATGGCGCCGGTGATGGAGAATGCCGACCTCGGCATTGTGCCCAAACGGAACAACGGCTTTGGCAACGAAGCCTTTAGCACCAAAATTCTCGAGTTCATGACCATGGGTGTTCCCGTGATTGTTCCGGATACTACAATTGACAAGTATTACTTCAATGATTCGGTCGCCCTATTTTTTCAGGCCGGTAATGAAAAAAGTCTTGCGAGTGCGATGTTGCTATTGATCAATAACGCGGAACTTCGGGAAAGATTAGTCCGAAATGCAAGCAGATTTGTTACAAAGTACAGTTGGGATGTGAATCAGGCTGTCTATTTGGATCTTGTTGACTCGCTGCTGACCTCTCACAACGGTTACAGACCGCAAGTAAAACAACTTGTTAATGGAGGGGAACACAAATGACCATGACACAGTCGGCCACGATGAGTTCGATTGAGCGCCACAATCGGCCTTCCTATTCAGAGTTTGTTGAGCGGTTTCTACTCCCACGTAAAGCCGCCATCATTACCGGCGCGCTTGATCAATGGAAGGCGGTGGGGAAGTGGACGCCGCAGTACTTCAAAGAGCGATATGGCTCGATGCCGCTCAAACCGGAAGGCCAGTACCATACCTTGCAAGGCTTTATGCCTGCAAAGAGGGATGGAGAAGCCTTCACAATGAGTGAATTCATCGATCTCATTATTTCGTCCAGTGATGAGAAGCCTGCGCCTTACTTGCGGAACGTATGGGTTGAAAAGTTCCTTCCCGAGCTAGACGCAGATTTAGATCCCCTGCCCGAATATTTTTCTCCGAATTGGCTGGATGGTGCGTTCACCAAGCCTCTCTATCCACGGCTGCATGGTGGACATTCTGAGTTTTATATCGGCGGCAGGGGTGGAAAATTCCCGACGCTGCATTATGATAGCTGGCATATTCATACCTTCCTTTGCCAGATTTACGGAGTAAAGGAATATACGATCCTTGCGCCAGATCAGGGCCGTTTTCTATACCCAAGTGACTACCACACTTCCTCGATACGCGATCCTGAAAATGTGGACTTGGGAACATTTCCTCTTTTTGCACAGGCTACCCCTATACGGTTCAAGCTTCAGCCTGGTGAGATTCTGTTTGTCCCTGCGGGTTGGTGGCATACGCAGAAAATGTTGACGCCTTCTATTACGATTTCAGTGTCTCGGGTCAACTCATCGAACTGGAAAGAGTTTTCCCGAGAGCTGAGAAAATGCGCCCCCCCACACGTGCGGCCATTTGTCTGGACGTACCTAACCGGTTTGCGGGTATCCATGGCAATGCGCGGTTCCGACAATCCTAAACGGAACCGTGTAACGACTGCCAGATAAGAGATGGAAGAGAACGACTTCGATCCATAGGATGGAGGTGACCTAATGGCAGTAGTGGCTATATCGAACTCTAACCTCACGAAATCGGATCGCTGGATAGTAGCTGACCCCGAGCAATTTCGAGAGAAATTCAACGAAAAGAGCTTCGAAGTATCTCACTATCTTGCCACACATCCTCTTTTCCAACTCCCAAAACTTATGGAGCTCGCCGACCGCACACTCAAGACGCGTCCGCGTGACCTCCACTACGACGCGGGGAATGTGCGAGTAGACCAACGCTGGGATGAAATCGCGAAAAGCCCTTTCTCTGCGCAGGAGGCCCTGCAACGAGTCGAGAATTGCGGCGCATGGTTCGTTTTCAGTTCAGCACAGCGCGATTCCGAATACCGGGTTCTACTGGATCGGGGTTTGGCGGAGATCAAGGCTCTTTCCGGCCCTGAAATTGATTCGCAAATCATGGTTGAAGACATCATCATCTTTGTTACTTCACCCAAGCGTATCACCACCTATCACATTGACCGCGAGTGCAATTTTTTATTGCAGATCCGGGGAACAAAAACCTTGCACGTATTTGACAGAGAGGACCGCGAGGTTCTCCCGGAGGAAGAACTTGAAAAGTTCTGGGCAGCGGACTTTAACGCAGCAGTCTACAAGCCACATCTCCAGCATCGTGCCACATCTTATAAACTCCGTCCCGGCATGGGAGTGCATATCCCTGTGAACTGCCCCCACTGGGTCGAAAATGACGATAATGTTTCGATCTCTCTGAGCGTAAATTTTCAATTCAAGGACCCATTGCGCGCAAACGCCTATCGAGCCAATTTCTTGCTTCGGAAGTTAGGTGTGCACCCAACGCCGCCGGGGCAGTCGCCTGTCTTGGATACAGTGAAGTCATACACCATTATGCCGGTAGTCTGGGCAAAGAAGACTTGTAAGCGGATGACGGCGTAAACCCGATTGCGCCTCATCAGCGGCCGGGAGTCGTCGAGCTATAGCTTTTGTCTCTTTCCTGCCTGGTCAGACTATTGTCTCGCGAAATCCAGCAAAGCTCCAAGCGATTTGTGCAGACGCTCGGATTTGTCGCGGGGCCACGGACCTTGAAGCAAACGCCGGAGAGCGAGTTTATGAGCGTGCGGGAAGTTGCTATAACCATCCTAAGCTCCGAACCGTGTCGCACTCTGCTTACGCGAGTCGGGGTGGTGCCCTATGGTAGAAAACTTCTCAATAGCCTCAGCCAGACGCGCGGTGTTTTCGCCACTTTCGATGAAGGGTGGTCAATAGCGCGAAAAACGAAACCTGCCGGGCATGAGGATCCTAGCGAAATCGCTGTTCATCTGGAGTTTTCAAAGGCTCTGCGTCCCAGCGACTACGCTGTGCTGTATTGGTTGTCAAATATCTGTACAGATGATCTCAGTATCTTGGACTTTGGCGGCAACGTCGGCAATCTCTACTACAGTTATTCTACGCATCTGAAAGCGGTGCGAAACCTTGATTGGACCGTATTTGATATACCTTTTGTTGTAGAAGAAGGAAAAAGAATCGCGGCAGAACGAGGCGCAACCGGGCTAAGATTCACGAACTCCTTGCAAGATGCATCTGAATGTAACGTTTTACTGGTCTCTGGCGCCTTTCACTACTGGGAAAAGAGTGTCCAAGCGTTCCTTGAGCAATTCGTCAATCTACCCGAACACGTGATCCTGAACCGCACCCCCGTCCATGATAGAAAACCAAGTTTCATCACGGTTCAGCGGACAAAAGCATGCGCCTTCCCATGTGTTGTTCATAATGCGACTGAAATGGTAGGGGCTTTTGGCGCTGAAGGTTACGTCTTGGTAGACCGGTGGCCAGCTCTGGAACTGAGTCTTCGGATGCCGCTGTTTCCCGACCGGACGGTGCCGCACTATTCTGGATTTTATTTCCGCCGACGAGAGCACACGGGAGTGCATCTGAAAAGCGCGTTTACTGGCAGTGCCGCTTTTTAGAGTCTGTGTGGCAACTGTGGCTGGTGCGGCGGTCTGTGACCGCCGGTCTTGGTTTTTCAAGTACTTCGGCGCTCATAGAGCGCCGCTACAGCCGGCTCTTCCTTGACGCGCCTGTTGATAGCGTAGTATACTACGCTATCATCAAGGCAATCCGAAAATATGACGCACTCGCCCCATGCTTCTGGCTCCGCAACCCTTGCCCAAAAATCACGCCCAAAAGGCTCAATTTTTCGAGGGTTTCTCTGGCCGGAAAACGCTCTCCGGAAAGCGTCCAAAAAGCAAAAAAGAGAATGTTTAACCTAGCAAACCGGAATCTTGTTGAAAACAAAGGAACATTAGACGAGCAAACCGGAGCAAACCGGCCGAGCAAACCGGGGCGAAGCGGAGGAACGAATTGAATCCAAACGAGATAGTTCGTTCTCCGCTTATGTCTTGTAGAATGAATAAGATGCCGGTTCGACCGGAACTTGAAAGCGCCGGTTTGAGAGCCGAGGCCGCTGACGCAACTTACCCTTTTTCGGCTACTCGTCTTGCCCCAAAGCGGGCCTTCCGGCCCTCCTGCTCTGGGCTGCGGTCCGGAATACGCCAGTCTTGGTGAGTATGCCTAGCGTTCATGCCACGTATCAGCCAACTGCCCGAAGAGCGGCCAACCGGTCTGCAGCGAGGCGGCGAATTCTAGGCGCAACGAGCTTCGCCATGCTTATTGGCATTTTGGTGGCGGGACTGTGGCCGTTTCATTCTCCGAAAAACCAAGTGAGCTGGCTGGCAAACGGCGGCGGCCTTTGGTTTGGCGATTACGGCGCGATTTTGAGTTCCGGCATATTCAAGATGACGGGGTTACCAGCCGAGGCGTCTTGCAGTCTTGAGATTTGGCTAGAGCCGGGCCTTACTTTTGATACGAACACATTTCTTGCTTTTTACACTCCTAACAACCCGATTCCATTTTCGCTCCACCAGTCGAATAGAGACCTGGCATTGGAGAGTGAAACGGAGAGCGCACAAAATCATGGCCGCACCGCAAGACTCTATGTTGATGACATCTTCCGCCAAGGCAGATCCGTTTTCATAACGGTCACATCGGATGCCCAGGAAACGGCAGTTTACGTGAATGGCGCGTTGGTTAAAAAATCCCGGGAGTTCACGTTTTCCGCTAAGGATTTCGCGGGCCAGCTCGTGGTCGCCAACTCGCCTGTGGCAAACGACAGTTGGTCCGGGCGGTTGCAGGGCCTTGCGATTTACAACCGGCAGCTTACGGCGGCGCAAGCGCTTCAGCACTATGAAACCTGGACGGCAAATGGACGGCCCGGTCTAACCGGGAACGAACGCCCTGCCGCGCTCTACCTTTTTGATGAGCATACGGGAAACATCATCCGCAACCATGGCAGCTCCGGAATCGATTTGGCAATTCCAGAACGGTACGCGGTTTTGCATCAGACATTGTTAGAGCCGTTCTGGAAGGAATTCCGCCCGGATTGGGGCTATCTGAAAGACGTTCTCATCAACATTGGCGGTTTCATTCCACTCGGCTTTTTCTTTTACGCCTATTTCTCTTCAGTGCGGCAAATCAAAAGAGCGGCCTTTCTCGTCATTATTCTTGGATTCGCAACCAGTCTTACGATTGAAACGCTGCAGGCATTCCTCCCGACACGAGATTCCGGCATGACGGACGTCATTACAAACACGCTCGGGACGTGCTGTGGGGTTGCATTGTACCGTTGCACGAGCTATGTCTGCAAAAGTTTGAGCCGGAGCCGCTACGCCAAGGTTCGACAAATTGCGGTGTCACTTGCGTGTTACTTGCCAACGGAGCGAAGTTCTAGTGGCATGGCTCAGAAGTTCGTTGAATAAGCCGTCAGGGCATAGCTTCAGCTATGCCGAAGGGGCAGCTTGCCACCATCCCCTCTCCCGCTCAAGCGGGAGAGGGGGGACCGCGATGCGGTGGGTGAGGGCTTTGAAAGAAATTTCGAACAATCAGGCAGGCGCAATTGTCATCGGCGGCGACTACCAGGGACTCGGAATCGTTCAAAGCCTTGGACGCCATGGCATCCCTGTTTGCATCGTAGATGACGAGCATTCGATTGCCAAATTCTCGCGCTATGCGACCTATGCGGTGAAACTGGCAGACGTGCGCGATGAACGCGCGACGGTAGACGCCCTCCTCGATGTATGCAGGCGGCTGGGACTGAAAGGCTGGGTGCTTTATCCAACGCGCGACGAAACGGTGGCTGCGCTGTCGCGCCACCGGCGCTTGCTCACGGAATACTTTCGAGTGCCGACGCCCGAGTGGACCACGATTCGATGCGTATGGGACAAGCGAAACACTTATCGTCTGGCCGAGGAACTGGGAATACCCGTTCCGCGAACGTGGTATCCGGCCAATGTGACCGATCTCAGATCCATTGATGCGGACTTTCCGGTAGCGATCAAGCCCGCGATTAAGGAACACTTCTTCTACGCGACCAGGGCCAAGGCGTGGCGGGCGAGCGGCCGGGCAGAATTGGAATCTCTCTTCCTGCGAGCCGCGAAACTGGTTGGGCCGGGCGAGGTAATGATTCAAGAGTTGGTTCCTGGTGATGGACGCCAGCAGTTCGCCTACTGCGCCTTCTTCAAGCAAGGGCACGCCGTAGGCAGCATGGTGGTTCGACGGACGCGGCAGCATCCGCCAGAGTTCGGCCGGGCGAGTACGTTTGTAGAGACCACTGAGATTCCTCTGCTTGAAACCCTGTCCAAACGCTTCTTGTGCGCCATCGATTACTATGGCCTGGTTGAACTGGAGTACAAGCTGGACCCGCGTGACGGGCAATACAAGCTGCTCGATGTGAATGCGCGCACCTGGGGTTATCACACGCTCGGCCGCCACGCCGGTGTCGACTTTCCTTATTTGTTGTTTGCTGACCAGCTCGGCCATCGCGCGGAACAGCAACGCGGCCGGCCCGGCGTTTCCTGGATTCGCCTGGTGACGGACCTGCCGACCGGAATTTCGGAGATTGTGGCCGGAAACCTGAGCTGGAGGCCGTATCTGCGCTCATTGCGAGCTGCCCATGTGGAGGCCGTTTTCTCCAGGGAGGATCCGCTCCCCGGAATTGCCGAGCTGGCTCTTATCCCCTATCTGTCGGTTCGCCGGGGCTTCTGAGACTTCCAAACCGCGCGTTGGCAGGTGTGCTGCGAACCCGGCGCCGCGGTCGCGCTGCCGAGTGCCTCCATTCATTCCAAGGATGGCGAATTCGCAGTTATTGATGCAAGCAGTTATTAAGGAGAGCAGTAAAGGATGACAGCCTTTGCTGTAGCGGCGGCCTCTGGCCGCCGTTCACGCGGTGCTCAGAGAGCGCCGCTGCAGCAGCGGAAGAGAGGGGCTTTTATATGGCTGAAGAGAGCCAAGACCTAAGCAAAACTTTAAACCAGTTTCTAGGTATTGCAATCCAGCGGCGGTGGGTGCTGCTTCCGGCTGCGTGCGGCATTGCTATCGCGACAGTCCTTATCTCGCTGCTCCTTCCGAATCAGTACACGTCGGAAGCCACCATTCTCGTCGTACAGCAACAGGTGCCGAAACGCTACGTTACACCTAATACCACTTATAGTGTGCAGGAGGCTATTCAGTCCTTGACAGAGGCCGTGCTGTCCCGTGCTCGCTTACTCCCGATGATCAGCGAATTTGGGCTTTATCCCAAGGAGCGAAAGCATCTCGGATCAGAGGGGTTGGCCGAATTGATGCGACACAATATCCTCATTCAACCAATCCAAAAAGATCCCACGCAGCGTCAAATAAATGCGTTCAAGATTTCGTTTGTCGGGGGTAACCGTTTCGTGGCCCAGAAGGTCACCGATAAGCTGACGTCGTTCTTCATCGACGAGAATTTGAAGCTGCAAGAACAGCAGGACACCGGCACTACGAGCTTCTTAAAAGATCAACTGGCATCTACCCAGAAAGAGCTAGAGCAACAAGAGCAGCAGCTTCGGGATTATAAGATGCGCTATCTCGGCGAGCTGCCGGAGCAGCAGCAGGGAAACCTTGAGATCCTCTCGGGATTGCACATGCAATTGCAGAACACGATGGCTGAAATAAGCCGTGCGCAGGAGCAACGTGTTTACCTGAGCTCTCTGCTTGACCAGTATCGATCCCTTTCCACCACGGGCGGTCCGATTCCAGGCGTTTCAGCGCAAAGCCCGGGTGCGATGGCACAGGGCGAGTTGGGCCGGTTACAGGCGGAAAAGGCATCATTGCTAGCGCGCTTTACGCCGCAGTACCCCGACGTGCTGCAAATAGACCGGAAAATTGAGGAGCAGAAAGCCTTGCTGGATCGCCTTCAATCATCAAAGGCTAATACTCCGCAAAAGGGTCAATCGCGGGCAAGCGTGCACACTGGTACGGCTGAAAGCAGTTCGGTCGCGCAACTCAACAGCCAACTGGATGCGAACCGCGTGCAAATGAAAGACCTTGTTAAAGGTGAAAAGCAACTGGAAGCTGAAATCACCCAATACGAGCAACGCTTAAACCTGACGCCGGTGCGAGAACAACAACTCACCGACATCATGCGCAACTATAACTTGGCAAAGAAAAACTATGCAGACTTGCTGAACAAAGTCACGCAATCGGAGATGGCAACAAGCTTGGCCATGCGCCAGCAGGGCCAGCAATTCCGGGTGGTCAATCCGCCCAGCCTTCCTACGAAACCATCGAGTCCCAACCGGGTCAAAATCGGGTTGGGCGGCGCGGTAGGCGGCTTGTTTTTGGCGGCGATTGTGGCATTCCTGGTCGATAGCGGAGATCATTCATTCTATTCGGAAAAGGATGTAAGCCAGCGATTCAAGCTTCCTGTAGTAATTGCTATGCCGCTTTTTCGCACCCCTTCAGAGGAGCGAAGACGCTCCTGGATCAATGCCTTCGAGTGGCTTGCAGGGACGGTTCTGGTGCTGATCGTATTGGTCGCTGAGTTCTATATTTACAGGCGAGGCTAGAATAGTGTATAGAGCATTCTTCGGCTTACATCGCAGTCCATTCGATATTAGCCCCGATCCGAGTTTTCTCTATCCGACCACGCGGCACTACGAGGCATTAGCCAATCTTTATTATGCGATTCAAGAGCGTAAAGGTTTTGTCGTGCTTACCGGCGAGGTGGGGACTGGCAAGACGCTGCTAGTTCGCTGCTTGTTGCAAAAGTTAGAAAAGCAGCGAGTAAAGTACGCTTATGTGTTCAGCCCCACTTTTACGCCGGTCGAGCTTCTTCGTTACGTCGCTGCGGACTTAGGACTACAGATCGACTGGAAGGACAAGAGCGACCTGCTGTTAGGGTTGTCCAGGTTTCTCATTCGCCGCCACGAGGAGGGGAAGACCACGGTTCTCGTGATTGACGAAGCGCATCTGCTAAGCCGGGAAGTGTTGGAAGAGAGCCGCCTCTTAAACAACCTGGAAACTAACCGGGGGAAACTCCTGCAAATCGCGCTGATCGGGCAACCTGAGCTGGATGAGAAACTGGACTCTCCACAACTTCGTCAACTAAAGCAGAGGATTGCCTTCCGCTGCCAGTTGCAGCCCCTCAGCCCGATAGAACTGAAGGAGTACATTGTGTGGCGGCTGAAACGGGCTGGGGCCAATGGCAGCCTTCCAGTGTTTCCTGAAAATTCATTGCAGGCAATTCATGAATACTCGCGCGGCTATCCACGCCTGATCAATGCGATTTGCGAAAACGCTCTCATTTCGGCGTTTGCGGCAGGCACTCGCACCGTATCGTTGTCATTTATAGAGGAAGCTTGCAGTGACCTTCGGATCTTTTCCAGTTCGACTGCCACGGGCGGGCAAACAATTGAGAGCAAGACCAGCCATTCATCTGGTCCGGACAACAGAGATCTGTTAGATGAAGCTGTTGCTCCACGCCTCGAGGCTGCAATAGCATCCCATCACGATCCTGTTCAGCCGCCCCCGGAGGGACATTAATGAGCCACGTATTTGACGCCCTGAAAAAGGCCGAAGGTAAGAATAGTGACGGAGCGTATGTTTCTCCGGAGTCCTTTTTTGAAACCATTGAAGAGACAAGCGAGCTAATCGCGGTACCCAGCGAGCGTGCGAATTTAGGACCGGAAAGCCGGCTTGTGGTTTGGAGTAACCCGCGGTCGCTCGGCGCCGACCGGTTCCGGCTGCTCCGGATGCAGCTTCAAAAGCTTCAAGAGCGAGGAAAACTGAAAAAGCTGCTCCTTACTAGTCCCTTCCCTCAGGATGGCAAGTCAACGGTTTCTCTGAACCTCGCCACGGCGTTGGCAGGTCAAGGAAAGCAAAAGGTTCTGCTGATGGAGGCCGACCTGCGATGCCCGTCCTTACTTCTTCGGCTGGGACTTAAGCCCTGGCCAGGCTTGTCGGAATGTCTTCAGTGCGGTTCGGATCCGGTATCGACGCTCCGGCGAATCGAGCCGTTGGACTTTTACCTTCTTCCATCTGGAGCTTCAGATACTAATCCAACGGAACTGTTACAGTCCGAGCGTTTTGCTCAGGTTGTTAAAGATCTCTCGGGATACTTTGATTGGATTCTTATCGATTCGCCACCCACCAGCCCCATTGCTGATACCTTAGCTCTAAAGCAGCAGACGGACGGTTGCCTGCTCATAGCGCGATCAGGAAAGACACCACGAGAAAGTGTAGAGGAGGCGATTCGCCAGTTTGGGCCGGGATATGTGATCGGGATTGTCTTAAATGGACTAGAGGGGTTGGAGCGTGAGTATTCGGAATATTACAGGAAATACTATGGGCAAACCGGCCCGGCGAGTTCTGAGGCAAGCAAAGTCCAAGCGAAATAGGTACAGTTGTTGTCCGCCCCGTTTTAAGCAATCACTCACTGAGATGGATCCTTCCTTTGTGGCACTCGAGGAAGCAGCCTTCACGCGGCCCGGCATGCGCGTCAGAGAATGACGCGCAGAGTTGCACGGCCATACCGGCGGCAGATCAATATAACCCGCCTATGTTGCCTACAGAACTGAAGTCCAATCCGCAACGTGACCGGTGCAACTGACTGGTAGATTACTTCATTACTTCAATCTTTCTATCGAGCTAACCCTAATGAACAACCATCATAAAGGTATCCCCGTTGTTATCGCCGCGGAGGAGCCCATCGTCCGTTACGGAATTCGAAGACTGCTCGAGGCAGAGCAAGACTTGGTTGTCATTGGGGAGGCCGCGGACAGTTTAGAAGCTGTCAGGATGATTCAGGAACTCAAACCCGCCGTCCTTATGCTCGATCTTGCCATGTCTGATTCCGGGTTGAATGTTCTTTCTCGCCTTGCTTCACTACACCCGGGGGTGCGCACGATCGTGATGGTTGCGGCGGTCAAGAAAACCCAGATAGTCAGCGCCTTTAAGTGCGGGGCGCACGGAGTCTTGTTTAAGGACTCCGCTACGCAATTATTGCTCAATTGCGTACGGAGTGTGATCGCGGGACAGTACTGGGCAGGCGAGAAAGAAGTATCCACTATCGTTGACGCAATCCGCGGCTTCATGCTTCACAGTAATGGAGTGCACTCTCCTAAACCCTACGGGCTTACCCCACGTGAGCTGGAAATTGTCGCAACCATTGTGACTGGATGTTCAAACAAAGATGTGGGAAGAAAGTTTTCGATCACTGAGCGTACGGTAAAGCATCATTTGAGCAACATCTATGACAAGCTCGGAGTTTCTAACCGGCTTGAACTGGCCGTCTTCGCCATTAACCACCATCTTGAAGGAAACGACTCTCGACACTTAGATTTATTAAACCGTACAACTACAGAACCAGAATACCAGGAAGCTTGATCCGTGCGTCCGGTCGAGCAAGGAGCCGGTAAGACACCCGTTCAGGGTTTTCCGTTCTAATTTATGAGAACAAGAAATATAGGCTTCGCGCTGTTTGTAGGTGTGTCCTGTTTGGTGTTTTGGGGACCGCTAAGATCGCTCGCGCGCCTTTCATGGGAGAACGACTCCTATTCACACGTCATCCTGATACCGATCATCAGTTCGTTGCTGATTTACTTGGAACGGAAAAGAGTATTCGCCGCCGTTCATCACTGCACGGGGGGTGGAACGCTCTTGTTTGGGGCCGGGATCGTGAGCTTCTACCTTGGCAGAGACCGCTTCTTTTCATTAGACCGGGCAGACAGCCTGGCCCTGTTGACGCTGTCGCTGGTCTTCGTGTGGATAGCCGGCTTCAATTTATTTTATGGCATTCAGGCCTCCCGATCTGCGGTGTTTCCGCTTTTATTCCTTTTTCTGACGATTCCCGTCCCTAGCTTCTTATTGGCCAGAATCGTTCTTGCGCTTCAACAAGGATCTGCTGAGATGCTAGGCGTTCTTTTTAGAATTGCAGGTGTACCCTTTTTTAGAAGCGGATTTGTGTTTTCTTTACCGGGCGTAAACATCGAAATTGCCCGCCAATGCAGCGGAATCAGATCGAGCATAGCTCTTCTTATCACAGTTCTGCTGGCAGGTCACTTCTTTCTCCGGGCCGCGTGGAGGAAGATGTCTTTAATCGTGTTTATCATTCCCATCGTCGTTCTGAAAAATGCTTTGCGCATAGCCACGATTTCGTGGCTATCTGTTTACGTAAACCGGGGATTTCTCACCGGCAGACTTCATCATTATGGGGGAATCCCGTTTTCAGTTTTGTCGGTGGCAATCCTGGCGCCTATTCTCTATTGGCTACAGAGGTCAGAGAAATGCGCTCCAAGGCAAAAGCGGGGGGACGAGGCTGTGCTACCAGAGCATTCTACGGCTCGATAGATCTAGGATAAACTGCCGACCGGCTGTTGCTGCGGCAATTTCGTTTCAGATCAAGGTGGGAGCGGTGTAAATCTAAGGGAAGGGGACTGCTGCCTCAGCTTGATTCGAGTAGGCGCTCTCCACACTTTCGGAATCTAGCGCCGTTGTCACATAGTAGTAAGTCTGGCCGGCCAGCACAGTAGGATCTGTGTATAGGGTAACGGTTATTGGTGAAGAATTGAGTTTTTCATAGGGTCCACCGGCTACCGTCCCGCGATACACGTTGTAGTCAACCACACCGGTGGAAGTGCTAGGCAACCACGATAGGGTTACGGTGTGCTTATTCACTCCAGCCCCAGAGAGCGACGCAACAGTAGGGGAATTGGTGGCATTGCTTACTACGGAAAGTTGACCTGCCACAGGGCCGGCTGTCGTGGGGCTAAACGTGACGCTGAAGCTGATATTCTTCCCCGCCGCCAAGATCAAAGGCAGACTCGGCCCACGAGTGCTGAATCCTGCACCCGTGGTTGTGGCCTGAGAGATTGTCACACTGGCGCTCCCTGGGTTGGTAACAACCACGGGTAGTGTGCTGTTGCTTCCTATCGTGACGTTCCCAAAGCCAAGGCTGGCCGGACTGGCGGAGAGCATCTGTGTACTTCCGACGCCCGAAAGCGTGATGGTAGCGGGCGAGTTGGAGGCATTACTGACGACGGAAATGCTGCCTGTGGCGTTCCCAGCTACTAGCGGGGCAAAGATAGCGCTAAAACTTGCGCTTTGTCCGGCGGCCAGTGTTAAGGGAAGGGAGAGTGCACTAATACTAAATCCGGTTCCGGTAACGGTGGCCTGGGAGGCGGTGACACTGGCTGTGCCTGTGTTGGTCAGGGTGATGGTTTTCGAGCTCTTGAGGTCCAACAGCACGCTTCCATAGCTAAGGGTGGTTGGGCTGGCGGTGAGTGTTTGGGTCGTCGCGGGAATGACAGAAGCGGCAGGGACAAAGACGACATCGACCCAGTAGTTAGTCGCCTGATAACCTTGGGTTGGAAACGCATTGGCGCCGGGGCAGAAGACGCCATTCGGGCCGTCCGTTCCGTTGGCGAGCGCATGGAGCGGCGGGTTATTGTAGGCGGTTGTAAAGTAAGACGGAGAGATGGAGTAATGGCCACCCGGGTCCCAGTAGGATGCCACATAAGTGGTGTTGGCGGCAATGGGCACGGGTGTGGGGAGGTTGACCTGCTGCCAGCCGGAAGCGGTTTTACTCGTGAAGGTGGCGGATGCAAGCAGCTTGCCGGTGCGAGTCCACAAGTAGCCGATGTGAGTACCAGTATTGCCGGGTCCCTTGTAAAACCGGATCGCCGTGATGGTGCCGTTCACATCGGAGCGGAACTTGACGCCAGGTTCATAGGAATAGGAACTCGGAGTGGACGGTGTTGCCGGCGTCACCGTACTGCCCCAGATGCTCGCCCCATATGTCGAGCTTGGCCGGACGAAAGCAAGAATTGCGGCTACTCCAAAAAGGAAGCTGGCCATCCAATACAGATGTGATCTCGTTGCGTGTATACGCTGTTGGACTGAGCCGCGCTGAATGACGTAAGGCACTAGATTCTAGTATCCAAAATCGTGTTCGCGGAAGTGCGGTTTACCTTCCGGGTGGGCTGTTGTTTTCAGAAAGTGACTGCGAGCCTGTTTTATCTAAACTAAAGGCGCCGCGCCGGAGGCCTGCGCTAAAACAGAGGTTTTGCATTGGTGGAGGGCGAGGCAAGCAGGGTCCAATAGCACTGAAGCCCCTCTTCGCATGCATGAAATTAATGTGCGGCTACGGGAAATCTCCTTGGTATTCGTGGGGTGAGCACCCAACTAGCGCATCGTACCCCTCAGTGCTATGCACATAGCCCTCCAGTTAGTTTGTGGCATATAACTGTTTATATTTCTATAAGTTATAGCGCATCTAGCCTTACCCCAAAGCGCGTAATATTTACATGATACTGAGGAAAATTTACCAGTCATTGCGTAAAAAGGTTTACTAGCGCACTTCGCTCATTCAGTTACATAACAGTTGCTTTTCCTCTCCTGAGACTGCCGCGAGCGGCAAAAGACACGAATATCCATTCAATGCCTCTGACGCGACTCCAACGCCGAATAAGATTGCGCGGACGCCCGAGGCGCGGATCGAGACAGCCTGGGAAATGGATACATCGGCGGGCTCTCTTCGCAACGCCAGGTATAACGAGGAGGGGGGTCTCCCACATTGCCCAACAATGAACAGA
This sequence comes from Terriglobia bacterium, assembly GCA_035531475.1. Taxonomy (GTDB): domain Bacteria; phylum Acidobacteriota; class Terriglobia; order UBA7540; family UBA7540; genus CALCEB01. The sequence goes on from DATKST010000046.1 coordinate 31,717, forward strand.
TGCGAGGGACTGCGGATCTTCAGGAGGGAGAGCTGATTAAGCGTTTCGAAGAGCTTGAGGGAAAACTGAGGCGGCTGGAAAGTATTGGTCTCTCCCACTCTGGCTCGCAGGAGGCCCTCGCAGATGTTCAAGACGACCGCTGTCGGGCCGAAGGCAATCCTGATTTGACTGGCCTTCAGGAACCCATCTGCTCATCCCCTGAACAACTGGACGAACAAATTCAGCAGATATCGCATGGCAGCGCTTCGTCCGGACAGAAGAGTTTTGATCAGCACGCGCCGCAGTCCGCGGTGCGTCACATCATGATCCGTGAGCCAATCGCGCTAATGGACCGACTCCCAGAACGCTGTTTGTCGCCATGGACAACCCAATTTGGTGTTTTGCAAGCCCATGCGATTGAGGAATGCCGGGCAGGGGTGGCCCGGTTGGCTCAAGAGGCTGTGGAGGAGACGCAGGGTCGATTGAACTCCCTAGCCAAAGAGATGATTTCTTTGCTTCATGGAGAGATGAAGAAATCTCTAGACAATTTTACAAATGTTGTGGCGAGCCGGGTGGTGCAGTCTCTGGAACAGCAAATTCAGGCTGCCACGCACCGCAGTGTCGATGCCGCGTTAGAGTGCATGAAATCTGTGGCAGTCCAAATCACGGCTGGGCCGGGAACGAATCAGGAGAGCAGCATCTCTGGGTCCAAGCAGTGCGGTGAAGACTGCCAAAGAGAGCCGGTGCGAACGCTCCCTTCTATCGTGGAAGAAATTCAAACCAAGCCAGGGGCGTTACTGAGCGACTTGCAGAACCAGATGCGGAATATTCTGCAGGCGTTCCAGGAACGGGCCTCGAAAGAAGTGGCTGAGCAATTCAGGACAATTGCAAGTGAACTACTGCATCGCGAGATCAAACAACTTCAGGGAGTATATGATACGGAAGAAAGGCTGGACGTGGAATTCGGGCGTCCAGCAGAAAGCTTGTCTAGCGCTATAACACACTCTTCCCCGGCAGACGTCTCGAATACCTGTGGACTAGCCAGCCATACCCCAAAACCGAAGGCCGGGAAGCCGCACGGCGCCGCCCCAAATTGGCGAATCCTGGGTCTTAGTCTGTGGCTGATTATTGCGGGGCCAGTTCTTGTACGGGTTTGGCATTAGCGCACACCACTGCTTGGAGTCACACCGGCCCCTCACATACTTCTCCGTGATTGACGCCAACTCGCGCGTCGAACGACCCGCCACTGGAGTTTCTGCTAAGAAAGCCTCCATCGCCAGGTCTTGCCTTTAGCACTCCGGCAACTCATCCGATTCAAATTCTCCCTTCCCCTCCGGCCTTATCCTCAACTCTATTTCTAGCCCAATCCGAAAAAGTTAATCCTTTGTGACTGGTATCCATTCCGTTGGTTGTCATGCTTTTCGCCCAAAGGTCTGTACCGGCCCCGCCCTAAAAATCCATCCCGCTCCGCTTCTAACAAACTGCAGATATAAACCAGCACCTTCTCCCCGCAAATGCCATTTCAAGGAACGCTGGCCTTCGGCTTCTCACGCCTCGTTCTTCTCTCTTTTGCCCGCTTTAGTTCCCTTTGCACTTGATCGTTAGTGGAAACACGGCAATTCCCCCTCCGTCCGGAACGTTGGCCACACTGTCCTTTTTCTGGCAGCCGTGCTGCCGAATTGTCACGTAATTCGTTCCTGGAATCAGGTCGACTTCCGCCAGTCCCTCATTATTTGCCTTCACTTTCACGTTGCTCAGCACCGTGCCGTCATCCCACAGGATTTCGAGCTGGGCATCAGGCTCAGGATTGCCGGCGGTGTCGGTGATTCGGAAAAAGACAGGTTTGTGAAGCACCCGCCTCGCTCGATAAACGTGCTCGTGCAGCATCACAAGATGTAGCCTTGCTTCCGGATGGGCATCCGTGATTTCGGCGTGTTCGAAAAAGCCCGTGTTGCGGTCTTCGCCTGCGCGCCTGACGGTTACCCAATAGCGTCCGAGCGGCAGATCGTCGATATAAAACTCCCCGTCGGCGGCAGTTACCTGCTGCGTGATCAGGTGTTCGTGCCAGTCGCTGATTGAAACCAAAATTCCGGCGTCCGGGCGTGATTCCCGGTCCATAACCACGCCGGAAATCACGCCGCGCGTGGAGTCCGGCGCAAGCTCCAGTCTCAATGGAACGGCGTTGCTTGAAATGGCGCCCTCCCACAGGTTTACTTTGGCGTTCTGCCGCAGGGATTGAGCGTCTGAGAAAGTCGCGCTGTAGGCCACAGACATCTCATAACTACCCCAAAGCGGCCGCTTGCCGCCCGTGGTGTGAACGCTCGCGGCTTCCAGGTGAATCGCCGTCGTAAC
>DATKST010000047.1:0-17029 GCA_035531475.1 Terriglobia bacterium
CGGCTATACCCGCATTGTGACTGGCCCGGAGCATCCCTTCCATGCCAACTTCAATCCCGGCTCGGGCAACAGCTTGGGCTACGAGGATTTGAAAACCATTGAGGCGCATCAGTTCCTGAAATCGATTGCGGAAGGCCGCCAGGGCGAGCCCGGTTTTGCGGACGCTCTGCGCGTGGCGGAGGTGCTGGCGGCAGTGGAGCGCTCATGGAAATCCCGATCTTGGGAAGAGGTACAAAGCAGGTAGCCGTAAGCGCGGCCCCGTGGCGCTGTATTGCAATGGCCCGGGTGACTGGCCTTGGTCAAGTTGGAGGTTCTATTACCTGGAGGATAGGTCCATTCTGGCGATGGACAGGATGCCGTGACGCTTGCCCGTGGCGCATACATAAAAACCAATGTATGCGCCACCCGCGATTTCTGAGGGGTTATCCAATTTCACCAACACGTCACAGGACACGGAGTCCAGTACCCAATTGAATCTATTCGGCTTACGTTAGGACACTACTGATCTATTCATATGAGTCATAAGAGCCAACCTGTAATGATGCGAACCACGTTATTCAGCCGCACCTGGAAGATGATCTTCAGTTTTCTTCCTCAGAACGTCCGGCCCGTCAATTGGTAACGGTGGTAACGGTCACGAAACCTCTTGTTTCGTCGAACCTCGAAGTCAGAAAAGAAGCACTCGACGGCTTCTTCAAAAGTGACTGCATGCTCCGAAAGCTTGTCGCGCTCGAAATCGTACCCGAAGTTTGACGGCGTGAACCGGCGCCAGTTAACCACAGATTATTCTATTCCGATTCGCCCCGTTGGACGCGCCGTAAACAAGCTCCCACCCGCTTTGCCTGCGGCTCCTTCCCTCAGATGCGGTTGTTCCCATCGGCCGGCAGTCGCACGCGATCGACCCGCCTAGGGCCGACCATTAGGCCAGCCTCAGGCCGGGGCAAGCCCCGGCCCTACCGGTTTTGATTTTAGTTGGTGAGCTGGGCCGCATCAAGTGATGGGGAAAACAGCCAGTCCAAACCCGTGAGCCGAAGAGACAGCGCCTTATGCTGGCATAGGTTCGGCCCCACCGTCCATCAAAACCCGATTGACCTTGCCGGCCTGCTGGCAGCCAGTTCCACGAGGGCCTTTGCCGGCAAGATGCCGGCGCTACCAAAGCTTTTCGCGCGAACCCTAACTTCCTGTGGCGGCGAGGACACCCTGGGGCGCAGGCACATCCGGTTGCAATTCCGGGAATTTGACAATTTCCCAGCAGGATTTTTCGCGCAGGAGCTTTGAGACAAGGGCGTAGTGCATGGCATGGCCGCCGCGCTCCGCGACGATGTGGCCGAGGACAGGCAGTCCGAGCATGGCGAGGTCGCCGAGCAAATCCAGGATTTTGTGGCGGCAGAATTCATCGGGGAATCGCAATCCCTCCGGGTTCATCACGCCGTCGTGTGAAAGGACCACCACGTTTTCAAGCGAGCCGCCGCGCACCAGCTTATTCTTGCGCAGCATTTCAACTTCTTCCAGAAAACCGAAGGTCCGCGCTGGGGCAATTTCGGAAACGTAATCATCCGCGCTTGCGCAGTATTCAATAGATTGTCTGCCGATCATCGGGTGCGCAAAATCGATGTGGTAGGTGATTCGAAACCCTTCCGCCGGATATATCCCGATCTGCTTCAGGCCCTCACTCACCTCAACGGGCTTCAGGATTCTGGCGTAGGCTCGGAAAGCGCGCTGCCGCCGCAACCCGGCCTCGCGGATTAAAGCCGCGAAGGAGAGAGCACTGCCATCCATGATGGGGACTTCAAGGTTGTCAAGTTCGGCCACAACGTTGTCCACGCCCAGGCCAGAAAGCGCGGAAAGCAGATGCTCCGTGGTCGAAATCAGCACGCCTTTGCGCATGAGGCTGGTGGCGTAACTCAGCCGCGCCACATTGCGGGCTTTGGCGTCAATCGTGAAGCCCTCCAGATCCGTTCGCTTGAATATGATGCCGCTGTTCGACGGTGCGGGAAGAAGCCGCAGGTGAACCGGAACGCCCGTGTGGAGGCCCACTCCGGAGGCAGAAACCGGGCGGGCCAGTGTGTGCTGGTAATACCAGTTTTCATCAATCATAAGCGTTCAGTAGTAGCACGACACCTACCAAATCGGACTCTTTCCCAAGCCACTGTATATCAATAAGTTAGAAGATTACTGATATGTCAATGGGTCAAAACTATGTGGTTAAAATACCACACTTGAGGTTAGAAATACCAATTTGCGTAAGCGAAGCCATCCATTGCAAGTATGGCGGTTTAGGGCGCAGCCGCATCTTCGACCAAATCGCCGTGGAGCCAGGCATCCCGAATCTTGATCTGATCCGGGGTGGCGCCGGGCAGTGGTTGGATGGAGTATTTCCAGGCTGCGGGCGAGTCCAGCGTAACGGAAATTCGCAATCTCCTTCCATAGCGCTGCACGGTGAACGGCACCACGGCGCCGGGCGGGTACATCTTCAGGCGGTCGTCAAGACTGGTCGTGGCAAGGGAGAGTTCATCGACGGCGATCAACACGTCATCACGGCTCAGGCCGGCGCGGTCGGCGGCGCCACCCGGAATGATCGACGTGACCTTTTCACCAAGGTCGGTGGACTGAATCAGCACGCCCAGTGACGGCGCCGCCGCCGGCTCGAGTGTCCGCACCAGTTTCAGGCCGGCAAGCTTTAGAACGTCGTCGTAGGGCAACGGTTGCGTTCCGCGGATGTAATCCTGAAAGAATCGCGAAAAGTCAGTTCCTGAGACCTCATTCAAGGCGTTCAAGACGTCGTCTTCGGTGTAACCACGGCCGGGACCGTAATATGTGGCGGGCAGAGCTTCATAGCATTCGTGATAGAGGTCGTGCATGACATCAACCAACGATTTTGCGTTGCCGGTGCGGGAGCGGATTGCCAGGTCCAGCAACATGCCGAGCAGCGCCCCCTTGTTGTAATAGGAGATGGTGGCGTTTGCGAAATTTGTCTCCTGCATTTGTGGGGCGCGGTCGTAGAACCAAGCGTGAAAGCTTGAACTCTCGGCGGACATCAGTCCACGGCCCGGCTCTTCCTGGAAATGGCGGACTTCATTCGACAATGCCTTCAGAAAATCGTTCTGATCCCAAATGCCGGAGCGAAGCAGGTTCCAGTACCCGAAATAGCTGGTGACGCCTTCTGCGAACCAGAGCGACGGAGTGTAAACCTCCCGGGTGTAATTGAAGGGTCCGAGCCCTTGCGGACACAGGCGCTTGACATTCCAAAGGTGGAAGAATTCATGGGCGGCAATCTCAATGGCTGGGGTGGCGGACAAGTCTGAAAATTCATCGCGCACCATGATCTCGGTGGAATTCAGATGTTCCATTCCATCGCCCAGATCGATATAGGGGGAAAAGTGAAAGATGAAAGTGTAGTCGTCAAAATCGGGAGTCGGCATCATCCCCATTTCGGCGTTTACGATCTTTTTGATTCCATCCACCAGCTTCGCCATCGGTTGTGAAACGTCCTTATCCTCGCCGTTATAGGCGTGGACCGCCACACGAAAGGTCTTGCCATGATCCTGGAAGGTTGCGACCTGACAACTGGGGGAGATTTCCATCGGGGTGTCGATGAGGCGGTCATAGTTGAGCACGTGAAAGTCATGCTGGGTGGTGGACAGCGTGAATCCGTCAATCACCTTCATGTCCTTTGCCCAATCCGGCGGAGTCTCCACCGAGAGGCCAATGGGATCGGGCTTGTAGCCGGCAACGTACATGTAAACGGAGGCGCCGTTGATGTTGGCGTGGGTGGCGTCGAATTGCGAGAAGGAACCGGTGAGATCGTTGCCATAGACACGGTAGGTGACTCGCACCTTGCCGCCCGCTCCACGCGTGTCCACCCGCCAGGTTTGCTTGTCCACGCTCACCCAGGGCAGTGGCTGATCTTGCGCGCCTGCGGCCTGGAACTGCTGCACGTTCTTCGCGAAGTTATAAATGGCATAGCGGCCCGGCGCCCAGGCGGGAAGAACGAAATCGAGGGAAGAAGCGGAGACATTTCCGGTGTCAATCTCCACGTCCATGATGTGGGTGGTGGGACGCAGGAGGCGCAAGTGGTATTGCAAGTCGAGTTGCGCAACGGAATGAGCCGCCTGTGCCCGTAGCGTGATGCCAGCGCAGGCGCAGAGTACAATCGCCAGGATGGCCCCAGTCCCGGCCCGTGAGGTCCATCCGAATAGGCGGCCTGGCTCCTTCACTCTGCTGCCAGGCATGGACTGTTTTGGCTCCCTTCTGCTGCGTTTTTTGGTTCCACCTTCCACCAAATTTCACCTCCGTAATCCCGACGATGGGTCGCTAACCCGGATTTCTCACCAGACTCACCGGTAAGCAGGAAGAGCGAGATTATTAAGAACCCCGCCCTTCCGTCGCGGCAGCGAACCTGGCGTGAAATAGGTTCTTAGGGTTCGTTCCAAACCTCGATCCTTTGTTTTCATACACTCTTAGGGTTCGTTCCGAAAATCACGTAAGCTGCTTTTATCGGCGGGGTTAAAACCCTGCCTTCCGTTGTGGCAGCAAACTTGGCGTGAAATAGGTTCTTAGGGTTCGTTCCAAACCGCGATCCTTTGTTTTCATACACTCTTAGGGTTCGTTCCGAAAGTTTCGCTTGCTCTCGCCACTCGGGCCACCTCCGGCAAGCCTTCTGCCGGTTCGAAACCGTCATGGAATCCATACCATTTTAGCCAAGGGCAGGGTGTATGGATGGAAAAAGTGCTTTGTATCGATGCGATACATTGTATATAGGGGACACGTGGCCCATGGATGGCATGGTAAGGCGTGTTTCATAGCCTTGATGTCAGAGGAGCCATCAGACCCCTTTCTTTGGGTCGAGACACGGGAACAAGGGATGTCCACCGGGTTGGTATAGTCTTGGCTCTTTGCGCCCTGCCATGACGATGCTCTTTATTGGAACAAAAACTCTCGCTCCACGGCGCGAAGCATCGCAAAGCAGGTGCCGCAGTCATGGGCCCGAGGCGGGCGTTAACGTGAGGCGATGCGCAGTCTGGCTATCAACCGATTGGTCGCTGAAGAGCATTGGAAAGCTCCGGTCGTCGTACCAGGCGTTGAATTGGTTCTTGTAGTAAGGGCTGGTAATCTGCCCCGATTCGCCGAGCGTGATGTTCTGGACGGATTGGTCGAAATCCGCGAAGTCCACCACCATGCGCATGGATGGACCGTGCGAGGAGGTGACCGCCTTGACGGTGCTGGAGGTGCCCGATTGCGGGTAGGGCCCGACATCAAATATCCGGTCGACGAACGGTATATCCCCGAACAGCGGATGGTGGAAAGCGAGCGGAATGGCGCGGCCCCATTGCCAATCCGAGCGGCGGGTGGAGCGGATGGTGGCGGGAATCCTGGCCACGGCTTCCTCCAGGCTTTGAATCAAAGTTTGATTAAAGTTTGCATCGCCGTGCGGCAGCCAGCGGGTCAGGTTGTTGTCGATGACGTTCTGTAGGAAGACGGTTCCCATGGCCCAATTGGTGCTGGCCATGTCGGGGCCCAGCTTGGACGTCAAGATACGCTCGCGCAACACCTGATTGGTGAGGCGGCAGACCAACGTTGCGCCCGACCTCATGCGGGCCTGCCCGTCCCAATCCACCAACAGCCCCAGCGCATACTGGGCGGCAGAAGTGGTGGGCGGATCGTCTTGGGCGGCGAGCAGAAGCCGCTTGGCAAGCCAGGCATCATCGAGCGTCTGAATGTCCGCCTGAATGCGCTGCATGTTGGCCACGGTGAAGTGGGTGCCGGACTGAAGCAGTTGAAAGATGCGGGCCGTGCGGTAGGGCGATGACTCCCAGTTGCGGGTGATCAAATAAGGATAACCATCGGGCACGACGCGGCCGTTAGCCGTGGCGATGATGCCGCTCGCGGGATTGTAGCTTTGCGGCAAGTCCTCAAAGGGAATGACGCCCGTCCAATCATAGTCGCCGGTATTGCCGGGCACGGGCACGCTGCCGTCACCCTGCTTGCGAATGGGAACGATGCCTGCGGCGTAATATCCGATGTTTCCACCGGTATCGGCGTAGACAAAGTTCTGCATCGGGCCGGGAAATTCGCGCAGCGCGCCGGTGAATTGCTGCCAGTTCTGGGCTTCGTTCAGCTTCAAGAACGGGAACTGGATTCCCTGCGGCTGCAGCGCCGTCCACTCCAGCGCCAGGTTGCGTCCGCCACTATGGGACACGATGGGACCGTGCCGGGTTTCAACCACGCGAAGGTGATAATCCTGCCTGCCGCGCACCTTGATCGTTTCATCTTTCACTGAGGCCGAGAGCCATCGGCCGTTGTCCTGGTATTCATCGGGATTCTGGGGATTGAAAGCTTCAATAAACAGGTCCTGCACGTCGGGGCCGGTGTTGGTCAAGCCCCAGGCGATGCTTTGATTGTGGCCAATCACCACCAGGGGCAGCCCCGGCAGGCTGACGCCGGTGACGTCCATCTGTGGCGATTTCAGGTGGATCATGTACCAAACGCTTGGAATGGTGTGGTGCAAGTGCGGGTCATTGGCCAGCAGAGGCTTGCCGGAAGCGGTGTGCGCTCCGCTGACCACCCAATTGTTGCTGCCGAGCACCGGTGGCTCCAGCGCGCCATCCGGCAGTTCGGCCATGGCTGGGCCGAACATTAAATCTTCAGCGGTGGCTCCAGCGCCGTCTTTCCATTCTTGTTCCAAGCCGCTGCTTGGGCCAGTCTCGCCGCCGGAGGCAGTACCCTCCAATGATTGTTTGTGGCCCGCTGCGGAGCTTGTTCCAATCGTTGCCAAGTTCTGCCGCGCGCCGGCCGGGACGCGCCGCCTGCGCTTCAGGCGTTTGCGGCGCCCGGGGGCCGCGCGCCGCATCGTTGCTGGTTTTCGCTTCGCGGCCTTCTTTTTCGCGGATGTGGCCTTCGCTGCGAGTTCCGCCACGGGATGATCGAGCGGAGTGGTGGCCGGGAACAGATCGTCGTAAAGTTGCTGAGAGACTTTGGAGTGGACTTGCTCGCGGTAAAGGTCATCCGGCCAAGTGGTGCTGAGCACCTTCGCCATGTTCAACGCCACGGAGAGCGAATCTTCAACCGTCCACGGGCGGGGCTTGTAATCGAGGATCAAAAATTCGATCGGCAGATCATCCTGATGCGTTTCCATGAAGGCGTTCACGCCGCGAGCGTAAGCTGCAAACATCGCCTTCGTGTCCGGGTCCAAACCGGCCACGCCGCGCTTCAACACTTCGGGAAAGCCGAGAGTGCGAACCTCAACGTCCAGCTTCAGGCCGCGTTCACCCAAAATCTCCGCCAGCTCTCCCTCCGCCCGCCGACGGCTCAGGTCCATCTGCCAAAGGCGGTCCTGCGCGGTGATATAGCCCTGAGCAAAGCAGAGGTCTTCAACGGATTGAGCGCGCAAGTGGGGAACGCCGCGCGGATCACGCAGGACTTCAACCGGCGACTTCAGTCCGTCCAATTGAATTTCGCCGTCGAGCTGCGGCAGAGATTGGCGGGCACGATGATAAAGCCAAAAAGTGATTGCCCCGGCAAGAAGCGCAACCACCCCCACAATCGCCAGCACCACCCGCCAGAAGGCGGAGCCTTGCTCGCTACAATTTCCGGGACAGTTTGGCCGAAGCCGTTGATCTGGAAACAATGGGTCAGATTTGGACAAAGGATGGCCACTCCTTCCTTAGTGCAGCGTTTCGTAAGTTCGCTCACGTATTCTTGCACCCCCTCACCCGGCGCTGCGCGCCACCCTCTCCCCGCTTGCGGAGAGAGGGGCTGGGGGTGAGGGGGTGTTGAAGACCGTTGCAAGAATACGTTACCGTAATTGCGAATGGTGGTACTTAGCCTGGATGATCTACAAAGGCTCATGCGATGATGCTCCAGCAGCAGATCCTGAATCCTCCAGATTGGAATGGCCGATGTTACTAGAAATCAGGCAGCGCGACAATGGCTGCTGCTTCCTTGTCACGAATCAGTATGTTGACCTGCCCAAATGTTCCCGCCGCTGCGGGACAACATTGATACAACGGACGGAGCGCCCGCGGGGGGGCATACATTGGCTTTTATGTGTGCGCCCCCGCAAGCCCTCACGGCATCCTGTCCATCGCCAGAATGGACCGATCCTCCAGGCAATAAAACCTCCAACTTGACCAAGGCCAGTCACCCGGCTGGGCAACCAGGCCTCGCTTCACTGGATTATGATGCATGTCATTGAGCTTTTCGAGCCGCTTCTTCTCGCTCCAAATGTTCATGTCGTATTTACCCCTTTGCCAGACACGGTGACGAGCGTGGTGGTGCACCGCTGGCGGCAATTCAAACCGATTCAGCATCCCTTGGCACCAAGGGAAGGCCGAGTTCCGGCGCAGATTGCGAAGAATAAAGTTGGCCGTGCGTTCTGCCAGCTTCTGCATGGTCTGGGAAGGGTCAGCGAGATCACAGGGCCAGATCAGCAGATGGCAGTGCTCAGGCATCAGAACATGGCCGATGATCCTGAAGCCCAACTCCGCCCGGAGATCATCGAGCGTTCGGGCGAACTTAAGCCTGAACCGGTCGGAATCGAAAATGCGGGCGCGGCGATAGATGTTCGCGGTGTGGTAGGTCAGATGATTCTCACCATCAGAATGCTGCGGGCGCGGCATGGGGGGCAGTTTAGCCGGGATGGCACCGAAGCACAAACGTCAAAGCTCATGTTGTCACTACTCTTGCGCTCCGCTTCTTGCAAGCTCGAAACGCCCGGCTCTCACTGAGGCTCTTTCTCCAGATTCAGGCCGATGGGAACGGGCTTGCCATCAGGAACCACTTTCCTTTCCACTGTCTTGTAACCGCTCAGCTTAATTGTAACCGTGCGGGGGGCTTCAGCCTTGGTGTGAAACCGTACCTGAGGGATTCCCAACCGGTCACGCAAACCTCCCGGGTCGATTTCCACGGAATTCCAATCAAAAGGCAGTCCCTCACCATATCCGCTCAGTTCGAAGCCTGTTGGATAGAGCTCCTTGATCCTTCGTTTGTACGCCAAGCTGAACCCAGGCAAGCTGGCGCCCGGTCCTCCTTGTCCGACGGTATCCTGACACACTGCTGCGTCTGGAAAAGCTTGCCGTTGGATGACAAGACTGGGCTTCCAGCGCCAGGTCCCTCTGCCGGTGGTCTACAAAGGCGTGCGGCTCGATAGCGGCACCAGGCTGGATGTGGTGGTGGGAGGGCAAGTGGTTGTGGAGTTGAAGACCGTGGAGCGCCTCCTGCCGATTCACGAAGCGCAACTGCTCACGTACCTGCGTCTCGCCCAAATCCACACCGGACTGCTCCTCAACTTCAACGTCCCGGTTCTGCGCGACGGGATCAAAAAGATGGTGCTGTGAACCACCGAGACTCAGAGGCTCAGAGAAAAACTTAACGGGAAAATACCAGCTCTGCGTCTCCGTGTCTCCGTGGTGAAAATGTTCTCTCGCCCACATTCCCGCGCGCCTCGTGCTCGATACCGTCAAGATGCATGTACGCATCGAGGAGCAAACGTCAATGTTTACGTGAAAGGCGCTTGTAGCGTGGACCTGGACTTTCAGGTCCGCGGCTGTTCCTAATGAAGAACTTTGACTTTTGGGGAGAATTGTGCCACATTAGCGTACGGCGGCGTAAGCAGACTCAGGAAGCCCTAACGGGACGTCAGACCAGACTTGAGGCGAAATGATTCAAAAAAAGAATTCCGCAGAGTCGTCGGTCGAAAAAATATACGAAATCATTAAAGGTCACCTGACTTCGCTGCCGGAAGATGAAGCCATGTCGCGGTTGGAGATCATTGACCAGGCCCATGCTAAAGCCCGCGCTCAAACTCGCGCACGGCGTTCCAGAACGCCCTCAAAGCAGGCTCGTACGCAGGGTCGTCAGGCCGCACGCCGCACGTCTCGGTAAGGTAACTCTTAAACTCCTCTTCATCGCCCCGTCTCGCCAATTTACGCAGGTTCCAAAGAAACTCATCCCTTCGCTTGTGGACTTCAGCCTGAATTCGATCGGGTGGTGATGGAGACTTTCGTTTTTTCATGGAGTTTGATTACGACTCCCCCGTCTTATCCGCGCTTGTCATTATTTCATCAGATTCTCCTGACATGTTGAATCTAAGTGATGAATTATATCAGTGAGTTTGCTTGTCAAGGTCAATAGAGAGCAAGACTAGGTTAATCTAAGAATCTACAAAGGTAGCAGCAACACTTATTATGCATAAGTCTAGGCGCCAGCGAATCGAGTGAAGGCTGATTCGCGCGGGGCGCATGAGCGCGCGCTGGCGAGCTCAGCGCAAATTAGGAGTTCAAGACTTGAGAACGAGGCCCAGAACGGCAGGTAGTTTCAAGGTCCTGGCCCGAGCGCGTAGCCACAGTCAGCACCTTCCTGACTGTGGGTTTTTGTACACGGGACAAGCCCACGATCAAGTTCAGGGCGATTGACCGAGGCTACCTTTTGAAAGAAAGAACCGCAGACCCGAGAGGAACGGGTCCGCGCTACTCCCTCCTGAATGACGAAATCAGGGCGCGATCCAAAAAGAACCTGGTCGAGTCGCGGTTGTTTTCTGAAATGCTCGAAGAAGCCATTCGCCAACCCCCAGCCCGGCATTTGTAGCGCCGGTGTCCCCACCGGCGATTTTCTCGAGGCGGCGGAGGTGATTGAGGAGCTTATCGCTCTCGCGAAGGAGCTGTGCGAAGCTGCGGGACCAGTTTGCGTACACCCTACTGTGGGAAGCGGGCCTGCACCTGGGTACAGGATTGGCAACCATGGTTAATCTCCTTAATCCCGAAGCCATTGTACTTGGAGGAGAAATTCCACGAGTTGCTAAAACTCTCATTCTGAGCCCACTTTTTCATTCGTTCCGAGGACGAACTTTTCACAGATCAGTCAGAAATCTGAAAATGGTCCTTTCGCGGCTGGGGGGAAGCAGGCGCCGTGGGAGCAGCCATCTTGGTTGCAGAGATACTGCTCGCTGGTGTCCCATGAGTGGGGCGGCAACACGTGCAACTGCGAAACAATTTTCATCGGCGCTCATAAGCGACTAAGTACGGAGGGGTAGAGTAAAATGAAACTCATGCGTAAGCACCTAACTCTGGCGCTGAGTTTTTTGGGACTATTCGATTCGATTTACCTGTGGTGGGTTTATACGTCACCATCGCGTCCGCTGGTCTGCATGGGAACCGGCTGCGACGTGGTGCGGGCCAGCTCCTACGCCCACCTGTGGGGTATCCCAACGCCGTTGTTTGGCGTGCTGATGTATGGCGTGATCGCCATTCTTACCGTTGCTGAAAGTTTGGCGGGACCGCTCGACGGGTTCATTCGCTATGTCCTCCTGACGGTGTCAAGCGCAGGGTTTCTGGTGTCGCTTGGATTGACGGGAATCGAAGCCTTCGTGATTCACGCTTACTGTGAGTGGTGCCTGACCTCGGCGGTGGCGGTCACGCTGATTTTTGCGCTGGCCATTCGCGGTATCGTGCGGCCTCCCGTCGAGTTGGACAACCTCTCCGCCCTGTCCACGATTCGCCGTCAATTTGGGCTGTTTCTTCTGTCTCTGCTCATCGGCATCCCAGCATTTATTCATCTCGCCCATTCGGGTGAGCTTCTGCCGGTGAAAGTAAGCTCCGCGCAAATACTTCAGCAGCATCTGATTCGCCCGGATAGTAACACGACCGGAAATCTGACTTCACCCGTGACCGTGGTCGAGTTTGGCGATTTTGAATGTCCCGCCTGCGGCAGCTCGGAGCCGGTCGTCGAGCAAACCCTCGCCCAGTACAAGGGTATGATCCGGTTCGTCTTCCGCCAGTTTCCGTTGGTGGCCGTGCATCCCAACGCCGAAAAAGCGGCAGAAGCCAGCTTGTGCGCCGGCAACCAGGGCAAGTTTTGGCAGGCTTACGCCTTTCTTTACCAGCATCAGGAAGACTTGACTGAAGAAGGGTTGGAGCGCGACGCAGCCAGCCTGGGGTTGAACACGGATGAGTTCAATCAATGCCTGGAGAGCGGGCAGGAAGCCGCGCGGGTTCGCCGGGATGTTGACGATGGGCACGTGCTGGGCCTGCACGCTACGCCCACCTTCTTTGTAAATCAGCACATCATTCAAGGTCCGCCCACGCTCGCCGAACTGACTGGCCTGATCGATCAAGAGCTGGCTAAGAGCGGTGCGAGCACAAGCCCTTCAGCCAGCGCCGCCGCGCCAGCCTCCAGCACACCATCCGAGGGCGTTGCGCAATCGCAGCCCGCCGCTGATGGCAGTCCCGGCTCATTGGCCAAGATTTCCTCTTCCGGCGGTGTCCCAAGCTCTAACGCGGCTCCATCCGGGACCACGCCCCCTGCCGCTTCGGGTTTGGGCAACACATCAACAGGAGCCTTCGGCGGCAGCGCCACGGGCGTTTTCGGCCAGCTCCAGCAGCAAACGACGCTCGCGTGCAGTGAGGATGAAGCCAAGCAGCAACAACCCGCCCTCATCCACACGCCGGAAGTCCATCAGCTATTCACCAGAGATCCAAAACCCTTGTTTGTGGACGTTCGCACACCGGATGCGTTTGCTACGGGTCACATTCCCGGCGCCGTTAATATTCCTGCGGCCCAGACCAGCCAACAATTGGGTAAGATTCCCAAGGATCAAACCATCGTCCTCTATCAGGGCGGACGCCGGGGATCAACGGCTGCGGACATTTGCGCCTTTAGCCGTGCCGCGGGACGAATCCTTTTGGCCAATGGGTTCAGTTGGAATAACGTAAAGGTTTTTCAGGACGGATTGGCCGGCTGGCAGAAAGCGGGATACCCCATTGTGCATTAGGCCGCTATATAATTGTTAGCCGGCGTAGGGGCGGGCCTTGTGCCCGCCCGTGGGCGACCACGAGGGTCGCCCCTACGGTGATGGGCAAAGGGAGACGAATAGGAGGTTTCAATGTCTGAAAAGTTTATGCGGGCCGGAGCCGCGTTCTTGGCGGCGCTGGTGGTGGTAG
The DNA here is from genome assembly GCA_035531475.1 of Terriglobia bacterium. Taxonomy (GTDB): domain Bacteria; phylum Acidobacteriota; class Terriglobia; order UBA7540; family UBA7540; genus CALCEB01. The sequence continues at coordinate 12,936 of DATKST010000047.1, forward strand.
CGACGACTGTTAGCTGCCGGAGCCCGAACACCAAGCAAGCCGTGCAGCAAGCCATTGACGCGCATTTGCAGGAAAACTCGAGCATCAATCGCAGCAACTTCACTACCGAAATCGAAAAAGTTGACTTCAAGGGTGACACCGCACAGGCGCTGGTGAAATTCCAGAGCAAGCAGGCGTCGAGTCTTGCCGTGCACGTTCGCTACTCCTTGAAGCGATCGAAAGGCCACTGGTTGGTCCTTTCCAGCGAGCCAGTGGGCGGGCAGGGAATGGATTCACACATTGGGCCGGAGACACCCAGATCGGGACCTGCGGCCCCAAGCCCTGGCGCTTCGTCTCCCGGACCGGTCACGAGTCACTGAGGTGAATCAAAGGGTGGGCGCGGCAGCTCTTTCGATCCGGGAACCCCACCCAGGCCGCGAGCCGTGACGACAGCGCGGATGATGGCCCCGGCCGTCACTGCCGCCGCCGCTGCACCGAGGTGACTGACATCCGCGCGCTTCTCGCCCAATGACAAGGCAAACACCGTGTCTCCATCGAACATGGTGTGGGCGGGGCGAATGGCGCGAGCCAAACCATCCCCAGCCATTTCCGCCAATTTCACGGCCTGCACTTTGTTAAGCGACGCATTGGTGAGAACCACCACCAGCGTGGTGTTGGAAGGGCCGAACACTTTGCGCATCTTGCCATGAAACATCAGTTGTTCAGTGGGAGCGAACGTGGCAGATTCCGGCGTGGGACGCGCTCCGGCGATCACCCTGGTGTTTGTGGGGTCCACCACATCACCGAAAGCGTTCACTACGGCGAGCGCCTGGACCACGTTGCCTTTGGGCAATACCATGCTTTCAAACCCGACTCCGCCCTTGGTGGCGTTGCGGATGCCAAGAATCTTCCCAACTGTGGCTCCGGTTCCGGCGCCCACCGAGCCTTCCACCACCACGCGCGAAGCATTTTGGCACGCCCAAGCCGCCATGCCCGCATTGGGCCGGGCCTTGGCCGATCCCAAATCCAGATCGAAGATCACTGCAGCGGGAACAATGGGTACGCGCGACTTGCCGGCAGCAAATCCAGCCCCCCGCTCTTCGAGGAATTGGATCACGCCGGTCGCGGCATCGAGACCGAAGGCGCTCCCTCCCGCCAGAAGAATCCCATGCACGCGATCGACGAGGTGTCCCGGGCGGCAAGTCTCAATTTCGCGCGTGCCCGAAGCGGATCCGCGGATGTCCACGCCGCACACGGCTCCCGCTTCCACCAGAACCACGGTGCAGCCGGTCATTCCCTTGAAGTCACTGGCATGGCCGACATGTACGCCCGGAATCGTCTTAGGTCTTTCAGGAGGTTTTGCCTTGATCATGGTGGTGACTCCAGCATGGCAGATGAGGACAGCATCATAACCCAAAGATCGCCCTGGGGACTAAACTCCACGCGCCGGCAGGGGGCGGACCGTCCCGGGAAAGTCTGCGGGGCGCCCCCATCTGCTCGAAAGCGCCCGTGCTAAATTGACCTCTATGAAAACCATCATCGAATGCGTGCCAAACTTCAGCGAAGGCCGCGATGCCGCGAAGGTCGAATCGATCGTCGCGGCGATTCTGAGCGGGCCGTATGTCCACCTGCTGGACCAGGAGATGGACGCGGATCACAACCGCTCCGTGGTGACTTTTGTGGGAACAGAACACAGCGTGGGTGAAGCGGCGCTGCGGGGCATGGGGCGGGCTGCCGAATTGATTGACTTGAATCATCACCAGGGCGCGCACCCGCGCTTGGGCTCGACGGACGTCGTTCCCTTTGTGCCCATCGCGGGCGCAACGTTGGAGGATTGTGTCCGGATCGCGGCGTGGGTGGCGGAGCAAGCTTGGCAACGGTTCGGCATCCCAACCTATCTCTACGAGGCTGCGGCCCGGCGGCCGGAGCGGCGCAACCTTGAAAACATCCGGCGCGGCCAGTTTGAAGGGGTGCGTGAGGAGGTGAAGACCGATCCCAGCCGCCGACCCGATTTCGGTGAAGCGGCGCTTCATCCCACCGCCGGAGCCACCGTGGTGGGAGCGCGCAAGTTTCTGATTGCTTACAACATTAACCTGAATACGCCGGAGGCTTCGCTGGCCAAAACCATCGCCAAGAAGATCCGCGCTTCCAGCGGCGGGTTCGCCTGCGTCAAGGCCATGGGAGTGGACTTGGCGGCTCGCGGCTTGGCTCAGGTTTCGATGAACCTGACAGACTTTGAAACCACTCCGATCGGCGTGGTGTTTGACGCGGTGCGCAAAGAGGCATCGGCAGCGGGGGCCGAAGTGGTGGAAAGCGAAATTGTGGGACTGGTCCCGCGCCGCGCTGTGGAGGACGCAGCCCTCCATTATCTGAAGCTCAAGGAATTCAAGAGCGGCGCCATTCTGGAAAATCGCTTGGCGGATGTGCTGGAATCCGCGGGCGCCGAATCCCAGGCGGCGCATCCGGCCACCGGGAATCGCAAGCTCGCGATGATGGCGGGGCCATTTCTGGACGCGGTGGCGGCGGATACGCCGACTCCCGGAGGCGGAAGTGTTGCGGCGCATTCGGGGGCCATGGCGGCGGCGCTTGGAGAAATGGTTTGCCGCTTAACGCTCAGGAGGAAATCCCTGGCGGCTCATCATCCTGCCGTCGAACAGGCGCTCGGCAGATTGAGCGCGCTGCGGAGGCGCATGACCGATGGCATTGACCGCGACGCGGCCAGCTATGACGCGGTGATAGCAGCCATGAGGCTGCCCAAATCCACCCGCGAAGGACAGGCCGCGCGCCTCAAGGCGATTGAGGATGCGAGCAAGGACGCAGCGTTGGTTCCGCTGCAGACGGCCGAGGCGGCATTGGAAACGTCCGCAGTTCTGGAAGGCCTTCGCCCCTTGGCGCTGCCGCAAGCCACTTCCGATCTGCGTGTGGCCTTGCTCCTTGCCGAAGCGGGCCGGCAGGGCGCGGTTGAAAATGTGCGCGCCAATCTGCCCATGATTCAGGATCGAGATTGGATTCGAGGGATTGAGGAACGGCTCAAAGCGAAGGGCGGAGCGTCGTAGCGGCGGCATCCTGCCGGCAAATGCCCCGATGGGGCCTGGCCTGATCCAACGCAGTGGTGCCGGTCCTACTTCATCTCCGCCACTTTTTCCACCATCATCAAGAGCAGTTCACGGTCGGCATCGGTCAGGCGGGCCGAAAGCTTCTTCAACTTTTTCAGGAAGCTTGCCCCCTGTTGTGATGCGGGTTCGCCATCCAGGTCAAGAATCTCCTTCAACGTATCCTCTGGAATCTCGCTGGATACGCTTGGCCCTGATGGTTCGGTATAGAAAATAGAGTAGAGCGGTACTTCAAGAGCTTCCGCAAATCGCTGCAGGGTATCCAGCGAAGGCATGATGTGGCCGTGTTCCAGCCGGGAAACATGCCCGCGCAGCAGGCCCGACCTTCTTTCAATGTCACCTTGGGTTAGGCCTTTCTCAATGCGAAGGGTCCGGAGGCGACTTCCGAGCGACTTATGTGCCGGTGAAACCGCCGGACTCTTGACCGGATCTCTGGTCATGACTTCCCCTGCAAGCTACAATGCTGCGGACCGCCCGCGAAGGGAATGACGCAAGAGTACTGGTACTGAAGCGGCGTTCGTGCTGGGAAAGTTGCGCCCCGGCGGGCCAAGGCACCGGCACACAGGATGCCGTCGTTACGTCACAAGCTGAGTAATTAGTGGTGGATGTGAGGCGGCGAGAGGCGGGCAAACTCCGGGGAACGCGCCAGCCGCGAAGCGGGGACCAATTCAATCTCCTCGCGGTCAAATTCGGGTAGAAAACGCACGAGAGCGGCCAGGGTGGTAGGGTACGGGTGGCCGATGGCGATAGCTGCTCCCTGCCTCTTCACGGCATCACAAAACTGGCGCAACTGGCCCAGCGTGTAGTTCACATTTTGCGAATCGTCCAGGAAAACTGAGCGGTAAAAGGCCGGTACTCCCGTGCGCCGGGCGACGTCCAGCGCCACCGTTTCCGCCGTCGTCCGGCTGTCTATGAAGAAGAGGTGCCGCGAGGCCAACACCGTCATCACCGCCTGCATCAATACAGGGTCGGCAGTGGCCTGCGACCCCATATGGTTATTGA
>DATKST010000048.1:0-13209 GCA_035531475.1 Terriglobia bacterium
GGCAAAGGCAGCCGTACTCACCTGGTCAGCCCCATGATGGCCGCCGCCGCCGCCATTGCCGGGCATTTTGTGGATATTCGCGAGTGGCCGGAAGCGGAAAGCAGTGACAAGTGACGATTGTCCGACCCAGTAGGGGCGACCCTTGTGGTCGCCCGCGGACGGGCACAAGGCCCGCCCCTACATCACTTGCCACTCATCACTGATTTCGGAGGTTAGGCATGCAGCCATTCACCAAACATACCGGATTGGTTGTGCCCATTGACCGCGTCAACGTGGATACGGACCAAATGGTGCCCAAACAATTCCTGAAAGCTCTCACGCGCGAAGGCTTCGGCCGCGTTCTTTTTTATGATTGGCGTTATCTGGAAGGCGAAAAGCCGAACCCGGACTTTGTGATCAACCAGCCGTGTTATCAAGGAGCGTCCGTCATGCTGGCCCGCGCCAATTTTGGCTGCGGCTCAAGCCGCGAGCATGCCCCCTGGGCCATCCTGGATTATGGGGTTCGAGCCATCGTGGCTCCAAGCTATGCCGACATTTTCTATAACAACTGCTTCAAGAACGGCATCCTGCCGGTCACGCTGCCGGACGAGCAAGTGGATGAACTGTTCCGGCGAACCGAACAGACTCGCGGTTATCAGTTGACGGTGGATTTGGAGCGGCAAGTGGTTTCGGATGCGAGCGGGCTGGAGTTTTCCTTCACTGTGGATCCGTTCCGCCGGGATTGTCTCCTGAAGGGCCTTGACGACATCGGGCTCTCACTCCGCTTTGAGGACCAGATCGCCGCTTACGAGCGGCAGCGCCATCCTTCGGCTGCGATGTACGTGCCGGTGGAAACCACGCATTGAGGGAGCGGCTCTCATCGAACTTGATTATTCATTTGGTAACCAAGTCATTTTCGGAATTCCTCGAAGAATTTCTCATCCACCTCGTAAGTTTTTCGCTCATTCAGTCCAAGGCGTAACTGTTCGAAGAGATCGATTATCTTTCCCCCGTCTACAAGTTCGATGGGCGGAGCGCCGTCCCGAGACGCCTCTTTCCTGGCATCCGGCGTAAATGTTCCAGTGGTAAGGATGATGCCCTTGTCGACCCTACCCATCATGGCTCCTCGGAAATCCCTTATGTGACCAGAAGATACAGCATCTTTGTACCGCTTGCATTGAAATAGAACGTGAAAGCTCACGAAAGGATTCACCTGCACGACTCCCTGCCCGTCGATCCCCCCGTCTCCCGAGCGTCCAGTGACATTAACCTGTTGGAAGCCGCATTCTCGAAGAAGCCTCTGACAAAGGCGCTCAAAGCCGGCTGGCGGAAGGTCCAAGAGGATACGTTGGAGCTGTGCCCGGTAATTCCCTTGGTCAGGAACCTCCTCCGCCTCGTCCTCTACCTTCTCGGCAGTTTTCCGTGGGAAGGACTTTTGAACATCCCTAAAAATTTGCGGAACTTCCTCGGGAGACAGTTTCTCCTCAAGGCCCTTCTCAGTAAGGGTCCACAGGCCACGGCTGGACGAGTCAATGTACCCAGTTTTCGCAAGGTGAAATCTTGCCCATGCGATCTGGTTTTCTATACGCGACTGCCCACCTTTCAACTGTACGGATAATTCCTTCTCGGGAATTTCCAATCTGGCTATGACGGCTTCCTTCGCTTCTGCAGCTGTTGCGGACCCGCCCAAATCTTTTAGCACTTTGAGCAAAGGGAGCATAAAACGCGTGAACTCAGGACCTTTCGAGACAATTGGATGCGACATATTTTCCCCTCGCCGCGAGAGTTTATCAAAAGCGATTTGCCGTGTCGAGCACAGTCGTTAGGGCCTTAGTCACACCGAAAAATAACAGTCGTCGAGGCGCCCTCGTTTGCAGATACCGAATCTTCGTCTTCACCGACAAATCCCCTTGCTTGAAACGCCTTTCTTCGCCAATCTATTAGTCAAGTCCATTTATCCCAGCTCTGGTGAATTGAGGAGGCATTTCCGTGCAACTTGAGGAACACGACGCATCATCGCTCATCGCCCAACGGCAGAAGAAGCTCAATGCCATTGTTGAACTGGGCTTTGAGCCCTACCCGCGAAAGTTTGACGTAACCCACACGCTCCCGGAAATTCTGGCGGCTTATTCCGCAAAGAGCGCCGAAGAGTTGGAAAAGGAAATGCCGGTGGTTCGCGCTGCGGGCCGGGTGATGACGATTCGGCCACATGGCAAAGCGGGATTTGCGCATCTCGCGGGCGGTGGCGTGCGATTGCAAGTGTATGTACGGCTGGATGCCGTGGGCGAGCGGGATTTTGAGCTCTATAAGCTGCTCGATTTGGGTGATCTGATCGGCGTCAAGGGTTATCTTTTCCGAACCAGGACCGGTGAACTGACCATCCACGCCGAACATCTGTATTTCCTGGCCAAGGCGTTGCTGCCCATGCCGGAAAAATGGCACGGCTTGGCGGACGTGGAGATTCGTTACCGCCAGCGTTATCTCGACTTGTTGGCAAACGAGGACGTACGCAAAACCTTCGAGCGGCGCAGCCACATCATCCACGCGCTGCGCGATTTTCTGGACGGCGAAGGCTTTATGGAAGTGGAAACGCCGATGATGCAGCCCTTGCCCGGTGGCGCGCTGGCCCGGCCCTTCAAGACGCACCACAACGCGCTGGATATTGATCTTTACCTTCGCGTGGCGCCGGAGTTGTATCTGAAGCGCTTGGTAGTCGGCGGATTGGATCGCGTTTATGAGATCAATCGCAATTTCCGCAACGAAGGCATCTCCACCCAGCACAATCCCGAGTTCACCATGCTGGAGTTTTACCAGGCTTATGCGGATTATCGTGACATGATGGACTTGACCGAGCGCCTGCTTCGCCATGTCGCGAAGACGGTCTTGGGATCAACCACTTTCGAATATGCGGAACAGGAAATCTCTCTTGATCGTTTTCGCCGCCTCACCTTGAAGGAAGCGATCGTGCAATATTGGCCGCAGGAAGCGGGTGCGGGTCCGTCGCTCGAGGCGCTGGCCGAGCCCAAAGCCGTTTTCAAATGGATTGAAGCGTTTGACCTGTGGGCCACACAACAGAAAGACGAGTCCATCCATCCGTTGGCGCTATCGCAAGGTACGGCGCCCGGCATGGCGCTGCAAGCGTTATTTGAAGCGCTGGCGGAGCGCTACCTGATTCAGCCGGTTTTCATTACTGAATTTCCCCTCGAGGTCTCGCCACTTTCCAAGCAGAAACCGGATGACCCGGATTTTGTAGAGCGATTTGAGTTGTATATCGCGGGAATGGAATTGGCGAACGCTTTCAGCGAATTGAACGACCCGCGCGAGCAGCGCGACCGCTTCGAGTATCAGCAACTGCTCCGCGACAAGGGAGACCTTTCCGCGCACACGATTGATGAAGACTACGTGCGCGCCTTGAGTTACGGGCTGCCACCCACGGGCGGAGAAGGCATCGGCATTGACCGCTTGACGATGTTGCTGACGGATTCGCAATCCATTCGGGACGTGATCCTGTTCCCGTTGCTGCGGCCGGAAAAGAGAAGTGGCGAATAACTTAATATGGAGAGGCGACCCGTGTGGCCGCGGGCCACGCAGAGCCGAAGGCCCCCGCGAAGCGTCATGTTTGTTTAGGGCTCGGTAGGGAGGGTTGGCGCAACCGCCGGCGGCACCAAGAGCGTCAACGCGTCAGGCACAAATTCAAACTTCGCGGGCAGCTTGCCAGCCACTTCACCGTCCAGTTCGTAATAGATGGCGTCGCCGGATTTGCCGGGTTCGCACAGGGCTGATACTGAGTCAAGCCGCTCAACATCGCCGGGCAGACTCTGTGCCAGCACCGCCGCAGCATAGAGGAAATAACGCCAGCGGTTGGGGCTTGGAAACAGGCTGAGGCTCAGGTCCGGCTGGAAGATGCCGCCACGGTGGGCAAGCTGCAGCCAGCCCGCATACCTTTTCGACCTCTGCATCACCACGAACGACGCAGAGTGTTCCCGCTTCCCGTTCACAACCCGGAAGACCGGGAAGGGATATTGGAAGACTTGCCGCACGGCTTCAATGATGTAGGCGGCAACGCCCAGCGAGAGCTTCAAATGCTCCGGAAGCAGGCGGATGACGTGCGCATCAAACCCAATTCCCGCAACGCACACGAAGTGGCGCCCGGCGGAATCCGGCACGCGTTCTGAGACTTGGCCGGAGTATTCGGTGGCCAGTCCCAACCCGACCCGCTGCGGCTTCCATAACGTGAGTTGCCGCGCAGCCCGGACAAGTTGATGCGGAAGACAAAGTTCTTTGGCAAGAATGTTGGCGGTGCCTCCGGGCAAGACCGCGAGCGGCGTCTTACCCGGCGCAAGGCCGTTCAGCGCCTCGTTGATGGTGCCGTCTCCGCCGCAAACGATCACCAGACCGTCTGAGTTTGCCGCAGCGTCCCGGGCGATCCCTGTGGCTGAACCGGGTCCCGTGGTTTCAACCAGGCGAATGGCAAGGCCCGAGTCGCGGAGGATCGCGGCCGCTTGCTGAACGTGGCGGAGGCGGCGCCCGGGCCGTCCTCCGGCATAGGGATTGTAGATGAGCGTGGCGGTTTTCAATGGATGGAGGCGGCGGTGGGAATCACCGGGCAAGCTCTCGCGCCGGATCCTGAAATCTGTCTCAAGGTGCCCCTCGCCAGCTCTGTTCCCGCATAGCCCCGGACGCCCCGGAGAAGAAGACTGATTTGCAAACGCCTCATGCCGCGCGTGGCCTCGTCGATGGAGGTCAAGAAAACCACCAAGGCATGACTCACTGCAGGCTCACCCCGTTTGCTTAATTGGTGACGCCAACACCCGTTACCACTTTCTTGGCCAGCATTTCGCCGGTCTTCTTGTTTTTCTTCACGTCCACGTAAACGTCCTCGCCCAATTTCAACTGCGCCAGCGTCGCGCTCTTGCCGTTGCGGATGAACTTGGTACCCTTGTTGATCGTGATCGTCTTGGGCACGCCGAAATAGGTCTTGTCCAGCACCAGGTCCTGCTTATCAATCTTTTTGATGACTCCGTAGAGATAGCCTTGGTAAATTCGAGCCGTTGCGGTTGGATTCCCAAACCGGCCCAACACCGGGGGCTGCGGCTGGTTCGTCTGCTGAGCCGCGAGCGGTGGAAACCCCACCAAAAAGAAAAGAAGGGCAGAGAAAAGAGCGGTGTTTGTCTTCATATCTTGCTTCCCTCGTTGTCATTCTCCAAACCGGCGGTAGTGGTTCAGTTTGCTGTAGCGGCGAAAATGCACCACTACCAAACCAGCTTCGGGCTTGACTTTCCATTTCCCTCGTGCCGGCGGGCCATCACGAAACATCCATCAAGCACCCCATAACGAAACTAGAACCGAACTTCTCCAATGTCAAGATGCACGGCGAGGCGGCAGGATTGCAAAAGACATTCGAAGCTCTTCCGGAATTGTCTTCCTGAAGGTTATAATTTCAATCAGACGTTGTAAATCCGGGGGTCAGGAGCGCCGGTTCCGGCTTAATATAAAATCAAAGTCTGCCTCACGTGCCGGCGGGCGAAGCCCTGCGCTTCGGGCTCAATCCTGGCGAAAGGGTAAAAAGTGGCAAAGTCCATTCAGAGTGAGATTGAAAGATTACGGGAAGAGATTCGTTACCACGAACACCGCTACTATGGTCTGAATGACCCGCAAATTTCGGACTCCGAGTTTGACAAACTCATGTCCCGGCTCAAGGAGTTGGAGGACCAACACCCTGGGCTCATTACGCCGGATTCGCCCACCCAACGGGTGGGTGGCGCGCCCGCCCAGGAGTTTAACAAGGTCCGCCATTCGACGCCGTTGATGAGCCTGGACAACACCTACTCGGTGGAGGAGTTGAAGGACTTTGACCGGAGGGTCCGTGATCTCTCCGGCCGCAGCGAGGTTGAATATGTCGGCGAGTTGAAGCTGGATGGTCTTTCCATGTCCCTGATTTATGAACGAGGGGTTCTGACTCACGGCGTCACGCGCGGCGATGGGACGGAAGGCGAGGACGTGACCGCCAACGTCAAGACGATCCGGTCAGTTCCGCTGCGAATTCCCCACTCTAAGTTGGCATCGATCGGCAACCCGGCGCGCTTTGAAGTTCGCGGTGAAGTCATCATGCCTCGCCCGGCGTTTGAGAAGCTCAACGCCCAGCGCGAAGCCGCAGGTGAGCCCAAGTTTGCAAATCCCCGCAACTCCGCCGCCGGAGCCATCCGCCTGCTGGATTCCAAGCTCGTCGCGCAACGCCACCTGGACATGTTTCTTTATTACCTCTTCGCAGCCGGCAGCGAATCCAAGTTTCACCAACATTGGAAAGCCCTCGACACGCTTGCCCAATTGGGATTCAAGGTGAATCCGCACCGGCGCCTCTGTTCTTCATTCAAGGAGCTGCTCGAATACATCCAGCAATGGGAACTGAAGCGTGACAAGCTGGATTATGAAATCGACGGCATCGTCATCAAAGTGAATGACACCCGCCTGTGGGGCGAGCTTGGAAACACGGCCAAATCTCCGCGTTGGGCGATCGCCTATAAGTATCCGGCGCGCCAGGCCACCACCAAGGTATTGGACATCAAGGTACAGGTGGGCCGCACCGGAATCCTCACGCCCGTGGCGGTGCTCGATCCGGTCTTGCTCTCCGGTTCCACCATCAGCCGCGCCACACTCCACAACGAGGATGAAATTCGCCGGCTCGATTTGAAGACCGGTGATACGGTTTTCATCGAAAAGGGCGGTGAAGTGATACCCAAAGTGGTGAAAGTCGTCCTGCCCCATCCCCAAGACGCCCGCGAGTTTCACATGCCGGACCATTGCCCGGTGTGCGGCAGCAAGGTGTTTCGCGCCACAGGAGAAGTGGCCTGGCGCTGCTTGAATCCCGATTGTCCGGCGCAGTTGAAAGAGTCGCTGCTCCATTTTGCGGGGCGCCGCGCCATGAACATTGATGGACTTGGCGAAGCCCTGGTGGATCAATTGGTGGATAAGAAAATGGTCGAAGGAGTGGCGGACCTCTACTCGCTCACGGATGGGCAGCTTGCCTCGCTCGACCGCATGGGTGAAAAATCCGCCCTCAATCTCATTCAGGAGATCGACAGAAGCCACGGTGCGGAACTTGCCCGCACCATTTTCGCGATTGGAATTCCATTCGTTGGTGAGCGCACCGCGCAGTTGCTGGCGGATCATTTTGCCTCATTGGATAAGCTGGCCCACGTGAGCGAAGAAGAGCTGATTGAAGTTCCCGAAATCGGGCCGAAAACGGCGGCCGGTATCGTCCAATTCTTCCGGGAAGAACGTAATCTGAAACTCCTGGAGAAACTTCACCAGGCCGGCTTGGCCCTTGAACAAGAGCAAACCAAGCCACGTCACGCACAGCCTCTTGCCGGCAAACAATTCGTGCTGACCGGAACGCTTCCTCACTATTCCCGTGACGACGCCAAGAAATTGATTGAGGACTCTGGCGGCCGGGTCACCGGCTCCGTCAGCAAGAAGACGGATTACGTGGTGGCGGGTGCGGACGCCGGCTCAAAGCTGGAGAGGGCGAAAGCGCTGGGGATTGCGGTGGTGGAGGAGGAGGAATTGCTCAGACTGCTCGGCCGGCCAGCGGAACACAGTTCCTGATGACTTTGCTGAACAGAAGCGTTCCGCCACCAGGAGCTCGTGGCGGGCTGGATCGCATCGCAGGTGCATTGCGAAATACCCGGAAAGTTCCTGGGCCCGGAAGCGCCGCGTGTGGATACAATAAGAACGGTCAAAAGTAAAATCCAACTTCCCCAGAGCCAAGAAGGAGGTCTCTGATGTCCGCGCAGGGTCCAATCCAACATATTGTCCTCATCATCAAAGAGAATCACACGTTCGACAATTACTTCGGGACCTTTCCCGGAGCCAATGGCGCAACGTTGCCCCATTCGCCAAACCCGCCCACGCGGTTCCCAAGTAACCGGCATCAGGCGTGGCTGAACCGGGCCACCGATGCGGTGCGCGAGCAATACCTGGAGTCTGACATTCCCATGTACTTCACTTACGCGCGCCAGTTCACGCTTTGCGACAATTATTTTACGGACGTTGCCAGCCAATCCACGCCGAACCATTTGATGTTGATCGCGGCGGACTCGCCGGTGATTGATAATGTTCCCTCGGGAAGCTCGCAAACCTTCGACATCCCATCGCTGCCGGCGAGCTTGGACCAAGCCGGTATTACCTGGGGCAATTACGGCGGCTATGCGTTCAGCTACATTCAGAGCCTGGCGGGGAAGCCGGAGTTACCTTCGGCGCGGTTCGTTCACGACGCATCGGCTGGAAAGCTTCCCACCGTTTCCTGGGTTTATGCACCCGGCGGGCTCAGCGAGCATCCCAGAGACAATGTGACGCAAGGGATGCAGTGGACGGTGGATCAGGTGAACGCCGTGGTTCAGGGTGGATTGTGGCCGCAGACGGCGGTCTTCATCACCTGGGACGATTGGGGCGGCTATTACGATCACGTCGATCCACCGGAAGTAGAAACCTGGACCGACGGCACACAGTTCCGCTATGGCTCCCGAGTCGGGTGCCTGGTGTTAAGTCCATATGCGAAGAGCGGAACCATTTCGACGGTCCAGCACTCCCACGTGAGTCTCGTAAAATTCTGCGAGACCACGTTGGGATTGGCGTCCCTCAACGCCCGCGACGCCGCGGCCGATGGAATGGCGGACTGCTTCGATTTTTCGCAGAGCCCGGCGCCACCGCCCCCAGCCGCTTGAGACAGTTCCGGGTTTTGCAGGGAGCGGCTGGCAAACGCGGGTGGAGACCACACAGAGCGCACGGCAGCGCGGTCTCGCATCTTTATTTGTGCGGCTTGGGCGGGGGAGCCAAGCTCAGCAAGTGGCGCTTGACGGCTTCAAATTGTGGTGTGTCGGTGATCCAGTTTTGGCGTGGCGGCCCAAGCTGGCGGATTTCCGCATCCACATTCTGAATGCGGTTGCCGGGGTTCGGATGATCGGAAAAAAACTGAAGGGTTCGCTGCGGGTATTTCTTCTGCAAGATCTGAAAAAACTGAGCCATGGCATAAGGATCATATCCGGCGCGATACAGAGTGTAAGTCCCGACCTCGTCGGCTTGGGCCTCAATCCCCCGGGAATTATGAAGGAAGACCGAATTCACGCCGAAGCCGAGCCCGGCTTGAATCACCGAAGCGGCAGGACTCGCGCTCATGCCCAGCACCCCGCCCAATATAGAAAGCGGTGTCCTGATCAGGGCCATTTCTGAAGCCTGATGGGTGCCGTGCCGCATCACCACGTGGCCCTCTTCATGGGCGATGACGCCGGCAAGCTGCGCTTCGTCCTGCGCCACTTCGATGGTGCCGCGATTCACAAAAATATATCCGCCCGGAAGCGCAAACGCATTGATGTCCTCAGTATTCACCACATGGAAGTCCCAAACATAAATGCTCAACGAGTTCGGCTCATACCGCGACAGCTTGCGCCCAAGCTGGGTGATGTAATCCACGGTCATGGGGTCGTTGAGCATGGGGAGCTGTTTTTCGATCTGCAGAGCGTTTTGCGTCCCCAATTGCACGTCCTGCTCGGGCTTGTAGAAGTTGAAGCCGGGTTTGAAATCGAATTGCTCCACGGCATAAGCCAGCGCGGGAAGCATGAGCACGGCCAGGACCGTCAGCTCCCGGATTTTCCCGATTTTGTGGTGCCTCGCTTTACGTAATGCCATTCCAGATCTCCTCTTGCATAAAGAGCTGCGGCGTCCGGAAACTTCGATCGGGATTATTCACGAGCTCCTGCCGGACATCACATAGACCTCCGTGAATCATTCGGGTTCAACCCAATGCTGTTCACTTAAGGTCTTTCAACAGTAGCCGAGCGCGGTTGAACCAATGTCCCTCACCCACCGCTGCGCGGTACCCCCTCTCCCCGCGTGCGGGGAGAGGGCTGGGGTGAGGGGGAGCGCGGCGCTCCTGCCGTCAAGGTCATTACGTTCACCCTAGCTGAACAGTATTTGAGCTTAACCCGGATCATGACCGGCTGCGCCGCTCGTGGTCACACCCGTCTGCGGGATTCACGAGGGATTGAGCTGGTTGAGCAACCATTCCAAATCGACCGGGCTGCTGGACTCCGTGTGACGGGGCAGCGTTGGAGAAATGGCCAGCGCCTGATTGTGATCTTCGAACCAGGCAAGGAAGCATGACTGCTCCGCGCCCGGAAGCCGCTGCTGGTTCAACCACGTATAAAAAGCGCCCATATCAGCGTCAATCAGCGAGCCTTGCGGATCAAGCGCCGGTTTCTCCTGCGGGCTGGCGATCAATTCATTCATCGGGCGTTGACGCTGGCGTTGCGCAAAACGGGCCAGCAGCGTCAAGGGTTGCGCTCGCGCCCACGCTTCCCTCGCCGCCCACTGCACAAAGGTGGTACTGAAGATTTGCGTGCCGGAACCTTCCGTCAGCAAGGTCGTCTGGAACCGGTTCAGCACGGCCTGGTCTGCCGCGCCGCTCAGTCCGATTTCCTCCGGGCGCATTTGATGAAGCATGGTGCGAAGCGCCTCCGGGCCGCCGATGCCCGACTGTATGGACTCCTCCATCCTGTTCAGCAAGGCTACCCGGGCCGGTGCCAGCGCGTTGTAAGAAACCGTCGTAATCCCAGCGCCTGAAATTGCCTCCCCGGTTCCACCATCGATGTACCAATGGCTGTATGGAATCGGGTGAGCGCCGGCTCGTCTGGAAACTGCGGCCAGAAGCGTCTTCACGCCGTTCGCAGGTTTCACCTGGCTGAAGAAAACACCGTGGGGGCGCAGCTTGCGAAACAGAGGATAGCGGGTCTCGGGCACGCCCTGCCCCACCACCACAATGCCCAGCCGCGGAATGGGCAGAGGCTCTTTGGGGGTGGCGGCGTTAACGGTCCGGATATAACTTTCTGCGGCGTTGCGAAAGGCATCAATCTGGTGGCTGGCCCAGAAATAGGCCGCGAGCTTCTCCGAATAAAGGCTGGGCGCATTCACCCAGTCCAGACGTTCCAGCTCGGAGGTCAGGCGCAGTTGCGCAAAGCCTGCCATCACTTGCTGGCGCTGGTCCGCGGAACGAGACTGCAGGTAAGCGAGCTGCCCGTCCATCTGCTTCCGTTCCGCCGGGAATTTCCAGTCATACTCGATCAATTCCCGCAATAACAGCGGCACAAAGCTGGCCGGAAGTTCCCGCAACAAGTCCAAGTGGCGAATGGCCAGTTGGCGCGCCTCAGCAGGATACTTCTTGAACTGTCGCGCTTTGAGCTGGCTGGGAAGCATGGCAGTTACAAAACCTCCGGCAGCGGTTTGCCTTGTGCCTGTTGCGGCGAAAACCCGAGCAGCGAACCGAGCGTCGGTACCAGGTCCAGGGACTGGACGCGGCGGCCCACCACGGCATTTTCCCGGATGCCGGGGCCCATCACCATCATCCAGGTCGTGCGCGACAGCGGATCGCCGGTGCGATGGTGTTGGAACCCATTTCCGCCGGAGTCACTATCCGAGTCGCGGCCAAAATCCGGCAGGATAAACATCGTGGTTTTTCCGGCGTATTCGGGTTCGCTCTGGATGCCCTTCCAGATTTCCGCGCAGAGGCGGTCCGTGCGTTGGATCGCTTCGATGTAAAGTGAGTACGCTCCGGCGTGCGCCACGTCCATATCGTGCAGTGTGATCCAAAGCAGGCTGGGCGCAAGCTGCCGCATCAGTTGTCGCGCTACATAGACGGAGAGTTCGTCCGGGCTGGAGAGCGTGCGGGCATGAGCCGTGAAATCATCGACCGACACCTTCAGAATCTCTGACAATTGGCGCAGATCGACTTCGCTGCCCTTGACTTGCGGAGTGTAGAGAGGCGTTTCGTAGTTATCGCGCAGAAGGTGGGCGTATTGGACTCTGCCGCCCGAAGACAAGGCCGCCGACAACAGCCGCTTGGGCAGAATCACTCCCGCCCCCAATCCGCGGCCATAGGAACGCGCCCCGCTCTCGCCAATGCGATTGAAGCCGTTGCTGGGGGCCACCACCCAGGCGTCGGTCGCCGGGCGGTTCAAGTCCTTGCGGAAATATTCAAAGACCGTGGGATGATCGGGCGGCACTTCAGCAAAATTGTTGAAGGTCTCGTAAACGCCGGTGGCAAGGCTGGCGGTGGCCACGTAATGGCCTAGGATGCCGTGGTTCACGACCTGGGTAAAAAAGGTAGATTGAGGGATCAGCTCGGTCAGCAGGTGAGGTATATTTTCCTGACCGTCCGGCATGAAGGTCTCTTCGTCTCGCGCGCCCCCACCGAAAGTGACCACCACCACCTTGCGGCTGCGTGGCAACGCCAGAGCTTTGAGGGGCGCAAAGCTCAGCAGCGCGCTGCCCACGCTTGCGCCTGTGGCCAAGCTCAGAAAGTCGCGGCGGCTCCAGGAAATGGCCTCCGCAATCTCACGTGGGCTTTGTGGATTTCCGGGCAATGGAACGCGGCGCCGAATTGCCATACTTCTCCTGCCGGTCGGCACGCCCTGATGATTTGCGAACTTCCCTTGAAGGGACCGTCACTTGCCTCCCGGACTTTTACCATTCTACTCCAAAGCGCGCTAACCCCAATACAAGTTGGGTAGTGTCCTAAATTTGTGTTGATGTTGACTTCGGCTTTGTGGAGTAGTGAGGCGATTCCTATTTAGAGCGTGTATTACCTTGGGCGGATGCAGGTTCCGCTTGAGGGAAACGGAATGAGAGTGTATTGCCTGGATGCTGGGAGAACCTCTTGGAGAAGTCTACCACGGTCACACCAACAACCTGACGTGTATCCGGGTCGAGACGCAGAAATTCGCCGTCTTCTATTTCTTCACTGATGGCTTCGCGGGGATCGCCATACGACAGATAAAGCACGTCGGAAGAAGGATCGTAATTGACTTTTAACTCTAGGTCCTTTTGAACCATACGATGTTTTCCCCTCGATGAAGTTTATCGACCAAATGCGCTGTTTTTATGAATCCTGTCTTGGTGGATTCATCGCGATGAACTACTACAATCACATATAAGTCATTGCGCCGATATTGTGTTCTTCCCGTCATCCGGTAGTAGAAATACGTCGTAGGCACCGAGGGGGATTGCTGAATTATTTCCGGTTCGCAAATTGTTTTCGCTATCAGGTCGAGCTTGTCCCTCATCTCTGGGTGACCGATGATGATATGCTTTTCCCATGTATCTAGGTGGAGACAAATCTTGAATCCCTGGGGATCAAACTCAGCCAAAACACCCTTCCCATTGCCTGCTTTAGGAGGCTTA
>DATKST010000049.1:0-22613 GCA_035531475.1 Terriglobia bacterium
GGCGGCGCTCGGAGTCCATCTCCCCAACATGCAAATGTAGCCAGACACTCGCGTCCCCCAATAACTTGCCAACTGCTTCACCGAGAAATACTTACCACCCAATCCCTCCCCTCCCCAGCGGGGAAGATCCGTCCGAAGCCGCCATCTGGCAGTTCGGCAAGGTTCGCACCCCCACGCACGTGGTGGGGGGTGGAAGCGATGTCCGCGTCTATGTTGGAGAGGATTACTTGCTGGAGCGCGCCTTACATGCCCGGGGCATCCCCGGCGCTTTGCTCATCTTTCCGGGCGAAGGACACGGGATCGGCAACAATCCCTGGCACGGCAAGATTAAAGTGCGTGAAGAGCTGAAGTGGCTGGATCATTACTGCAAACCCTGAGTGCGGCGGCCTCAAAGAAGCGTGAGGGATGGGTTGCGCCAACCCCGCCCGGTGAATCGGCTGAACTTGCAGGATGGCCTGGGAAACGGCCCAGCGCCCTTATTTTTGCGTGGCCCGGTAGGAAAATCCCTGCGCCACGGCCGACTGTTCATACAGCCCCACAGGCACCAAGGCCATTTCCTCCGGCAGATTTGCGGAGGCGCCGACCAACGCGCCTTGTTCGTCCTTCAGGAACATGAGCTTTATTCCGCCTTCCTGGCAATCGATGGTGACTACGTCGCCGAGTGAAATCTGGCCGGTGGCAACCAAGTTGGAAAGCGGGAAAACGAGGTGCCGCTCAATCGCCCGCTTCAAGTGCCGGGCGCCGGACTTCGTATCCGTCCCTTCTTTCAGCAGGAACTCACGTGCTCCGTCCGTACACCGGAAAACGAACTGATGTTCGGCGTTGCCTCCGATGATGCGCTCCTGAACTCGGGCCAGTTCGATGTCCAGAATTTGATCAAGATGCGGCTTTTGCAGAGTCCGGAAAACGATGACCCGGTCGATCCGGTTCATAAACTCCGGAGAGAACTTCCGGCGCGCAGCTTCACGGGCGGCACGATAGATTTTCATATCCAGGCTGTCCTCATCGTCGCCGGTCGCGGGCGTGAAGCCCAAGCCACCGGAGATGAGGCTCATCATTTCCTGGGAGCCGAGATTCGAAGTCATGAAAATCAGGGCGCGGGAGAAATCAACGTGGCGGTTGTCCCCCAAGGTCAGCGTGCCCTTGTCGAGAATACCGAGGAGCAACTGCCACAAGGCATCGCTGGCCTTTTCGATTTCGTCAAAAAGCACCAGGGAAAGTTTGATCTTTTCCGTATAGTGCTCTTCCAGGGCCTCCTGCGTGATCAGCGGCTGGGTCTCGCGGTGGCCCAAATATCCCGGCGGCGAGCCGATGATCTTGGCGATTTCATGGCTATGCTGAAACTCCGCGCAGTCAATCTTCAACACCGCTTTCGCCGAACCGAACAGAACCTCAGCGGCAGCTTCCACCAGCCGCGTTTTACCCGATCCGGTGGGTCCAAGCAGCAGCAAGTTGACGATGGGACGGCCGGGCGCGCCGAGTCCCGCCTGATAGACCTGATAAACCCGCGCCAACTGCCGGACCGCGCGGTCCTGCCCCACCACTCGGTGGCGGAGTGCAGACTCGAAGTCTCGAACTTCCGGACTCCGCAACGTCGGATCGAGAATGGTTTGTACCTGGCCCATTTGCGCCTCCTCCGATCAACCTATGCCCGAAAAGAGAGGTACCTCCCCTTTCTGGCCAAGTTCAGTTTCACGTCCAAAGTTCCCCTCAGAAGTCTCAATTCCGTCATCAACCGGCCTTTCAATTCGCGGTCATTCGTCATTTCCAGCGCCGGCAATTGGAGATCAGCAATACCCAAATGAACATTCCGGACGTCAGCAAGAAGTTCCCGCAAGTATTCCGCGTAGGCTCCGACCGGCTTGATAGCTTCCTGGGATGCTTTCTCCTTAATGTCGCGCCAATCGATCTGGACCCAAGGGTGTTTGCCAGTCACTCCCCGGATCAAGTCATCGGTGATGACTGGACGGCGTCCCAGCGATGCCAGATGAATCTGCCGGACGCCGCCCTTTTCCCGGACACTGTGAACCAGGTAGTATCTGTTGCTGCGTTTTCGAATAAATGCCATCGCCGGCTGCCTGTCCAAGTGTTCCTTCGATCTCCAGCAAACCTCTTCGCCGGCCCACTCCGCACGGAAAAGGTGTAGTGGCATAATATCCACTACAATCAGGTTGGATGCAAATAAATAAATCAGGTTGCTGGGATAAGTAATTTCTATGCGCCTCCGGCTCTACCGTGGAGTACTCATTTGTCTCTGGTTTTGATGGTACGCTTGGCAGATGAGACGGTGGAGACAGGTAAGACAGGTGAGACTTTTTTTATTGAATGGGGAGTTGCCGGTCCTACAGGCTTCAAAGATGAAGAGGGCTGCCCGGTATTTGATTCGGATGGGTCATATGGCTGGTTATTACGTGTTTGGTTTCTTGGACCGTTATTTCGTTGCCGACGGCCTACCAGCGTACTATAATCCAACCTCTTCAGATAAGGCAGCGGCGGGGCGGTAGTGGTACGTTTTCACGGCTGTAGCGGCGGTCTCTGACCGCCGAATCTTATTTATCAGCACCTTCCGGCGGTCAGAGACCGCCGCTACAGCAAACTGAACCACTACCGGCGGGGCGGATGACGCTCAGAGTTTGGGCGCGGTCGATGGGGGGACGAGCTAAAATTACCAAGCCCCACAGGCCGTTTTCATGGCCCACGCTTCTTTGCGTCGCGCGGCGGCAAGTCCTTATCCACCCCTAACCCTTCAGCGCGGGAGTTCAGAAAATGCTGCAACACATCCGCTGGGCCGATCAGGAAATGGAGCAGTTGAATCCCCTGCTGTCACGGCAATTGGCGGTTGGGGAAAAGGTGATGGTGGCAAGAATCCTCTTGAAGAAAGGCTGCCTGGTTCCCCTTCACAAACACGAGAACGAGCAAGTCTCCTGCATATTGGAAGGCGCGCTGCGGTTTGTAATGGATGGAAAGGATATCGTTGTCCGTGCTGGCGAGGTCTTAACCATTCCACCCAACCTGCCTCATCTCGCCGAAGCACTCGAGGATAGCGTCGCGCTCGACATCTTTTATCCCCCCCGCATGGATTGGATCAACAAGACGGACGATTACCTGAGAAAGTAGGGCCTGCCTCTCTGATGAAGCGCTGGTAGTGTCGCAGTCTGCTGTGGCGGCGCTCTATGAGTGCTGGAAACCGTTGAGGATCCAAGCTCGGCGCTCATAGATCGCCGCTACAGCAAACAAACTGGGACACCACCGAAGCGCCTGCTGGCTCGCGTGTTATAATCCAATTGTTAAATCCTGGGGGATTCTGACCCAAGTTGCTGCTGGCGAGTCCGCCCTGAAGCCACCCAAGCACCCGGAGATCCGCAGATGGCGATGAACAATTATGAGAAGGTCTGGCACAATGGGAATATCATTTCATGGAATGAAGCCACCATCCACGTTGCATCCCACGTACTGAGTTACGGTTCCTGCATTTTTGAAGGCATTCGCTGCTATGAGACACCCAACGGGCCCGCCATCTTCCGGCTCGCGGAACACACCGACCGTTTGGTGAATTCCTGTAAGATTTACCGGATGGAACCGGCTTACACCCGGGACCAACTGGAAAAGGCAATGATTGAGGTCACCCGCGTGAACCACGCGGCCCATGCCTACATCCGTCCCCTCATTTTTCGCGGCTATGGCGAGTTGCGGGTGAATCCCGTGAAAAACCCCATTGAGGTCTACATCCTGGAATTAAAATGGGGCAAATATTTGGGTGACGACGCCTTCGTCCGGGGCATTGATGTCTGCATTTCCTCTTGGAACCGGATTTCCCCAAACACTTTGCCTGCCATGGCCAAGGCAGCCGCCAACTACATGAACTCGCAATTGGTTCACATGGAGGCGGCAGTCAACGGCTATTCCGAGGGAATCGCATTGGATGACAACGGAACGGTCAGTGAAGGCAGCGGAGAAAACATTTTTGTGGTCCGGGGTGAAAAGCTCTACACCCCGCCCCTCGCTTCATCGGTTCTGCCCGGCATTACGCGCGACTCCATCATCACCCTGGCCCTCGAGATGGGCATCCCGGTGATCGAGCAGCCCGTCCCGCGGGAGATGCTTTACATTGCGGACGAAGTGTTCTTTGTCGGAACCGCTGCCGAAGTCACTCCCATTCGCTCTGTGGACCGCATCCTGGTGGGCAAGGGTCAGCCCGGTCCCATCACTTTCCAGCTCCAGAAAAGATTTCTGGCGATTGCAGAGGGGAAAGCCGAGGATAAATACGGCTGGCTGACGTATTGCAGCCAACCCGTAACCGTGGCCCAATAGGCGCTGATCGCCGAACATGAGAAAAGAGTTGTCGATATTGCGGCCTCCGTGTTCGATGTAGGGGTGGGACTTGTGCCCGCCCGAAAGGGCGGCCAAAAGGGGCGACCCTGCCGGCTGGCGGCCCCGCAAGGGCACAGTTTTAACCATGCCTTTCCGGTCACGACTTTCCGGCCCCGGACTGCAATGGATTCGCCGGTCTTTCGAAAATGATAGAAGACCTCCTTCGCAAATCTTTTGAGATGAATGCCTCCGACCTTCACTTGAAGGTGGGGAATTTCCCGCACCTGCGCATTGACGGCGATCTCCACCCGCTCTCTGAATTTCCCAGCATTACCCCGGAAATGATGCTGGAAATGGCCTTCAGCATTATGACCGACCGCCAGAAGCAGAAGTTCAAGGAGAAGGCCGAACTCGACATGAGCTACGGCGTTTCGGGCCTCGGCCGTTTCCGCGTCAGCGTCTTCCAGCAGCGCGGGCAGGTGGGGATGGCCTTCAGAACCATTCAGCCTCTTCTCCAAACGCTGAGCGCGCTGCATCTCCCCGCCGTGATCGAAGGGCTGTGTGACGAGCGGCGAGGCATGGTGCTGGTGACGGGCGTAACCGGCAGCGGAAAATCCACCACCCTGGCGGCCATGATTGACCGCATCAACTCCAGCCGCGCCGATCACATCATTACCATCGAAGACCCCATCGAGTTTCTTCATCGCGATAAAAAGGGTTTCGTGAACCAGCGTGAAATCGGCGTGGACACGCCCAGCTTCAGCGCCGCTCTTCGCTCCGCCCTGCGCCAGGATCCCGACGTCATCATGGTCGGGGAGATGCGCGATCCCGTAACCATGGAGACGGCGATGGAGGCCGCTGAAACCGGCCACATGGTGTTCTCCACCCTTCACACCCTGGATGCCACTGAAACCATCCAACGGATCATTTCCAGCTTCGCTCCCCGCCATCAGAAACAGCTCAGGCTGCAATTGGCCGCGACGCTCCGTGGCATCGTCTCCCAGCGTCTGGTGAAAAGGACGGATGGAGAAGGCCGCGTGCCGGCCGTGGAAGTGCTCATCGCCACGCAATACATCCGCGAATGCATCATCTCCCCGGATAAGACCCGCCTCATCCGCGAAGCCATCGCCGCTGGGACTTCGCAGTACGGAATGCAGACTTTTGACCAATCGCTCTATAACCTCTACGAGCAAGGCTTGATTACCCTGGAGGAAGCCACCATCCAGGCGTCAAATGCCGACGAGCTCCGGCTGCGAGTCCAGGGCATCCGGTCCACCTCGGAGGTTGCCCGGGAGGAAATGGAACGTGCCGGAAGGCCGAACCAAACCGTTGAAAAGTAACTCATCTCCGCAGGACCCGTTTTCCGCCGCCATTCGCCTCCTCGCCGGCCGGGCGTATTCAGTGGCCGGACTTCGCCAGGCTCTGGAAAGGAAATTCGGTGAGGACGCAGCCATTGATCCGGTTCTGGCCCGGCTGCGCCAGCTCGGTTATCTCGACGACCGCAAATTCGCCTCGCAATTCGCTTCCTATCTCGCCAGAAATCGCACTTACGGCCGCCATCGCGTGAAGAATGAGCTGAAAGCCAAGCTGGTTGATTACCGTTATATCGACGAAGCGCTGAA
Source organism: Terriglobia bacterium (assembly GCA_035531475.1). Classification (GTDB taxonomy): domain Bacteria; phylum Acidobacteriota; class Terriglobia; order UBA7540; family UBA7540; genus CALCEB01. The sequence goes on from DATKST010000049.1 coordinate 5,934, forward strand.
CTCGACGTTTGAAGAAGTGAGTGAAAGCCAATTGCTCGAAAAGGCTCTGGAAAGGAAGCTCCGCTCCATCCGTCCACCCATGACCACCCGCAAAGTCTCCTCGCTGTGTCACAGCTTGATGCGGCTTGGGTTTCCCTTCGAGGCTATTATGAAGGCGGTACGCGCCCAGCCCCAATTGAAGGTGCTGACCAGAGATGAACTCCCGCGATAGAAGTGTCCATGAGGCTGCTTCCCTGGCCAGTTCGTCTGGCCTAGTGCAGCGTTTCGTAAGTTCGCTCACGTATTCTTGCACCTCCTCACCCGGGGCTGCGTGCCACCCTCTCCCTGCTTGCGGGGAGAGGGGCTGGGGGTGAGGGGTTGTTGAAGAACGTTGCAAGAATACGTCACCGTAATTGCGAAGGGTGGTACTGAGTTGGTTAGGCCGCCGTCGTTAGGTCTAACCGACAGACCCGCGAAGACATCCTGCACATTCCTGCCTCAGTCTTGCTAACCCTCCATTCCTTGAAAAGTCTAATGGACCGTGGGCTTAGTCCTTTACACGACGTAGGGGCGACCCTTGTGGTCGCCCACCGGCGGGCGAGAGACCCGCCCCTGCGGAACACACGGGCAGGCGCCCAGCCGGTCTCTGTTGGGTGGGGTGAGCCGCCAGCAGGAATTTCCTGGAACAAACGGAATGCCGCGAGCGTAATCCAACATTGACGGAGACTCGCTGGCTTCGATGAAAAAAGCGCAGGGCGGAAATCGGCAATCAGCCGGAGGACAACCATGGATTCGAGGAGCAACGCACTGATCCAGATGCAAGAAGTGAAGAAGGTCTTTTACACGGAGGACGTTGAAACCCACGCACTGGCCGGAATCCATCTGGACATCAAGAAGGGCGAATTTGTCTCCATCGCCGGGCCTTCCGGCTGTGGCAAGTCGACCTTGCTCTCCATTATGGGATTGCTCGACACTCCCACCGATGGCAAGTACACGTTGAATGATTCACCGGTGGAAGATCTCGACCTGTCCGACCGCGCCAGGATTCGCAACCGCGAGGTCGGGTTTATTTTCCAGAGTTTTAACCTGATTGGCGACCTCAGTGTCTATGAGAACGTCGAGCTACCGCTGACATACCGTGGCATGCCCTCCAGCGAGCGGAAGCAGAAGGTGCTCGATGCACTGAATAGAGTTGCCATGTCCCATCGCACCCGGCATTACCCTTCGCAGCTTTCCGGCGGACAGCAACAGCGCGTGGCCGTGGCTCGCGCCCTGGCCGGCAATCCGGCCATACTGTTGGCTGACGAGCCGACTGGAAATCTCGATTCAAAAAACGGTGACGCGGTGATGGAACTGCTCCGGGAACTGCATCGTGAAGGGGCAACCATCTGCATGGTGACGCACGACCAGCGGTTTGCGAAGTACGCCCAGCGGACGGTTCATCTGTTTGACGGACGGATCGTGGACGAGAGCTTTGACGCCGAGCAAGCAGAGCTTGCCAGCCAGTAATCCCTGATTCAAGATCTTTGCAACTGCCCGCGAACCCTACAGGCTGGGAAACCTCACCGCCATTCCTTTCCTGCCTTTGCGGCGAACATCTGGTTCATATCAGCATAGCTGATCAGCGTTTGTTGAAGGCACTCGTAGGTCCCGCTGTCCATAAGTTCCTGCGCTATCCGGCGGAATGCGCCCATGGCCGCTCGCATGGGCCCCGATCCCAAACTCACCCGCCGCACGCCAATCTTTTCGAGCTCGCCAACCGGCGGAGTGGCGGGGCCGGCAAGAATGTTGATGGGCCCATGAATGCCTTGAACCAGGCCGGCGATGGTTGCGAGGTCAGCGACGCCGGGAACAAAGATGCAATCGGCGCCGGCTTCCCGGTAAGCATTCGCCCGGCTCAGCGCCAGTCCCAAGCGTTCTGCTGGCGTTCCCACCTGAAGCAGAAACACGTCCGTACGGGCGTTGATGACCATCGGAATCCCCGCAACCTCCGTGGCGGAACGGATGGCGCGGACCTTCTCCACGTGCAGGCTGACCGGAACCAGTGGCTCCTTGCCTCCGTGACTTGAATCCTCAAGATTTATCCCCACCGCACCGCTTTCCAGCACAAGCTGCGCGGTACGCGCAGCCTCCTCAGGTGAACCACCATAACCGGCTTCTACGTCCGCAGTCACGGGAACGGATACGGCTTTGGTGATGCGCCGGACCGCCTCCAGCATCCCTTCGCGCGGAATGCGCTGGCCGTCCGGATAACCCAAAGTGTTGGCAATTCCTGCGCTCGTCGTGGCCACGGCGGGGAAGCCGAGTTGTTCAATAATGCGGGCACTCGCCGCATCCCAGGCGTTGGCCAGAAGCAAAATGCGGGGGCCTTCGTGAAGTTCCAGCAAGCGACGAGCTTTCGATTCTAATTGGACGGAACTCATGATTCAACACCTCGCTACCCCAACTCTATTTTATTTGAAAATCGTAACACAGGGTGGCCTTACGGCAGGAACTGTGTAGAATGTTCGGCAGTGGGTCAGTTTGCTGTAGCGGCGGTCTCTGACCGCCGGAAGCTGTTGAAAAATAAAATTCGGCGGTCAGAGACCGCCGCTATAGCAGCGAAAATGGACCACTACCGAATGTTCCAAGCACGTCCTTCGGCGGAGAGTTTGCCGGGTCGAGCCCAATGTCATTCCGGATATCCGGGATGGAAGTGGAGAGTTGAAGCAAATGAAGGCTTCGAGAATCGTACTTGGGTGTATTTTCCTCATCGGTTTCCTGGCGGGACTGTCCCATGCCCAGTCCTTTCGCCCGCCGGCGGTTCCGCTGGTCACTTCCGATCCGTATTTCAGCGTCTGGTCCTTCGCCAACCGCTTGACGGGCGATTCCACGCGCCACTGGACGGGAGCGGAGCAATCGCTGGAAAGCGCGGTGCGCGTTGATGGCAAGCCCTACCGCTTGATGGGACGCAGGCCGCAAGCCGTTCCGGCCATGCCCCAGGCGGGTCTGCGGGTGTTGCCGACGCGCACGATTTACGATTTCAAAGCGGCCGGCGTGAGCGTGCGTTTGACTTTTATGACGCCTCTCCTTCCGGAAAACCTCGACGTGTTTTCCCGGCCAGTCACTTATCTGACCTGGGAAGTCCATTCCACGGATCGCAAGAACCATGCCGTTTCCATTTTCTTTGCATGTAGCGCGGAACTGGTGGTGAACACCACGAATGAGCGGGTGTTTGGCTCGCGTCAGCAAGTGCCAGGGCTCAACGTGCTGCGTATGGGGACTAAGGATCAGCCGATCCTCGGCCGGTCCGGCGACAACGTGCGGATTGACTGGGGATATCTCTACGCCGCCACGCCGCGCGATTCCACCATTCACAGCGTTATGAGCGGAGCCGATGCCGCCCGCCAGCAGTTCGCCCAGCAGGGGACCTTGCCAGCGCGTGATGACTTGCAGATGCCCCGTGCCGCCCGAACCAACACTCCAGTCATGGCATTTAGTTTTGACCTGCGAAGAGTCGGCGCGCACCCCGTAAGGCGGCATTTGATGCTTGCCTACGATGAAATCTATTCGATCGAATATTTCCACCAGCGCCTTCACCCCTACTGGCGCCGCCGGGGCGAGTCCGCAACCGGTTTGCTGCGCCATGCGGAGCGCGACTACGGCCGGCTGGAAACCGAGTGCAAGGCTTTTGACCGGGATTTGGAAGCCGGACTCACCCGGGCCGGCGGCCCAAAGTACGCGCAGCTCGCTGCCCTGGCTTACCGCCAGAGCCTTGCCGCCCAGGTCTTGGTGGTGGGGCCGGATGGCGAGCCCTTTTTCTTGCCCAAGGAGAATTTCAGCAATGGTTGCGTCGGAACTGTGGACGTCATCTATCCCAGCTCGCCGATTCTGCTTCTGTTGAATCCTGATCTGCTCAAAGCCTCGCTGGTTCCATTGCTGAAGTATGCCGAATCCGGCCGTTGGCATTTTCCCTTTGCGCCGCACGATCTGGGCACTTATCCGCTTGCCAACGGGCAAGTTTACGGTGGGCGCGAAACTTCGGAAAAGGATCAAATGCCGGTGGAGGAGTCCGGCAACATGCTGCTGATGGTTGCGGCCATCGTCAAGATAGAAGGCAACGCCAACTTTGCAACCGCCTATTGGCCGCTGCTGGAGAAATGGGCTGCTTATCTGAAGCAGGAGGGACTGGACCCGGCGAACCAGCTCTGTACGGATGACTTCGCCGGGCACCTGGCTCACAATGCCAATCTTTCGCTGAAGGCTATCGAAGCGTTGGGAGCGTTCGCTGCGCTCTGCGACATGCGAGGCCAAAAAGACGAAGCGGAAGATTACCGCCAGACCGCGATTCACTTTGCCCAAAAGTGGACCGCGATGGCCAACGACGGCGATCATTACCGGCTGGCTTTTGACAAGCCCGGAACCTGGAGCCAGAAATATAATCTGGTTTGGGACAACATCCTGGACCTTCATCTTTTTCCCGCTCAAGTGGCCAACACTGAGACCGCATATTACCTGACGAAAGAAAATCGCTTCGGCTTCCCGCTGGACAACCGCAAGGCTTATACCAAACTAGATTGGGAATTCTGGTCGGCCACCCTTGCGCCCACTTCGAGCCGGTTCGACCGCCTGATTGACCCCATTTACGACTGGGCCAACCAATCGCCCAGCCGTGTTCCTCTCACCGATTGGTACTGGACAGATTCCGGAAAGAAAGTCGGATTCCAGGCGCGCTCTGTGGTGGGTGGGCTTTATATCAAGATGCTCGCTGACCCGGCAACGTGGGCGAAGTGGGCGCACCGTGCTAAAGGAAAATAGTCAATGCCGCCGTGTCAGGCTGTGACAGCGTTGCCGGCCGTGGGCTTGGGTAAACTGGATTATTCATGAACTTTCCTTGAGGGACTGTCAGAGCACGGTTTTAACACTATCCTGACCGAAAACTTCGAGAAGAACCCAGGCTAAGTACCACCATTCGTAATTACGGTGACGTATTCTTGCAACGGTCTTGAACGACCCCTCACCCCCAGCCCCTCTCCCCGCTTGCGGGGAGAGGGGCTGGGGGTGAGGGGGTGCGAGAATACGTGAGCGAACTTACGAAATGCTGCACGATGACTACCGGGTTCAAGGCGCAATTTAATCGGGGGAGTCTTCCGGCGGGACCAAACTCTCAATGATCTTGAAAACATCATCGGCTTTGATGGGCTTGGAGACGTAGGCATCCATGCCCGCCTGCAGGCAGCGCTCGCTGTCACCTGACATGGCCAGTGCCGTCATAGCCACAATGGGTAGATGGGTGCCATTCGCCTTTTCTGTTTCCCGGATCGCCGCGGTGGCCTCAAACCCGTCCATTTCCGGCATCTGCACGTCCATCAGCACGATGTCAAATCCTCCCTTTTCGATGGCGGCAACGGCGGCTCGCCCGTTCTCCACGACGGTGACCTGATGTCCGCGCTTTTCCAGGATGCGCCGGGCCAAATGCTGGTTCACCGCATTGTCCTCCACCAGCAGAATTCGATGTGTGGCGGCAGCCCGGCGGCTTTCCCGCAAGGAATGCCGCGTCACCAGGCCCGCACCTTCCAACCTCTGTGACCGTGTTCCCAGGACTCGCAGGATGGCTTCGCGCAATTCAGCGCGTCCAACCGGCTTCGTCAGGTAAGCTGCCACACCAAGTTCCCGGCAGCGGGAGGCGTCCCCACGCTGGCCACCGGCGGTGAGCATCATGATGGCTGATGAAGCCAATTCCGGCTTAGTTTTGATCTGTTCCGCCAACCCGAATCCGTCCGTTTCCGGCATGTGGGCGTCGGTCAGAATCAGCGGGAAGATTGCTCCACGGCTGTTCGCTCCCTGCAGAGCGGCCATGGCGGTGCGGACGCTTTCCGCAACGACCGGCTTCATCCCCCAATGGACCAACATGTTTTCCAGAATCCGGCGGCTGGTCTTGTTGTCATCCACCACCAGGACCGGCAATCCCAAAAGGATTTCGTCCCCGGCTTTCGGGCTAACCGTTGCGCCTTGTTCCGTCACTCCCCAGCGAGCCGTAAAATGGAAGCGGCTTCCCCGTCCCGGTTCGCTTTCCACCCAAATCCGTCCTCCCATCATCTCCACCAGCCGGGAGGAGATGGTCAGGCCGAGGCCGGTCCCGCCAAATTTCCGCGTGGTCGAAGTGTCCGCCTGGGAAAATGCTTCAAAAATCTGTTTCTGTTTATCGGCGGGAATCCCGATGCCCGTGTCATTGACCACGAAATGCAACAGGACGTTATCCCCAGACCGCCCATCATTTCCTACCTGCAACACCACTTCACCCTGTTGGGTGAATTTAATGGCGTTGCCCAGGAGATTGACCAGGATTTGCCGCAGGCGCCCTGGATCGCCCAGGATGAATTCGGGAACATCCGGATGAACGTCGCAAGCCAGCTCAAGTCCTCTTTCGTGGGCGCGCACCCCAAGAATCTTCAGGCTTTCCTCCATGCTGTCCCGCAGACTGAAACGGATGATGTCCAGATCCAACTTATGGGCCTCAATCTTTGAAAAATCCAAAATGTCATTAATGATGGTCAACAGGGAATCTGCGGAAAGCTTCACCATGTTCAGATAGCTGCGTTGCTCACTACTGAGTTCGGTGTCCAGAGTCAGCTCCGTCATGCCGATGATGCCATTCATGGGTGTGCGAATTTCATGGCTCATGTTGGCCAGAAATTCGCTCTTGGCTTCGCGCAGCTTAACTTCCGCCTGCTTGCGCTTGGTGATGTCCTGCCCCACCACCACAAACGCCTCCTGATCCGGCAACCGCACGGCACTCCACGAGGTCCATAGGTACGCCCCCGCCTTCGTGCGGACTCGGTGCTCGAAGCCAACTGCGGCGTGGCCTCCCATGACTTTTTGTATTTCAGCCATAGTGACCTCGCGGTCCTCAGGATGTACCAAATTCAAAACCAGGGGCGTCGCCAGCAACTCTTCCAGCGTAAATCCCAGCGATCGAGTCCAGGCGGGGTTGAGGCGTTTGTAGTAGCCATCTGTGCCCAGGATCCCGATCATGTCCTGGGACAGAGTGAAAATGTTGTTCAATTCCTCTTGCGTCTGCTTACGCTCGGTGATGTCGATCATCGTCCCGTCGATCACCGTTCCTTCCGGAGTTTCAACCAAGGATGCATTGAGGAGTACCCACAAGGCGCTACCATCCTTTTGCCGAAGGCAAAGGTCCACGTTAGCGATTGAGCCTTCCTGCTTCATGCGCGCGATCAGGGCGTCACGAGTGGTCTTGCTCCCATAAAAGCTTTCGGTCGCGCGGCCGATAAGTTCTGACGGCGACTTGTAACCAAACATGTGGCAAAAGGCTTTGTTCACGTCCAGGAAGCGGCCACCCAAAGTTGTCCGGAAGATTCCGGCGAGGCAACGCTCAAACAGTTGACGGTAGCGTTTCTCGCTCGATTCCAGTTTCAGGGCCTGAGCGGAGAAGTGACGGTCCACGGTGGAGGTCAGGATGGCGAGACCCAGAACCAGCAGGGTGACGATGACGATGCCAAGGCTCCCCAGCAAGGAAATACCGATGGAGTTGGAAGTGTCTTCCACCAGCGGCGCAGGAGTGAAGCTGGCCGCCGCCATCCCGGTGTAATGCATCACCGCAATGGCGACACCCATCACACCCGCGGTGGCAAACTTCAACGCGCTAACTTCCTTCACATCGTCCCGGAAGTGGAATGTCAACCAAAGCGCAACCAGCGAGACCACGATTGCAATCAAGACCGAGTAGCCGACAATGATTGGATCATAGTGGCAGGTGGCCTTGAGCCGCATGGCCGCCATGCCGGTGTAGTGCATGGCGCAAATTCCCCCGCCCATCATCAGGCTTCCCGTTGCGGCCTGGAGTTTGGTGAGCGTTGGCCGGCTTACTGCGTACAAGGCGATTGCGGAGGTAAAAATTGCAGCGAGGAGCGATACTGCTACGGTTGGCAGGTCATAAAGGACAGGAATGGGCAGGTGGAATGCCAGCATGCCGATGTAGTGCATGGACCAGATGCCGGCGCCCATGGCCACCGCGCCACCGGAAAGCCAGGCATAACGCGCCCGGCCACGAGCCGCAGCCACACGTCCCGCCAAATCCAGCGCGGCGCTGGACGCGAACACGGCAATCACGACGGACAAAATGACCAGCCGGTAGTCGCACCAGCTTGCCAGCCTTGTTGCGGTCTCCATGTGGATCACCTCCGCTGGAGTCTGATTCCCACGCGCTGGTGGGGCGGGCCTTGTGCCCGCCCCTACGAGATATCCCCTTATCTGAACGGTATTGGGGATAAGAAAAGACTTTGGGAAGGAAATCCTCAGCCTTCCACGAAAGCACCATAACCAAGGCGATTTTACCATTAACGCAATATACTCTCAAGCAATATTCGCGGGGGGTAGTGGGTCAGTTTCGCTGCTGTAGCGGCGGTCTGTGACCGCCGAACTTTATTTCTCAACAGTTTCCGGCGCTCATAGAGCGCCGCACCAGCAATCAAACTGAGTCATTGCCTCTCGGGGCAATACCGGAAAAGAATATGGCAGATCGGCGCTATTCATACCGCATTGCGGGTCAGCCGTGGCAGGAAGATCAGGAGCAATGTGAAATAGACCATGCAGATAATGCCACTCAAGGTGAGCTCGAAGCGGGTGCCGTAAGCCTGGGCAATGGCTCCGGCTTGCAGGCTGCCAATGGGGCCAAGCCCCATGGTGGCGGCATTATAAAAGCCCATGACTCGGCCGCGAAACTCGGGAGGGCTTATTACTTGAAGCATGGTGTTGGTAAGGGCATAAGCCACCACGAATCCGGCGAAGACCACCAGCAACCACAAAAAGGCGGCGAGGAAAGTATGGGTGCGGGAAAAAATCACCATCGCTACCGAAAAGACGATGGCGCTGGCCACCGCATAGGTATGGCTGCTTTTGAGGGTGGACTGAGTGGCTAAAGCCAAGGCGGCAATCACCGCACCCAGGCCCCCGCCTGCCATCAAATAGCCGAGGCCTGTGGCCCCCAGCTTCAACTGATCGCGCGCGAAGGCGGGCATCAGGATCAAGATGGGAAACCCAAAAAGGCTCAGGACCACTGGCAAAGAAAGGAGCACCAGAACCAGGCGTTGACTGCGGACGTATTGCAAACCTTCCGCCATTCCCCGCCAGACGGAGGAACTGGCAATATCGGAAGCGCGTGTCGGAACCACGATGATGAGGAGGGCGACGATCAGGGCCAGAAAGCTCACGCCATTCATATAAAAGCAGGCGGCCATGCCAAGCGTCCCCATCACCACTCCGGCGATGGTCGGTCCCACCGCGCGTGACATGTTGAATTGTGCGGAATTGAGGGCGATGGCGTTCAGCCACTCCTCCTGCGGCACCAAGTCCGGCACCAGCGCCTGATAAGCCGGATTGTTCAGCGCCGTGGCAACGCCCGTGAAGAAGCCGATGGCCAGAATCTCCGAAACGGTCACCATCCGGAAGGAGGTGAGGACCGCCAGGATGAAAGCCAGCACCATCATGGCGGACTGGGACCACAGCATGAGCTTGCGGCGGTTCAGACGGTCAGCAATCACGCCGCCCGGCAGGGAGAAAATCATGGCCGGCGCCAGTGAAAGAAATCCATTCAGCCCCAGAAGAAAGCGGGAGTTGGTGAGCACCAGCAGAAGCCAACCCACTGCCAGGTTCTGCATCCAGGTGCCGATGTTCGAGAGAAAGTTTCCGGTCCAGAACAGGCCGAAGTCACGATAGTGCAAGGACCGGAAAATGCGCCGCCAGCCGGTGAATCCGGCCGTCTTCACCGGTATTCCGAGACAGCCGGCGGCTGGCTCCTCAATGTTCGTTCCCATCCTTGCCATCGGGTTTAGCCTTTTTCGATGCAGAAAAAAGAGTGACGGTGAAGCTCCTCATCATCCTGAAGGAAGCAAAGTGATTGGATGCATCCGCACCCTCTGGGGTATTGATATTTCCTTGTGAGCGACGGTACATCCGCAATCGGAAATCGGCCGTCCGGTGGGCCGCTTCGCCGCTCGCAATTGTATTTTTTCCTCTCTGCTGGATAGTGACAAGAAGCGCGGGGCGAGTAGCTTAACGGCGTCATCGCCAGAGTTTTCTCGATCTCAATGCACCGTTTTCGTTGGTGACCGAGTTGGAGCCTGATCGTTGATTGCAGAAATAGGAGATTTGGAGGCGCAAGCACATTGCCTTTCAGGGATGCCCCACGACTCGACTGACAGCCCTGGGCGCTTCTGCGACAGTAAGGCCGAGGTTTGGTCAATGTCTAATAATATCTCACTAACAGAACGGCTGCAATTGTTCATGCAGGGCGGTAGTGGTGCATTTTCGCTGCTGTGGCGGCGGTCTCTGGCCGCCGCTACAGCAAACTGCACCATTACCTGCAGGGCGATTCGAGTGGGGTCGAGTCGTTGCTCCATGAGGTCTTGCTAAAACTCTATGAGATAACCGTCCGCGAACTGAAACGGGCGCGGTACAGGGGGCCGCGGGTGGCGCAGACATTGCCTTTCAGGTCTGCGCTTGCTTGCTGAAACAGGAATTCGGAAGGGAGCAATCCAGGAGGATATCGGCGCCAGCCGGTTCTAATGCGGCTGGCGCCGTGAAGTTTTGGTGAGTGGCCAGTTTGAAGTTCATCTTCAGGAGCAGGCCCGGGCAAGATGGCCGCCCCCAGCAACATTATTATTTCTGTAAACCTTCCGCCGGGCATAAGTTCGCCACGGCCAGCGCAGCCACGCCGCGGTTACGGAGCATCACTATACCGGCCAGTCCTAACAAGCCGCATCCGAAGAGTGCAAGCGAGGCAGGCTCCGAAACCGGGCTCATGGAAAACGTTCCCTCGAGCGTGCCGGTGGTTGGGCCGCCAGCGGCGAGCGGGCCAAATTGAACCGAAGTAAGGGAAACCTTGCCGGATGGTCCGAGGTTGAAATCCAAGCTGTTGCTGGCAATCGTTAGCGTATCCGCATACATACCGATGTCCACGGTGAAGGGAATGTTGAAGGTTTCCATCACGCCATCGATGGTGGCCGCGAACGTGGCCACTTCGTTGGCCGGGCCGCCGGAATTCGAGCCCGTGTAACCGACGTTGAAAAATACATTGCTGATGGGCAGCGTGACAGGAGTGCCGGGGGTCAGGGTAACGCTGCCATTGTCTCCGGTGAGCGTCAAGGCATCATAGCCGGTTGCGCCGTTGACATTGCCGATGTTCGACTGGCTGAAGTTGCCGATGCTGAACGTATAGTTGTTCGCCTGGGCGGCCGAGCCTCCCCACATGCAAACAACAAGAAATACGGCCAAATAGGCCGCCTTCCTGATTTTCTTTTTCATGATGTCCATTCCTTTTTGGCCAGTTTTCCGCAATCGTGCGCTGCGGACGACCTGGCACCGAATCTTAATTTCCTTCGTCCGTTATCATCATCGGCAGATGGACGCCCGGACTTGAGGGCGCGTTCAGGGTGGAATAAATGAATTAACCAGGGCGCGGAGCGGTCTGCCGCGGGTGGCGCAGACATTGCCTTCCAGGTCTGCGCCCCGGTGAAGTGCTACGCCGGGGCTCACGGTCATCGGCTCTGGCGGCAAGGAGGTGCAGATGATTGAGGCGGCGATAAAACTGCTGTCCCGGCATCGCCACCGTTTGGCGGAGATTGTTCAGGGGCACCGACATAGGAATCGATGTCGGCGCCACCCGCGAGAATCATCCGGATGAGCCGCACGTCATTCCCGTTTACTCCCTTTTCTCCAGGGTTCCGTCCCACCTCTGCCGGAACGTTCTGGGATACCGTTGACATGGCAGGGTTGGCCGGTTACCCTTGCCAATCATCTCGCTGTGCCGGGAGGATGGATGCATCGCATCGTGGTGCTGGGGAGGATCGGCTACGACCTCTATTCCGAGGAGCGGCACGTGCCTTTGCACCGTGTCCGGCGCTTTCGCTGCGGCTTGGGAGGATCTTCCGCCAACATCGCCGTCGGCTTGGCGCGCCTGGGCTGCAAGGTTCGGATGGTTGCGGCAACTTCCGGGGACGCCATCGGGAAGTTTCTACTTTCTGTGCTTGCGGACGAACAGGTTGATACCAGCCTCGTCCAATTTATCCAAGGCCACAACACATCGCTTTGCCTTACCGAGGTTTCCCCTCCCCACAGCTTTGAGCAGGTCTTCTACCGCGCCAATCCTGTGGACGCCTGCCTTTCATGGAATGATGCCATCGGTCAGGCTCTCGGTGAATGCTTCTTCTTCGTTACGAACGGCACCAGCCTCTGCGCCCATCCCAGCCGCGAAACCACACTGCGAGCTTTGCGCTTGTCGAAGGAGTCAGGCGCCACGACCGTTTTCGACGTGGATTATCGCGCCTCATCCTGGAATTCCCCCGCTGATGCCGGTGCTGCGGCGCGAGCGGCACGGCCCTGGATTGACGTGCTGATTGCCAACGCCGAAGAGATTCGCTTGCTCGCTGCTCCCGGATCATCCCGCCCTTCTGAGGCCGAAATCGCCGCCGAGGCGATTGCCAACGGCGTGAAGCTAGTAATCTGGAAACAAGGGGCTGATGGCGCGATAGCGGTCGCCCGGGACCGGCAAGTTCACGTCCCGGCCTTTCCCGTCACGGTGACCAGTACGATCGGCGCAGGCGACGGTTTCGCCGCAGGTTTCGTTTTTGCCCAGGCCGAAGGCAAGCCGCTGGAAGAGTCTTTGCTCTACGGTAATGCTTGTGCCGCGTGTGTCGTCCAGCAAGTGGGATGTTCTGAGGCGATGCCTACACTGCCTGAGCTTCTTCGCTTCATGCGGGAGAACTCGCCAAGCCCGGCGAAGAAATAAGCTTGGTTTCGGCCCACAATCCTCTCCTGGCGGGAGAGGGTGGCGCGCAGCGCCGGGTGAGGGGTTCACTCGCCAAACACCATCTTGTCTTTACATTCCCCCCGTCACTTCCAGAACTTGGCCTGACACGTAATCCGAAAGGGGTGAGGCCAGGAAGAGGATGGCGCCAGCCGCTTCCTCTGGAGTGCCGGCCCTTCCCATCGGAATCTGACTGATGGCGGTCTGCCGGATGGCAGCGGGGATACCCAACTCGATCTCCGTATCGCCGCGCCGGATCTTCTCGCCTTTGTCCTTGGGACCCGTCAGGCGTGTATCAATCACACCAAAGGCCACGGCGTTCACTTGAATGTTGAACGGACCCCATTCCCGGGCGAGTGTTTTGGTCAATCCCACCACACCTGCTTTGGCCGCAGCGTAGTTGGCCTGTCCAAAGTTGCCACGGGTGCCGGAGGTTGAGCTGACGTTGATAATCTTCCGGGCGCGAGCTTTTCCGGAGGCCGCTAATTCCTGTTTTGCAGCTTCCCGGAGCAACGGTGCGGCCGCGCGGATCAAGCGGAATGGAGCGGTCAGGTGAACCTCCAGGATCAACTGCCACTGCTCGTCGGTCATCTTGTGGACGGTCCCATCCCAAGTGAAGCCGGCATTGTTCACCAGAATATCCAAGCCGCCCAGCCGCTCTTGAGCGCGTGCGGCCAACTGAGAAGGAAAATCCGGTTGAGTGATGTCCCCAGCGGCGGCGTGAGCTTCGCAGCCGGATGACCGGATGGCGGAAACCACCGCTTCCAGCGCGGCGCCATCCAGGTCATTCAAAATCACAGATGCGCCGTGCGCGGCCAGCATTTCCGCTGTGGCCCGGCCAATGCCCCGCGCCGCCCCGGTGACCAGGGCGCGCTTTCCTTCCAGCAAGGGTCTCATTCCTTCTCCTTTGTATGCGTTAGCTCCAAGGCCTGTTCACTGAGCCCCCTATCCCACTGGAGCCTGGTTTCCACGCACTATCGCGGGTGCGTGAATCCGCACTCCTTCCACAGTTTTTCCCAAACCCATATCCCGTAGGCGCCCTTGGCCGGCAGGGGGAATCCGAGCTGATGCGCCAGCATACACACCTGACCGCGATGATGGGCGTCGTGCGAAATCATGTATGCCACCATGGCTGCGCCGGCGGGCCACGGTCTCGCCCATCCGTCCCGGCGAAAGGTTTCGACGCGGCCCTCGGGCCGGGCCAGAGCGTCGGCGAGCATTTCACAACAGCGCGCAGCACTTTCGGCCAGCGCTACCCTAGCCTGCTTCTGCGAGCAGCGACCGCGGTCGAGCGGGGCAGGGAGCTTTAGATGCGGCGCCGAGAGCCTCAGCCATTTGCGGCGGATGTTATGCACGTGCGAGAAGATTGCGGCGATTGTACGTCCCCTTGTCCCGGGCAGTTTGGCGCGCCACACACCGGGATCGAGATGATCGAGCACAACTTGGTTCATTCGGTCGTTTACTGCGTAACTCTCCACCAGCGCTTGACAAAGATCGAGGGCAACGGCGGCCTGTGTGCGGGTCATGGGATCTCCCAGCCTATCATCGAGCCCCGACCCGATCAATGAACGGCGAACACGCAACGAGTCTGCACTGATTACCCGCGCCTGACGCCATAGCGTTTACCTGGCCTCCGGGTGTATGGTCGGCCACTCGGAATATACCGTCCAGTAACCTGCGGACCTCCACCATCCGAGGTTGAACAGCGGTTTCAAGCCCAAACAGGTTAAGTTAGCGCTAATGGGTCTGGTAGCCGCCCGTAGGCGGCCGCCAAGGTCGCCCCTACGGGTTTTCCCCTTATCGAAACGGAATTGGGGGTAAGCCCGTCGAACCTTGAACTGGCAAGCGCAGCGGGCACAAAAGGGAAGACTGCGATGGGGGATGAACTCGAAAGCAGAAAGGAATCCACGGGGATACTCGATGCGACCGCGACTATTTAGCGGCGCAGGCCCGAATGTACATCCTCACTTGCCGGTTAGCCACTCGCCTGAAGAATGACGTTAGTACCGGGTCAAGCCTTGAGCGAACACCGGAATCTTTGCAGAAGCACCCTTCTCAGGGTACCGGATCGCCCGTCGATGATCGGCAAGCACGGCAAGAAGCGAATTTCGGGCAAGCTCTTGGCTGTGGACCGTGCACAGTGAGAAGGCTCCGAGATGGCGGATAAAATCGTGAACTTTAACCTGATAATTCAGAACCGTCGCCAAGTCCATGGCGTGGGAATAAGCCCAGGACCAGTCGCAAACCCAGCGGAGCAGAGGCACCTTGGTGCGCAGAGGGCTGCGTTGCAGTGGATCATCCGGTTTGACCAGCGTGGAAAGGCAATTGGGGGCCGTCAGAAAAACCAGCCGGCCGTTGCGGAGTAAAGCTTCCGGGCGCAGTCCTTCCTCGCTCAAATCACGGGCCAGCTCGCGCAGGCAAGCCGCGCCCGCCAGGGCGATCACCTGCTGGCCGACTTGGAGCCCCTCTATAACGAACTTTGAAATATCCGTCAAGCCGGTGTCTTTTCTTACTGCCAGACGGCAAGGCAGGTCCAACTTGGAAAGGCTATAGGAACGGTTTATTTCCGGATTCATATATTTTGATAATCCTCGAAGTCCTCCCCGGAAGTCAATTCTTTTGATAAGAACGATTCAATTCTTAAACAACCGAACGCCCGCGTTTCCCGCCGTGATGTTGTGAGTATAGCATTTCGTGACTTCTCTGACGTATTTTGAGTCCCCCTCACCCGGCGCTCAGCGCCACTCTCTCCCCTTTAGGGAGAGGGCCCGCGGGGAAGGGGCGCTGGTTGAACGCGGGAACGGCGCTGAGCGGCCACCCTCTACCCTTTGGGGAGAGGGGCTGGGGGTGAGGGGTTATTGAAGCTCGTTGTAAGAATACGTCGCCATAATTACGAAGGGCAGGAGGTAACAACCCGTGCCAGGGCTGCATGGGGAAGAATCCAGGCCAGGGGAACTTGCCGGAAGGCCGCCAGTCTCACCACAAGTCATGAGTCCAATTCGGAGGCATTGACACGACTCGCTGCCCTCAGCTTGTTCTTGAGGACTTCCACGGATGCGTGGAAAGCGAACTGTGATCCGTATACGAGGTACCGGTGCCAAAGCCGCCGCGGATTCTTCATCAGCCGGTAGCTCCACTCCAGGCCCCGAGTCCGCATCCATTGGGGGGCGCGTTTCACCCGGCCCGTATGGAAGTCAAACGCGGCTCCCACGCCGAGCATTAATGGAACCCCCAGCCTGTGGCGATGCTCAAAAATCCAGCGTTCCTGCTTGGGAGTGCTCAATCCCACCCACACCACATCCGGCTTTAAGGCGCGAATGGTCTCAACCACCTCGTCATCTTCCTCGCGGACGAGCGGCCGGAAGGGCGGCGTGTAGGTGCCCACCACATCGCTCCCGAAGCGCGTTTTCATGTTGCGGGCAAGGTCGTCCGCCACGCCCTCCGCACCGCCGTAAAGGAAATGACGGTAATGGTCTCCGGTTTTTTGCAGGAATGCCTCCATCAGCTCCGGGCCGCTGACCCGGTGCTGGAGCGGGAAATTGTTGGCTCGCCCCAACCACACCAGCGGCATGCCGTCCGGAACCACCAGGTCCGCAGCGGCCAGCACTTCCTTGAAGTAGGCATCGCGCCGCGACTCCATGATGCCATGCATGCCCGTAACGGCAATATAATGACCTTCGCTGCCATCTTCAATCCACCGTTCCATTTGGGGCAGAACGTCTGGAATTTGCACTGCGTCCACCCGCACGTCGAGCACGTAGAAGACACCGTTCATCACACTTTTTACAACCGCCAGTTGGTCACCCACGGGTATGCACCGCTTTCTGGTAAATTTCGATCAATTGCCCGTAATTCTTTTCCGCCGTATACCGCAACTCAAATTCCCGCCGCGCTTC